>JAKSNY010000001.1 GCA_024399495.1 Paludibacteraceae bacterium
TATGATGTATGGAGCGAAGCGACAGAGAACTTTAGTTCTCCGCGAAGCGTAGGGGACTGTTTGGAGTAGCGAGGGCAGAGCCGCTTGCGAGCTATGCCGAGTCACGACAAACATGTTCTGCGAAGCAGAAAATGGGGATATGCCCCAATAAAGAAGGACAATGTTAAAATATGTATGATGTATGATGTATGATGTATGGAGCGAAGCGACAGAGAACTTTAGTTCTCCGCGAAGCGTAGGGGCCTGGGGATATGCCCCAGTTAAGAAGGAAAGAGAACGTCAGTTCTCATCGTGCGAAGCACGCAAAGGTTTGGAAATGTGTTCCAATAAAAAAGGAAAACAAACATTAAGGTTTCATTTTCCTTTTTAAAAATTGAGAAAATATAAAACATTAGATAGGAAAATGAAAGCATTAATGTTTGGGTGGGAGTTCCCACCACATATTTTAGGTGGACTTGGTACCGCAAGCTACGGACTTACACGTGGCATGGCGGCACAAGATGACTTGGAGATAACGTTTGTTATTCCAAAGCCATACGGTGACGAGGACCAGAGTTTTGCCAAAATAATAGGGGCATGTGCTGTTCCTGTGGTGTGGAAAGAGACATCAAGGGAGAGAGTACAGGAGTGTATAGGGCATATAATGAATCCCGATGAGTTCTTCTACTATAGAGACCACATACGCTATGATTTCAGACGTATTTGGACTAACGATTTGGGTTGCATAGAGTTTTCTGGCAGGTATCCCGATAATTTGGTTCAGGAGATAGGTAACTATGAGGCGGTGGCAAGTGTGCTTGCTCATAGCCTTGATTTTGACGTAATTCACTCACATGACTGGCTTACTTACCCTGCCGGCATTTTTGCAAAACAGATATCGGGCAAACCGCTTGTAATACATGTGCATGCCACAGATTTTGACCGCAGCCGAGGCAATGTGAACCCAACAGTATATTCTATTGAACGCAGAGGTATGGACATAGCAGACCACATTATTTGTGTAAGCAACCTTACGCGTAAGACTGTTATAGAGAAATATGGGCAAGACCCTTCTAAAGTTTCTACTGTACACAATGCTGTGGACCCTATTCCTAATGCAGAGAGTTACAAGAAGACTCCACGTAAGGAGAAATTGGTTACTTTCTTAGGGCGTATAACCATGCAGAAGGGTCCTGAGTATTTTGTGGAGGCTGCAAGCAGGGTTCTTGCACGCACTAAGAATGTAAGGTTTGTTATGGCGGGTAACGGCGATATGATGAACGCCATGATAGACTTGGCGGCAAGCCGCGGCATTGCAGACAGGTTCCATTTTCCGGGATTCCTTAAAGGGGCTCAGGTTCACCAAATGTTAGCGGACAGCGATGTATATATTATGCCGTCAGTGTCAGAACCTTTTGGAATATCGCCATTGGAGGCTATGCAGGTAGGCACACCATCTATAATTTCTAAGCAATCGGGTTGTGCGGAGATTCTTAACAACGCCATAAAGACTGATTACTGGGATATAGACGCCATGGCAGATGCCATCTACTCTATAGTGGAGTATCCAGCCATATACCAAACTCTAAGTGAGGAGGGGCGTAAGGAGGTTAATGCCATTACATGGGATAAGGCAGGACTTAAAGTTAGAGAGATATATGATAGAGTTAAGAGATAATGTATGATGTATAATGTATGATATATGAGGAGCCGTAGGCGACAAGCGTACAAAGTACGCCGTGCGAAGCACGCAAAGGTTTGGGAATGTGTCCCAATAAAAAAGGATATAAATTTTAACGAGCGTATGCGAGATTAAAATGAGGAGCCGTAGGCGAGATTAAAATGAATTGTAAAAAACTAAAACATTATATAGAAAAATATGAAAAAAATAAATTTTTATTTTCAGGTACATAGCCCGTATGTGCTACGCAGATACAGGTTTTTTGAAATCGGCAATGACCATTACTACTATGATGATTTTGCATCAGAGAACACAATCAGAGAGTTGGTAGACAAATCTTACCTGCCGGCTAACGCAATTATTGCCGATTTAATAAAGAACACTAACGGTAAATTCAGATGTGGATTCTCTATATCGGGTCCCACTCTTGAACAATTGGAGCAGTATGCCCCTGAGGTTATTGACAGTTTCAGGGCACTTGCTGATACCGGTTGCGTGGAGTTTCTGGCTGAACCTTACGCACACTCCCTTAGTGCCATGTTTAACGATAAGGAGTTTGAACTACAGGTTAAAAAACATAGTGCCAAAATAGTGGAATTATTTGGTAAAAAGCCTACCGCTTTCCGTAATGCAGAGCTTATTTATAGCGATGAAATGGCTGAAAAAATAAGCAAACTTGGTTACAACACAATTCTTATAGAGGGGGCTAAACATATACTTGGCTGGAAGAGTCCAAACTACGTTTACGGACATCCTTATCTGCCTAAAGTAAGGCTGCTTACCCGTAATTTCACAATGAGTAACCATATTCCGTTCCAGTTCTCTGACACATCGTGGAGTGAATATCCTTTGACTGCCGATAAGTTTACCCAATGGATTGCTGACGCACCTGCAGAGGAGGAGCTTTTTAATATTTGGTTAGGATATGAGGCTTTTGGCATAATACAAAAAGACTATACAGGCATATTTGAGTTTCTAAAAGCACTACCAGAACAGGCTTTCAAACGTGGTATAGGATTTACCACTCCATCTGAGGCCGCAAAAACCACCCCTATCGACACTCTTACATCCCCTTATCCACTATCGTGGAGCGGTGAGGAGAAGGATTTATCGCCTTGGATGGGAAATCAGTTGCAGGAGGAGGCTCTTAACAAACTCTATAGTGTGGCAGAGAGGGTTAATCTGTGTAAGGAGAAGGCTCTTAAACGTGATTGGCTCACTATCCAATGTACTGATTATATGCGCTATATGAGTTTTAAAAATGCTTGGGGCTCCACTTTTGACTCTCCCTACGATGCTTTTACAAACTATATGAACATTCTTGCTGATTTTCTGTTGCGTGTAGATGCTGAATATCCTACGTCTATTGAGAATGAGGAACTTAATGAGTTATTAAAGACCATAAACGACCAAGAAAAAACCATTAGCGAGCAAGAGGAGATTATTAAGAAATTACGTAAACGTAAAACAAATATCTGATTATGTTTGAGCAACTTACGCCAAATGATTTGGAGTTGATAGAGGGTAAAGGAATCTCTGAAACAAAAATCCGTACCCAACTTGATAATTTTGAAAAGGGTTTCCCGTTTGCTGACATTGACAATGCCGCAACTGTGGGTAACGGAATTATGAGATTCTCTGATTACGAATTGGAATCGTGTATCAAGATATTCGACACTTTTAAGGATAACCACACATTGCTTAAATTTGTGCCTGCATCGGGTGCCGCATCAAGAATGTTTAAAGACCTTGTGAAATTTGCATTAGGTGACGGAACTAATCTTGATAAATTCCCCGATATAAAAGAGTGTATGCTTAATATTCGCAAGTTTGCCATGTTTTCCAAACTGCAAAGCAAGATGAGGAAAGAGGGGGTGAGTCTGGAAGAGTGCATTAAAAGCGGAAATTACAAGACCATAGCGGAGTTTATATTAGATGACAAAGGGCTTGGGTATCAGAAAAAACCTAAGGCTATGCTTCTGTTCCATAACTACGATGACGCACCAAGAACCCCGTTTGAGGAGCACTTGGTGGAGGGTGCCATGTATGCTGCCGATATTAAGAATGTGGTTCACCTGCACTTTACCATCTCTACTGAGCATAGGGCATTGTTTGAAAAGAAAATCTTTGAAGTTGTTCCCAAATATGAAGAGAAATTCGGGGTTAAATACGATATTACACTATCTGAGCAGAAGCCTAAGACCGATATGCTTGCCATAAATAAGGCTGACGGCAAACTTGTAAGAAACGCTGACGGCACGCTGCTTTTCCGCCCTGGTGGCCACGGCTCGCTCATTGAAAACCTGAACGATTGCAACGAGGATATCATCTTTATTAAAAATATAGATAATGTTACCACAGACTCTCAAAGAGATACTACCTATACTTATAAAAAGGCTCTTGCCGGCTTATTGTTTATGCTTAAAAACCGCATAGATTCTGCTTTAAAAGCACTTGATAATCTGTCTGTTACAGTCTCTGATGTAGCCAAAATAGAGGCTTTTGCCTGCAATGAACTTAAAATTAAGGTTGGTATGACCTATTTTGGCTGGACACTGCGTCAGAAGATTGCCTTTTGGCAGCGAAAACTTAACAGGCCTATAAGAGTTTGCGGAATGGTTAAAAATAGCGGAGAGCCTGGCGGAGGTCCTTATTGGGTAAAAAACTCTAAAGGTGAAAGCAGTTTGCAGATAATAGAGTCTTCTCAAATAGATTTTAATAACAGATTCCAAGTGGAGTTGGTTCAAAGGTCATCTCACTTTAATCCTGTAGATTTGGTTTGCTCTGTATATAACTATAGAGGGAACAAGTTCAATCTTAAAAACTATATTGACCCTCAAACAGGTTTCATATCTGACAAGAGCCAAAACGGCATAGACATGAAAATTCAAGAACGCCCAGGTCTTTGGAATGGTGCTATGGCAGATTGGATTACAATATTTGTAGAGGTTCCGCCAGAGACATTCACTCCTGTTAAGACTTTGGTTGATTTGTTACGACCTGAACATAGATAGGGTCAAGTTTAGAACTCTGCGTTGTTTGGGGTACGTGGGAATGGTATAACATCACGTATGTTCTGCATTCCTGTTACAAACAGCATCAGACGTTCAAATCCCAACCCGAATCCTGCATGTGGGCATGAGCCGTACTTACGGGTGTCAAGATACCATGTCATATCCTTCATCGGGATATTAAGTTCTGTAATACGGGCAAGCAGTTTGTCATAGCTCTCCTCACGTACACTTCCGCCTATTATCTCCCCTATCTGCGGGAACAGCACGTCTGTACCTTGAACTGTCTTTCCATCGGCGTTCTGTTTCATATAGAATGCCTTTATCTCTTTAGGGTAGTCTGTCATAATTACAGGGGTCTTGAAATGCTCCTCTACAAGGTAACGCTCATGCTCACTGGCAAGGTCGCAACCCCAATATACAGGGTATTCAAACTTTTTGCCGTTCTTTACGGCTTCTTCAAGTATCTTTATGCCATCTGTGTATGGCAGACGCTTGAACGTGGTGTTAGAAACCGCTTTAAGACGCTCAATAAGCCCTTTATCTATCATATTGTTAAGGAACTCAAGGTCATCGTAGCAATTATCCAATGCCCACTTTACACAGTATTTTACAAACTCCTCCTCCAAATCCATAAGCTCTGTCTTATCCATAAAGGCAATCTCTGGCTCTATCATCCAAAACTCTGCCAAATGACGTGGTGTATTGGAGTTCTCTGCACGGAACGTAGGTCCAAATGTATAGATGGCTCCAAGTGCTGTAGCAGCCAACTCTCCCTCAAGCTGACCCGATACGGTAAGGCTTGTAGGCTTGCCGAAAAAGTCCTTGCTGTAATCCACCTTACCCTCTTTGGTCTTAGGGATATTATCAAGGTTAAGGGTGGTTACCTGGAACATCTGCCCTGCTCCCTCACAATCAGAGGCTGTAATAAGTGGCGTATGAAAATAGTAATAACCCTTATTATGAAAGAATGTATGAATGGCATACGCCATATTGTGGCGTAACCTCAGCACCGCTCCAAATGTATTTGTACGTGGACGCAGATGGGCTATATCACGCAGATACTCCATAGTGTGTCCTTTTTTCTGCAGGGGATACTCATTTACATCCGCCTTTCCGTAAACCTCTATGCTCTCTGCCTGCAACTCCACTGTCTGCCCTGCCCCCTGTGATTGGGCAAGGGTTCCAACTGCACAGATACATGCGCCTGTGGTGACATCCTTGATGTTATCCTCACTTATCTTGGCAAAATCAACCACTATTTGCAGGTTTTTTATGGTGGAACCATCGTTAAGAGCGATGAAACCTACATTTTTATTACCTCTTCGGGTACGAACCCAACCTTTTACGGTTATTTGCTTACCGTACTCACTGCTTTTTAATGCATCAACTACTTTTGTTCTTGACATATCATTTAATTTTTAGATTGTTATCTTTTATTTTGCCAACCAAAATTCAGGGTTCTGAATCTCCCTGTCTTTCCATACCTGGAAATAGAGCACAGTCTTATCACCCTCTTCAGGGTCTGAAAATATGGTGCCTACCACCTGTTTTGCTGTAACCTTATCGCCCTGCTTTACATTTGATTTGCTTAATCCTGAATAAACGGTTCTATAAAGTCCGTGCTTTACTATTACGGTGGTGTTACTGCCTGCAATGGAGAAGCACTGTGTAACCTCTCCGTCAAACACCGCTCTTGCCTTGGTACCTGCCGGGCATTGTATGTAAATTCCTTTATTATTGGTGGTTACATGCTCCAATACAGGGTGTGGCTGAATGCCAAACGCACCTACAACCAATCCTTTTTCTACCGGCCACGGCAATCTGCTCTTGTTCTTCTCAAAATTACCCGATACTAATTTCTCCTCTTTTGTAAGTACATACTCCCCACCCTTGCCTTTACTCTTGCCACTCTTGCGTGCCTCTTCTGCAATTTTTCTCTCTATCTGTGAGTTAAGTTTATTTGCTATATCCTGTTGTCTCTTCAACTGTTTCTGCAATTCCTTACTCTTACGTTTCAGACTCTTTACAAGTTTATCCTGCTTGTTTTTCTCTGACTGCAATTTGGAATTCTCCTTTTGGCGTGCATCAAGAACCGCAACACGTTCCGCCCTTACTTTCTCCACCTCAGCCATCTTGGAATCAAGGCTTGCCTTAACTTTCTCTATCTCTGCCGCTTTTTGTGTGCAATACTCTGCGTACTGCTTAATATATCTGTATCTGCGTAGGCTCTGTGCCACATTATCGGCAGATAGTATGAACATCAGGTTATCCCATTTGCCTTTCTTGTAATATTGATGGTACATCAGTGCCGCATACTCCTTTTTTAAGGCGGCAAGTTGCTTCTGCTGAACGGCAATATCGCCTCTAAGCGATGACAACTGCCTGTTTATCTCATTAACCTCTGCATTAAGGGCGTTAATCACCACTTTACGCTCCTTTATCTGTGCCTGCAGAAGATTTATCTTGGTCATGGTCTTGGCGGTGTTCTCCTTATTCTCTGTGATAAGGTTAGAGGTCTGCTCCAAGTTCTTTAACGCCCTTGCCTTCTTCTTCTGAAGGTCTGCCACACTTTGGGCACTTACGGTAAATGCCAACAAAAGTATGCTCACTATTGATAGTACTCTGTTCATTTTATATTAAATAGACTTTGAGTCAATGTTTCTAACGATAACTTGTTATACCCAGACGGTAAAGTCTCTGAAATGGTTACATCGGCGTTAAACTCCACACTCTCAAACGTAACGTTAAATGACAACGGAAATTTTTCTGAACGCACATTGCATACCGCCGCCGTAGGGAAACTATATCCGTCTTTTATGCTGAATGAGTTATAGTCTGCCATAACGTACTGTGAGCCGTCATTAGAGGCAAATGTTGTTCTGTATATCAGGTTATTCTGTGTTAAGAACTCTACATAGTAGTTGGGTGCCTGCTTACGATATATTGTGGTCTCTGCGTCACAGCTTTCTGTAAAATCCTTATAATCCTCTTGCAGAGGGTCACAAAATCTGTTACAAAGCAGTGCCTCCACCATATCGTAGTTAAGGTTGTGATTCTTGTCTGTAAAGTTCTTGTATGGTTCTGCCATGTATGAATGGGTGAGTTTGTCTATAAATATTATATGCTCACCGGTGCATACTATGCGGTACATCTCCATTCCAAGCAATGGCTGCAGTGATATCATAATAGATTTGCCCACCTCTACAGAGACTGTTGCCTTAACGTTCAGTCTGTTAATCATTGGCAGCGACAGGACTGCCTTTGCCTTTAGGGTTCTGTAGTTTTGGTTGTTCGGTGATGCGGTGATGCGGTGATTCGGTGATTCGGTGGCTGGAAGAGCCGGTAATTCGGTTTTATTCTTACAACCGCTTGCCGCCAATAGCACTGCAATGGTTGTAATAACTATTATAAAATGTTTCTTACTCCACATATTCCTTGGTCTTTATTTTAATTTCAAGTTTTGGCTTGTCTGAATCCTCCGCTTTCTCCAGTGCCTTTTTCCATTGGGCTACGGCTCCCTCTACATCTCCTGACTTAAACAGAATGTCTCCATAGTGTGATAAGAGTACCGACCATTCTTTCTCTGACATTGTTTGGTGCATATACTCTATGGCTTGCTCTGCGTAAAACTTGGCGTATGTAAGTTTGCCCTGTTTCATTAGAATATAGGCGTATGTGTCAAGATACATACTGTTAAGTGGCTCCTTATCTATGGTGGTCTTGCTCATTTTCTCAGCCTTCTCCAAATCTCCTCCGTCTTCTGCCATTATATAGGCGTAATTATTAAGCACTACTAAATCATTTGGAAACTCTGCCACAATTTTATCCAAATAATGGTATGTTTTTTCTTTATCGCCGGCATTTCTGTAATAGAGCATAAGGAAATTCCACATCTCCTTTTTATTGGCTTGCGAAAGTTCTCCGTTCTGCACATTGCTTACTATGCTGTCTGCCTTAAGCATATATAAAAGAGCCTCCTTATCATTGTTCTTGGCAAAACTCCAAATGCCGCTGTAGTAATAAAAATCAGCACTCTCCGGTATGGCATCACGAGCGTCACTCAACACTTTTTCAACTTTTACAGAGTCTTTACTCTCTGAAACATAATACAATAGATACTCCCAACATTGCTGACACCGAGAGTTCACATATATGGCTGATTGCAATTCTTCTATGGCATCATCTCTACGTTGCATTTGCAGAAGATAGTCGGCATAGAGCAACCTGGCTTGTGAATTATCGGGTTCTGTATTTATAATGGTCTTATACACCGTATCTAGTTTGGAATACGGAATGTTCTGCACCTGATAATATTGGATAAGCGATTTAAGGTATTCCTTTTTACTGTCAAACTGGACATTCTCTGTTGCAAATATCCTATACATAACTTTTTCTGCCTCTCTCATCTCCCCTATACGGATATAATATACATAGAGATATTCTAGTGCATAGCCGTTTTCCGGCTCTATCTCAAGTGATTTCTCAAAGCATTTGTATGCCTCGTCCATCTCTTTGTTATCCATAAGTATGCCACCTTTATATACCCACAAGTCAGCATCTAACGGCATGGCTTTTATTATGGCATCTATCTCTTTTAGTGCTTGCTTAATATTGTTTTGGGCAAGATACACATTTATTTTAGACATTGACACATAACGGTCAACACCTATCAGCTTCTCTAACTTTTCAAAAGTCTTTATGGCGTTTTTATAATCTCCCGTAGTGTAATAGAGTTCTGCCAAATTAAATATATCTCCCTCATGATCAGGATATTGTTTTACTATGGACTCGTATGCCTTTATGGCTGCCTGTTTGTCTCTGTTTTTCAGGTGAGCCTGTATAAGTGTTTTTTGGTAATAGTAATTACCCGATGATAACTCCGCCGCCTTCTGCAAGTATTGGTAGGCTCTTCCAAAATCTGTTTTCATAAGTCCCATACCAAGTTCATAACAGATGGCTGAGTTATCAGGGTCTATTGAGTCCGCTTTTTCAAGCATAACAATGGTACTGTCTGAATTATCAAGGTGTTTATAGCGTAAACCCTCTATGAAAAGGGAATCTCTCAACACTTTTACAGAATCGGGCAAAACCACTTTCTGGGGTGCCGGATATGCCGCAAGCGCTGCAAAAACTGATAATATGAGTACTATGCGTCTTCTCATTTCTTTCCTGTGTGACCAAAGCCTCCAGCGCCACGCTCTGTAGATGACAGTTCCTCAACCTCTATAAACTCAGCGGTTTCGTGCCTGGCTATCACCATCTGGCAGATACGCTCCCCGCTCTCTATTACAAACGGCTCTTTGCTTAGGTTAATAAGGATTACCCCTATCTCTCCCCTATAGTCTGCATCTATGGTACCTGGAGTATTCAATACTGTTATACCCTTCTTTAATGCCAATCCGCTACGTGGGCGTATCTGTGCCTCGTATCCTTGTGGCAACTCTATAAATAGACCTGTGGGTATCAGTCTGCGTTCCATAGGGTTAAGTGTTACAGGCTCTTCAAGGTCTGCACGCAAATCCATACCTGCACTTAGCGGTGTGGCGTATGCTGGAAGCGGATTAGTTGATTTGTTGATTATTTTTACTTTCATGATATATATATTTACTCGTTTCACTCGTAAAAGGGTCAAGGGACAAGGGCAAAAGTTAGTTGTTTTTTCTCTAAGTTGGTGGATTCCACCATAACGTTAACCTCGTCTCCAAGTGTGTATTTCTTGTTTGTTCGTTTTCCCGATATGCAATAGTTTTTCTCATCGTACGTGTAATAATCATCATCTAATGTACGGATGGGAACCATGCCCTCGCACTTGTTTGATATTATCTCTACATATATGCCCCACTCTGTAACACCAGATATCACTCCTGTAAACACCTGCCCCGTTTTATCTGCCATAAACTCCACCTGCTTGTATTTAATGGAGGCTCTCTCTGCGTTTGTGGCATTTTGCTCCATATTAGAGCAGTGGTTGCAGTACTCCTCAAACTCTTTTTTATTTGCAGAACCGCCACCGTTAAGATAATTGCATAGCAAACGGTGCACCATCATATCGGGATAACGCCTGATAGGAGACGTAAAATGCGTATAGTAATCAAACGCCAATCCGTAATGGCCTATGTTATCTGTGCTGTATATCGCTTTTGCCATTGAACGCAAGGTTATGGTCTCTATCAAGTTCTGCTCTCTGGTGCCTACTACCTTGCTAAGCAGTCTGTTTATTGATTTTGAAACCTCCGTACGCTCCCCATCGGGTTTTAGCTTATATCCGAATTTGCTGATGAAATCTGATAAATTGTGCAACTGGAACTTATCTGGTTCATCGTGAATTCTATATACAAAGGTTTTTGGATTATCGCCTTTCTTAACTTTGCCTATGGTCTCCGCCACTGTGCGGTTGGCAAGCAGCATAAACTCCTCTACAAGGTTGTTTGACTCTTTTGCCTCTTTAAACCAAACGTTTATAGGCTTACCCGCCTCATCTATCTCAAACCTTACCTCTACACGCTCAAATGATATGGCTCCATCGTTGAACCGCTTGTCTCTTAATATCTTAGCCAAATTATTTAGAGCAAGCACCTCTTTGCTGTAATCTCCGTTGCCGCTCTCTATTATCTCCTGAGCATCCTCGTATGTGAAACGGCGGTTGCTGCGTATTACTGCCTTGGTTATCTTACTACTCTTAACCTCCCCTTTTGGGGTCATCTCAAATATGACAGAATATGTAAGTTTGTCCTCATCGGGGCGTAATGAGCATACCATATTGCACAGTTTCTCTGGCAGCATAGGTATGGTGCGGTCCACCAGATAGATTGACGTAGCACGTGAGTATGCCTCCTTGTCTATAACATCGCCTGGCTTTACATAATGGGTTACGTCTGCAATATGTACTCCAACCTCATAGTTTCCACTGGCTAACTCCTTGATTGACAGTGCATCATCAAAGTCTTTGGCATCTTTAGGGTCTATGGTGAATGTTACCACATCTCTGTAGTCAAGCCTGCGGGCAATCTCATCGTCTGTAATGGTTATATCTATCTTAGCCGCCTCTGCCTCCGCCTCTTCAGGATATTTTTCAGGTAGTTTGAACTCTACAGCATCCTCCCCTGACTGACGGCTCTTTTTAGGGCTGTGGTCTGCACGCACCTTGACATTCTCCTTTTTGAAGAACTTTTTAGACTTTAATTGTTTCTGTTTTTTATGTTTTTTCTTCTTAGTCATAAACGCTTCTTGTCCTTAAAAGGACAAAGGTACGGAATTTTTGTGAAAAAATATCACCTTATGGCTATTTATATATCAACCTTACAAGAACATTTCCTACAATGCCTAATGTTTTGGCTGAAATGTGGTCTGGAGTATCGTGTGCGGTGTGCCATGTTTCAGGAAACCCGATACCTGGCTTGTAGTCTATAATATCTATGCAGGGTATGCCTGCAAGGGCGTTTACGTAGTAGTGGTCATCTGTAATGGCACCGCCCTGCTGATTCTTAAAAATATCTGAATAGCCTGCCTTCTCTGCCTCTTTCCATACCAAATCCACTATATCAGATGCATAGTATTCTGAGACCCGCTCTCTGTAAAAGGCGGCATCTGGGTCACCAACCATATCAAGCAGTATGCCGAATCTGGGTTTATAGTCTCTCCGATGCAGGTTTTTAGCCCAATATTGAGAACCTAAACAGAAACTGTTTTCTGCTCCGCTTACTCCATAATCTTCTGAGTCAAAGCATATTAAATCAACTCCTATTGTCTCTATGGGATTTTTTGAAAGGATACGGGCAAGCTCTATCATCACTGCCACACCGCTGGCTCCGTCATTGGCTCCAAGTACAGGATTGGCGGCATCTTCTTTTAACGACTCCTCATCACACCAAGGGCGGCTGTCATAATGTGCGGCAATGAAAAAACGGTTTTTATTATCAGGGTTAAAAGAGGCGATTATATTGGTGGAATGGAGGATTTTTCCGTCATGAGCCTTTAGCTCTGCATCTTGTTTTATGACCTTTAGACCACACTGTTCAAATTTGCAAACTATATAGTCTCTGCACCTGTCATGTGCATCTGTGTTTGGGACTCTTGCCCCTAAATCTGTCTGTGACTTCAAATACTTAAGACAACTGTCTGCATTAAATTCAGGAAACACCTTGGTCTCTGCCTGCTCTGTAGTGGTTGCAGTATTAGTGCATGCCACCATTGATAGCAAAAACAAAGGTATTATTAAGAAACGTTTTTTCATTTTAACCTGTTTATGATGATGTTAATAAAAACCGCTACTACATAAAACGGATACAATACGCTCACAGGCAATATATACGGTATAAGTTTAGTGGAGTTCATCTTTACCGCCATATATGACAGCATATCCAAATCCATCAGCACCTTAACCATCCAAAAATACATAATCTTTGGATGAAATGGGGCAAAAAAGAGGATTATAATTAGAAATACCTGCAATAATAATACCAATACGGCAGTTATGGTTATAGACAGACTTTTATAGTTTAATGCCTTACCTGCCCATCGGGTACGCTGGGTTAGAAAACTGCATAGCGTATTCTTACCTTTTGTTACAACTATAGCCGCTGCACTTGTTACCGCCACTATGGATTGGTGCGTTTGTTTCATGGCATCAAGCAGGTACATGTCCGCACCATTTGGCTTATCGGTAATCATGTACGGCTCGGACAGACGGTAGCCATCTGTGGTAAATGCCAAATTAGCCCCACCGCATATAAGAGGATTACCAAGCACTGCACTTGCTCTTGTAACTATTTGTGTGCTTAGAAATTCTGTGGCTTGAAATGGATATGCCTCACTAACCTTAACAGGACCTATCAGCATTGAGGCTTTTGTTTTAATGTGTTCCATATACATGGTCTCCACCCACGTATCAGGCTGTAAACAGTCTGCATCTGTCAGCAGTATCAGTGCGTTCTCTTTTATAGTATCCACTATGCGCCTTACGTTCTCATCCTTGCCTATATGCTCTGACCTAATTAGTGTAAAAGTCTTAAAACTATCGGTGAAATGGAGCGTTTTAGTCTTTTGTTCCATTATCTGATAAGTGCTGTCCGTGGAACCGTCATCTACTAATATAAGGTTAAAACCCTTATATGTTTGGGATTGCAAGGCTTCCAGCATGGACTCTACGTTTTGAGCCTCATTGTAGGCACAAACTATAACATAGATATCCATCATACTGCGTGTGATAATGAGTTTCCTGTAAGTGTAAGTATAAGGCTCACCATTGCTATGAGGAATATTAAAGAGCCTGTTATCTTATTTAATATCCAAAGCCCACGGATATTGAATTTATTACGGAATGTGCTGGCAAGCAATGTTATGGTAAACCACCAGGTGGAAGAACCTATAAGTACGGCTATCATTCCAAAAACATTCTCATACCAACCTGCTGAATCCACTAAGAACTCCATTCTGGCAAAAAGTCCCAAAAACAGGAATATCATAAGTGGATTGGTTATGGTTAGTGCAAATGATGTAATATACTCCTGAAAATATGTACTTGAAGTGGCGGTCTTTCCTTTTTTTATACGTTTGGTGGGGTTCTGAAAGAATATCATAACGCCAAATCCCATAATCACTATACTGCCCACAAGTTGTATCAGGAACTCATACTGGTTTATGAAATCCATAACAAACGACAGTCCAAGCATTGCTATAAGTGCATATACAAAATCTGAACTTGCAGCACCCAATCCTGATACAAACCCCACTCTCCTGCCTTTCTGCAACGTACGCTGTATGCAAAGAATGGCAATGGGACCCACTGGTGCGGAGGTACACAAACCAATAATGAAACCTTGTGCTATTGTATTGAACATAAGTTATACGCTATCGGGTTGCAAAGATAATAAATTTTTCTTATTTTTGCAGTCATATAACGGCAATATGGCTACACAAAAAAATAAAAAGTACTTTATTTCTGACTCTCATTTGGGTAGCAGGGCTTTTGCAGACTCTGACCGTGAACGAGAGCAGAAACTTGTAAGATTCCTGGATTCCATTAAAGATGAAGCCTCTGACATATACTTTCTGGGTGATATATTTGATTTCTGGTATGAATACAACCATTATGTTCCCAAAGGGTGCGTGCGTCTGCTTGGTAAAATGGCTGAACTTAGTGACAGCGGTATAAACTTGCACTTTTTTATTGGGAATCATGATATATGGACTTTCGGCTATTTGGAGAAGGAGATTGGGATGAAAGTATATGGTGCCTACGATATTCAGATGCTTGACGGCAAGAAATTCTTTCTTAGCCACGGCGATATGGTGGGATACCGCCCGTTTTCTGTACACCTGATGCAGAAAATTTTTCACAGCAAGGTAATCCAGCACCTGTATAGTGTGATTCACCCGTCACTATCCATGAAGTTTGGGTATTGGTGGTCTAAAAACAACCGTCTTGTAAAACACACGCAGGAGAGTGCACAATACTTAGGTGAGGATAAGGAGTTTCTTGTTCAGTTTGCAAAAGAGACCCTTAAAAAAGACCCCTCTATAGATTTTTTTATATTCGGACACCGCCACGTAGTGCTTGATTTGCTTCTGCGTGATAACAAACGTGTGGTTTATTTGGGTGACTGGATAGACAAATTCTCTTACGGAGAATGGGATGGCGAGAATTTTGAACTCAAAATATATGAGTAACAAACGGAACCTGCCCATTAAGGGGTGGATTCCGTTTGTTACTCAATATATTATTTTTGGCAGTTATTATACTCATCTACAAGATGAATGAAATCATTACCCTTTTTAAAACTGTGGCTCTTATCATTCAGATATTTTACCACATCAGGACAATCCTTAAAATATAATGAACCTGCCTTACGTAGCACAGACTCTCTATTGACCGCATCACTATAATACAAGTCCACACCATATTTGTCTCCCTTACGGCAACATCCGTAAACAGTTGCCATAATTCCATTACCTCTTGATACCTGATAGTAATACAGAGCCACTTTTTCAGTTTTTGGATTTGTTAGGAAATATATCCAACCTAAACTTTTTGAAGGTTTGTAATTGCCTTTAACCGCTTTTGTAACCTTAACAGTAGGCATTCCGGAGATAATCACCGTGTCACCATTTTCCACAAATGTGGCAAACAACACCTCTGAAGATTTGACACTAACACTCTTGTCATTAGGATTAAGTTTATACTTAAATGTACCAAAAATGTTACTGTAAGCAGTACATTCTATAGACTTTCCGTTTACAAAATCCAACAGACAAGGACTATAATTGTCTGAAGCACACACGCTACCCGCACACACTACGGCAGATAACACAAAAAACACAATTTTTTTCATATATTAAAAATATTAGGATTGTACATAAATTCACCATACGTAAACAACACTGACACTAAAACCGTGATTAGGCATTTTAAAATCCTTTATTGCCATTTTTACCGTTGGGGCTATTCTATACACATACTCACACCCAATGGCTATCATGTTGTTACCTTTGAATTGATATCCGAATTTGAATCCACCTTTAGCCACCCCAAAAATAGACGCTCCATATTTACCGTCCGCCGCCCTCTCCCCAGGCACCATATTGAAACCACAACCAGCCGTAATATAAGGATCAACAACGAAACTATTTAAACAAATAGGGAGTTGGCCCCCTATTGAAAACTGTGTGCCAAATCCATACAAAGTATTATTTGACAGCCCTTTATTTTTTTCTTCTTTGTAATGAAACCCTTGCACGCCTGCCTCCACATCAAACACACCATAGAAACAAAATATTCTGGAATAATCCAGATAAAAGCCTGGACCTTGAATATCATCTACAGGAACAGAAAAACTGACCCCTATCATATTATCCCACACAGGCTCAAACAAACCATATTTTTTCTTACCTACTGAAATGTCACCTAATTTCTTCTTTTTCTTTGAATTACCTATATTTACGTTGGACAATTTCCAATTTCCTGATTCCATTACCCACTCACACTCAATAACATCCTTTTTAACATTGTAGGTCACTATGCCAGTGTCACCGTTTTCGCTAACTGACGAGGATGTAAACTGATCATATTCCTTAAATTTATCACACAAATTTACAGCAATCAACTCCTGCAATCCTAAAATAGGATTTCCATTACGAATTTCATTACCAATAGACGGAGTCATACCACGCATAAGAGCGGAGGTCTCATCTTTTGAAAGAGAAAGGGCATATTTTGTGGAAATGTACATAGCAACACTTTCATATCCTTCTAGAAAAGACTGTTCAAAATGCTTGCTTACACTGTCCAATGACTCTTTGGATTTTCCTTTTTCATAATCATTTATGAAGGAGTCCAAGTCTAATGTCTTGATTGAAAAATTTGTTCCCTCACGACGTTTTGCCTTCCAAGTGTTTACACCGACAACACTATATAAAGAGTCCGATTCACTTACAGACAAAATAAGCAATGGTCCGCCGGAACTTCCCGGATCCACTTGTGCAGTGTGCTGTATGACACTCATAGAATCCTTAACGCTGTATTTACCAAAATTAACGTTGCAATTTGACACTATACCTTTCCCAAGTTGCCATAAGGGTTCTGAATTAAAACCAGGGAAACCAGCAGTGTACACCTCTTTGCCGTCAGAAATACCCCCATTATAAGACATCAATGGTTTATAATTAAAGTCTTTAGGACATTCTATAAGACACAAATCCCTGAAATCATCAGAATACAAGACTTTGCAGTCTGTTCTAAAGGCACTGTTTTCAACATAGAATTCCAGTGTTACATAATCAGCAATATTCACTACATGACTATTTGTAATCACATACTGCTTGCCCGCTTGGGTTTTATAGACAAACCCTGTGCCAAATGAATTTTTTACATTCATCATTAACCTGCCGGCACTCAAATATCCATTATCCTGAAGATTATCTCCAGTTCGTGTGTATAGAGAATCCAAAAACTTGTCATTACGCCTTATCACACACACAGAACTCTTTAAGTCAATGGCAAAAACATCAAATGCCATTACAAAAACTACAATAAACGTGAAAAACTTTCTCATTTTAAAATTTTTTGCAAAATTACGCTTTTTTACACTAAAAGCAAATGATTTTTTCTCTTTTTTATTAAAATTTCTCTAAAAAATTTTGCGGAATAAAAAAAAAAATATACCTTTGCAGTCCCAAAACCCAAAGTGGTGATTGGTGCCATAGCTCAGTTGGTAGAGCAAAGGACTGAAAATCCTTGTGTCCCCGGTTCGATTCCTGGTGGCACCACAAAAACAAGGCTTGCAGATATCTGTAAGTCTTGTTTGTTAAAAGTTACCCCAAAAGTTGCCCCGTTTTCAACGCAAAAACTCACAAAAATTCAGGATTTTTGATGTTAGAGTAGGGGTGTGATGCTCAGTTAGGCGACAAAGTGGGCTTGTGTAGTAAACAGACAAGACCGACCTTGTCGCTTGTTTTAGCCTTGACTGTTTACTACACAAGTGCTAACTTGCCTAACTGAACATCACAACAAAATATAAAGTCTAAAAAATTTATCTATAGTGACTTAAAATTTATATATTTTTTGTATTTTTGTGCGTAGATGTTATGTAACATAAGAAGCAATGAATATTGTTGATATTTTAAAAATTATTGACCATAGAGAGAATGACAGAATAGAATTTAAATCTGCCAAAGGAGGATTTCCTCAATCTTTTTGGTCAACATTCTCTGCTTTTGCTAATACTAATGGTGGTGTTATAGTATTGGGCGTTAAGGAGAAAGGCAATCATATTCCTATTATTGATAATTTAAGTAACGATGAAGTTGAAAAATTAAAAAATGAGTTTTGGAATCAGGCTCATAATAAGCAAAAAATAAGTGAATCCTTACTACAAGAAAAGGACGTGAAAACATACAATATAGGAGAATCTTGGATTTTGGTTTTTGAAATACCTAGAGCTCACTATACTATAAAACCAATTTTTTTGAATGGTTCTCCATTTGGCAATACGTACAAGAGGAGAAACGAAGGAGACTACCGTTGTACTGATGATGAAGTAAGGATAATGTTTTCTGATTCAAACATTAACAAGGACACATTAGATGCAAAAATCCTATCTGGTTATACCATTGATGATATTGATGAGTCAACACTTGAAAAATACAGGAAAGAATATAATTGGCGTCACGAAGGGCATCCGTGGACGGAATTGCCAAATAAAGAGTTTTTGACAAAAATAGGTGCATATTCTAAGGGAAAAGGTATAGAGGGTATAACAGTTGCCGGTATGCTTATGTTTGGTAAGTATGAAAACATATCATCGGGAGATTGCCTGCCTCAATTTTTTGTTGATTATAAAGAACATTTGGGAGATGATCCTAATGAGCGTTGGTCGGATAGAATTTATCCAGATGGAAGATGGGAATCTAATTTGTGCCAATTCTTTTTCAAGGTATTAAATAAATTATATGATGCTTTACCAACCCCTTTTAAATTAAACAATGATGGCATTACAAGGCTTGAATACTCTTCCGCACATATTGCTGTAAGAGAAGCTTTTGCAAATGCTATCATACATGCTAATTATAATAGCCTAGCCAGTATAAAAATTGACAGATGGAAAGACCATATAGAAATAAGTAACCCTGGTAGTATGCTAGTTTCTGTAGAGCAATTCTATCAAGGACAGCAAAGTGTTTGCCGTAATCCATTGCTTCAAAAAATGTTTGTTTTTATGGGTATTGGAGAGAAAGCAGGTAGCGGTGCTGATGTAATAATAAAAGGGTGGAAAGATAATCAGTGGATTATACCTGAAATTTCTGAATGTGCAGATCCTGATAGAGTGGTGATAAAAATGCAGCTGTCAGGGACTAAGTCAGGGACTAAGTTAGGGACTAAGTTAGGGACTAAGTCTAGTTTAAGTTGGGATTCACTTGAAATTAAGACAGGATTGAATTGGAACCAGGTGTCAACCGTTTTTGAAATGCTGAAAGAACCTAATGCATTAAAAGGCATTCAAGAAAAATACGGTATGTCTAATACTTCAAAATTTAAGAATAGGTATATAAATCCATTGATAGAAGAGGGATTGGTGTCTATGACTATTCCAGATAAACCGACTAGTTCTAATCAAAAATACGTTTTGTCAAAAAAAGGTCTAGCAGTGTTGACATATGAGAAATCAAAAAGAGGGTGACCAAAATAATACCATTTTAGTCACCCTTTTTTTTCATTTTGTGGTGCCGGTTCCCTTGTTTACGAAATCAATGTCTCCACAAGTTCAGGAACACCCTCTGCGGCTCGTTTCTTTATAAAGGTGAATGGCTCTCCCACTCCCACTAAATCGGGATTCCCTGGGTCAACAAGATAAACAGGTACGCCTTGCCGTACATACTGTAATAGCGATGCGGCAGGATAGACTTTCAGTGATGTACCTACAACTATAAATATATCCGCTTTTTGAGTAATCTCTATTGCCTTAACAAGATTAGGCACGCTCTCACCAAAAAACACAATATAAGGTCTCAGCAGTGAGCCATCGGAGTGGCGGGCATCGTACTCCTGTTTCCAACCGTCTATTGGCACAGTGGCAGTCTCATCATCGCTGCTACGGAGTTTCATAAGTTCTCCGTGCAGGTGGGTTATATCTGTACTGCCTGCACGCTCATGCAGATTATCCACGTTCTGAGTGATTACCTTAACAGGAAAATACTTTTCCAGCTTGGCTATGGCATAGTGGGCTGCATTAGGCTCCTTGGTAAGCAACTCCTTACGGCGCTCATTATAGAAATCAATCACGCCTTTACGGTTCCATATCATAGCCTCAGCAGTACATACCTCTTCTACGCTATGGTTACACCACAAGCCGTCACTGTCTCTGAAAGTTGCAATTCCGCTGTCAGCAGAGACTCCTGCACCCGTAAATACTACAATGTTTTTCATGCTAGAACAATATATTGCCAAATAGTGAACATACAAACAATTGCAAGTGTAAGGGCAAATAACCCGATGATAACACCTGCGGTAGCCATCTGTTTTGTTGAAACCAATCCTGTAGAGTAGGCTATACCGTTAGATGGCGTTGATATAGGAAGCACTACAGCGTAAGATGCGGCAAGTGCCACAATTACAAGCAGGGCGGTAATACCTCCAAACGGAGTAAGAGCCGAACCCATACCAAGACCTATAGCAAGCATCATAGGCATCATCATAGCGGCAGTGGCAGTATTGCTGATAAATACGGAGAGACCCCAGCATAGCAGACCTGCAAATATAATTACAAGTGCAGGAGACATCGTGTCAAATGGAATAGAGACTACTATATTCTTAGCCAATCCCGTCTCCTCCATACCTGCACCAAGAGCAAAACCTCCTGCCACCATCCACAGTACGCTCCACTCTAATTTCTGAATATCAGCTGCCTTAAATATTCCTGTAATGGAGAATACCACAATAGGAATAAGGGCTACAATACTTATGTTAAGTCCTGTTAAAGTATCTGTCATCCATAGTATGATTGTGAGAATGGTGGTGCAGATTATGGTCCAGAATTTCCATCTGTCGCAAGGCTTTACATCGCCCTTCTCTATCTTTAGGTTAATTTCCTCACTCTTAAATGGGAAAAGCTTTAATAGAATAAACCAAGCCACAAAAATAATCACAAGCATACAAGGGACTATGGTAACTACCCAATCCCCAAATCCCAAACCTAAATTCAGCCCGTTAGGGTCATTCAGATATTTAAGTGCAATAGCGTTAGGAGGGGTCCCTATCGGGGTACCGGTACCACCTACAACGGCACTTATAGGAATACCTGTAACAAGAGCGGCACTTCCCTTCTCATCGGCAGGCAGGTTCTTAAATACCGGAGCCAGCATTGCAAACATCATTGCAGATGTGGCACTGTCACTTACAAACATTGAGATAATTGCCGTAGTGAGCATTATTCCTAAAAGAATGTATTTGGATTTGTGTCCAAAAGGCTTTAGAATAATGTAAGCCATTTGTTTATCAAGTCCCGATGAAGAAGCAACCTCTGCAATTACAAAGCCACCTAAAAACAATATGATTATGGGGTCTGCAAATGATGCCAGGATTTTTTCATAATCGATAAGGTGTTCAGGGGCTATCCCTTCCCTCATAAAATTAAGACCTCCGTCAGAGACCGTAAATGTAATTATGAGCATACATATAATACTTGTCACCCAAGCAGATACAGGCTCAAATACCCACATCAATGCGGTAAAGACAAACACAGCAAGCATTCTCTGCTGTGCAATATCCATATTGGCAAGTGGAATCCACTCAATAGGCATAAACCCTAACACCAGACCAATTACTGATATGACAACTAATTTAATGATGTTGTTTTTTGACATAGGATAAAAGATTTAGAATAACAAAAGTACAAAAAATAAAATAAAATGAGTAATTTTGCAGATAATTTAGAAAAAATTATTATGAAACTATTTGATGTTTATCCTCTGTTCCCCATTGAGATAGTTAGAGGCAATGGTTGCCATGTATATGACAACAATGGTGTGGAATACCTTGATTTGTATGGCGGTCATGCCGTAATATCAGTAGGTCACGCCCATCCTGACTATGTAAAAGCCATTAGTGAACAAGTGGCTAAATTAGGGTTCTATTCCAATTCAGTAATAAACGGTCTGCAACGTAAACTTGCCGATAAAATGGGCAAAATTTGCGGATATGACGACTACTCGCTATTCCTTGTCAATTCAGGTGCGGAGGCTAATGAGAACGCTCTTAAACTTGCCTCTTTCTATAATAACAGACGTAAGGTTTTAGCGTTCAAGAAATCGTTTCATGGCAGGACATCTGCAGCGGTAAGAGTTACTGATATTCCTAAATACATAGCCCCTGTAAATGAGGGTCTTGAAGTTCATTTTGTGCAACTCAACGATATTGAGGCAGTAAAAGAGAAATTGCAGACCAAGGAGTTCTCTTCAGTGATTATAGAGGGTATTCAAGGCATAGGTGGTATTCAAGTACCCGATGACTGCTTTATGCGTCAACTTCGTGATATATGCACAGAAACAGATACGGTTCTTATCCTTGATGAGATACAGTCAGGATACGGACGTAGCGGAAAATTCTTTGCTCACCAATATTCAGGCATCAAGGCAGACCTTATAACAGTGGCAAAAGGCATTTGCAACGGATTCCCTATGAGTGGTATGCTTATAAGTCCTAAATTCACTCCTGTATATGGTCAACTTGGAACCACATTTGGCGGCAATCATCTTGGT
This sequence comes from Paludibacteraceae bacterium, assembly GCA_024399495.1. Classification (GTDB taxonomy): domain Bacteria; phylum Bacteroidota; class Bacteroidia; order Bacteroidales; family Paludibacteraceae; genus Enterocola. The sequence goes on from JAKSNY010000001.1 coordinate 22,924, forward strand.
TGTGCAGGTGCGATAGCGGTTTTGGATATAATGGAGAAAGAAAACCTGATACAGAACGCATCGGAAGTAGGTGCGTTTTTGCTTGATGAATTGGGTAAAATTGAGGGCATAAAAGAAGTTCGCGGACGTGGACTTATGATAGGGCTTGAGTTTGAACAGCCTATTAAGGAGATTAGGTCAAAGCTTCTGTTTGAGCAACACGTATTTACTGGTGTGGCAGGGACAAACACTATCCGTCTTCTTCCACCACTGTGCCTTACTATGGCAGATGCACGTGAGTTCCTCACCCGATTCAAGAAGTGCCTTTAATATCCGTATCTTTTTCTGTAACCTAAAAGCAGACCTATTGATAATATCAAAGCAAATAGGTCTGCAAAGTCAACTGCCACCCATATACCGTCAACTCCAAACAGTTCAGGGAGAATAAAAACACACCCAAGTTCAAACAAAAGGGTGCGTGAGAATGCCGCCACCGCTGATACAATACCGTTATTAAGTCCTGTAAACCACGTTGATACAAACATATTTATACCGCATATCATAAAGCTTATCATATATAGCCGTATGGCATGCGTTGTAAGTGCGGTAAGTTCTGCATCGTAACCTACAAAAATACGGGCACAGAGACTACTGGTACATTCAGAGAGAATAGTAAGCCCTGTTCCTATTACTCCAGTAATAATAAGGCTGTGACGGAGCAAACTACGCAGTTCAACCTTGTCATCAGCACCGTAGTTGTAACCTATTATCGGGTTTACTGTAAGGTTATAGCCAATGAATATGGCGGCAAAAATAAATCCGATGTATAGCAAAATTCCGTATGCCGCCACACCATCAGGTCCTATAAGGCGTATCAATTGATAGTTGTAACATATACTCACAACAGATAAAGATACATTGCCTACATACTCAGACAATCCGTTAGTACAAGCCTTAAGAATATATCCGTAACTTATATTGGAATGAGTAAGCTGTAGTGCGGAGTTATTTCTGTCCGATGAAAAATAAATGAGAGGGAACAGCATTGCGGCTAAATGAGATGTAACAGTTGCTATGGCGGCTCCCTCAACACCCCATCCAAAACCAATGATAAACAGAGCGTCAAGCCCCACATTCATTATTCCGCTTATTGCAGTAACCATAGTTCCCAAAGTAGGTTTCTCTGCGGTCATGTAGAGAGATTGGAACGCTATTGTAATAATAAATGCAGGAATGCCAAGCAAACATATTCTGCCGTATGATACTGTAAGCCTTGCAAATTCTCCTTTAGCACCGCAACTGTCAATTATTGTAGGGAAAAGGATAAACATCAGAACGGAAAATAGAATACCCGATATTGCCGCCTCACGTATTATCTTGCTGAAAATCTCATTTGCACGCTTCCTATGCCCCCTACCCATAGCCTTTGAGACAAGAGCACTGCCTCCGCTGCCAAACATCATTCCAAGAGACCCTATAAGCATAAGGAACGGCGATGCCATATTTATTGCCGAAAATGCTGTTGCTCCGACAAAATTAGATACAAAAAAACCGTCAACTATGCTGTATATTGATGCAAACAACATAGTGACTATTGACGGAACCGCCGTCCTCAACAATCTTTTGTATCCGTAGTGTCCGCTAAGAGAAACCTGCATTTAATGTATTTAAAATGCCGAACTCTTGAGTTTTAGCCCCGCAGTTTCATCCAGTCCGAACATTAGGTTCATATTCTGAACCGCCTGCCCCGATGCACCCTTAAGCAAATTGTCTATCATGGAGAGGACTAACAATTTGTCTCCATGTTTTTCTACATGTACAATGGCTTTGTTTGTATTCACCACTTGTTTCATATCAGGATTTTCATCCATAACAAATGTGAATGCGGCATCCTTGTAGAAATCCTTATAGAGTTTTACAGCCTCTTCTGCACTAAGTTTGCAATCAAGGTGGGAAGCAATGAAAATGCCTCTTGCAAAATCACCTCTGAACGGAATAAAATTGATGTTCTTGTCAAAACTTGGCTGAAGTTTGTGCATTGTTTGGTTTATCTCTATAAGATGCTGATGCTCAAATGCTTTATAAACAGACAAATTATTGTTTCTCCAACTGAAATGGGTGGTTGCTCCTGGTTTTACTCCTGCCCCTGTGGAACCTGTAATACCTGAGGTCTGAACTTCTGAATTAAGCAGACCGTTAGCGGCAAGTGGAATAAGTCCAAGTTGTATTGCTGTGGCAAAGCACCCCGGATTTGCAAGCAAAGAGCACTCTTTTATGCGTTCTCTGTTTATCTCTGGCAGTCCATAGACATAGCCATTGCTCTCATCACGATAGTCTTGAGCCAAGTCTATAACTTTAAGTGACTCCGGTTTTTTATGTTCCGCCCAAAACTCTGTGCTTTTGCCGTGACCTGAACACATAAATACCACATCTATGGAATTTAAGTCCATTTCATCGGTAAAATCCATATCTGTTTCACCAAACAGACCCTCGTGTACGGAGTACAGTTTGTTACCTGCATTACTGCTGCTGTTTACAAACTTAATTTCCACATTAGGGTGGTTAAGGAGTATTCTTAATAACTCCCCTGCGGTATAACCAGCACCTCCTATAATTCCAGCTTTTATCATTTTATTTTCTCTCGTTTGGGTGAGCAAGATAGTATGCACGTAATGCTGTGGATGTTACTTTTATAAAGCCTTTGGCATCCTCAGAACTCCATGCCTTGGCAGTCTCACCATACTCACCTAATTTATTCTTAACCAAATCATTAGGAGAATCAACCCCTACTGTTTGGAATCCTAACGGACGTAATTCCAATGTAACCTCTCCTGTTACGTTACGCTGACTGCTTTGAAGCATTGCCTCTATATCAGGCATTACAGGCTCCAGATACTGACTCTCATGAAGGAACATTCCATACCAATTGGAAACCTGGTCTTTCCAATATTGCTGCCATTTGCTAAGTGTGTATTTCTCAAGGAAACGGTGTGCTCCTATTATAAGCATTGGGGCGGCGGCTTCAAATCCAACTCTACCCTTGATACCTATTATAGTATCACCTACATGGCAATCCCTGCCTATTCCGTATGCGGCACCTATCTCCTCCACTGCCTGAATGGCTTTAATCTTATCTGTAAATTTCTTGCCGTTTACACTGCAAAGTTCTCCCTTGTCAAACCCTAATTTTAGTATTTCAGGACCCTCTTTTGTGGGGTGCTTAAGATAAGCGGACTCTGGCAAACCTTGTTTGGAATCAAGAATTTCTCCTCCACAAATAGATGTTCCCCAAATGCCTACGTTATAAGAGTACTTTAACTTGGTGAAATCGGCAAAAAATCCGTTTTTATTAAGATAATCAACCTCCTCTTGGCGGCTTAGGTTGCCGTCTCTTGTAAGGGTTATTATCTCTACTCCAGGTGCCATTACAAGGAATGTCATATCAAAACGGATTTGGTCGTTGCCGGCACCTGTAGAGCCATGTGCTATGGCAGAAGCACCTATCTCATTTGCATATCGGGCTATGGCTATGGCTTGGAATATACGTTCAGAGCTTACTGAAATAGGGTAACAGTTGTTACGTAGTACATTGCCAAAAACCATATATTTTAGGCTCTTCTCATAGTACTCTTGTGTAACATCAAGTGTTACATATTTTTTTGCACCTAATTTGTAGGCGTTCTCCTCATTCTTTTTTAGCTGCTCCGCACTGAAACCTCCTGTGTTTGCACAGGCTGCATAAACTTCATAACCTTTCTCTTTTGCAAGATACATAACGGTGTAAGATGTGTCCAAACCACCGCTAAAAGCTACAACTACTTTTTTCATATTTTTCTTACTGTTTATTAAAATAAAACTCTCTTTTGAACATCTTTACTACTTTAACATACACTCTTTTATTCAGAGAAAAATATGAAAAAAGCAGTTTATTCCTTTATTTATTGGGGCATATCCCCAAACCCCTACGTGCTCCGCACGACTGACTATCGTCAGTTGTCGCTTCGCTCCGAATCACCGAATCACCGAATCACCGAATCACCATCAATTTGGGAATCCGTTGGGAAATCTTCTCTTTATTATTTCTATCACCTCAGGGTCTTTCTCAAGTTCCTCATTGGCATCACGTACACTACGTTCACGCTTTGGGTCATACAGCATACCTGTACATACGCAATAACGCCTATCAGTACGCTTAAGCACATCGTGGTTTATGCAACCCTCACATCCTTTCCAAAACGTTTCATCGTCTGTAAGTTGGGCAAATGTAACAGGTATATAGCCATGCTCCGTGTTAAGTTTCATAACAGCCGCTCCAGACGTTAAGCTAAATATCTTAGCCTCCGGCCAACGCATACGGGCAAGGGTGAATGTTACATGCTTGATTCTCTTGGCTACTCCCAATCCTCTGAATTTTTCAGGCACTATAAGACCCGATGTGGTGACGTAGTGCTTGCCTCCCCATGTCTCTATATAACTGAACCCTGCAAACTCATCTCCGTAAAGTGCAATGACGGCTTTCCCCTCAAGCATTTTCTGTTTTACATATTCTGGATTACGTTTTGCAATTCCTGTTCCTCTGACGGCGGCTGCTGAGGCTATTGTTGTAAGTATGGTATCCACATACTTTATGTGACTCTCGTCTGCCACAACAATTTTAATATCTGACGCTTTCATCTCTACTAAGAACTAATGTTCGCTTTCTTCTAATATTTTAGTAAGAGCTTTTGTGATCTCCTCTCTTGAAAATCCTTCACGAGGAACTATGATTATTGTATCATCGCCGGCAACCGTACCAAGAATAGCACTATTTGCACTACTGTCTATCTCTGATGCAATTCCACCTGCATAACCGGATTTAGTCTTGATAACAGCCAAGTGACCTGAAAACTCCAGTGATCCCACTCCCATTTTTCTAACCTCAGGGGTATGAGAAACAGGGAATGTGCTTAATGGAACCACATAGCGGTACAAGCCTTGCGGTGTCAAAGTTTTAGAGATTTTAAGACGTTTTAGGTCTCTTGACAATGTGGCTTGCGTAAGATTGAATCCGTTATCCTTTAATATGGATAATAACTCCTCCTGACTTGATACATTATTTTCAAGGCAGACTTGCCTAATAAACTTGATTCTGTCTGTCTTATTCTTCATAATGAATAAATATTCGATTTTTCTGCAAATTTTCTGCAAATTTATACAAAAAAAATAGAACAACCAAAAGTTGTCCTACTTTTTTATACATTTTAATTAATTTGATTATTTGCTCAAAGTACCAATCAAAGAAGACAGTGCTGAAACTGCTGCTGTGGTTGTTTCTGCTGATGCAGAAGAACCACTGCCTATAGCGGACGAAATAGCTGATGTGGCTGCTGAAGAAGCAGCAGAAGTCAGTGTACTAAAATCAATGTTTGTTAAAGCAGATATTGTATTATCTACATTTGAGTTTGTAACCAAACCGGTGGAACTTGAAACCATTCCCAAAGCAAAATCCTTGTAGAATGTTTTGTCTTTGTAATTATCCTTAATAGTGGCTACGCTTGTGGCAAGTGACGCAATGTTCAAGATATTATCTACATTCTTCATATCAAGTTTGCCGTCAGCCTTGTAGTTTTTGTAAATGTTAAGAATTGACGACCCCGCTGTAGAACCTGACTGTGCTGCAGGTGTTGAAGGAATTACACCCAACATAGATGCAACCGTACCTGCAATGTTTGCAGAATTTGCAATTGTAGAAGATGTAGTTGCTGATTTACTTGATTTGCAACTTGTCATTGCCAATGCAAACACGGTGCAAAGGGCAATAGAGATAAATTTTGTTTTCATACTTTTAATTATTTAAATGTTAATAATGCCGTCAAACGGTGCAAAGGTAATGAAAAATATAACACGTTATATAATTTTTGTGTTAGTATTTTGTATTCTGTCTATCTCACCCTCTTTAAACTGCTCTGGGAATAACACTATAAAATTTTTATTTTTAAGATTACTAAGCAAATATGATAGAACGTTCTCTAAAGCAGGGGTATATGACAAACTATGTCTGCGAGCAAGTACCGCTATAAGCAAATCGTTTTCTTCAATTGATTGCACGGTATCTTGTATTGAGAAACCAAACGACTCAATAAAATCAGGGGTGATATTACCTTTGCTCTTACGAAAATTCTTTTTGATAGCATCAAATGTATCTTTTGAGCTGCGGATTTCCAACCCCGCTCCCGATTGGGACGCTATGGTTAAAACACCATGACACCATTTCGCAAATCCGCTCTCTTTTTCCGCTCCGTTTGGTGCAACCACCACTATTTTATGAACAGTACCCAAAGGTTGAGATGACGATAATATGTAAATCATACGGTTTACCTCGTCTAAAACCTTGTCTGTAAGTGAGCCAAATACAGTATCAGCTAATGTGGCTTTGGTACTGACCCCCATAACAACCTCTGATATGTTTTTCTCCCTTACTACATTGGTTATTCCGCTTGCCACATTTAAATCGTACCTCTTTATTTTCTTAACCTTATTATCTGATGCAGACCCTATGTAGGCTGCTCTCTCAAGCAATTTATCGCTATCACCCGATGATTTGTCATCTATACTATTGTAGTCCACCACATTAAGAGCATACATAGGCTGCTTGTACTTACTATCATTTAGTATGACCGCCAACGCCATAAGACTCTCAAGGGTATCTGGATTGGATATCGGGATAAGTATTCGTCGTTCAGGTCTGTAACCTGCGGTTTTATCATTAGAAACGTTTGATGCAGCAAGCCTTTTAGAGGCTCGCTCCGTTACCAAAGAGCTTACTATGCATGTACAAAGTATCATTATTACCGTACCATTAAGCACCTCCTCTGTGAGCAATCTTATAGGGTTACCCGCTTCCGTGAATCCTGTTATGGTATTGTATGCCAAAACAACTGCGGCAAGTGAATATGCCGCCTTTGCGTTGCTAAGTCCAAACATCATCTCTCCCTCCGCCTCGTTCATTCTGTAAGTAAATCTTGTGGCTTGAGCGGCTATATATTTGGAAATGGTTGCCATAATTGTCATTACCAACGCCATGAATATGGTGACATATCCACTGAATATCATTTTAATATCAACTATCATTCCAACACTTATAAGGAAAAACGGGATAAATATGGCATTGCCCACAAAATTTATTCTGTTCATCAGCGGCGAACGCTTTGGTATAAGCCTGTTTAGTGATATGCCGGCAAGAAAAGCACCTATTATATACTCCATTCCCGCCACTTTTGCAAGGAATGATGACAACAACACTATCGCCATCACAAATATGTATTGCAGTATGTTATCAGCGTAATGTTTGAAAAACCATCGGGTAATGGCTGGGAATACAAACATTACTATCAGCCCATAGACTGTGAGCGAAGCAATAAACTTTAGCCAAAAGAAATACGAAATGTCTCCATTAACCACCTGCAATACCACAGCCAATGTAAGAAGCGACAGCAACATTGAAACCATTGTGCCACCTACGGTTATGGGAACAGAGCGATTATCGCTGACACCATATCTGGTAACAATTGGATAGGCTAACAAGGTGTTTGAGGCAAACATACTTGCAAGCACTATAGACGAAGGTACAGAAAAATTAAGCAGAAACAGACCTGTGATAATACCTAATGTCATAGGTATAAGGAATGTATATAACCCAAAAACTATACTCTTGTTGCGGTTATGGTTGAAGTCATTCATATCCATATCCACACCGGCTATAAACATTATATATAGTATGCCTACTTGTCCAAACAGGCGGAAACTGCTATCATTATCAAGCAATCCCAACCCATTAGGTCCAAATAATATACCTGCTATAATAAGACCTACAATATGTGGAATATGAAGACGGTCAAATATCAGGGGAGAGAACAGAATAAGGAGCAGTACTAATGCGAATATTAGCACCGGGTCTGTCAACGGCAAGCTGAATAAATTGCTGAATTGCTCCATTTGACCGATAGATTTTAGTATTATCCCCTAATTTGTCCGTTCCCGTTAATAAGCCATTTATATGTGGTAAGTTCAGGAAGTGCCATAGGTCCACGTGCATGCAGTTTCTGCGTACTTATACCTATCTCCGCTCCCATACCGAATTGGGCTCCGTCTGTAAAACTTGTAGGAGCGTTTACATAGACACAAGCCGCATCCACCTCTTTTTGGAATCTGGCTGCCACCTCTGCATTTTCCGTCATTATACACTCACTGTGTTTGGAACTGAATTGTGCTATATGCTTTAACGCACCGTCTAAGGAATCTACGGTCTTCAATCCCATACGATAATCCATAAACTCTTTACCAAAAGTGCCGTCTGTTGCTTTCTCAAGCAGATTATCAGGATATTTGCCTGCAAGGAACGTGAATGATTTGGAATCTGCCTCTATAACAACATTCTTCTCTGCAAGCGGTTTGCAGATTGCAGGCAAGTCTTGAAGACGCTTAGTGTTAATTATTAGTGTATCCAAAGCGTTACATACGCTTACTCTACGGGTTTTGGCATTGGCTATTATGGCTGTCCCCTTTTGTAAATCCGCATCTGCATCAAAATAGGCATGTACTACACCTGCCCCTGTCTCTATTACAGGAACTTTTGCATTCTCTCTTACAAATTTAATAAGCCCTGCTCCGCCCCTTGGTATAATTAAATCAACATAACCTACTGCATCCATAAGTTCCGCTGTAGCCTCTCTACCAGCTGGCATAAGGTGTACCGTATTTTCATCAAGATTATGTTTTTTCAGAACACCCTTAATTAACGATACAATGGCAAAATTGGAATTGTAGGCATCTGTACCTCCCTTTAGCACACATACATTTCCGCTTTTAAGGCAAAGCGAGAAAACATCAAAACTGACATTAGGACGTGCCTCATATATTATGCCAATCACTCCAAACGGAACTGAGCGTTTGGTAAGGTGAAGCCCATTAGGCAGTGTACGCTCCTCTATAACTTTATCAAGCGGAGATTCAAGTGTAGCCACCTTACGCATATCTGCCGCTATATCAGAGATTCTTTTCTCTGTAAGTTGGAGACGGTCATATAGAGGATTATTTCTGTCCATCTTATCCAAATCCTTCTGATTTGCCTCTAATAGTTCCGCCGTGTGAGACTCTGCAGCATCTGCTACATCAAGCAATACGCTGTTTATTACATTACCCGATACCAAATTCAGCTTCCTTGAAGCCTCTAATGCCTGTTCTTTCCAATTCATAATTTATTAGGTGATGCGGCGATGCGGTGATGCGGTGATACGAATAACCGATTCACCGAATAACCGACTCTCCATTTAATTTATCCACAAATAGTCATACAGCACTGCAGGACGTAATCCCCTTTTCCCGATGGATTGGGTCATTTTTACATTATCATACTGTGCCTTACCCACTGCTACAACTTTCCCTGCAATATCCTTTATCTTAATGATATCGCCTTTTAGAAACTCTCCCTCGACCTTAGTTATGCCCACAAACAGTATTGAAGATGCTTTTTCTGAAAGCAATGCCTTGCATGCATTCTCATTTATAGTGATTGAACCCTTTGAGAATCCATCACTATGGGCAATCCATTTTTTTATACTTGACACCTCTTTCTCGCTTGGAAGGAATGTGGTACATACGATTTTTGAATCTTTTTCAAGTAAATCAGGCAGAATATTCTCTTTTTTACCGTTTGCAATTATTACTGTAATGCCCTCTGCCGCAACCTTGCGTGCAATGTTTGTTTTAGTCATCATCCCTCCACGCCCAAACGAGGATTTAGATGTTTGAATATATTTTGTAATATTTTGACCTTCCGCCACTTCGGTAATAACCTTGGCATCGGGGTCTGATGGGTTAGAGTTGTAAATGCCATCTATATTGCTAAGTATTATCAATGCCTCAACATCCATCATTGTAGCCACAAGTCCGCTAAGTTCATCGTTATCGGTAAACATGAGCTCGGTAAGTGATATGGTGTCGTTCTCATTAAGGATAGGTATCACCTTGTTTTGCAACAATCCTGTTATGCAGTTTTTCTGATTAAGGTAATGGCTTCGCGTTGAAAGCGACTCCTTGGTGGTAAGCACCTGCCCGCAACATATTCCGTGTTTGGCAAAAAGTTCATAATAAATATTGATTAGTCTGGCCTGCCCAATAGCAGAGAAAATCTGCCTTGCCGACACAGGGTCAGGCTCCTTTTCAAGTTTCAGAGTAGTTCTGCCCGATGCCACTGCTCCCGATGAAATGAGCACAATTTCAACTCCTTTTGAGTGCAGAAGAGACAATTGTTCAACAAGTCCCGACATACGCTCTGTGTCAAGAGTGCCATCACTGTGTGTAAGTACATTACTACCTATCTTAACTGCTATACGAGTAAAACGATACATTATCTATTCTCCTTATCTCTTATTTCTCCACGCTTGATTTTTCCGCTTATTGTTTTTGGAAGTTCATCTACAAACTCCATTACACGAGGATACTTATACGGTGCTGTAACTTGTTTTACATAATCCTGCAACTCTTTTATAAGAGCATCGCCAGCCTTTGTCTTGTAATTCTCCGCTAGCACAACCGTAGCTTTTACCACCTGACCTCTTATAGGATCAGGAACCGCTGTAATAGCACACTCCACTACCGCCGGGTGGGATATAAGGGCACTCTCAACCTCAAATGGCCCTATGCGGTAGCCCGAAGACTTTATTACATCATCGTTTCTGCCTACAAACCAAAAATAACCGTCTTCATCACGCCAAGCCTCATCGCCTGTATGATAAAGCCCGTTATTCCAAGCGGCTTCTGTCTTTTTATCATCTTTAAGATATCCAGCAAACAATCCGCATGGCTTGGCATCACGTGTGGCACGTATCACTATCTCTCCACGTTCTCCCACCTCTGCATAAGTCCCGTCAGCTTTTATAATATTCACATCATAACCTGGATTAGGCCTACCCATAGAGCCTGGTTTAGGTTCCATCCAAGGGGTAGTAAGAACTGTGCAAGTTGTTTCTGTCTGCCCGAATCCCTCTCTTAACTTGACACCTGTAAGTTTGTAGAACTCTTCGTAAACGCTTGGATTCAACGGCTCTCCCGCAATGCAACACCATTTCAGTGATGATAAATCATATTTACGCAAATCCTCCTGAATCATAAAACGGAAAATTGTAGGAGGTGCACAGAATGATGTGATTTTATAATCCTGAATCATCTTCAACATATCTGACGGGGTGAATTTTTCATGGTCATAAATAAAGATGGTGGCTCCTGCTATCATCTGTCCGTAAAGTTTTCCCCATACTGCCTTACCCCATCCGGTATCTGCCACTGTAAGGTGTAGGCTATCCTCTTTTAAGTTATGCCAATAACAACCTGTAACTATATGCCCAAGGGGATACAGAAAATCATGTGCCACCATCTTAGGCTCTCCTGTTGTACCCGATGTAAAGAACATGAGCATTACATCTGAATTTTCATTCACATGCTCTGGTTTTACAAATGGTTTAGCATTATTTATTCCTTTAGTAAAATCTTCAAATCCTTCAGGCACGTAAGGTCCTACAGAAATTATGTGCTTAAGCGTGGGGCAATCGGGTTTTGCGTCTGTTATATGATTAAGTACAACCTGTTCCCCCACACAAACTATTGCCTTAATGTCTGCCTCATGACAACGATAAACAATATCCTTCCCCGTAAGCAAGTGCGTCGCAGGTATAACTATAGCCCCTATCTTGTGCAGTGCCAGTATTGAGAACCAAAACTCATAACGGCGTTTCAGTATAAGCAGAACCTTATCTCCCTTATCTATCCCAAGTGATTGGAAATAGGATGCAGTGCTGTCTGTCTTCTCTTTCAGCATCTTATAGGTGAAATCTATATGCTCTCTCTTATCATTAGTCCAGCACAAGGCTACCTTATCAGGTGCCTCAGCCGCCCATGCGTCCAACACATCGTATGCAAAATTAAAGTTTTCAGGAACTTTTATCCTGAAATTCTTTTCAAAGTCCTCTTGAGAGGCAAACTCTGTTTGGGATACAAATCTTTCTAACATCTGAACTACAATATTATGGCAAGAAAATGTGCTCTCCTGCCGTCCAACGCTTTCATACCATGAGGTTTGGTAGCGTCAAAATATACGCTGTCGCCCTCTTCCAAAATTATCTCTTTACCATCTATTTTCAATAGCATTCTACCCGATTCAACTAAATTGAACTCCTGCCCAGGGTGGGAGTTAAGTGTTATATCTCCCTCTTTTGGTTCTACTGATACAAGAAATGGTGTGGCATTGGCATTGCGGAATCCGCCAGCCAAATTTCTATATTTATATGCCTTTGTACGCTCTACTATAACGCCCCCGCCTTTCCTTGTTACAAAAAAAGTTTGTGCGTGGGTCTCATCTCCGTTAATCAACACCGCAGTGTCCATATTAAAAACATCCGCCACACTGCATAGATAATTCATGGGAATGTCCACATTGCCACTCTCATATTCCAAATACAAATCTGTAGCAATACCTGTTTTTTTAGCCATTTCATCGGCGGAATAATCAACGGCTTCTCTTAATCCGCGTAGTCTTTGGGCTATTTCTGAAATCTGGTTGTTTATCATATTTTTGTTAACTGAAATGTTAAACTTTTGTATATTTGGGGCAAAGTTAGTAAAAAGTTAAAACTTTTTCATACCTTTGTATTCGTTTTTTATCATATATTTATAGTTATTGTGTATAACCGCTCTTTATTATCATTAATTTTGCCCTTTTTAACTGTATGTGCAACCGCCAAAACAGAGCCTATAAAGTATGCTGATTTTGAAAGTTGGACAACTCGCGAGGTAAAGGAATCGGGACTAATAGGGGGTAAAACAAAGACTATTTATGTTATAGGGCCAAAGGCACACTTTACTGTGGAGCAACTTGCACCCTATAATTATAAGGCTTGCACCCCTTGGACCTCATCAAACATATACGCCAAAGTGGCGGGTATAATAAAGGCAAGTAACTCCGTAATGCCGGAGAAAAGGGAAGATGGAGGCGTATGTTGCCGTTTAGACACTAAATTTGACGGGGTTAAGGTATTGGGAATGATAAATATAAATGTACTGGTAACAGGCAGTATATTTACAGGACAGACTGTTGAACCTATCAAGAGTGCTAACGACCCTTATTGCAATTTGGATTTTGGAATCCCTTTTAATCGCAAGCCAAAGGCACTTGTGCTTGATTACAAGTGTAGGATTTCTAAAAGGAATTATGTGGAAAAATGGCCTGGTATCGGGCATAAAACTATAAAGGGAATACAAGATAAGGCTGAATTCTGGGTCTATTTACAGAAAAGATGGGAAGATAAGGACGGCAATATTCACGCTTTACGTATAGGTACTGCTCGTGAACAGTTAGACCACGACGTTACTGAATGGCAAAACGGGCATCGGGTTGAAATTCACTACGGTGATATAACAAAAGCCCCCTATTATAAGGATTTTATGGGTTTGGATACACCTTGCAGGACTTTGAACAGCAAAGGTGAGATGGTGCCCATTATTGAAGAGGGTTGGGGAAATGAGTTGGATACACCCACACATGTAATTGTAATGATTACTGCTGGCAATCAAGGGGCGTTTGTAGGTACAATAGGTAACTCTTTGTGGGTGGATAACATAAAATGGGAATTTTGATAACTTAAAATACTTGAAAACATGCAACTATCTTTAGAAAACTTTAATTTCTTGCTCTTTATTGTAAGCATCATCGGTTTTGTTGTATTTGTATGTCTCTATTTTGTGGAGGCTGGATACGGCAAAATGATTAGCGACAAATGGGGTCCTGCCATAAATAACAAAGCGGCTTGGGTTGTTATGGAATGCCCTGTTTTCTTTGTTATGCTTTATTTATGGGCAAATTCAGACAGAACATTTGAGATTACCCCTTTGGTGATGTTTCTGATTTTTGAGTTACATTACTTCCAACGTTCTTTTGTTTTTCCTCTACTTCTTAAGGGTAAAAGCAAGATGCCTATCGCCATAATGCTTATGGGAGTTATGTTTAATATTATGAACGGGTATATTCAGGGTTATTGGATTTTCTATCTTGCACCCGAAGACCTTTATACAATAGATTGGATTACCACCCCACAATTTATCATTGGCACATGCATATTTATTGTCGGTATATGCATAAACTGGGATTCCGACAGGGTGATTAGAAATTTACGTAAACCCGGAGACACCAAACATTATCTACCTAAAGACGGTATGTATAAATATGTATGTTCCGCCAATTATTTTGGAGAGATATTGGAGTGGCTTGGTTGGGCAGTGCTTACATGGTCTTGGGCAGGTCTGATATTCCTGTGGTGGACTTGTGCAAACTTAGTGCCTAGAGCCAATGCCATTTATGAAAAATACAAGGTTGAATTTGCTGATGAATTCGACGAGAAGAAATTAAAGAGAGTTTTTCCTTTTATATACTAATGGTAAATCGTTTAACCGATTCAACGATTCTCCGATTAAACAATTAATCACTATGAGTGAACTTTTTACACCATTCAAACTTGGTCCCATTACCCTCAGAAACCGTACAATAAGAAGTGCGGCTTTTGAAAACATGTGTTATGATAACAAACCTTCTCAGGATTTGTTCAATTACCACACAAGTGTGGCACGCGGCGGTATAGGTATGACAACCATTGCCTACTGTGCTGTAAACAAGAGCGGTGTCTCCTTTAAAGGTCAACTGTGGATGCGTCCTGAAATTATACCTGACCTTAAGAAACTTACTGATGCCATTCATGCAGAAGGGGCAAAAGCAAGTATCCAGCTCGGTCACTGCGGCAATATGACACACTTCTATACCTGTGGATGCCTACCTGTAGGTGCCTCATCGGGGTTCAATATGTATTCACCAACATTTGTCAGAGGGCTTAAAATATCAGAAATAAAATCCTTGATAAAGGATTTTGGCAAGGCGGTGGATATGTGTCGTGAGGCTGGTTTTGACTGTGTAGAGATTCATGCAGGACATGGTTATCTTATTTCACAATTCATATCTCCATATACAAATCACCGCCACGATGAGTACGGCGGTAGCCTTGAAAACCGTATGCGCTTTATGAAAGAGGTGCTGGCAGAGGTTATGGAGCATGCTAAAGATGATATGGCTGTGGTTGTAAAAACCAATATGTTTGACGGATTCAAGGGTGGTATGGAATTGCCTGACTGTATTACTGTAGCCAAAGAGATAGAGAAGGCAGGAGTTCACGGCATAGTACTCAGTGCCGGTTTTGTAAGCAAAGCCCCAATGCACGTTATGCGTGGAGCAATGCCACTAAAAACACTCTCATATTATATGAATCCATGGCGTTTTTGGTGGCTGAAACTTGGTCTGAAGATGGCTGGCAGACTTTTGATACCTACTGTTCCTTTTAAAGAGACATACTTCCTTGAGGACTCTCTAAAATTCCGCAAAGAGATTAAGTGTCCACTTATATACGTAGGTGGCGTAGTAAGCCGTGCAAACTGCGAGACTGTACTTAATAGCGGTTTTGAACTTATACAGATGGCACGTGTTCTTGTAAATGACCCTGAATTTGTAAACCACATGAAAAATTCAGACGACAGTTACCACAGCACATGCAAGCACTCCAACTACTGCATTGGCCGTATGTACACACTTGAAATGAAATGCCACCACTGCGTAGAGAATTTGCCTAAGAAACTTCAAAAAGAGGTGGAAGAGGCAGAAAAGCATTAAGCATCTTTACCTAACAGAGTAAAAGACATTCTATGATAAGGCGATACCCCGTATCGCCTTATTGCTTCTCTGTGAGCCTTAGTAGGATATCCCTTATTTATGTCCCAACCATACTGTGGACACTCCTCGGCAAGAGTTTTCATATAATCATCACGATAAGTCTTGGCAAGCACGGATGCAGCCGCTATTGACATATATTTGCCATCTCCCTTAACTATGGTGTTATAGGGAATACCTGTAGTATTATAAAACCTGTTACCATCTATTATCAGATATTCAGGCTTATCATTAAGAGCATTTATGGCTCTGTTCATAGCCACTATAGATGCCTTCAGTATATTTATCCTGTCTATCTCCTCCGCCGTAACCACTCCTATTGCCCATGAAACCGCCTCTTTTTCTATTATTGGTCTAAGTGCATAACGTTGCTTTTCTGTAAGTTGCTTGGAGTCATTAAGCAGTTCATTTTTGAAATCAGGCGGCAGAATTACTGCTGCGGCATATACAGGGCCTGCAAGGCAACCCCTGCCTGCCTCATCGCAACCGCACTCAATAACACCCTCTTTGTAGTATGGAAGTAACATTGGAGATGAATTTTACATCTCCAAAGTTACGGTTTTTTTCTTAAATATCAATAGTAAGCCTGCTCCATTTACTCCACAAACCCAAAGAGTCTTTAGCCCTTACATAAATAACATGAGTACCCGATGTCTGGAATGCGTGCTTTACGACATTGAGAGGAGTTGCTATTATATATGTACCCTTGATCCCTGCCATGCCCGGATTCAGCACATATTTAGGATTCTCACTATCCTCATAGCCATATTTATCGGTGGTAGTTTCTCCGTCAATAAGATACTCGTAAGCCACAACCTCATCTGAATCCGGATCTATAGTTTCTACGGCACTGATAGAATATTCCATTTGTTGGATTAATTCTGTTTTTATAACAGGTACAGGAGGATTGTTATCGTAATCTATAACATTTATAACCGCTTCGCCTTTATCTCCATAGTAATCACTTACCACAATTTTAACCATAAATTTAACTACTTTATCATTTAGTGTATGTTGTGGCAATATATCTTCTATAACCAATTTTCTTGAATCGTGGTCGAGCGTACATTTAATATATTCGGGTATAGACTGTTCACTATACACTTGATATGATACATCTAACCCTGTTTGAATGTAATCATCTGTATAATCAAAATAGATTATTTTTTGTTCTCCATGTCTCAAGATAATTTGAGCAACAGATTTTTTAGTGTCAAATTTTCTGCTTTGTGTATTTACATAAACATTTGGAACATCATTGAATTTATGAAATAAATCGTTACGCGTTTCACAAGAAACAAGTGTTGCCAATGATATAAAGAACAAATTTGCTCTAAAAATAATATTTGAAACCTTCATATTCCTATTGTTTTATAAGTCTAACCGTTTTACTAATCATATTACCATTATCTTCGGCTTCCAATACCAAAGAAGATACTCCGTCAGGGATATTCTCATAACTTATTATATCAAAATTATCAGATGTATTCATCATCATAACTTGTCCTATTGAATTAACAATGGCATAATGGAACATCCCTTTTGAATAATAAATGTTTACGTCCTCCCCCTTTGTTATAGTGGGATAAACCTCAAAACCAACTGCAAAACCATCTGAAACCTGAGGTATGAAATCTCTGTCTTCAAAGTGAGAACTCATTGTCGCACTCTTGACTGAAGATGACTGAATATAGATATTCTCCGCCGTTACCTGAGATTCACACCCAAGTAAGTTTTTAGCAGTAAGTCTTATCTTGTTTTGCCCTGGATTGTAAAGATAACACACCGGATTCTCAATATATGATGTTAAACCCTCTACCTCAGAACCTGTAAAATACTGCAATTCCAAATTCCACAGATAATTATCTGCATTCTCACTATTATTGTTCAAAACAAACCTGGTTCCGCTTTGAAAAGAGAAATTCTCATTAGGATAATCCAATATATTTCTTGTAATTCCATCGGCTGTAATAGAGAAATATGGTTTTACATTTATCACCTCTATAGGAATAACCACCGTCTTGGTTTTTGCTCCTGTTATAGTATCCTCTCTATAAACATGTACATCAAAACTTGCACGAGTGTTATATAAACTGCAATATTTTTCCATTTCATCGTAAGAAATAACCTTAACCGCAGTATCAGTGGCAGTCCATATAAAACGTGTTGCGTCTTTTATATTTTTAGCAGGGTCATACTTTGGGACACCTAATGTAACAACAGTGCCTGCACAAGAACCATTGTTATAAACCTCTACATCATCGACCTTTAATTCCTCTATCACATTGATAGTTAAAATATTGCTTGTATCTGACACCTGCGTTGAAATATCATTGCCCACTCTGGAATATACAATTCTTGCCACTTGATATAGACGATCCATTTTCAATGATCCAGCCTTTAACGATACGTTCTTATTATCATTGCCCGATACCTCCACGTCTGATGTTAATTGTTGCCAAACACCTCCCGCCTCTCTATAAATGTAGTGATATATATATTTATAGTCATTGCTTAGTGACGGAATCCCATATCCGCCTTTTATTACATAACCTTTAATGGATGGGGAATTGGCATTCTCCATAACGTAAACCTCACTTTTTGAAGCATCTGCAGCCGCTGAAAATGCAATTTTATTATCTTCTATTCCGTCAAAAAAAACAATTTCTATCTTAACGCTATCGCTAAAACATTTTGTTTTAGTGTTTTGCTTCATTATATAAAAATTCAAGTTAGACGCATCTGAATTTGAGTAAGGCAAAACTGTTGTATTACTATCAGAAAAACCATACCATGCATTCTCACTTATATATTTGTTTTTAGCATTGGAGACAATTTGAGCGTTGACGGCATCCTCTTTTACACGGCACCATGCCCTTAAAGCATCTATTCCCGCATTATCAACATCTGTACCTGTTTCTGCCGCATAGTCCCAGTTGGCATTTTTCATAAATGATATTATTTTTGTTCTTGACATTGACGAAAAATCTGTTACCGATACGCTTGGCTGTTGATAAGAAACCACACTACGATATAGATAATCAAATACTTTATTCCCTTTCTCAATCAATGAAATGGTAGGTGCTACACCTCGTTGACATAGTAACTTAACTTTATTTTCAGTCTCACTTCTTTCCGCAATCACCACATTTGACGTAACATCATTTAATTCAATAACCTCATCTTCATTTGCAATTACACTCACATCTTTGTAAATGGAATCAGTACACCACGATATCACACACCTGTAGCCTATTGTTTTCCCAGAAAAACTCATTGTGTAAGAATTCGTGTTTGAGACTAATTTTCCAACAGTGTCTCCGTGTAATTCATATATTTTATACTCTGCTATCTCCGATAATTGCTCAATGTTGTCAGAACTTACATTAGTGGAGTTTTTCAATTTAAAAGATATTTTATTCTTTGTAAGTTCATCTCCTTTACACAACCTCTGTTCCAATGGGAACGTCGATGGAGAAAATACCAGATTCTCCTTGTCTAATATGGGAGTTGGGATATACGTATAATAGTCCTTAGCAATAATTGAAATATAGTATTTATCATCAATCTTGTAGTTATATAATGAACTAAACTCATCAGAGGCAAAAGACCTTAGTATCACCTTTTGTCTGAATTGTGCCTGAGTCCTGTTTCTTAAAATCGTTGATTTAAGTAAAACATCCTTATCCGGGTCAATCACTACAGCAAATTTTAAACGATTCCTATCTATTATATAATTGGAAAAGGTTTTCTTGTCAAGCGGTTCCCAATCTGTGCCGTTAAATGAAACCTCCCACATGTAATCCGGATTATACAGGGTTTCTGAATAATTTCCACATTTTATTGCCGCACCTTTTAAATGTATAAAATCCCCCTCTTTGACAAGAGTATCTGTTACGCAAGTCATTTTAGGTAATTTTTCTGACGCACTGATTGAAGGCAATGTCGCCGCATTTACAACCTCAAATTCAAGAATATTACTTACAACTCCAGCTCCACTTGCTATGTCCATATCATAAGTTGGTCCGTAATATATGTATCCTAATGCATAAAAATCTGCATACGTAGAATAATTTTCACTAGAAAAATAACTACTGTAGATGACCGAATTTTGTATTTTTATTATTGATCCTGCACCATAACCTTTTTTTGCATAAACATCTACATTAGACAAATCTCTTAAATGAAATATTCTACTCATTCTATAGTCTTTTGCCTTTGAAACAGAAAAATTTTCTATTGTATTTTCATCATAATTGGTCATATCTGAATCTATTGACCGCTGCAATACATTAGTTCTGCGTCTGTAACAATACTCCTTTTTAAGGTAACCCCTTCTTTTTAGAAAGGATTTTTGTTTGGCATTATCATTCACAAATTCAATGGTTGGTTCTGTAACGCCATTACACACCTTAGAACACTGTTTATCTATTAGTCCACAACCTGTCCATTGAGAAATTGAACCAATATTAGTGGGAAAATTTGACGCACCGATGGAAGCCAGATATGCTCCGACACCATAGTTATAGATCAATTTTGTCCCATTTACAATACATTTTTTTTCGGGTAAGTTTATCGTATCCGCTATTACAGAAATCACCGCATCCGGATTATTATATATTAAATATACATCACCCGAACCTGTGTTATACATAGGGTTAAATGACCCATTGACATTTATTAAAGAATTAGTGGACGAGGGAAAAATTTTAAATTTAGCCTGTGCTCCTGTGTTTGCATTCTCAATGGAAACCCGTTGCTCCTTAACATATTTTTTTGTTTCCGTAGGATCATAACCGGAACCACAAATATCCACTACCGGCTCCACAAGAAAAGAATACTCCACTTTTAATTTGTACTCATTATTGGAAGACAGCTTACTTATGTCCGCCGCAATGGAATCATTGAACTCAATTGAACATGCCTGATACGTACCACCCACTACGGTATAACTTGAAGGAGTGGAAACGCTTCTCACATCAATATAGCCACTTTTTTTAAGTGACGAAAACTCATAATAAGTGTTGTTTGAGACAAGTGAATAATACACTTTTCTTTCATATTTTATTTCATTTACAGTCCAATATCCACATACTTCATTTGGAATCATTGCAGATCGAACAAAAAAATTATACCACGATAATTCTGTTGATACTGTACAATCTAATTTCCCATTAGTAATCAATTGTTTTTCTATAGTAATACATGAGTTGGAAACAACAGGCATTTTTTCCATATATGAACTCATATCAAATAGTGCGTTACCCCACCAGTAATTAAAAGCAAAAGAAACATTTGATACTATTAATAATGTGCTTATTACAGATAAAATTTTTTTCATAATCCATATTATTTAATGTTATACTTGATACCTAAAGAGAACAGAGGATGAAAATAGTTGTATCCCCCACTCCTATAAAAACCCCAATCCCAGCCTTGCTGTGCCTGTAGTACAAATGAAAGTTGCGGGATTGCGTAAAATTCAAAATTCACGCCCAAGTCAAGTCCCATTACAAATCCCGATGTGGTTTTGTCAATATCCTTGTTTCTCCAATCATCATAACCTAAATTCATATCTCCTGACAGATGAAGATAAAACCACGAAACCGGATGCCAGACACTGCACTCAACACCAGGATAAACCTTTATTCCCCAAAAATCTGCATTTTTGAATTTACCTTTTTCAAAATCCACATTTACAAGGAATGACCATCTTTTAGAAAAATGGTATTGATACAGCACCCCCACATCAAATGTCTGACCTAAGCCTGTTCCTGCTCTAAACCCTATGGCATTCATACCTTTGATATGCGATATCGCTGATTCAGCGTATGCAGGAGATACACAGGAAACCATAATCGTCGCCAATACAGAATAAAATAAAACCTTTCTCATATAAAATAATATTAGTTAATATAATGCTTTTGCCTTCAGCAACTCTTTGTCCGAAACAGGAAACGAAAGATGCCTACCCCCGTTTTTCTCGAACATTTCAAAGTAGAGAATTCTGCTGGGAGGTATGGTGAATCTTGAAAAAAACATTACAATAGATTCCGCCTCTCCTCCTTTAAGAATAGCAGGAGACACACTTTTAGAGAAATAAACATAAACAGGATTTAACTCCTCCTCTTGAATTGCCGTAGTTTTAGTCTCTTTTTTATCTTTAATATAACCCTTTAGAAAATCCATTTCATACTCAATTTTACCATAATTCTGAATATCAAATCTAAATGCAAGCATATCATTGTAGGCATATATTCCAGACATCGCAAAAACCATTTTAGACCTGATTACTCCGATATCGTTCAGCGACGGTTTTTCACCAACAAGTTTTTTGGCAAAAGAGTTCATCTGCTTATCATTTACGGAATTGTTTCTAAAAATGGCTTGCGACGACTGTTCTTCATCCTCATCTGACGACAGTCGCACAGACAGTCTGTCAGGAAGAGAATCAGGTTTTACAATGAAGGTATAGATATATCCGGTCTCTGTAATAAAGTGAATGTTTGTTTCTGCAAAATCTGTTTCAATCGCTTTTGCCTTAATAATGTTGTCTATTTTATCAGCGTATGCCGCTATTACGGAATTACTTCCCAATACAATGTCAGTAATTTTTTCTCCACATATAAAATGTGTTGTTTTTTCAGAAGAAAACCCGATGGAATCGGTAGAAAATGATTCTCCCTCCTGTTGCCATACATATTTTTCCAAATTCTGCGAATAGACGACATTAAATTGATGATACCCACCGTCTGATGTTACTATAGAAATGGTTGATTCGGAAAAATCCGGCTTGGAACTCTGCAATTTTAACATTTTATCCGACGACAGCCTTTCCCCTATAATGGCACTGCTGCCAAAATCAACATATTTTATATCACTTGAGAATTTGAGTACTACACAATGAGTGTCGTTCAATTGTAATTTTTCTGATTCATCTGCATATACGTGATTCATTGACACTATAATAGCAGAAATAGCAAACATATAAAATTTAAGATTCTTCATTTTATTCGTTTTATTGTTACTAAATAGTTTGATGAAATGGATATTTTTGATTCTTTTATCGATCCTTGCACCGCATTTTTAATTACATCGCCTATAGAAGAAATGGTGGAATTTATCACCTTGCTTTTAGAGCCTGTCTTAATATCTACACCCCCTAACGCCGCCGATGCGGCTTTAGATTTTGTGTCACTGACAATATTATCCGGGACATATATCCCCTCAAATCCATCACTATCGTAAACAGTCCCCTTAAACAGAAGAATTTTATTTCTATAGTTTATGTTCTGTATTTTAATTATTCCTCTTCCGTTTCCAAAAGTCAGTTTCCCGTAAACAAATGTGTTTTTGGGAACATTAACGCCATCTATTTCAAGAGTTTCAATTAGTCTTAATTTTATTATAGCACCTGATTTAAGGTTTTTTTGATCCCCATGGACAACCGCTTTTACATCACCTTCAAAATTATCGGTATTCGACTCTAACCCATAAAATCCTCCAACCCCTGACCTGCTATTGCTTGTGACATTATCACTAGAAGCCATCTCCACTTTTTGATCCTTCACCATTACATCATCTTCGTTAGGAGTCTCATATTTAGTATATCCGTAATCAGAAAGGTTGATTCCCAATTCTTTTTCCAATTGAGCCCGCTTTTTTTTCATAATCTCCCTTTTTCTTTCGTATTTATTCTCCGTTTTACGCTTTTTTTCGTCCATACTGATGCTGGATGACATACAAGTTTTGTAGTTTGGACTTTGAGATGTTTTGCGGGCTCCATCGGATTCAGGTATTGTATCGTGTTGTAAAATGCTAAATGAGTGCTTTTGCATCATATCTCTGTGATTTTGTTCTTGATTGCGTATCTCCTCCCTTTTTTCAGCGGCAAATCTGTCTGCCGCCAAATCCTCCTCTTTAGAATCTGGTATATCCATATTTATATCATACGATTTCCCCATTGCATTGATATCTGACTGCGTTCCGCCACCCAATACATAATATGTAACTATTACCAGTATCAATGCAAATACCGAATAGATATGAAGGGATTTCTGTTTTCTGCCCATATTAAATTTTATCTATAAGTTTAAAATACGCCATCATTGTTTGCGTTATAAGTACTGTCAAGCAAACAACAAATGTCACTATTAATGCACGCTTCCTTTTTGAGGTATTCATTTCATTCAAGTAAAAACTGAATCTGTCACTTATGCTCTTGATTATAAGAGCAATGCGTTTTCTATAATACTCCGTTTTGTTCATTACTTATTAACTACAGATAAATCGCTATTATCCAATATTTTCCATTTTTCTATAACAAATCCATGTGGATTATTGTCAGACCTTGCACACGATATTAACTCGCACTGTGTTTCCAAGTTCCTATAAGTTATGTTTGAACTTCTTACTATTGCAGTTTTACCATAATAGTAAGCCATAAATGGGTAAACATTTGTATCCACAATAACACTGTCGGTTTGTATTTCACAATTGATTCCCGCAGCAATAACCCTATCATAAAATCCGTCTTCTTTTAAATTCTTATACTGCTCGTATGCCTCATTGCCCGCTAACGCCAATGCTTGTATAAGCCTCTGCTCTATAGCACTTTTATCAGGTGATATGGTAAAAAAATACTCGTGAAACAATTTTACATGTGC
Organism: Paludibacteraceae bacterium; assembly: GCA_024399495.1. GTDB lineage: Bacteria > Bacteroidota > Bacteroidia > Bacteroidales > Paludibacteraceae > Enterocola. The sequence continues at coordinate 47,368 of JAKSNY010000001.1, forward strand.
TCTTGCCTCCGCTGGTCTGTTCTGATTCACATCTTGTTGTAATGCCATAAGCAATGATGCCCCTCCATCTAATACATATATTTTTTCTCTCTGTTTTTCTGCAAACTGGAATGATTTCCATACTGCATACCCGGATACAGCAACAGTTATAACAGTCACAAGTACCATATATATTCTCACAAGAGAAAATGCCGACTGAATATTTTGTAAACTTCTAATCATATCTGCTTATCAGTTGAATTTTGTTGTACATGCGACTGTGATTGTTGATTATTCCCAAATCCAAATTTTGAAGCAATCTGATTCACTCCCTCTGCATCACCTATTTTGGTTGCCACCAATCCGCCTCCTACACTAAATGCCGCCGCAAGCCCTCCTGAACCGTCTCCACGCAATATCCAATTTGCAAAAGCAGGCACATGAGAATACAACATAATTGATATTATACCTAATAACATTCCGCAAATCTGTACCATAATTGTGTTACTGTCTATGGAAACCAATGTGGATTCCGCCGTGGATTGATCTATTATAGCCTGCATTGATGATGTTCCCGGAGCATACAGACACTCGCTTACTATCATTGTTTGTACAAACCCTATAATGTTACAAATAGGAATATACAGGCTGATATTTATGTATTGGGCAACCCAAGCCTTAAAGTTCTTTTCAAAACCAGGTATCACAGAAAGCGCTAAAGCAAACGGACCTATCAATACCAAAACTATTTTGGCTGTCACCACATATACTTTATAAAAATAAACAGTCGCCATAGTAAATATATCTACAGTCATACTGCCTAAATCCACTAAGAATTTAAAGATTGTATCAGACAAACTACCTACAGAATTAACAATATTATCCTTTATCTCACCAATATTCTTGCTGATAGTACGCCAAACACTCAATTTCTCTTCAGAAGCTTTTGATTTGGCTTGTGCCTGTGCCTGCAACTCTCTCATCTTTTTCTGCGTCTCAAAATATTCTGCATACGAGGATTCCATTTTATCAGAAGCGGACTCTTTTACAAATTCCGTAGCTACTTCTATTGGTTTTACAAGAGCGTCTAAAACCTTGGTGAAACCTGTAAAAAATATAATTACCAACCCTATGGCAAAAGGTCTTAACATGCTGTAAAAATCTATTGATTCTCCTTTTGCCCAAGATTTCCAAAGCTTTGACCCTATATATAGCAAAGCGGCAATACCACATATCAATTGTGCGGTGGAAGAAAGCATATCGGCATACTTAACAGCAGTTGAATATACTTTATCCAGCCCCTGCGTAACCAATTCTCCAAGATTTTGCACTATTTCTAATGAATAATTCATAAATTATTGATTTAAAATGAGAATGTCATCGCTTGAATCTTCAAGTTCTCCATACCGTTTTTAATTCCGTCAGAAGCCACTTTAGATAAACTAAGCTCGTACGTCTTATCTATTGCATCCTCCAATGCCAACACTTCATCTTCAATTTTTGTTAAAATCTCTATTCTCTCATAATCAGACAAATCTGCGTCATTTTCACCGTTTTTTGCCATTTCCACTCCATTTTTTATACGTTCAGCGGCAGCGGTTCCCAAATTCATAATTGAGGCTATTATATTTAGTTTCTCTGTCATTGACAACTCATCAATTTGGTTGATTCTGTTGATATATTTGTCCATTTTATCGGCAATTCTTATCTCTGCTTCCGTAATCTCCACCACCTGTCGTGAAGCCTTTACAAATTCACTTACCTTTCTTAATTTTTCTGCAGATGCTTTTGTAAGTTCGAACAACTTACTCATATTTTCTGCATTATCCGCAATGTCCATACTTTGAGATATCGCCTCTTCCATTTCTTCAAAAAACAAAGCTATCCTTTGTGCCATTGAGGTGGGGTCTGTTACCACCGCCTGCGGAACAGCCGTGTTCCAAAAGGCAAGCAATAAAAGTGATATGTAAAACTTTTTCATACTCATTGATTTGTTAAACTTTTAATCGCCTCTATGTAACTGCCAACCTCTCTCTCTTTTTGAAGGACAGTCTCCTTCTCTTTTTTCTCTGTAGTATAAGTCAAATATTCCTCTTTAGAGACCTCCACGCCATACACAGATGTCAGATTCCCATTTAGTGTTATAAAAACTTCTTTATATGGTGCTCTACCATCAGTTTTTATATCCTTGTTTATTGACAGTGCTATTGCTGTCTCTTTTTCACTCAACGCAAGAATCTGTTTTATTTCATCAAATCTGTTGGCATATTTGCGTTGGTCAAGCAATATCTTGCAATCTGCGTTTGAGATAATAGTGTTCTTTATAATTTCATTCCCAACAATGTCATCAACCTCCTGCGTAACTACAATCGCCTCTCCAAAATGTTTCCTGACAGTTTTATATAAATATTTTATGAACTGTGCCGTACCACTCTTTGATATAGCCTTCCATGCCTCTTCTATCAATATCATTTTTCTCTCCATTGCAAGTGAGGGATGCCTCATCTTGGATATAAAGGTATCCATCAACATCAGCGTAACCACTGGAAACAGAGTTTTATGGTCTTTGATACTATCTATTTCAAACACTATGAAACGTTTGTCCAATAAATCGGCATTTTCTGTTGCATTAAGTAAAAAATGGTACATTCCACCGATGTAATAAGGGCTCAGCACCTGAAGCAGATTGTCTAAATCAAAACTATATTTATCAACCCCTTTTAATGTCAGATACTCTCTATATTGTTTATCCAAATAGGCAAAAAATGTATCAAAGCAAGGGAACTCTCCACTTGGCAAAATATAGTCTATATAATTACTTATCGCCACAGAAATATGGGTTTCTTCCGCCTTTGTTATACACTCGCTCTCGTTTTTCCAAAGACAAAATATCAAAGATGCCAACTGTTCTCGTTTTTCTACCGTATAATTGCCGTCCGCTACGTAAAAAGGATTGAACGATATAGGATTCTCTTCTGAATACTGGAGATAAACACCATCTTTGCTATTAGTTGTTTCCTGTATCATTTTTGTCAAACCTTGGTAACTGTCGCCAACATCGACAATTACCACATGAGAACCTTGTTCGTAGTACTGCCTGACCATGTGATTTGTAAAAAATGACTTCCCTGTTCCTGAGGGACCAAGTATAAATTTGTTCCTATTATCAGTCCAACCCTTTTGTCTTGGATAATCTGATATGTCTATATTAAGCGGTTTGCCAAATATTCTGTCGCATAAACGTATGCCAAAATCCTTTCCTATTGATTCAATATTGCTCTCGTTATAGATAAAACAGCACGCCTGCTCTAAAAATGTGAGAAATGTCATCTCTGATGGGAATTGTGATGCCGCACCAGGTATTCCGCCCCAGAATATCTGTGGCACTATACCTTGTGTTTTTGATACGGTACAGTCCATATTTGCAAGCACAGAACCTGTTTTGGTGTTCTTTTTTAGTAACCGCTGATAGTTGGTATCCCATATAAGTATGTTTGCCGCCACTTTTACGCACCTTCTGGCATTGATTACACTCTCATTAAGATACATATCATTGAACTCCTTATTTATAGCATTCTCCCTTGAAATTTTTGATAGCGACTGTTGTTCCCTTCCTCTGCGTTCTATCGCTTTTATCGTGTCTTTATGCGACACTAAAAAAAAATACTGATTGTATATATGGTTAAATGGCAAATCAAAACCCAAGGAGTGTGTATAGCCTATTGGAAAACTTGTACTTTCTGACGACAATTTATCGTGAATTTTGTGTGTGAAAACTTCGGAGGGTAGTTGGTCCAAATCTGAAATTGAGAAACAGCTCAAATAATTATCGCCTACCTTTGTGTCCATCTCATTGCAAGTTATATCACATAATGCATAACCCGATAATTTACCCAATGACAACGTAAGGTACTGCTCAATTACTCCATACTCAGCCGCAGTTCCCAACATCTCCTTTTCACTAACCCTCCTTATGCCTATTCCGTTCTCTTCCAACACACCGCAAAAACGACTTACACAATCAGAAAATGATTTAATTATAGCGGGATTTAAAACGTCCTCACAGATTAAATTACCAGCACAGAGTGCCGAAAATTGGCTGGTAGTTGAAATATTTTTTGCAGATGATTTGGTAAGATATAGGAAACAGCAATGCCTGATGGATTTTCTTCCACTAAAATGATTGTCAGAAGCAGTACTGAGAAATGTTTTTTCACTAGATAAGTCAGCCTTAAACTCATCTGTGAAAAACCAATCCTGTTTGTGAACAATAGAATTGTCTGGCAAACATTTAAGTGCCCTTACCCAAGTTTGATGCAATTGTTCAAAATTCTCTTTCCCTAAAGAATATACCTGCGGCATGCTTAAACAAAATGGCACCGTTATGTCCGCTGTCTTGCTGATAAGGCAGCCATCCTCCCAACATAACAGAGGCAGACACTTCTCAATATCTTTGGACTTTATTTTCATTTAGTTCCAATTATTCTGTGTATTCTTCTATGGATTGCAATCCTTTTTGGCAAGGCCCTGGAGGCATATAATTGGACCAACCCTTTTTCTCCGAATTTATTATTTAAATAAAAGCACACTGACACGTTTATGACAAGGCAGAAAACCGCCACAATTACAGATGGCACTTGACCTACGATAAACGATAGTATGAAAAACACCACAAACGCAGCCACTATGCCTATCACGGCATATATAAAGTACTGAGCCCTGAGACCTTTCACCTCTACCGATTTCCCTACCCCCTTATTTACCTGATACCTTGCCATATTAAATATGCTTATGAGCCTAAGAAAAACGCACGGATAGCGGTTACCGCTATAACTGCAAATACGCAACTTCCAAACCAAGACGCGGCGGTACGGGTTGTGTCAGGACTGCCCGATGACCACTTGCCATACACCTTTACGGCACCTATAAACCCTACAACCGCACATATTACATAAAACAGTGTGGTAATAGGTTCAATGTAGGATTGAATCTCAGAATTTGCCTTTTCTATAGCGGCAACTCCATTCCCTTGAGCCAGTGCCACAATAGATGAAAATGTGGCTGACAATAAGAAAACTAATCTCTTTTTCATATCTGATATTTTTAAAATGGTATATCATCTGAAATGTCATCATCTTCGAATTCGGACTGACGTCTTAACTCCTCTTCTCTCTCCTTATCGGAATTTGAAAAATAACGGAACCATACATATACCGAAATGTTAAAAAATGTAAATATAATAAGTACTACACATAAGAATAAATGTATATTAATATATTGCAATCCGAACATAAAAAAACGTTACTTTGTATTTGTATGACACTGCAAAGTAACGGTAAATTTTTGATATAAAAAACACTAAATCAAAACTTTAACTTTTTTTATATTCTTCAAAAAAATCACTGTAATCATCAGTTACAAAATTATAACTGATGATTACAAAAAGGTTTAATCAAATGTTAAAAAATGTTAAAAAAAGAAGAGGTAAGCAACAAAAATTGCGGCAATTACACCCATTAAATCTGCAAAAAGTCCGGCACCGATGGCGTATCTTGTCTTTTTTACGCCCACAGAACCAAAATACAGGGCTATAATATAGAAGGTGGTATCGGCTGCTCCCTGGAACAGACAGCTAAGTCTGCCGGCAAAGGAATCGGGTCCGAAGGTTTTCATACACTCAACCATCATAGCCTTGGCACCGCTACCACTTAGTGGCTTCATAAAGGCTGTTGGCATAGCATCAACCCACTCTGTACGCTCTGTAAAGAGACCGCAAACCCAAGCAAGTCCGTCTGTAATGAATCCTAATGCACCAGACGCTCTGAAAACGGCTATGCCCACAAGTGTGCCCACCATATATGGTATTATCTTTACCGATGTTTCAAAACCGCCTTTGGCACCCTCAATAAAGGCTTCAAACACATTGACTTTCTTTACTAAGGCTCCGGCTATAAAGCCTACCATTATAATAAGAAGTATTCCGTTACTTATTATATTGGTTGCAAGTGTCATGCCCTCACGGCTAAGGGTTGAGAGCCACCAGCACATTCCGCCTATCAAGGCTGAAAGTCCGAGAAGCCACCCCATCACCGTCCAGTTAAGCAAATTAAGACGTTGCTTTATTCCTACAAAAATAATAGCTGAAAGTGTGGAGACGTATGTTGATATTAGAAGTGGAACAAACACATCAGTAGGGTTTGCCGCACCCAAGATGGCTCTTTGGGCAAGTATGGCAACGGGTATTATTGTAAGCCCCGATGTATTGAGAGCAAGGAACATTATCTGTGCGTTTGAAGCCGTATCCTTTTTAGGATTCAAATCCTGCAGACTCTGCATTGCCTTTAGTCCAAGCGGAGTGGCGGCATTGTCAAGACCAAGCAGATTTGCACTGAAGTTCATAACCAACTGACCGCTTGCAGGGTGACCTTTGGGAATTTCAGGGAACAGTTTTGAGAAAAACGGACCCACAACCCTTGACATCACGTTTATGGCTCCTGCCTTCTCACCTATATTCATAAGACCTAACCATAATGTCATTACACCACATAGCGGAAGTGCTATGCTCATAACAGAAAACTCCGCCATCTCAAATGTTGAGTTAACCATATCGCCAAGTATGGCGGTATTACCCATAAAAATGGCTTGTGCGGCACCCACTATAAGTGCCACAATAAAAAACCCCGCCCAAATGTAGTTAAACATATCTTTAATTTATTGTTAATTTCTCAAGTGCTGCATCCTCCTGACGTGTCATTTCCGCCTTGTCAACAGGGTTTTTATCCTTGAATCCGCAAAGATGCAGGATTCCGTGAATAAGTATGCGGTGAAGTTCCGTGTCAAACGGTATGCCAAGCTCATCTGCGTTACTTTTTACCGTTTCCACCGATATAAATATATCTCCGCCTATAACATCGCCGTCTGTATAGTCAAATGTTATAATATCTGTATAATAGTTATGACCTAAGTATTGGTTGTTGACCTCAAGAATCTTGGCATCGGAGCAGAAAATATAGGCAATATCGCCTACCTTTTTACCATGCCCTACGGCAACCTCCTTAATCCAAGCGTTGCACTCCCTAACCTTTATGGATGGGCGCTTTACGTCTATTGTCTGGTACGTTATCATTTTAAAAACACATGTTTGGTTTCACGCTCATAAACGACACTGCAATCAGTGTTGCAAAAATACAGATTTTTATTGGAAATAAAAAGTCAAAACGACAGATTTGCCACATTTATAAAAATTGAGTATTTTTGCAGTAAATTTATTGTATGAAATTTAATTACGATGTGATAGTGGTGGGAGCGGGGCACGCCGGATGTGAGGCGGCTCATATTGCAGCAATGGCTGGGTCTGAAACCTTGCTCATAACTATGGATATGAATAAGATAGCACAGATGAGCTGTAACCCTGCCATCGGCGGTATTGCAAAGGGACAGATTGTACGTGAGATTGATGCAATGGGTGGTGGAATGGCATACGTAACAGACCATACATCACTGCAATTCAGGATGTTAAACGTGTCAAAAGGTCCTGCCATGTGGAGTCCGAGAAGCCAATGCGATAGGGCTAAATTTATAACCACCTGGCGAGGCGTGTTGGAGAATACACCACATTTATATATGTGGCAAGATACTGTAAACCAACTAAGTATAGAAAACGGGGCGGTTTGTGGCGTTAAAACAATGCTGGGTGCGGAGTTTCACTGCAAAAGTGTAGTACTGACTAACGGAACATTCCTAAACGGACTTCTACATATTGGCAGAACACAGATTAAAGGCGGTAGAATTTCAGAACCTGCAAGTTATGGACTTACAGAACAGATAAAGGAGTTGGGATTTAAGGCAGACCGAATGAAAACAGGTACTCCCGTAAGAATTGACATACGCAGCGTTGATTTAAGCAGTTGCCGTATTCAGGATGGAGATTACGACTTTCATAAGTTCTCTTTTTTGGACTATGAGCCTAAAACTCTTAAACAGAAACCCTGCTACATACTTGCTACAAACAAGAGAGTACACGATGTGCTGAGAAGCGGACTAAAGGACTCCCCTCTTTATAATGGTCAGATTAAAAGTATTGGACCAAGATACTGCCCAAGCGTAGAGACCAAAATAGTGACTTTTGCCGATAAGGATTCTCACCCACTTTTCTTAGAGCCGGAAGGAGAATCCACTACGGAATACTATCTTAACGGTTTCTCTTCTTCACTGCCTATGGATATCCAATTAAAGGCTTTACAAGAGATTGAGGCATTTAAGAATATTCATATTTTCCGCCCAGGTTATGCTATAGAGTACGACTTTTTTGACCCTACTCAGCTAAAACATACATTGGAGACAAAACCTATAAAAAACTTGTTTTTTGCAGGTCAAATAAACGGAACTACAGGCTACGAGGAAGCGGGTGGACAAGGATTGATTGCAGGTATAAATGCTCATATAAAATGCCACGGCGGTTCAGATTTCACACTTGCAAGAGATGAGGCATACATTGGTGTCTTAATTGATGACTTGGTTACAAAAGGAGTTGATGAACCTTACAGAATGTTTACATCAAGAGCGGAATATCGCATTCTATTACGACAAGATAACGCCGATGAACGTCTTACTGCCAAGGCTGATGCTGTAGGTGCAATAACTGAGGAGAGGCTAAATTTGCTTAATTCAAAGTTGGAATGGAAAAACAATCTAAAGAGTTTTCTTAATCAACACGCCGTAACACCAGCAGAAGCAAACGGATACCTGCAAAGTATAGGCTCTTCTGAAATAGAGGGACGCACAAAATTGAGCGACTTGCTTCACAGACCAGGAGTAACCATAGAAGGATTAGGAGATGTGGATGCGGAATTAAAAACAGAACTTAATAAAATTAAAAACAGACGTGAAGAGATAACAGAAAGTGTGGAGATAGAGATAAAATACGCAGGCTATATTGACAGGGAAAACCTTATTGCAGAGAAACTGCATCGTCTTGAGAACATAAAGATAAAGGGGCGTTTTGATTATAGTACAATAAATGCAATAAGCACTGAAGCAAGGCAAAAACTTGCCAAGGCAGACCCTGAAACCATTGCACAGGCGGCACGCATTCCAGGAATTTCACCATCAGACATAAATATTCTGTTGGTTATGATGGGTAGATAATAATGTTCCACGTGAAACATTTGTTAAATGTTTCACGTGGAACATATAAAACACATAATATATGACACTACAACAAGCAAGGGATTTATTCCGTATAATTCAGGATTTTCCAAAAAAAGGAATCGGGTTTATTGACATAACTACGGTTATGAAAAAACCACAAGCAACAACAGCAATAAGTGATGCCATTTGCGATTATTATAAAGATAAAGGAATCACAAAAGTTGTAGCAATGGAATCAAGAGGTTTCTTTTTTGGTTCAATCATAAGCGAGAAACTTGGGGCAGGATTTATTCCTGCACGTAAACCAGGAAAACTTCCAGGAGAAACCTATAAGGCAACATTTGACAAAGAGTATGGGCAAGATACTATTGAAATACATAAAGATGGCATTTCAACAGAAGATGTAGTGCTAATACATGATGATATTCTTGCAACAGGAGGTACAGCAGCAGCCGCTATTGACCTTGTGAAAAAGGCAGGTGTAAAGAAAATATATTTTAACACAATAGGAGAAATAGATTTCCTGAAAGGAAGAGAAAAAATTGCAAGTGACGTGGAATACTACAATCTGTTCCACTTCTAACTAAGAATTAATTTTTCACTTTCAACTTTCAACTTTCAACTATTAACATGCCCTATACTGAACATATAAAGACTATTGTCTCAGCATTACCTGAGAAGCCTGGGGTGTATCAGTATTTTGACAATGAAGGCAAAATAATATATGTGGGCAAGGCAAAAAACCTTAAAAGGAGAGTATCATCATATTTTATCGGGAATGACCACTCAGTTAAAGTTCAAGCATTGGTGAAACGTATTTATGACCTTAAATACATAGTTGTAGATACTGAAACAGATGCACTATTGCTTGAAAACAATCTTATAAAGCAACATCAACCTCACTATAATATTCTACTAAAAGACGGGAAAACATACCCATGGCTCTGTATAACAAAAGAGCCGTTCCCAAGAGTGTTTAAGACACGTAATATAATTAAAGGAGCCTATTATTTTGGTCCGTATAGCAATGCTTGGGTTCTTGATACACTTCTGGACCTTATAAAACATATATATCCAATTAGAACCTGTAGAGAATATTTGACAGAAGAAAGTATTAAGGCAGGTAAACATAAGGTTTGTCTAAAGTATCACATACATAACTGTGCCGGATGCTGTGAAGGATTTCAGAGTATGAAAGATTATAGGAAAATGACCGATGAAATTGCTGAAATTGCAAAAGGGAACAGTAGTACTGTAACAGATTATCTGTTAAAGGAAATAAACCAAGCGGCAAAGGATTTGAGATTTGAAGAGGCTAATGAACTTAAATTAAAACTTGATGCCATAAACTCATATCGGGAAAAGGCCGTAGTTACTACCACAAGTAACGGTAAAATGGACGTTTTTGGCTATGAAGAGGAGAACAACGTGGCATACGTAAATATCCTGCACATAACAAACGGCTCCATTACTCAAGGTTACACTTTGGAATTTCATAAAAGGCTGGACGAGACCAAAGAGGAACTGCTATCTATTGCCATTATTGAGCTAAGAAGCAGGATAAACAGTAGCAGCGCTGAGTGCATAGTGCCATTTATGCCTGATAATGAAATAAATGGAATTACATTTACAATACCTCAGCGTGGAGATAAAAAGAAACTGTTAAGCCTCAGCATGCAAAATGTAAAGCAATATAGACTGGATAAAATAAAACAAGGTGAGAAGCTTAATACACAGCAAAAAGGCACCGCTATTCTAAAAGCACTCCAACAAGCATTAAAATTGGAGACATTACCACAGAGAATAGAGTGTTTTGACAACTCCAATATAAGTGGAGACTGTGCTGTGGCTGCTTGTGTGGTATATGATTATGCCAAGCCTCTGAAAAGTGAATACCGTAAATACAATATAAAAACGGTGGTGGGACCCGATGATTATGCCTCTATGCGTGAGGTTGTATATAGAAGATACTCCAGAATTATGGATGAAGGAGGCAGACTGCCAGACCTTATTATTGCAGACGGTGGTATAGGGCAGATGAACTGTATTAGAGAGGTTGTTGAGGATGAACTGCATCTTAATATCCCTATTGCCGGACTTGCAAAAGACGGCAGGCATAAGACAAGTGAGCTTTTATTTGGCAATCCGCCTAAGTGTGTAGGAATAAAACCTACTGACCAACTCTTTAAATTCCTTGCCTGCATACAAGATGAAGTTCATAGATTTGCCATAACTTTTCATCGGGATAAGAGAAGTAAGAAACTTACAACAAGTGAACTTGATGAGATTAGCGGAATAGGAGGAAAAACAAAAAGTCTGCTTCTTACTCACTATAAGAGCATAACAAGACTTAGATTGGCAAAAAAGGAAGATATAGCTAAACTTATTGGAAATGCAAGAGCCACAATAGTTTACAACTATTTTAACAACCCAATAAGCCAGTGAGAATTAAAAATTAGAACAAACACGTGTAGAATATTGCAAAATTTTGCTTAATTTTGTGGATATTTATACAAAAAATATACAACAATGGATTTTTCATCATTTTTTAAGGCTTACCCTTATACTCTCTCAGAAGAGGAAATAAAGTTAGACGTTAAACATATCATAGACCATCACTATGAAAACACCGATAATTTTAAAAGCCGTAAATTCATTTACTCCGCTCTTGAAATTACATCATTAAATCCTACTGACGGAGAGAAAAACATTACAACCTTAGTAGAGGGGATAAACAAAACGGATGAGGAAAATCCGGAACTGCCAATGCCCGCCGCAATATGCGTGTATCCGGCACTTGTGGAGATTGTCAGAAATTCTCTGACGGAGGATGTAAACATTACAACGGTAATAGGATTCCCCCATTCACAAACATTCCCTGAGATTAAAATAGCCGAAGCGTCATTAGCCATAATGAACGGAGCCACAGAGGTGGATATGGTTCTAAACGTAGGTAAATTCTTAAATGGAGAATATACTGAACTCTACGATGAGATTAGTGAGGTTAAGGCGGCATGCAAGGATAAAGTGCTTAAAGTCATTCTTGAAACAGGACTTCTTAAAACCCCTGACAACATTTTCAAAGCCTCATTACTTGCAATGGAGGCGGGTGCTGACTTTATAAAAAGCACTACCGGAAAGACAGAACCGACAAACCTTAATGCCGTATATACCATGTGCCGAGCAATAAGGGCCTATTATGAAAAGACTAAAATACAAAAAGGCATTAAGATAGCCGGTGGCGTAAAAACAACACAGGATGCACTTATGTATCTGACAATAGTCAAGGAGATTTTAGGCGAGGAGTTTATGTCAACAGACTATTTCCGTATAGGTTCATCCTCACTAGGGGAACTGCTGAAACAAGAGATAGCCAAACTATAATTTTAATCAGACGTTGAATCGGAAATAGACTACGTCCCCATCTTGCATAACATAATCCTTCCCCTCAATGCTAAGCTTTCCAGCCTCCTTACAGGCCGCTTCCGAGCCTAAGGCTACGTAATCTTCAAATTTGATTACCTCTGCACGTATAAATCCTTTTTCAAAATCTGTGTGAATTACACCTGCACATTGTGGTGCTTTCCAACCTTTACGGAATGTCCATGCACGCACTTCCGGCTCACCTGCGGTCAAAAAAGTCTGTAAGTCAAGCAGTGCGTACGCTGCCTTTATCAAACGGTTTACTCCACTCTCTTTAAGTCCTATCTCCTCAAGGAACATCTGTCGCTCCTCGTATGTCTCCAATTCCGCTATATCCGCTTCTGTAGCGGCGGCAACAACAAGAATTGATGCATTCTCACCTTTTACCGCTTCACGCACCTCTTCTACATAATGATTACCATTAACAGCGGATGCCTCATCTACATTACATACGTAAAGAACAGGCTTGTCTGTTAAAAGAAACAACTCTTTTGCAAGTTTCTTCTGCTCCTTATCAAGTTCCACGCTACGAGCATTAAGTCCCTTATCAAGTGCGGCTTTATATAGCAATAGTATTTCAAGCATGGCCTTAGCCGCCTTATCGCCAGCAGAGGCTTGCTTCTGGACCTTAGTGATGCGGCTCTCTACCGTCTCCAAATCCTTTAACTGAAGCTCTGTATCAATTACCTCTTTATCCCTAACAGGGTTTACCGAACCATCAACGTGGGTTACATTGTCGTTGTCAAAACATCTTAGTACATGAATAATGGCATCTGTCTCCCTAATGTTTGCCAAAAACTTGTTTCCTAACCCTTCTCCCTTGCTTGCACCCTTAACAAGACCTGCAATATCCACAATTTCAACTGTGGTAGGCACTATCTTCTGAGGATGACAAATCGCTGCAAGAGCGTTCAACCTTTCATCGGGTACTGTGATAACCCCCACATTTGGTTCAATAGTACAAAATGGGAAATTGGCAGCTTGTGCCTTTGCGTTTGACAAACAATTAAAAAGGGTTGATTTTCCAACATTTGGAAGCCCCACTATACCGCATTGTAATGACATAAGGTAAATATTTTATGATAATAAGGTGCAAAAGTAATAAAAAATGACTATTTTTGTGGCGTTTTTATCGTCAGAATGCAAAAAAAGAGTAAAATTTATATTATTATATGTTTCTGCCTGCTTTCTATAGCACTGCTTGTATCTGCTTTTATGCTCTTTATGCAACATAATACCATAAAAGAACAAGAAACAGAGATTCAAGAGGTTAGTGCCGCTATGGAATTTGAAAAGCAGCAAAGCATCGATGAGTTTGAAAATATGAAAAAGCAGTATGAGGACTATTATATTAACACCGATAATGACTCTCTGCTCAAACTTATAGATGAAGAGAAACAGAAGGTTGACCAATTGCTTCAGGAACTTAAAACTGTTAAGGCAACCAACAGACGGCGTATTGCGGAACTTACAAAAGAACTTACCACTGTTAGAGGCGTGTTAAAAACATACGTGGAAAAAGTGGATTCCCTTAATGCATTGAACAATACATTAAGAACGGAGAATCAACAGGTTAAACTCAAATACGAGGAGAGTAACAAGAAACTTGAGGAAAAGACCGCAGAAGCAGCCGCTCTTGACAAAAAGGTTTCCATGGCATCAATTCTTGAAGCAGACAACATTGAAGTTATCACTCTTAATGAAAGGAGTAAAGTTACAAGGAGTCTGAAAAAAACCTCTAAACTACAGATTAATTTTAGAATACTGCGTAATATAACTACTGAAAGGGGTAAAAAGACCATTTATCTTCGCATTACAGACTCTAATGAAAAAACTCTTAAAGCTGTAGGGGAAAACTATTTTATGTTTGAGGGAATGAACATTGAGTACAGTGCCCAAAAAAACTTCGACTTTGGCGGAGAATCCCAAAATGTCTCTATTTATTATCCTGTTCAGGAGAGACTGGAGAAAGGCAACTACAGTTTGACTTTGTTTGTTGACGGAAACATTATAGGTGAAAGCATCTTCACTCTTGAGTAGTATATATATTCACATACCATTCTGTAAAAAAAGATGTTCTTATTGTAACTTTTACTCAACAGTAAAATTTGAACATCTAAATAATTATGTAGAGACTCTGTGTGGTGAGATAATTGAGCGTCAAAATTTTCTTTCCAATAAAAATATCCGCACATTATATTTTGGCGGTGGCACTCCATCTCAATTGAGTGCCTTACAAATAAACATTATATATGATACCGTATCATCCGTTTACAATATGGAGAATCTGGAGGAGTTCACCATTGAGTGTAACCCTGATGATATAAGTCCGGAATACATTGAATCTCTTCACACAACAAATGTCAATAGAATAAGCATTGGAGTCCAAAGTCTTGATGATAATATTCTGCAATTCATTAACCGCCGGCACAATGCAGATGCAGCAAGAACAGGCGTAAGGAATCTTCTGACATCGGGTTATGAAAATATAAGTATTGATCTTATTTACGGCATTCCAGGACAAAGCTTTGAAAGTTGGAAACAAACTGTAGATGAGGCTGTTACCTTGGGTGTGAAACATATATCCGCTTATAATCTCTCTTTTGAAGAGGGAACGGAAATGTACAAATATATAGATAAGGCACCCGATGAGGAGATTTGCATATCTATGTACAATTATCTGTGTAAAACCCTTAAAGATTACGGATTTGAACATTATGAAATCTCAAATTTCGCTAAAGAGGGATATAGGTCAAAACATAACTCCGTATATTGGCAAGGCGGTGAATACTTAGGAATCGGGGCTGGAGCACACTCATATAACGGTAAACAAAGATTTGAAAACGGCGGCTATAAAGTTCAAGGTGACGGAAATCTGCATTGGGATGTAAAAATAGAGACACTGACGGAACAGGATAAATACAACGAACTGATAATTACCGCATTACGCACAAAAGAAGGTGTCAATTCCAATAAGATTCCCAATAAATACCTAAAACACTTCATAGAACAGTCAGAACCTTATCTGGAAAAAGGAGAATTGGTAAAAAACGGCAATTTTACGGCTATATCTGAAAAAGGTGTGTTAATAAGTGACTATATAATGAGAAACCTTATTTTATGAAATACAAATATTCCATATTGATAGCGGCGGCCATTATCTATCTAAGTCTTATGAAACCGCCAAAAATGGACTCTGACCTATTTAAAATTGAAAATATGGACAAGGTGATTCATGCCATTATGTACGCCACCCTTGCAATATCCATTTTTTTTGAAAACAAAAAAGAAAATAAATTCCTTAAATATTTTATTATATTCATAATTTCCACTATCTTTGGAGGTGTAATGGAGATATTACAATCTTTTTTTCCGCCTCGAACAGCCACATGGGGCGATTTATTGGCAGATGCAATAGGAGCAGCCTTACCTCTTGTCATCTTATTTATTCTATTTTATCATGACAGGAAAAAACGCAGTAAGGCAAATTGCCCTTAATTCAATCACCGGTTTGTCTAACGTAAAAATTGAGAGACTTCTTAATGTGGTTGAAACCGAAGAGAATATTTTTAAACTATCAAATATTGATTTAAAAAAAATTCTTTTTGTAACAGATGACGAAGCTCAAAGTATAGTTTCACAGTTTAGAACTTCCCTTGAATCTGCTGAAGATGAACTTGAGTATGTATTAAAAAACAATATCTCAGTACTATATTTCAAAGATGATGATTATCCGTCGTCTCTTCTTGAGTGTAATGATTTCCCTATTCTGTTATATGTTAAGGGTAATATTGATTTCAACTCTAAAAAATTTATCTCTATAGTTGGCACCAGACGTGCAACTGAACGAGGCAAAAGACTATGCACAAAATTTGTATCTGATTTGGCAGAAACTGAAAATAATATAGTTTTTGTAAGTGGTCTTGCTTTTGGAATAGATGTTACCGCTCATAAAAGCGCATTAAATAACAATATACCTACAGTAGGAGTTATAGCGGGTGGGCTTAATAAATTTTACCCTAAAGAACACAAATATATTGCAGATAAAATGATTGAAAATGGTGGAGCAGTAGTGACCGAATCTAATAGAGACGTGGAACCGCTTGCACCTTATTTTGTGCAAAGAAACAGAATTATAGCTGGTTTAAGTCTTGCCACCATTGTGGTGGAAAGTGCAATTAAAGGTGGCTCTCTACTAACCGCAAAATATGCAAATTCTTATAACAGAGATGTTTTTGCTTTTCCAGGAGGTGTAGGTGAACGCCTGTCTGAAGGTTGTAATAACATTATCAAGTATAATAAGGCAGGTATGATAGAAAATGCTGATGATTTCAGATACTTTATGGGTTGGGTTATCAATGGTATGGGAAAAAATATTGCAATGGAATATCTTGATTTATCTGAAGAAGAAAGGAAAATATACGGAATTATAGAACATAATAAAACTATACATATTGATACACTGACACTTACATTGGGGAATATAAAAAATTTACAGGAAACGCTTTTAAAAATGGAATTAAAAGGAATTATAGAATCACATCCTGGTAATTTTTACTCACTTTTATAAATTTTGTTTATAACTTTGTTAATAAACTGTCAATAAACTAACAATAATTAAATTTTGAAAATACAATTTTAAGTTTGATATAAAATATATTAAATATACAAAAAAATTCACGCTTTATTTTTTATTTTTAATCAACAGTTTTTATAAACAAATGAACTATGGATTTTTAAAAAAAGTTTTGTACATTTGTAGAAAATATGGATTGTTAATAATAATAATAAGTGATTGAATTAAAAGTACTAACACTGTTAATAAAATGTTAACAACAGTTAATAATACATATTTTTTATAATAACAATGAATTTCTTATAATTTTTTTTAACACAATTAACATCAATATTATAATCATTCAATTTTTAAAAGAAAAAATAAAATGAATAATAATAACTTAAAAAAAGAGATTTTAAGATTAAAAAAAGAGAATAATGCCTGTATAATGGCACATTATTATCAAGAAGATGATATACAAGATGTTGCAGATTTTATTGGTGATAGTCTTGCTCTTGCAAAAATAGCTACAACTGTAAAAGAGGATATTATAATTGTGTGTGGTGTTAATTTTATGGGTGAGACAGCAAAAATTCTTTCTCCTGATAAAAAGGTTATAATGCCAGATATAAATGCAGGTTGTTCTCTTGCCGACAGTTGCAGTGCAGAAGATTTGGAAGTGTTTATAAAAAATCATCCAGGATATAAGGTAATATCATACGTAAACACATCTGCTAAGGTTAAAGCACTTACAGATATAGTAGTTACATCATCAAATGCAAAAAAAATAGTGGATTCCTTGCCAAAAGAAGAAAAAATAATATTTGGACCCGATAAAAACTTAGGTGGTTATATAAATAAGATAACAGGAAGAGATATGTTATTGTGGGATGGAGGATGCCATGTTCATCAGCGTTTTTCATACAGTAAGATAGTGGAACTTAAAAAACAATATCCTAATGCAGAAATATTGGTTCATCCGGAGTGTCCTTCAGAAATAGTGGATATAGCAGATTTTGCAGGCAGTACGCTTGCAATTCTTAATTATGCAGGAGAAAGTAAAGCTAATATATTCATAATAGTTACAGAATGTGGCATATTACATCAGCTACAAATAAAATATCCTGATAAAAGATTTATAGCGGCACCTGTAGAAGAAGATAAGATAAAATGTAACAAGTGCGATTATATGCGTATGTGCACACTGGAAAAACTTTATGATTGTCTAAAAAATAAAACACCTGAAATAGTGATAGAGGAAAAATTAAGAATAAAGGCATTAAAACCAATAAGGGCTATGCTTGAGCTTAGTTAGAATTTATAGTTTAAGGTAAATTTAATTTCTGTTTTGCGGGGACCTGCTATCTGCTCGTTCCCGCTTCCTATTTCCTGTCTGTCCACATAATAGGTATGATTTATTTTAGTGGATATACTCATGTTTTTTATAGGATTTATTTTAAAAAGGAGATAAAATCTGCACCCAATGCCATAATATTGAATAGAAGAGAAGTTAAAAGGATTGCTTGGTTCATAATTATATATTCTATTATCGTATTGTGGAATATCAAAAAAAGATGCACCTATATTAAAACCAAAAATCCTGTTTTTCATTTGCCAACCGCTACCTGCACTCAGTAGAAAACCGTATGATGTGTGTTTATTATTATTTAATGAATCTAATGTATATACTGATGAGGCAAGTGTGGCTCTGAAATTTATCTGTTCCTTAAAGGTAACATTGTAGTTCATAATAATATTATGCTTATAATAAAGCCCCGTCTTTTTTATTTTATCATCTCCAGTAAGATTAGTCTCTTTGCTTAATACATTATATTTTATATACCCGATGTTATTGCCCGATGGGGAATATGTTGCCTTAAAGTTAAAATTAAAGCCTGCAGAAGGTTTTTTTATTGTTGATTTTATAAAATCTATACTGAACACATCAGCAGAAAAAAGCCATTTCCAGTTTCTGAAAGGCAAAAACTCCAATGTAAGCATAATGCCGGTCTCATCTTTTAGAGAATTACGACTATAGGCGTTTCCATATTTAGTATAGAAATCCTTACCATAATAGCGTAATAAAAGAGACATTGACAAAATATCGCTGCATTGGGCGCTGACTGAATGAATTGTTGCAAAACGCATGTTTTTATCTAATGCAAATTCCCCTGTAAAATTAAAACGCTTTATTCTGAGCCTGTAATCCAACCCTATATTAAACATTTTATCTGCAAAATCATAATATCCGGAAAACCCTATCTTTACATGTCTGCCGCTAAAGCTAAGGTTGCCGCCTAAAAGATAAGATGTGGTGGAATAACTCTTTTCAAAATCAGATATGGTTCTATGATAACCCTCATTTTTATTGTATTGAGTATGAGAGGTAAATAGGCTCAAATTGACTGTTTTGCCTCCAAATTGCATAGCAGCACCTCTGAAATATCCGGTTTCTGATTTACTGTACGATGGTTTTATATTATCGGAAATAACAATTCCATTGTTTATAGAGGCGGAATTGAACAACTTGTTTGATTTAAATACCAGCCCTTGTCCGAATGAAAGCCTGTAATCTCCTAATATTATTCCTTTAAGATATTCGCTTATATTAAGAAAAGCCAAATGTGCACTATAAAAATCAAAACCTTTGTTATATTTAAAATCAAAAGGCTCCCCTTCTGATTTAGCACCTAAAAAACCAACACTGAAATCTTTATGTTTAAAAGAGTACCTAACATTTAAGGAATATGGGTGTCCAAGGTACTTTCCTTTATTATAGCCTTCTTTTTTTTGTAATGTTCCGCCAGACTGCACGCTAAGATTTGACTTACCGTATTTTTTTACATTCTTGAAAGAAAGATAATGCTTTTTTACAGCAGGCTCCACTTTAAAAAAAGGAAGGCAAAGCCGTACAGTCTCCTTATCAAACCCATCTATAAGACAGAGTTCATAAATGGTTTTAAATTGTCCGTAGTCAAATATATATTCTAATAGATTTTCTACTTGTGAAAAACTTAAAAAAGGCAAATCCTCAAGTTCCTCTCTTGTGGCAGTGTTAATATTTATAGGGTTTGCGACAATTTCAGAAAGGCGTATTTTCATATCCTCCACTTCAGAGGTTATATCACTCATAAAATCAACACTGGAGTCATAATTGTCAAACTCAATATCCGTAGTGAGGTCAAAATTTTCCTGTGCGTTAGCATTAATACATATAAGCAAAACCGGGCAAAAGGTTAATATCTTAATAAGTATGCTTTTCACTTTTATGTTTATTTTCAGATAATTGGACACCTATTCCAACCTGGCAGCCCCAACTTACCCTTACGTTGTATTTTACGGTTGCGTCAAGAATGAACTTTTTTAATCTCAATCCAAACCCGAAGTTTGCAGAGGCAGAGGTTTGGTACGATATCCCACATTTTAATATAAACTGCCTGATAGGTCTATATTCAAAATCAAGGCGTATAAGAAAAGGATTTGTAAGGTCTTTGGCACCCTCGACAGCAAGAATTATATTTTGGGTAAAGCAGTAGGAGAACCCTAAATAAAAAATAGTCGGAAGCCTATATTTAATACCATTGGCTCTGATGAAGGAGAAACTTGTATTTTCAACTAAAAAGCCTAATACTAATTTTTTTGTAGGAAATGCAAGCAGGCTGACATTCAATCCTCCTGTTGCTTTAAAACGGGTACCGCCACTGAATTTGAATCCACTAAAAAACCCCTCTAGGCCTATGGCTATATAAGGTCTGAAATAATGAGAGAACCCTAACGCCCCTCTTATTCTGTAGTATTCAGAATATCCATAAAAAGAAGTGCTTAATGATGTGGTTATCTGTTTTGCAGGATAAACTATTTTAAGTCTGGCAAGTCCAACTTGAGGAAGAAAAAAGTTATTAGTATAGGTGGTTCCCATACTGAAGTGTTCTGTAAGAGAGTTTACCGCATCTGAGCTGTTATATGGTGTGTCAATATGCGGTACGCTTACCGTAGTAAACTCTGTTTGTGCAAAAACAGTTACAGAAAACAGAAATAGTAGAGCTATGCAGCCTAATTTGTTTTTCATCTTTTGCTTATAAAAGCATCAGAGAAGATGAAAACAAAGCGTAAAAAACGGAGAAATAAAAATTTTATTTAAATTTTAGGCAAAGTTAAGAATAATAAAATTAAATTTGCAAAATATATGAGAAAAAGATTAACTATCATATTATTTATTACCATGGCGGCATTATCATCAAGTAATGCGTCTGTTCCTTTTTTCAGCGAGAAACTTAACGGGTATATAGTGGGTGTAGCCCTGTACAAGGGAGATACCATACCTGCTGTACAGTTAAAAGAGGTGCCTGTGTATCCTAAACTTAAAACAAAAAAACAAGAGAAATTTTATTGGAAAACAGTGCGTGATATAAAAAAGGTTTATCCGTATGTAAAAATAGTGGCACAAGAATACAATATGGTAAACGCCAAATTTGATACTATACAAGATGAGAAATTACGTAAGAAGTTTACAAAAAAATATGAGAAGCAGCTGCTAAAAAAATATGAGCCTACAATGCGGGATTTCACTTTATCACAAGGCAAGATGATGATAAAGCTTATAGACCGTGAAATGGGTAAAACAAGTTATGCCATCATAAAAGAGATAAGAGGCGGATTTGTGGCTTGGTGGTGGCAGGTTTTTGCAAAAATGTTAGGGGCGGACCTCAAGGATGATTTTAATCTGGCAAAAAGCGAAAAGGATAAGATTATAGAAAGAGTGATAGCCTTATATGAGGCGGGGTTACTATAGATGTATGATGTATAATGTATGATGTATGAGATAAAATAAATAAAATGAGAACAATAGTTTTGCTTATAGTATTTGTATGTTTGGGTGGGTTGATATTACTACTTAAGAAATATACAGGAAAAAATGCCCGTAAAAACAGTGAGGATAGTATGCCACAAAAAGAACCGGCAAAGTCAGAATCAGCAGATGGAGAGTGTTGCGGTGCACATGAGATATGTGAGAAAACGGGTAAATACAATCCGCAGTTCAAGCCGGACTATTATGATGACGAGGAACTTGATGCCTATAAAGGCGTTTCACCCGATGATTATTCAGAAGAGGCGGTTGCAGAATTTGATGAGGTGCTGATGACAATGAATGAAGAGGATGTGGCAGGGTGGTTAAGGAGTTTGCAGTTAAGAGGAATAGAATTACCTTATTCAGTAAGAGACAAGGCGATAATGATATTAAATCAGAATACCTGATTATGGAGTATGTAGTAAAGACATTTGCCGGGCTTGAGGATGTTTTGGCAAAAGAGTTAACAGATTTAGGTGCCGTTAAGGTGGAAAAAGGTAGGAGGGCTGTATCCTTTTCCGGAGATAAAAGAATGCTTTACAAGGCAAATCTTTCTCTGCGTACAGCGTTAAGAATATTAATGCCCATAGCCGTTTTTTCCATAAAGAGTGTTGATGACGTATATGAGGGTGTAAAAAAAATAGAGTGGGAAAAATATCTTTCGTTAAAGCAAACTTTTTTAGTGGAGCAGACCGTATATTCAGACCTCATATCAAATTCAAGATTTGCCACATATAGGGCTAAAGACGGCATTGCAGATTATTTTATGGAGAAATATGGGAAACGCCCCAATGTATCCGTTTCAAATCCGTCTGTTTTTGTAAATCTGCATATAGCGGGCGATAAATGCACAATCAGTCTTGACAGCAGTGGCGAGCCACTCTACAAAAGGGGTTACAGAGTTGCCCAAACTACAGCTCCTATAAATGAGGTTTTAGCGGCAGGTATGATTCTTTTAAGTGGTTGGCATGGAGAATCAAATTTTATGGACCCGATGTGTGGCAGTGGCACCATAGCCATAGAGGCGGCATTGATTGCCTTAAATATTGCACCAGGAATATTTAGAAAACATTTTGCTTTTGAGGATTGGGCTGATTTTGACCCAGATCTTCTTGACGAGCTTTACAACGATGATTCGGCTGAACGGGAATTTAAATACAGGATATATGCGTCTGATATAAATAACGGAGCGGTTGCAGTGGCAAAAAGCAATATAGCCGCCGCATCCGTGGGCAAATATATAGATGTTACCCGATGCAATTTCTTTGATTTGACTCCGCCACCGTCCCCATTGTGTATAATCACTAACCCACCATACGGAGAACGATTGAACAATGGCGATATAGAGGCTCTGTACGGAGAAATAGGAACTACACTTAAACACAAATATGCTTCCACATTGTGCCACATTATATCAAGCAATATGGCAGGTTTTAATAAGATTGGTCTGAAACCGTCAAGAAAAGTAAAACTTTTTAACGGAGAGATAGACTGTGAATTCAGATCTTTTAACATTTTCGGCGGAAAATTAAATGATTTTAAGAAAAATCAACAAAAAACACAAAAAAATTAACAATTAATGTTAAAAATTCTTAAATTTGCAGTCTAATTTCAGACTGAAGAGTGAAAAGAAAGAACATAATTATTCTTGCCGTATTTATGATGCTGACATTTGTGGGACTATTAAGTGTTCAGCTGCAATATTCCACTCAGATATTAGCAATGAGGGAAAAGAATTTTGATGATGCGGTAAAGCGTTCTTTATATATTGTAAGCAAGACTTTGGAGCAAGAGGAGGCGTTATCGTATTTGAACGAGGCTTTTGAAAAAGACCAAAGCGTACTGCCCCAGGAGATAAGGCAGGTATTTGCAAATGAATCTGATTCATTTCCTGATTTAACGGTGCAGAGCATATCAAAAAACCAGCAGAAAATTCTGAAAGAGAGTTTCGCACGTAAAAAAATAATTTTTACCAATGTGGCTATGAAGTGGTTTAATGAGGCTCCAGACAAGCACCTTGTGGATAGAATAAATGTGTTGCATGTAGAAGACATTCTTACCCAGGAGTTAGATAACAATGCTATATCAACACCTTTTTTAATATCGTTTATTGATTATGAGGGTAATGTTTTCGGCTCTGATACAAAGGTGTTGTCAGACACGATAATTGAGGAAAAGGAGTATTATTCTCAAAGGTTGTTTACCGAAGACGGTGACAGCAAGATGAATTTCATGAGGGTTAGATTTCCGGAAAGAGACAAGTTTATAATGCATTCAATAGCACCCATATCGTTATTTTCAATTATATCAACCTTAATGCTGTTTGGCGTGTTCATCTCGGCCATAGCGCTTATGGTAAGGCAAAGAAGGCTCTCTGATAATAAAACTGAGTTTATGCACAATATGACTCATGAGCTTAAAACCCCGATATCAAGTATATCTTTAGCATCTCAAATGTTGAATGATGATTCGGTTGCAAAATCAGACAGTATGCGAAAGCATTTGACAT
This sequence comes from Paludibacteraceae bacterium, assembly GCA_024399495.1. GTDB lineage: Bacteria > Bacteroidota > Bacteroidia > Bacteroidales > Paludibacteraceae > Enterocola. The sequence continues at coordinate 71,836 of JAKSNY010000001.1, forward strand.
CTGTCATAACAGAGGAGACAAAAAGATTAAGCTTTCAGGTTGAAAAGGTACTGCAGATATCATTATTGGAAAACAAGGAGTCTATTCTTAAGTTCAAGCCAATGGATATCCATGCCATAATAGAGGGAGTGGTGAAGAATTTTGAAATTAAGGTTACAAGTAGCAAGGGGGAGTTGAAAACCAGCTTAGAGGCAAAAAACCACATAGCAAATGTAGATGAAATTCACTTTACAAACGTAATATATAATTTATTGGACAATGCTGTCAAATATTCTAAACAAGGAGAGCCGATAAAATTGAAAATAGGGACGTTTGACAACGAGAACAGAAAGCACACACTTACAATAACCATTGAGGATAACGGAATAGGCATTCCCAAAGAGTATCAAAACAAGATATTTGAAAAATTTCAAAGAGTACCCACAGGCAATATTCATAATGTCAAGGGATTTGGATTGGGGTTGGCGTATGTTAAAAAAATGATTGCCCAACATGGAGGCACTATAGATTTGGAGAGTACCTTAGGAATAGGAACAAAATTTATAATCAATATACCAACTACATTATGATTGGAAAAAGCATAAATGTTCTTCTATGTGAAGACGATGAAAGTTTCGGTATGCTATTGCGAGACTATCTTAAAGTTAAGGAGTTCAATACAGATTTATGTGTTGACGGCGAATCGGGTTATGAGGCATTCACGCAAAACCAATACGATATATGTTTGTTAGATGTTATGATGCCTAAGAAGGACGGTCTTACATTGGCTTCAGAGATAAGGGCCGCTAACAGTGAAGTGCCTATTATTTTATTGACAGCCAAAAACTTAAAAGATGATATTATTGACGGTTTCCGTCACGGTTGTGATGACTATATAACAAAACCATTCAGTATGGAAGAATTGTTGTGCAGAATGGAGGCGGTGTTGCGCAGGGCTAAAATCAAGCGTCAATCAGAAAAGGGGACATACGTATTTGGGAAATACACTTTTGATTCTCAAAAACAGCAACTCTCTTTTGCTGATGACGATGAGGTTGTAAAACTTACCACAAAAGAATCTGATTTGCTATCACTGCTTTGTATGCACATGAATGAAATATTGGAACGAAACATTACATTAAGAACAATTTGGATAGACGATAACTATTTTAACGCACGCAGTATGGATGTGTATATTGCAAAGCTTAGAAAGTTGTTTGCAAAAGATAAGACCGTACAAATTATAAATATACATGGCAAGGGGTATAAATTAGTGGCTGCCTCTGCCAAGAGAGTGAAATGAGAGTAAGATTATTTATACTTTTAGCTATTGTAATAGCCTCTACATCATGCAACTTGAACAGGAGGATTCAAAAGGCGGACAAAAAGTTTGCATTGGGTGAGTATTATCGTGCCGCAGAGATGTATAAAGCTATTTATCCCAATGTGCCTTCAAAAAAGAAGGCATTGAAAGGCTCTGTTGCATATAAAATGGGTAATGCATATCGCCTTATTGACAATAATCTCAAGGCTGAACCGGCTTATAAGAATGCTGTCAAATATGGCAATAAGGATAGTTTGGTGTTCTATTTTTATGCAGAGGTGTTGCGTTCAAACGGCAAGTATAAAGAGGCTATGAAAATGTATGAGAGGCAGGCTGAACTGTCTGGTTCTTCTGATATAATAGACAATGGGATTGAATCGTGTAAAAAGGCTACAGAGGATTGGAAAAAGCCGATAGGTTTTGTGGTGGCAAAAGATAAGGTGTTCAATTCAAAGTATTCTGATTTTTGCCCCACTTTTGCAAGTGCCAGCAATGATGTGCTTTATTTTAATTCAACAAGAGTGGCGAAAGGGGCTAAGAAGAAAAACAAAAACAGCAATATAACAGGTCAACGCAACAATCAAATATATTCAACAAAAACAAATGTCAAAGGGGTTTGGGATACTCCATCTATTGTAGATGATATCAACACTGAATTTGACCAAGGGGCTATATGTTTCTCGTCAGATTTTCAGACAATGTATTATACTTTAAGCAAGATTGTAAAGGGTGAGACTTTGGGTGCCGCAGTCTATTCCGCACAACGTACAGGTGCTACTTGGAGTGAGCCTCAATTGGTAAAGATAATGGCAGATTCAAGCATTACCGTAGCACACCCGGCATTAGATAAAGACGGAGAATGGCTCTATTTTGTGAGTGATATGGAAGGCACTTTGGGAGGGAAGGATATTTGGCGGACGCACAAAACGACTGATGGTTGGAGTAAGCCTCAGAATATGGGTCCCACTATAAATACTGCAGGTGATGAGATGTTTCCTTATTTTGCTCCCGATGGCACTTTTTATTTTTCAAGTAACGGGCACGAAGGTTTTGGTGGTTTGGATATATTTTCTGCAAAGCAGACAGAGTCTGCGACAAAAGACTCAATACCTGATTGGGAGGTTGTAAATCTTATGCAACCTATAAATTCAAAAAGTGATGAATTTGGCATAACAGTATCTTCTGATGGCGATTGGGGCTATTTTTCATCAAACAGAGGTGATAGAAAGAATTATGACCATATATATAAGTTTGAGGTTCCACACCACACATTTGCGGTACAAGGTGCGGTTGTGGGCACATCGGGAGAGGAGTTAGGTGACGCAGTAATAAAACTTGTAGGAGACAACGGGACTATAGAGACTATAAGGCCTAAAAAGAACGGTACCTATATCCAGGACATAACTCCTAATGCAAAATACCTGTTGCTTGCCACATGTCGCGGATATTTGAACTCTAAACAGGAGTTAGAGGTTGGAAATTTGGAAAAAAGCGCTAATTTTAAAGTTGATTTTACTTTGACGTCTATTTCCAAGCCAGTTAAAATGGATAATATATTCTATGAATTTGGGTCTGCAAAATTGACCGAGGATTCATACAAAGGGTTGGATGGACTTGTCAAGTTGCTTAATGATAATCCCAATATAACCATTGAGATAGGGGCACACACAGACTATGTAGGTGGCGATGAGTCCAATCTTAAACTATCTAAAGAGCGTGCTGGCAGTGTGGTTGATTACCTGCTGCTTAAGGGTATTGATAAAGAAAGAATCTCTGCTGTAGGTTATGGAGAGACAGTTCCTGTAAAACCCGATAAGGCGTTGGTCAGGCAAAACAGATTCTTAAAGGTTAATGTTCCGTTGACAGAGGAATTTATCAAAACCCTTACTCCAGAACAGCAGGAAAAGGCAAACCAAATCAATCGTAGAACAGAATTTAAGGTATTAAAGACAACGTATAAAATGTACTAATGGTGATTTGGTGATTCGTTTATTTGATTTAGTATCACCTCATCACCGTATTACCGTATCATCAGAAATTATGAAACAATATTTGGATTTACTAAACAGAGTGCTTACAGAGGGTGTTGAGAAAACAGACCGTACCGGCACCGGTACAATAAGTGTTTTTGGTCATCAGATGAGATTTTCAATGGCAGAGGGTTTCCCGCTTCTTACCACTAAAAAATTACATTTGAAATCAATCATTTATGAGTTGTTATGGTTCCTTAACGGAGACACTAACGTAAAGTATCTTCAAGATAATGGAGTCAGGATTTGGAATGAGTGGGCTGACCCCGATGGTTCATTAGGACATATATATGGCTATCAATGGCGTTCATGGCCTGATTATAAGGGTGGTTCAATAGACCAAATACAGCAGGCGGTTGATACAATAAAAAACAACCCTGATTCACGTAGAATCATTGTAAGTGCATGGAATGTAGGCGATTTGGATAATATGAATCTTCCGCCCTGTCATGCTTTCTTCCAGTTCTATGTTGCAGACGGAAAACTTAGCTTGCAACTGTACCAGCGTAGTGCGGATATCTTTTTAGGAGTGCCTTTCAATATTGCGTCATACGCATTGTTGCTTAAAATGACGGCTCAGGTTTGCGGATTGGAGACGGGAGATTTTGTGCATACATTAGGAGACGCTCATATATATAAGAACCATTTGGAGCAGGTAAAATTGCAATTGACAAGAGAGCCAAGACCATTGCCTCAGATGAAGATAAATCCGGATGTAAAAAGCATTTTTGATTTTAAGTTTGAGGATTTTGAATTGGTAGGATATGACCCACATCCCCACATTGCAGGTAAAGTTTCTGTTTAATATAAATTAGGATTATGACAATAACGTTAATAGTTGCTAAAGACCTTAATGACGGAATTGGTAAGGATAATCAGCTGTTGTGTCATTTATCGGCAGATTTAAAGCACTTTAAGGCATTAACTACCGGTCATACGGTAATTATGGGTAGAAAGACGTACGATTCACTGCCTAATGGAGCCTTGCCTAACAGGAGGAATATAGTAATATCGCATCAAAAAGGTCTTGAATTAGCGAATTGTAATGTATATGAATCTTTAGATAATGCGTTCGCATCTTGTAAATCAACAGATAAGGTTTTTGTTATAGGGGGAGCGTCCATATATGCACAGGCAATTGCGAATGCAGATTTTTTAGAAATAACAGAAATAGGCAGTCGCTTTGATGCTGATGTGTTTTTTCCACATATAGATACCGCTATTTGGGAGGAGGTCTCACGAGAAGAATTCGCCCAAGATGATAAAAATCCATATCCTTATTCTTTTGTTTCATATAAAAGGGTAAAAACTTATTAACAATATGGTATTTTTAATTCGTTGTAATTGTTTCATTTACAACTATTTTGTAGATTTGCATAAAATTTGGAAATTTGCAAATAACAGTAATATATGGAACAAAAAAGAATTAAAAATGCTTTAGTGTCTGTTTTCCACAAAGAGAATCTTGACATTATTATTAAAAAACTTCATCAAGAGGGTGTGCAGTTGCTATCTACAGGTGGCACGCAGTCGTTTATTGAGAGTTTGGGCATTCCGTGTAAGACGGTTGAAAGTCTGACAGGCTATCCTTCTATTTTAGGAGGTCGTGTAAAAACGCTTCATCCAAAAGTTTTTGGTGGCATACTGGGACGCAGAGAGATGCCTCAGGATTTGGACCAAATGAGTCAGTATGAGATTCCGGAGATTGACCTTGTCATTGTTGATTTATATCCTTTTGAGGATACAGTAAAAAGCGGTGCTCCGGAGGCCGACATAATTGAGAAAATAGACATAGGCGGCATATCCCTTATCCGTGCAGCGGCTAAAAACTACAAGGATGTGGTGATTGTAGCGTCTCAAGCTCAATACGCTCCGTTGCTTGACATGTTGAATGAGAGCGGGGCTCAATCATCACTTGAGCAACGTAAATTCTTTGCAAAGGAAGCATTCGGAGTGTCAAGCCTTTACGATTCAGCTATTTTCAATTATTTTGATGGAGGCGAAGGTAGTGCGTTCCGCAGTGCCATGGACAGTGTTAAGACGTTGCGTTATGGAGAGAATCCACATCAAAAAGGATACTTCTATGGCAAGTTTGAGGATATGTTTGAACAGATACAAGGCAAGGAGATATCTTATAATAACCTGCTTGATATTGATGCGGCAGTTAATCTGATAGGTGATTTTGACGATATTACTTTTGCCATTTTAAAGCACAATAACGCTTGTGGTGTGGCATCTCGTCCTACGCTGGTTGAAGCATGGAAAGATGCGTTGGCTGGAGACCCTGTTTCCGCTTTTGGCGGTGTACTTATAGCCAATGCCCCGATAGACAAAGCCACAGCAGATGAGATAACCAAGATATTCTTTGAGGTTATCATTGCACCTGATTATGATATGGACGCACTGGAGGTTCTTTCTCAGAAAAAGAACAGGATAATATTGGTTCAGAAACAAGCCAACTCAAACAAAAAATTATTCCGTACAGTTCTAAATGGCGTTTTGGTTCAAGACCGTGACTGTAGCGTGGAAGGTGCTTCTGACTTTAAGCCTGTTACCACACGTCAGGCAACAGAAATTGAGGTGCAGGATATGATTTTTGCAAATAAGATAGTTAAGCATTCCAAGTCAAACTCAATAGTGCTTGCTAAAAACGGTCAGTTGTGTGCAAGCGGTGTAGGGCAGACTTCACGTGTTGATGCTCTTAAACAGGCTATAGAAAAGGCGGCTTCATTTAATATGGATTTGAACGGGGCTGTTATGGCTTCAGATGCATTCTTCCCATTTGCAGATTGTGTTGAGATTGCACATAAGGCAGGAATAACCGCAGTTGTTCAACCTGGAGGTTCTGTACGTGACCAAGAGTCTTTTGATTATTGTGAGAAAAACGGAATGGCGATGGTTATTACCGGCATCCGTCATTTCAAGCACTAATTATTATTTAACTTTGTTAAAACAAGTTTTAACCATGTTACTTCGTCACTCGGCATAATATAAGTAAACTTAATTCTGCCCTCGTTCCTAGTAACAGTTAACTTTCAACTTTCAATTATTTAATATGGGTTTATTTTCATTTACACAGGAGTTGGCAATGGATTTAGGAACAGCCAATTCCATAATAATTCAAAATGGTAAGATTGTTTTGGACGAGCCGTCTATAGTGGCTCTTGACCGCAGGACAGATAAATTAGTGGCAATAGGCGAGAAGGCACGTCAAATGCAGGGACGTGAGCATCAGGATATAAAGACTGTACGTCCGTTGCGTGATGGTGTAATTGCAGATTTTTATGCAGCGGAAGAGATGATTCGCGGTATGATTAAAATGATTAATCATAAGCACAATCTGTTCGCCCCTTCGCTCAGAATGGTGGTATGTATCCCATCGGGCAGTACAGAGGTTGAAATACGTGCCGTGCGTGATTCAGCAGAGCATGCAGGAGGCAGGGAGGTTTATATGATTTTTGAACCAATGGCAGCTGCTATGGGAATTGGAATTGACGTAGAGGCACCGGAAGGTCAGATGATTGTTGATATAGGTGGTGGTACTACAGAGATTGCTGTTATCTCTTTAGGAGGATTGGTTTGTAATGAGTCTATTCGTATTGCGGGAGACGAGCTTACAAATGACATCATAGCATATATGGGTCAAATACACAACATAAGGATAGGAGAACGTACAGCAGAACTTATCAAAATAAACGTGGGTTCTGCATTAACAGAACTTGATGATGATGAGGCTCCTGAAGATTATGTAGTGCATGGACCAAACCGTATGACGGCATTACCTATGGAGGTTCCTGTCTCTTATCAGGAGATTGCTCACTGTTTGGATAAGTCAATCAATAAGATGGAGACTGCAATCCTTGTTGCTCTGGAGCATACTCCTCCTGAGTTATATGCAGATATTGTACGTAATGGTATTCATCTTGCCGGAGGCGGTGCTTTATTGAGAGGACTTGCCAAACGTTTTACAGATAAGGTCAATATTCCGTTCCATATTGCAGAAGATCCTCTTCATGCAGTTGCAAGAGGAACCGGTCTCGCCCTTAAAAATGTGGATAATTATTCTTTCTTGATGAGATAATGAGAAATCTTATCAAGATTTTGATAAAGATTGCACCGCTGCTGCTGTTTGTTTTATTGGAGACAGTGGCAGTGGTTTTAATGGTACAGCGGAGCCGTTATCATAATTACGCCATTACCAGTACTGCTAATGTAGTGGCTGGCGGTGTGTTTGAAGTTACAAGTGCAGTCACATCGTATTTCTCGTTGGGCACCATAAATAATAAACTTGCGTTAGAAAACAGCAACTTGAAAAACGAGATTGAGATTTTAAGGAAGAGACTGTCATTATATAATGACAGTATCCCCAATGCAAAATCAGATTCAGGTTTCAACATAAGTTATATACCGGCAAAAGTTATTGGAAGTTCAGTTAATAAATTGGACAATTATGTGACTCTTGACAAGGGGACTGATGATGGCATTAAACCCGATATGGGGGTTGTTTGCAGTGAAGGTGTGGTTGGTATAGTTGTTACAGCATCAAGGCATTTCAGCGTTGTACTTCCTATTATTAATTCGGAATCAAAAATAAGTTGCAGACTTGACAGTTCCAAAACATTGGGTTCTCTTATATGGCATGGATTTGACCCATCTTATGCACAATTAGAGGAGATACCAAGACACGTAATCGTTAACAAGGGGGAAAAGGTTTATACAAGTGGTTTTTCATATATATTTCCAGAGGGTGTGCCTGTAGGTGTGGTGGAAGAGGTTGAACTCAAGGATTCAGACAGTTTCTATTACATAAAAGTGAAATTGAATACATCTTTTTATACAATCTCATACGTTGATGTGGTTAATTTCAGTGAGCAGAAAGAACTAAAACAACTTAATGAAAATATTACTGCAAATGGACAGAGTCATTAGATATACTGTAATGTTTATTGTTTTAGTGCTACTTCAAGCGGTACTATTCGGTAATATTGATTATTTTGGATTTATATGTCCGTATGTGTACGTACTTTTCTTTATTGCTCTGCCTATCGGATTTAACTGTTACGGAGCAATGGGGCTTGCTTTTCTTATGGGCTTGCTGATTGATATTTTCAGTTGTACCCCAGGTGTTCACATAGCGTCAACAGTGCTTCTTGCGTTTGTACGTGATTATTGGATAAAGGTTATTCTTCCTCATAATGAATTAGGTTCTGTGGAGCCCTCAATGAGTAATTTAGGATTCGGCAATTTCATCAAATACTCATTACCCCTTGTATTGGCACACCATCTGATACTCTTTTTTGCGGAGTCGTGGTCATTCACTGATGCGTGGTTTGCAATAGTAAAGGCTGTGGTGAATGCCGTTATCACAATGATGCTGATTTTGTCTTATTACCTTATAAAGAGAAAATAACCAAAAGGGAATGGGTCACTTTTCTCAAATACATAGAAAAGATTATAGCAACAGGCAGTATATATTCATGGTAATAGTGATATGTGTTGCCGTTCTCTACATAATACACCTTTTCAACCTACAAGTTGTTGACCAATCGTATAAGGACCGTGCAGATAGCAATGCTTTTCTTAAGCAGGTTATTTACCCGTCCAGAGGTCTTATTTATGACAGAAACGGAAAACTTGTGGTATCAAACCAACCTGTATATGATATAATGATAGTGATGCGTGAGATGAAAGGGTTTGACACCATTCAATTCTGTAAGATACTTGATATGACCGAAGATGATTTTGACAGCAGGATTGCCGACTTAAAGGATAGACGCAAGAACCCAGGTTATTCAAGCTACACACCTCAAGTTTTTATATCAAATTTAAGCACAAAGGATTATGCCCATATTCAAGAGAAACTGTTCCGCTTTCCGGGTGTATTTATTCAACAAAGGGTCATGCGTGAGTACCAAGTGGAGCATGCCGCTCTTGCATTAGGGTATATCGGGGAGGTAAGTCAGGCTCAGATAGACAATGATTCATATTATCGTAGAGGAGATTACAAGGGGCAGAGCGGCATAGAGAAAATGTATGAGAATCTGTTGCGAGGGGAGAAGGGATATGAAATCCTGTTACGTGATGTGCATGGAAATATTAAAGGACATTACCTTAATGGAGAACTTGACTTGCCTCCTGTATCGGGGAGAGACCTTACACTGTCTCTTGATATAGACTTACAGGCGTATGGAGAGGCACTTATGAACGGTAAAATGGGTAGTATTGTAGCAATAGAACCATCTACCGGAGAGATTCTTACCTTAGTGTCTGCTCCTACATATAATCCGTCATTGTTAGTTGGCAGAGAGCGTTCAAAAAATTATAGTGCGTTACTTAATGATTCACATAAACCGTTGTTTGACAGACCTATGATGGCTATGTATCCACCCGGTTCCACATTTAAGACCGTTCAGGCTCTTGTAATGCAACAGGAAGGGATTATCAATGGAAACACGTCATATCCATGTTCTAAAGGATACGCTTACGGTGGTAAGCATAAATTGGGTTGTCACTCTCACGCCTCTCCGTTAAACCTTCCTCAATCAATAGCCAACTCTTGTAATGCTTATTATTGTTGGGCATTGAGGGCGTTGCTTGATGTAAATGCAAAAAAATATGGTTCTACGGGAGATGCATACGATGCTTGGTTCAATGATGTATGCTCCTTTGGGTTTAACAGCAAACTTGGAGTTGACTGTACTAATGAGAAGGGGGGTAGCATTCCGTCACGTAAATTCTACGATAGATATTATGGAGCGGACAGATGGCACTCATCCACTGTAATATCCATTTCAATAGGACAAGGGGAGATATTATGTACACCTGTTCAGATTGCCAATCTTGCCGCCACCATTGCAAATAAGGGTTGGTATTATACTCCTCATATTCTAAAAGGGGTTAAAGGCGGTCAGATTGATGAGAAATTCCTTACAAAGCACAAGACACTTGTGGATTCTGTTTATTTTGGGGTTGTTCAGCAAGGAATGCTTGGTGCTGTAATGCAGGGGACCGCACATATCGGAAAAATTGATAGTGTTCAGTTCTGTGGAAAAACAGGAACCGCTCAGAACCCCCATGGTAAGGACCACTCTATTTTTATGGCATTTGCCCCGATGGATAACCCTAAGATAGCGATTGCCGTATATGTGGAGAATGCAGGTTTTGGTGCCACATGGGCTGTGCCTATTGCCTCATTAATGATAGAAAAATATTTGAAGGGATATATACCAGACAACAGAAAATGGCTTGAAGATAGAATACTTAACGGTAAATTGATAGAGGACTGATATGAGAGATAATCAGAACATACTGAAACAAATTGATTGGATAACCGTAATAATGTGGTTTATTATGGTCATTTCAGGTTGGCTCACTATATATGCGGCTTGTTATGATTATGAACATGAAAAGATATTTGATATAAGTATGCGGTATGGTCAACAGGTTATATGGATTTCAATAGCAATAGTATTTGCTGTTTTTGCATTGGCTATAGACACCAGATTCTACGATTCAATAGCAATACCGTTGTATGTGTTTATGATAGGACTGCTGATACTTACCATATTCATTGCACCAGAGGTCAAAGGTTCTCATTCTTGGATACAGATAGGCGGATTTAGGTTCCAGCCTGCTGAACTTGCAAAATATGCCACTGCTTTATGCCTTGCAAAATATATGAGTTCATACGGTTATGATATAAAAAGAACTAAAAACTTTTTACTGACAGCGGTGATAATCGGCTTACCGATGCTTATTATTGTGGCACAGCAGGAGACTGGTTCTGCATTGGTTTTTGCGGTGTTTATATTGGTGCTTTTTAGAGAGGGGCTTAATGGTGATTTTCTTATTTACGGGGCATTGGCTATCTTGTTTTTCGTACTTGTGATTAAATTTAACAATATGCCTGTATCACCCGATACGGTAATTGATGAGCACTACGGATATATGTTAGTGTTCCTAATTGCTATGTTAGTGGGTGTTTTCCTGATTTTCCACTATTCAAAAGATATAACTTTATTCAAGACATATATTATCACCAATGCAGTAATATGGGTATCGGGATTGATTGTAAAGTGGTTGAATGGTGAATTTATTTCCTATACCTTGGTGTCTGAAATCTCATTTGGTGCAAGTGCTCTTCTGTTTCTTGTTTTTGCAGTTATAAGGAGAAGTAAGGTACACTTGAGGGTCATAATGTTTTTTATATGTACTGCATTCTTGTGTTTTGCCGCAGATTATGCGTTTAATAAGGTGCTTCAACCTCATCAACAGATAAGAATCAAGGTGGTGATGGGGCTTGAGGATGACCCGCAAGGTGCCGGCTACAATGTACGTCAGGCACAGATAGCGATTGGTTCAGGCGGCTTGATAGGAAAGGGATTTTTAAACGGAACCCAGACGAAACTTAATTATGTACCGGAGCAGGACACAGACTTTATTTTCTGTACTATAGGCGAAGAGGCTGGATTTGTGGGCACCACTTTTGTTATATTGCTCTATGTGGCATTTATTTGTCGCTTGGTTATTATGGCAGAGAGGCAGCGGACTGCATTCAGCAGGATATATGGTTACTCAGTAGCGTCGATATTCTTTTTCCATTTCTGTATAAATATAGGAATGGTGATAGGTCTTTTACCTGTAATCGGTATTCCTTTGCCGTTTTTCAGTTACGGAGGTTCGTCTATGATTGCCTTTACAATATTACTGTTTACATTTGTAAAGCTTGATTCTCAAAGAAGGTATATGAATTAAATTTGTGATAAAAATATAATTATGAGTACTCTTTCTGCAATAAAACAGCCTATTCAGGATTCATATCTGCTTTTTCAAAGCACATACGATGAAATGTTAAGCTCTGTAAATCCCACATTGGGTCTTATGATGGAGCATATAAAGCAAACTAAAGGCAAACAGATGAGGCCACTTCTTGTATTACTTAGTGCAGGTATTTGCGGTGGTATAACTCAGACTACAATAAATGCCGCAGTTGCTCTTGAGTTGCTGCATTCTGCAAGTCTTGTTCACGATGATGTTGTAGATGATAGCGATGAGAGACGCGGTATGCTGTCCGCCAAGGCAAAGTTTAACAATAAGATAGCCATCTTGGGTGGCGATTATATTCTGTCAACTGCTCTTATTGAGGCTGCAAATACGGATAATATTGCAGTTATCAAAACATTGTCTGCATTAGGCAAGCAACTTTCTGAGGGAGAATTCTTCCAGATGGAGAATACGCAAGGCAGACTTTTTGATGAGAACGCTTATTTTAATGTGATAAAGAACAAGACTGCGGCTCTTTTTGCCGCATGTGCCAAGATAGGTGCCATATCTTCCAATAATATTGATATAGAGAAAGAGCTGAAGATGGCATCGCTGGGTGAGATTATAGGTTTGTGTTTTCAGATAAAGGATGATATTTTTGACTATACTCCTTCATCTGAAACAGGGAAGCCATCGGGGAAGGATTTGCTTGAAGGTAAAATAACACTGCCTCTCATTTATGTCTATAATAATGCTGATACCGCAACAAAATCAGCCATTTTATCTGCCCTTGATGAGTTTGATGTAGGCTTTTTGCAGACTATAGCAAAGGAGAAAGGTGGTATAGAGTATGCCAATGGCAGGTTGCACCATCTACAAAAAAGGGCATTGGAAATGATTGACGCTTTTTCCAATACCCCATATACAAGGGCTCTTAAAGAGTATGTTAATTACGTAGCGGACAGGAGTAGATAGTTTACTCCTTATCCAAGTCGGATGCTTTGCCTGTATATTCCGCAGGACGTTTCTCAAGGAATGATTTTATTCCTTCCACATAATCCTGTCCTCTATATACCTTTTCCCTGTAAGCATCTATCCTCTCAAATCCTTCAGATGAGATTAGGCTTGAGGCACGTGCCAAAACTCTGAATTGGCGTTTTATGGCACTCATAGACATTATTGAGTTGCGGCGGAACGGGTTAAGGAATCTCTCTTCAAGCACTTTTGGAAGCTCATCGATAGGTGCAATGGCATTCAAAAGACCGACGTTCAGTGCATCTGATGCCTGAATAGGCTGTGCTGTGAAGAACATCTCGCGAGCCTTATTTATACCTAATTGATTTATAAAGTGCATAATGCCTGATGCATTGTAAGGTATGCCTATCTTTGCTGGTGTGATTGCAAATGTGGCTGTATCAACAGACACTATCATATCGCATGACAGACATAGGTCACAGGCACCACCCCAAACAGTTCCTTCAACGTAAGCCACTACAGGGATTGGCACATCTTGAACCTTGCGTAATAATTTCTCCATCGGGACATTAAAGGCAAGAGGGTCATGACCGTCTGTGGGTAACTCCTTTATATTATGACCGGCACTCCATACTCCATGGTTTATCTGAGCCTTTATTACCACACCTACACATTCAGAGTTATACGCATAGTCAAGTGCCTCTGTCATCTCTGTACATAACTGCTCGCTAAGGCAGTTTAGATGGGCAGAATCCTGCATCTCTATAAAGCAGATTCTGTCAATAATCTCTTTTCCTATCATAATTATTTAATTTATTATGGCAAATATAAGCATAATTTTTTTTAATTTTGTAATCTAATCGTTATCAAAATTAAATTTATGGAAACACCATTTCAAATCCGCAATGCCAAGTTGGCTGAAGTTATAGTCAAGAATCTTAAAAATCGTTATTTTGACGCTTATTATTGTGCCACTAAGGCTGAGACTCTGAAAAAAATTATGGAACTTATCCCCTCTGATGATGTGGTGGCTTGGGGCGGTAGTATGACAATGGAAGCCATCGGGGTTATTGATGAGGTTAGAAAAAGCCGTAAAGTTATTGACCGGGATAACGAGACTGACCGTGCTAAAAAGGTGGAGATGATGCGTCAGGCACTGCTTGCCGATACTTTTCTAACGGGAACCAATGCCATTACCATTGATGGGGAACTGTTTAACATTGATGCCAATGGTAATCGTGTGGCGGCACTTACATTTGGTCCCAAGCAAGTTATTGTGGCATGTGGAATGAACAAGGTTACGGCATCTATAGAAGAAGCCATAGCACGTGTACGCAGTACTGCCGCACCTATTAACGCACAACGTTTCCCAATACAGACTCCGTGTAAGGTTAATGGCGTATGCACTGATTGTAAATCAAAAGATAGCATCTGTTGCAGTTTTGTACGCACCCGTCTCTGCCATTTTCCAGGCAGAATAAAGGTAGTGCTTATAGGAGAGTGTTTGGGATTGTAAATTTTTTTTATTACCTTTGCCAGCCGTTTTCGTAATGATATATGGAAACGTTAAATATTTAGGCAAAAAGTTATTAAAAACGGCAAAAAAATTTGGTAATTAAAAAAATTATGATAAACACACACACACACACACACACACACACACACACACACACACACACAATTAGGTGTTAATAGCCTTACAGTCGCCCATAAAGGATGCGACTGTGTCTTTTCTTATTCAATGGGGCTGGAAAGTCTTCCCTTGTTAGTACAGGGAGTCTTTCCAGCCTTTTTTTAATTCGGACATTTATCAAAAAACTATAACATTATGAAAAAACTAATTTTTGCATTACTTGTATGCACTGTTTTGCCAGTTAAGGCACAAGGAACGTATTTTGGTGTCACTCCTAAAATTTCCTCAGATGGAGTTATGGAGATAGGTAAATACATTGATTTTCATGAGCAGAATCCGTCAGACAAGGATTATAACGCCAGACTCTACAGTAGTTCAGATATATTAATAACTGATAAATTCCGTGTCAATGACGTTTTGTATTTGAGAAATGATAACAATGTATCTCTCAAATATGAAGATGGCAGGTTGAAATCGTCTAAGCCTATGCTTATTAATAGAAGCCTTTCAATCCCATCTGAGGGTGCGGTGTCAGATGAGGCGTATCACGGAAATATAATATTGTGCAAGCCAAAGGACAAGTCGGGTCAGTATATTAATATGATTAACAATGGGCGTTATTCGTGGTCAATAGGAATGGTTTACGGCACTTGTATATTTGCCATCGGAAAGGGTACGTATAAAGAAGAGGATTTCACAAATCCTGCATTCGCCATTCATAACAACCAAAACGTTGGCATAGGAACAATCCACCCCGATGAGCGTCTTACCGTAAACGGCACAGTTCACGCCAAGGAGGTGCGTATTGATTTGCAGGGTCCGTTAGCCGACTATGTTTTTGATGAAGAATACAAACTGCGTCCGCTTTCAGAGGTGAGTGGCTATGTAAAAGAGAACAAGCACCTGCCTGACGTTCCTTCCGCACAAGAGGTGGGTGAGAAAGGTATATCTGTAGGAGAGATGCAGAATACATTGCTTAAGAAGATAGAGGAGTTGACGCTATACATCATCCAACAGCAGAAGGAGATAGACAACCTAAAAAAGCAACTCAACACCAAATAACATAATATGAAAAGACAGATTATTACAGCCATACTGTTGAGTGTGGTATGCTCAGTTACGGCGGTAACGCTTCCTGAAAGCAGTTCAAAACCAGTTGAAACAACAAGCGGGAATACAATGAAAGTTGCCTTTGGATACGATAAGGCGGGCAACAGAATATTCAGGAGAATAGAAGGAGATGATTCACAACCAGAAGAGTTTAAAACAGAGCCAATCACTAAATTAGGTATATGTAAAAAAGATTCTGCTGAATCCAATATTCCGTCAAGTGTTATTGATATTGAGGTCTCACCTACAATATCCGATGGTGAATACACCATAAGTGTCAGGAACAGTGAATCTACAGAATGGGAGATGGATATTTATTCAGTGAATGGAAGTGATGTTTTTCATGCAATATATGATGTTGAGATCGCTAAAATTGACATCCGTAATCAAGTAAAAGGTCAATATATAGTAGTAATAAGAACAGCGGAACAGGAAAAAACAGTAAAGGTAATAAAGAGATGATAAGGAAAGGTATTATAATAAGTATTCTGTCGGGGCTATTGCCGGTAAGTGTTTTCTCATGTGATATACCAGTTGCAATTGAACCAGTTTTTGCACCTATAGAAAATAAAGGTCAGTGTGTAACCAGCGCAAAAGATATAACAATAAATAAGACCCCCGATGTCTCATGTACTCACATCACCGCCCAGCACAAGATTAGTCTGAAGCCAGGATTCACATTTAAGGCGGGGACAGGTTATGATTTTACGGGTAAGATTGATCAGGGTCTGTTATTTGCGCCCACGCACGGACAGACAAAAAATCCAGATGAGACACTGAACGATGACAATAGCGGTTATGCGGTCGGTTCCATTCCATACGAGTATTCCGTTACAGAAAGCGGAGCGGCACAATACAACATTCCAATAGAATGTCCGGTGGGAATAAACGGAATGGAGCCCAAAATATCACTTGTATATAACAGTCAGGCTGGAGACGGGATAATGGGCTGGGGCTGGTCAATAGGTGGTCTTTCATCTATTGTAAGGGTAAACAAGAACCATTATTTTGACGGTACGGCAGAGAGCATATCATTCACCTCTGATGATGCCCTTGCCCTTGATGGGCAACGTTTGCTCAAATATGAGGAGAATTATTACGGTGAAACATTATACAAAACTGAGTCAGACAATTTTTGCAGGATAGTGGCGTATGACATCCAGCCATGGGGACCAAAATTTTTTAAGGTTTATACCAAGGAGGGACTGATAATGACATACGGCAGTGTGGACGGGGATATTTCAGGGTACTATATTTTACGTAAAGCTGGAGACCATATTTATAATCTTGCCTGGCATCTGACCAAGATAGAGGATTCAAACGGCAATAAGATAGTCTATAAATATTCAAACAACTACCTCGCAGAAATTGTTTATGGGAAAAATACAGGTACTGGAGTTGGATTTGAGACTATTATTAGTTTCCGTTATGATCAGCCAATCTCTAAGCCTGTCCCCAAATACGTCAGCGGGCAAAAGGTCAGCATAGACAAGTGCCTGTCATCAGTCCATGTAATTAACGGAGGTTCAGAGAAGGGGGTGTATTCAATAAACTACACCACATCAGAAAACAAGAACTACATAACAGAGATAGGTTTCCAGAAGAACGGAGTTAAAATAGGAAGCACCAAGTTTAAATGGCAGAAGAACGAGTATAAATATACTAATGAGGGTTTGCTAAGAATGCCGGTAAAACGTAAAGGGGGTAAATACACTCCGATAAAATCAACTGATATTACGTGTGATGGAGGTGTATTTGAGTGTCAAAATGGCGAGGTGTGTTCATCTATGTCCGGGGATATTGATGGAGACGGATTATCAGATTTATTAGTTGTTTTTTATGAGGATAATTGCTGGAAGAAATATCAATATGTGTTATTACACAATATAGGTTCTAAATATAATGTTGTGTATAATTCAATTTCTTCTGATAAACCAACTTCATATTTTTCTGATAATGACAATGATGGGTCGGACGAATTATATGTTGCGTTCAGTAAAGAGGGGAGGATTCAGTTGGATCAGATAAAATGGAACAAGCAGAATAAGTATTGTGAAGAGAAAAAACTGTATAAAGAGATAAAGCATACAGGTGCAAAAGACCATATATCTCCTATTATGGGTGATTTCTATGGAAATATGACTGTTCAAATAATTCCCATAAAGAATACAGATGAGATTTCTTTTTACCAATCCGCTGATGCTCCTGCAATAGATAACATACCGCATTTTCCTCCAAATAGCAAGATATTTGTCACAGATATAAACGGTAATGGGAAATCAGAACTGACCATTGTTACAACAAGTGGAGAAACGTATGTATATGAGGAAAAAAACAGAAAATTTCAGCCCATAATAAATGGTACGAAATATGATTTTGGTTCATCTGAAAACATTTATCAAGGTGATTTTAACGGAGATGGGAATACAGATTTTTTAGTTCACAAAGATAGATGGGCTATGTATTTCTCAAATGGAAAGGGATTTGTTAAATTAGAAAATTCGTTGCCACTTTCCTCCTCAAGATATGAATATGAAAGTGTTTTTGTTGCGGATATTAATGGCGATGGCAGAAGTGATCTAATAACTAAGTATGAATATTTTTATGGTCCAATGCATGAAATGGGCTATATGGAATGTTATCGAGAACCATGGTATACAATTGGGAAGCAATATGGTAGAGTCTTAATTTCAACAGGAGTAAATTTTGAAGAGGTGCTTCAGTTTGAAAATGGTGCAGATTTATGGGGTGTTGAAGCATCTGGTTTTATAAAAGACAAAAACAAAGAACTATATGTTAGTGGTGGTAATTGGTTTAATAAGACGAATATTACTGATTTGACACTGCATTCATTTTCAAATTCCGACGGATATAACAAAATTGTATCCGCAACAGATGGAATGGAAAAAAGGTTAATATTAACGTATGGAAAGATGGTGAATAGCACCAACGACAAGCCTTTATACCATCCCACTGGAGAGTATTTGGGTGATGTAACTACACTTTCAAGATGTCAGTGGGATGTTGTAACTTCAGCGTTATTAACTACAGAAACGTGTAGGATAAGCTCATACGATTATAAGTATGAGAAAGCGCAGTTTGACAAGAGTGGCAAAGGTTTTCTTGGATATCTAACCACAAGCGTTACAAACAACACCACAGGCACAACCACTAAAACGGAGAACGAACTTAACAGTTCCTACAAATTTATGTTTCCAAGAAAACAGATCGTTACCCAAGGAGGCAAACTTATAAAGGAAACCTATTATGAGGATTATACATTGGATCACAACAGGGCAGGAAAATATGGTGGATATTCTTTTTTGCCAAAAAAGATAGTGGAGACAGATTATTTGAGCGGAATAAAGACAGAGACCCGATACCCGGCATACGACGGATACGGGAACGTTCAGAAAAAGGTTGTGAAACAAGGTGATTTAACCATCACAGAAGACTATTTTGAATATTACAATGATTGGACGTCAAAACCGGAACGGATACAAATAACAAGGACTTACAAAGGAAAAGACAAAGTTGATAACAGGGTTATCGGTTATGATCTGAAAGGAAATATCATATCTGACGATGACGGGAATGTACGCACTACATACACTGATTATGATGTATTCGGTCATGCTCAGACAATCAAGCACACCGCAGACGGACAGGAGCGTGTTGAAAAAACAACATACGTTCCATGCGGAAGGTACATAGCGTCAAAGACAAACATAAATGGAGAGACCACTACCTATAAGTGGCACGAGGGTAACGGAACGCTCTTTTCCGAGACAGACCATTATGGTCGCACCACATCACACTCATACGACAGGCTCGGCAGACGTGTGGAGACTAAATTCTCAGATGGGACAAGGAACGTGTGCTCTTTGCTATGGGCTGAAAAAGACAATCCGATGGGAGCGGCGTATTATGAGTACTCTGAGACATCTGGAAAGTCCCCCACATACAAATGGTACACATCAGACGGCAGACTGGTTTGCAGTCAGGAATACGGATTTGGGGGCAGACTTATTTCTGTGTTTACGGAATATAATGTAGAGTCTCCGTATATGACAATAAGAGGATGGAATTTTCCCGAATATGAAACAGGCACCGTGAAGAGGGTGTCTGAACCCACATTCTCAACCTCAGCAGAGAAATGGCAGAAGGAATATACATACGATGCCTATCGGCGTCCTGTAAAGATCTCAACGCCTACTGGAGAGACAAAAATAAGTTATGACGGGCTTTCCACCACTACCACAACTCCCACAGGCACTACTACGGTAACACTCAGTGCCGAGGGTTGGAAAGAGTCTGTTGCAACCAACGGCAAATCAGTCAAATATGAATACTATCCAACTGGTCTTGTAAAATCAGCCACGCCAGACGGCGGGGCAACCGTAAGTTTGGAATATGACAATCAGGGCAGGAGAACAAAGCTTATAGATCCGGATGGTGGCACGGTTAAGGAGACCTACAATTCTTTTGGAGACATAACATCATCAGAGAGAGAGATAGCAGAAGGTCGCAAGGTGAGGACCACATACACCTACAATGACAAGTGCCAACTGGTGCAAACCAACATAAACGGAGATATAATAAGATATACATACGACGGCAATAACCGTCTGCAAAAGAAAGAATTAGGTGGCACGCATTCCGTCAGGTATGAATATGACGATTATGACCGCATTGTGTCAACCACAGAGAAAATAGAGGGCAGGGAGTTCAAGCACTCTGTAAGTTATGACCGTTTCGGACGAGTCAGAGAGGAGACATTCCCAACAGGGTATTCCGTCACCAACCGTTATGATGACTATGGATTTCTTACGTCGCAGACCGATAATAAGGGGAACTACATCTATAGCGTGCTGTCGTCAGATGCCAAAGGCAGGGTGCTGACGGAGAGCAGGAACGGCAAAAAGACAAATTACACATACGACGGCAAGGACAACCTTACGGATATAGAGGCGGACGGAGTCCTAAACCTACAGTATGCATACAGAAAGAACAACAATCTACCATATTCTGTTTCAGACAAGATAGCGGGATTCAGGCAGGAATACTATTATGACAATCAGAACAGGCTCACCAGCTGGCCCATATTCACACTTAACGGTGGCACTCCTATACAGACCAACACCCTAAAGTATGACGGCAATAACAATATAACAGACAGGAGTGCCTTTGGCAAGTGTGCCATAGAGTATAAGAACAGCGAACATCCCCATGCGGTAAGCGGGATAGACGGAGTGCCAGACGTAATACCCAGGACTGATTTGAACATCACCTACACAGACTTCTGCAAGGTGGAGAGTATGGAGGAGGGAGACAACCGTTATTCCATAACGTATGGGACAGACCAGGACAGAATAAAGTCAGTGCTTAGGACAAAGTCCGGAGAGACCACAAGATATTACCTTGCGGATTATGAGGAAGTGGTGACTCCGCTTGGCAAAACGGAAAAATATCACTACCTTTGTGGCGGAGCGGTGATGGTGGAGAGAGACGGTGAGTGGAGTCTGTATTACTGTTACGGAGACAGGTTAGGCTCCGTTGTGGCGGTGACGGATAAGAATGGGAATGTGCTGGAGCGTTACGCCTACACACCGTGGGGAGAGAGACGCGACCCGGCAGACTGGACAAAGGCGGACGGCAGGACGGAGTTTCTGCTCAACAGGGGCTTCACAGGTCACGAGCATATAGATGCGTTTGGCTTGATAGACATGGGCGGCAGGGTGTATGACCCTGTGCTTGGAATGTTCCTGAGCGTGGATCCGTTCATTCAGGCGCCAGACAACTGGCTGAACTACAACAGGTATCTGTACTGTCTTGGCAATCCGCTGATATACGTGGACCCGAGTGGGGAGGAATGGTATCAAAATAATAAAACTGGGTATTATACATGGTTTGAGGGTAATGCATCACACAATGGTTATTCATATATTGGGGAGAAAGGTTCTGTTTTAGGTGAATTTGAGGGACATATTGATGATATTTTGAGCGACCTAAAAATAGAGAGCATTTACAGTGATGGTTTTACATTTGATATTGCTCCAAGAGATAAAGGTGGCTTAATTAAATCCAGTGAAAGAGGATGGGATTTCTTTGATGAATTTGTTGATGGTGTTGGTCCGGAATTTTCAGTGATTTTACCTAACCACCCATATACAGAAGCTTTAAAACAAGAAAACACTGTCATTAATAGTCAGCAAATTATAAAGGAACGTGGTGAATTTGGCAAAATAACTAATGTAAAAAGGAATTCGTTTTATCCATGGCAAGCTTCGTTATCAAGTCCGATGCAGTTTATAGGAACATACCGTTATGACGGATATTCAAGTAAGGATGGCACAATGATTAATAATGTTGTTACAGACTCCAAAAGTTGCACCTCTTTTTTTTATCATTTGCCAGGTGTTTCAAATCATAGAAGATCAGAAACCAAGGAATTTGGAAATACATATCAATTTTATATATGGCAATCAAGAAAATAATATTATTTATACTAATATTTTTCAGTATTCTTACCATTATAATCGTTGTCTTAGGGAATCATGAGCCAATCAAAAGAATCGGTGATACAAATTTTTATCTTATTCAAACTGATGGAAGCAACCGTTCTTATGTATATTACCGACGTACGGATGATTTTGAGGGTATAAATGAATATCAAGTTGAAAATATTTATTGGAATGATAGTTATTTACTATTAGAATGTCATAATGGAGACTTAACACATCAATCACCAGAAAAAGCCTATTACATTATTGAACAGAATGTTTCTGATTCAGAAGGTGTTCCTTGGAGGGTGAATTTGTTTAAGTCCAAGTCATCTTATGAGAGAAGATTGTCCATTTTACATTTAAAAAAATCAGAGATGAAACATACAGATGCTCATATACCATGGAATCCCTTTGTATTTCTGTGTGAATGGTAATCAAAAAAATGAGATAGATGAGTAAAGTGTTGTTTAGAGTGTTTGTGGTGCTAATATTGGCATGGACACTTAATTCGTGTGCCGCCAAAAAGGTCTCAGACTTTCCTAAAAAATATATTTTTGAACAAGATATTTGTGAAGGAGACAGTATCTATTGGATAACACTTACCGCATATAGGGAGGAATACAAAATTTGCACATTGGAGAATTCTTATTTAGTGTTCGACGATGACAGTACGGGTTATATAGGAAAAGACTCTGTGAACTTTCTTTATTTCAAGTATAAGAAAGTTGATGACATTTGCATTCGAGTTGAGAGAATCCAGGAGAAAAGCAAAAATGCTGAGTTCTACAAAGATACGCTGTTTACGATTAATGGAGAGATCATTTATGCTACTTTTTTACTTAATGGCGAGCGTAAACAAATAAGGTTTATTAAACAGCTGTAATATTCGCACATAGGTCACGAGCATATAGATGCGTTTGGCTAACGGAACTACAACAGGTATCTGTACTGTCTTGGCAATCCGCTGATATACGTGGATCCCAGTGGGGAAAAATTTGAGTTTGATATATGTATGACAAAAGAACAAATAAGGTTATTTAATAATTATATTTCTAATAACTCTCGCTCTTTTGATGACAAGGTAGGTGATGTGCTACGGGATGTTACTGGTATGCATTCTGAAATACAGGAAGCAAAAAGCATACAACCGTGGGCGGAAGCGTTGACTGTGTTTACTGGTGTTGGACTTATTAATGATGCGATTACATTGTGCTCTGATAAAAATTTATTTGGAGAGCCAGTCTCAACAGCAGACAAAGTGCTATCGGCAATTGATTTGGCTACATTTGGAACAGCAAGTGCATTGAAAATTATGAATAAGGCGGAAAAAGTTGCGAATGTGGCTGATGATATAAATTTAGTGAACAACATTTTAACTGCAGGAAAAACAATAAAAAACGGTTATGAAAAATAAAAAAAAGTTCTTTGCTAAATTGTTCTTTTTATATGTTATCGGGATATCTGTTGCTTCTGTTGGACTAATAACCTTAAACTTTTACAACAAGCCACCAATGTCGTTTAAAGAGTTAATCGACTTTTTGCCTATTTTGTTGATTGTTGGTTTTGTAGCTATTGTCGTTTATTACCTTCGTTATTGTGCACGTCACAATAACGATGAAAAGTAGTTTTAGATGTACAATGCAACATACACAACAGACCAAAGTGGCGATGTAGCCCAATACTTAGCCTACACCCCGTACGGAGAGACCTTCATAGAGGAACGCAACGTTACACCGTACAAGTTTAATGACAGTGCAAGGCGAGAGCAGAATCAAGCCATGCTTGGATTATGCCGAGCCAAAGCCTGTCTTCGTGCGAAGCACAACGGAAAGGAACTTGACCAAGAGACAGGATTCTACTATTACGGTGCAAGGTACTATGACCCAAGTGCGGCATTGTGGCTTGGCGTTGACCCCCTTGCAGAGAAATATCCGGATGTGAGTCCGTATGTGTATTGTATGGGAAATCCCGTGGTATTGATAGATGAGGACGGATGCGAATCTCGCTCTTTTGATGACAAGGTAGGTGATGTGCTACGAGATGTTACTGGTATGCATTCTGAAATACAGGAAGCAAAAAGCGTACAACCGTTGGCGGAAGCATTGACGGTGTTTACTGGCGCCGGACTTATTAACGATGTGGTTACATTGTGCTCTGATAAAAATTTATTTGGAGAGCCAGTCTCAACAACAGATAAAGTGCTGGCAGCAGTTGATTTGGCTACATTTGGGACGGCAAGCACATTGAAATTTATGAACAAGGTGGAAAAAGTTGCGAATGTGGCTGATAATTTAAATATAGGAAACAATGTGATTTCTTTTATAAAAACATTAAGAGACGGCTATGAAAAATGATTTTATACATTTTATAATGATTTTTATAGAAATGATTATAATTGGTTCTATTGGTTTAATTTTAATTAATTATATAGAAGAGCATGTGATTTCTTTTGCCTATTTGCTTGACAATGCGGTTTTAATACTATCTGCAGGTTTGATTGGTACTATTATATTTTACCTTCGTTATTGTGCACGTCACAATAACGATGAAAAGTAGTTTTAGATGTACAATGCAACATACACAACAGACCAAAGTGGCGATATAGCCCAATACTTAGCCTACACCCCGTACGGAGAGACATTCATTGAAGAACGCAACGTTACCCCGTACAAGTTCAATGATAGTGCAAGGCGAGAGCAGAATCAAGCCATGCTTGGATTATGCCGAGCCGAAGCCTGTCTTCGTGCGAAGCACAACGGAAAGGAACTTGATGAAGAGACAGGACTATATTATTACGGAGCCCGCTACTACGACCCCACCACTGCCCTATGGCTTGGCGTAGATCCACTTGCAGAAAAATACCCATGTGTGAGTCCGTATGTATATTGTATGGGAAATCCCGTGGTATTGATAGATGAGGACGGATGCGAATCTCGCTCTTTTGATGACAAAGTAGGTGATGTGCTACGGGATGTTACTGGTATGCATTCTGAAATACAGGAAGCAAAAAGCATACAACCGTGGGCGGAAGCATTGACGGTGTTTACTGGCACTGGACTTATTAACGATGTGGTTACATTGTGCTCTGATAAAAATTTATTTGGAGAGCCAGTCTCAACAACAGATAAAGTGCTAGCTGCAGTTGATTTGGCTACATTTGGGACGGCAAGTGCATTGAAAATTATGAATAAGGCGGAAAAAGTTGCTGATGTTGCTGATGCTGATGATATAAATTTAATTGGCAATGGTGTATCGTTTATAAAAACAATATATGATGGGTATTTCAAGAAGGAATAAGAAGATATTGTATATCATTTGTAGTTTTATTTTAACTACAATTATTGCTATTATTATTCTAATCGTGGACGGTTATTCCTTACATCATATTTTAGATTTTTGGTACATTATTGTTTGTGGATGGATAATTAGTTTTATTGTGCATTACCTTCGTTATTGTGCACGTCACGATAATGATGATAAGTAGTTTTAAGTGAACATGCAACACACATAACAGACCGCAACGGCAATGTAGCCCAATACTTAGCTTACACCCCGTACGGAGAGACGTTTATAGAAGAAAGGAACGTTACACCGTACAAGTTTAATGACAGTGTGAGGAGAGAGCAGAATCAAGCCATGCTTGGATTATGCCGAGCCGAAGCCTGTCTTCGTGCGAAGCACAACGGAAAGGAACTTGATGCGGAAACTGGACTATACTATTACGGTGCCCGCTACTATGACCCCACCACTGCCCTATGGCTTGGCGTAGATCCCCTTGCAGAGAAATATCCGGGTGTGAGTCCGTATGTGTATTGCCATGGAAATCCCGTGGTATTGATAGATGAGGACGGATGCGAATCTCGCTCTTTTGATGACAAGGTAGGTGATGTGCTACGAGATGTTACTGGTATGCATTCTGAAATACAGGAAGCAAAAAGCGTACAACCGTTGGCGGAAGGTGCTGCGTTATTAAATCCAGTCATCGGAATAGCAAATAATGTCAAGACATTGGCTACTGGGGCTGAAAAAGTAGTTTCAGCGATTGGCAGTGCCTGTGCAAGTAAAATTGAGAAAGTAGCGGATGCAGTAAACAAAATTACGACATTTGTTTCGGCAGGTCTTACAATATATAGAGTATGAAAAGAAATAACAATTTAGTTAAAATATTGAAGACCATCGTTTTTTTGTGTTGATAAATTTAGTATTGTTTTCATTAGCAGTGCTATTAATGACGACTTTTGATTTTAAGGGTGGAGCTCCCTTAAGTATTACAAAAGTATTAAATCATTGGTATATTATTCTTATTTTGAGTATAATTACATCGATAAAAATTTTCTTTATATTCAAGAAGAGAAAGTAGAGTATCTTATACTGAAAAAAGTTGACCTAAGTTGCGGAATGTGTGTGCTTTGTAATCGGGGATAAGCAATTGTCAAAAACTCCACAGCAATGGACATGAGCCGAGGCAGGCTCATTTACGTCAAGGACGGCTCTGGAGCCACGGCTCTCACCTACGGCAGCATGGGAGAGGTGGTTAGGACGGTTCGCCGCATTATTGTGAACCCAGACCCGGAAAATTTACAGACGCACACATTTGTGTCAGAGTCAGAGTATGACAGCTGGGGCAGAATCTTCTCCATGACCTACCCCGACGGTGAGAAGGTGACATACGGCTACCACTCCGGAACTGGTGAGCTTGCAAGCGTCAAGAACGGTGACAACAATGAGTTCAACCGCCTCATATATGCATCAGGCAAAGGTTCCGGCATTATAGACAAAGACAGGAGCGCCTTTGGCAAGTGTGCCATAGAGTATAAGAACAGCGAACATCCCCATGTGGTAAGCGGGATAGACGGAGTGCCAGACGTAATACCCAGAACAGATTTGAACATCACCTACACAGACTTCTGCAAGGTGGAGAGTATGGAGGAAGGAGACAACCGCTATTCCATAACATACGGAACAGATCAGGACAGAATAAAGTCAGTGCTTAGGACAAAAGCCGGCGAGACCACAAGATATTACCTTGCGGACTATGAGGAAGTGGTGACTCCGCTTGGCAAAACGGAAAAATATCACTATCTTTGTGGCGGAGCGGTGATGGTGGAGCGAGACGGCGAGTGGAGTCTGTATTACTGTTACGGAGACAGGTTAGGCTCCGTAGTGGCGGTGACGGATAAGAATGGGAATGTGCTGGAGCGTTACGCCTACACACCGTGGGGAGAGAGACGCGACCCGGCAGACTGGACAAAGGCGGACGGCAGGACGGAGTTTCTGCTCAACAGGGGCTTCACAGGTCACGAGCATATAGATGCGTTTGGCTTGATAGACATGGGCGGCAGGGTGTATGACCCTGTGCTTGGAATGTTCCTGAGCGTGGATCCGTTCATTCAGGCGCCAGACAACTGGCTGAACTACAACAGGTATCTGTACTGTCTTGGCAATCCGCTGATATACGTGGATCCCAGTGGAGAAATTGCCACCGCATTAGTGGTAAGCATAGTTGTTGGAGTCGTAGTTGGGACGGCGGTTGGTACATACTGTGGATATAAAGCCGGAGCCACAGGATGGAAACTTGCGGCATACGCAGGGATTGGTCTTGTCGCAGGTGTAGCAAGTGGATGTGTGGGATATGGGGTAGGTGCGGCTTTGGCGGGGACGGCGTTAGCGGGTACGTTTATGGGGGGAATGGTTATAGGAGCCGCAAGTGGTTTTACCGGTGGCTTTATAACTGGCGTGGGAAATTCACTGTTAGAGGGCAAGAAATTCGGAGAGTCGTTACTTCAGGGACTGAAAGACG
The DNA here is from genome assembly GCA_024399495.1 of Paludibacteraceae bacterium. Lineage (GTDB taxonomy): Bacteria > Bacteroidota > Bacteroidia > Bacteroidales > Paludibacteraceae > Enterocola. The sequence continues at coordinate 99,956 of JAKSNY010000001.1, forward strand.
GTGGAATAGGGGCTGCAATTGGAGCCGTAGTCGGCGGTGTAAGCCAGGGCGTATCAAATGTATGTGAAGGCAGGAATTTCTTCACCGGAATACCAAAGTTCACGCCAACGCAGGCGGCGGCATCGGCAACCAAGGCAGCGGCAGGGGAGATGTCGCTTGATGAGTACAAGGATCTGGTGACCAAGAATCCCGGTGTGGCAAATGCAAACTCACAGGCTTCATCAGCGTCGGCTAATCCAGGGGCAACGCAAACATCACAGAGTTTGCCGGTAAAGTACTATCCAGAGAATAATGGGTCTTGTATTCCTGAAGAACCTATAATATTGAAAAAAGGAAGCATAATTATAAGATATGGAAAAGAGGCTGGCAGTTATTTTACCGATCCAGGAACGAAAGCATGTAACTTATCATTACCAGAAACTAATACCAGTTTACAGCACTGTTTTCAAGTAAACGAAGATATTGTGGTATACAAAGGAATCGCTTCACCAGCTTTTGGACAACCTGGAGGCGGTATTCAATATCGTTTGTCAGATTCGTTTCAAGATCTTAAAAGATGGGGGATAATAACCAAACTTAATAAATAATATGAGATTATTACCAAATAAAGAGCCTATTTGCTTAATATCTGATATTGCAAATGTAGTGGATGAAGATTTTGAACTTAGAAATATCTATAATAAAGAATGTGGATACAACTCATTAGCAATTGGTTTATTGGTGAAACAACAAGACTTTCCTGTTTTTTTAGACGATCATATTGAATTTTTATATGAATCATTTTCTAATAATTGTATTAGCAAGAGATATCATAATTTTATAATTCTAAAAGTTGATGGGTTGAAACAAATTCCGTATGTTATTGATTGGATTACAGGTAGGAAATTAAGTGTTGATTCCAGTGATGACTACGAACAATCTGGTCTCTTTTATTCTTTTAATTGTGCGTTTTATAAAAAAAGTAATGAAAGTGAATGGAGATGTTATGATATTTACAATGGAGAAAGATTTCTTTTAAAAGAACGAATCGATAGCACTATTAATGTAAAAGAGTGGTCTATATGTCCTGTACCAGATTGTATTCTTATTATGACGATTGAGCCCAAAGATAATTTGGTTTTGTACAATGTAAGAAAGCGTGAGGTTGTACAGACTGCCACATTCCCTGTGAAAGAGGATAAGCGATATAGTTTTGGAATGTATTTTGACAAGGAGAAACAGCGTGTGATAGTGAAATCATTCTGCCCCACGGAACCTTTAGACAGTGATGTCCAGTGCTACTCAGTCTATTTTGATGATTTTCTGAAATAAATCGCTAACTTTGCATAGTTTTTGGCTCGCATTTTCTTTAAATAAGAAAATGCTTCACCTGTGGCATGCTCAAGTAAACTTGGCATCCCTCCCGGCTCGTATTTTCTTTGTGGCGGAGCGGTGATGGTGGAGCGAGACGGTGAATGCAAACTCACAGGCTTCATCAGCGTCGGCTAATCCAGGGGCAACGCAAACATCACAGAGTTTGCCGAAACTAAAAAAAGGAGATATTGTGTATAGGGTGTATGGGAGTAAATCCCAATATAACGGAGCTTCTTGGACGACAGTTAATCCAGAGCATTTGCCAAATTATAGATCGTTGGCTGGATTACCGGATGATAATACTGGAGAATTTCTAATCAAATGTAAAGTGATAAACCCGGCAAAATGTATTGAGGTTAGACCAGCATTACCATTAGATGGAAACCCTGGAGGATTAATTGAGTATGTTATTCCAGATCCATTCAGTAGCGGTGCATTGCAGATATTCGATGCAAATTCTGTGAGGGTTATGTCAATACCTTTTTAAATCAATAAAAGTTATGTTTGATGTATATAATGTTAAGTATTCTGATGATGAAACTGTTTTGATTAAGGCGACAGCTTCTTTAACGGGGATTTATATTGTTAAATATGGTGTGACAAAAATAGATAATTATGCTTTTGAATCAGGAGTATGTTTATCAACGATTATCATACCAGAGACGGTAACTGAATTTGGGGCAAGAGCATTTTATTGTTGTAATGAACTCAAATCAATAGTAATTCCAAGAAATGCGACAATATTCGGGAAGTACATTTTTGATATGTGTAAGCATTTGGAAATTATATGGGTTCACGAAGATAGAATTTCGGATTATACAAACAATATAAATTTTAAAGAATATGCACATTTGTTTGTTTCTTATAAAGACAATTCAAATATAAGAGACATTTGTGCTGTGTATGAAATGGTTACAATTCGTCAGTGTTTTATTTTCTTGGAAAAGATATATGATTACTCTTTTATTGAAGAGAATTCAAAAGAAAAGTGTTTTATTTATTGTAATAGAATGAAACACATTAAGTTGAAAATTATAGCTGACAATGGTAGATATAGTGTTGTTGTGTATAAATATTATGGGTTCTTGAGCAAAAGTTCCTGTATAGACGAGTTGGTAGACATTATTACAGAATCAAAAGGAAGACATTTGAACGATATAAATTTATATGCTAATTTAATATGCCAATATGTATATCCGATTCTTAATGGTATAATGTGGGTTGATGATTTGATAAAATATGCATCGTACAAAAAAAATTTGCTCCTTTCTGGTATATTGATTCAAAGGCAGTGATGTACAGTGCTACTCAGTCTATTTTGATGATTTTCTGAAATAAATCGCTAACTTTGCATAGTTTTTGACTCGCATTTTCTTTGTAGAAGAAAAGCTTCGCCTGTGGCATGCTCAAGTAAACTTGGCATCCCTCCCGGCTCGCATTTTCTTTGTGACGGAGCGGTGATGGTGGAGAGAGACGGTGAATGCAAACTCACAGGCATCATCAGCGTCGGCTAATCCAGGGGCAACGCAAACATCACAGAGTTTGCCGAAACTAAAAAAAGGAGATATTGTGTATAGGGTGTATGGGGGAGATTCAGGAATTGATGGGCAAAGTTGGACAACTGTAAAACCGTCTGATTTTGAAGGCAATAAGGAACTTCTTATAGATGGATTAGGATTACCCAAAACAAACACTGCCAAATATGTAATTAAGGCAGAGGTTATAGATCCATCAAGGTGTAAGATTAAAACCACTGGGTATTACTGTAAGTTATTAGGGATAAAGTTATGCAACTTAAAACTTTTTTTATTCATTCTTATGATTTCAAGGGCTTTGATCACCCAATACGGTGTACGAAGGTTAAGGATTGTATGCTGAGTAATGGGCAACATGCAATAATAGCCGCATTGTCAGAGCCTTTTGACCTTCATCGCTATGATGGCAATTCCATAGTTGAACGTTATACTGTTTCGACTTTTTTGATGTGGGCCAGATATGTAGGTGATGACATAGCCAACAACATAGTAACATTCCCTTTTACCTGTAATGTATATGACATCCATGATAACGTTGAGTTTTTGGATGTGTATGATGTAAAGCAAATATGCATATCTATTACATGTGATATTTTTGCGGAGAAAAATGACGCATATTTTTGGAGCAGACCTTATCTGAAACCTAATAAATTCAGGATTGGGATAAGATATCTGTTTGAAAGGTTACATCTGTGTCAGGCTAAGTCAGCGAATATGCAATTAAAGCAATTCTTTATCCACTCTTTTGAATATGAAGGTTTTGAGCATCCGATAAAATGCAGGAAAATAAAGGATTGCGTTTTAAGTAGCGGGGAACATGCAATAGTAGTAGCATTGTCAGAACCATTTGAGTTGATGCATAAGGAAGATGATTCTTTTGTAAAAAGATACAAGACCTCAACGTTTCTTTTGTGGTCCAGATATGTTGGGAAAGATATAAATAACATTAGGGAATTTCCCCTCTGTTGTAACGCATACGGCATCCCAGCCAATATTGAATGTCAAGACATATATAATATTCAGCAAATTAGCATATCAACTGTATGTGATGTTTATGAAAGAAAAATAGATATTTACCATTATAGTCAAATGCTGAACAAAATGCGTCTTTCTTCAAGTCATGCAACAAGCATACAATTAACACATTTTTTTATTCGTTTTTTGAACTTGAATGTGCAGAATACTCAAATAGAATGTACAAAAATAGCGGATTGTAAGATGAGTAATGGGCAACATGCAATAATAGCCGTATTGTCAGAGCCCTTTGAGACTAACAACAATGAATGTAGTTCAATGGTGAGAGACCATATTGTTACGTCAATTCTGTTATGGTCCAGACACGCGAAAGATGATATAAATAAGATAGAGAAATTTCCTTTCTATTGTAATGCCTATTGCATTCCAGTTAATTCTGAGTTTCAGGATATATATGACGTATGTCAAATTCGTAAATATATAAAGGCATGCGAAATATATATTGATAGAAAAGACTTATCTACCAGTGAGAAGTGATGTTTCTTGCTTTAGTTGTCATTGATAAAGTGAAGAAACGGAAAATGCAATTGTACGGGACACAATAATAAATCCGTTAAGACGTTATTAGTGATGATTGGAATTAAGGAATTAGTGAAATAAAAATTATTTTTATGAAGAAGTATATATTTTTTACTCTGATATTGTTTATATCGCAGTATATTTTTGCTAAAAGTAGTGTCGGGTATAATGATTTTTTTTCTAAATCGTTGGCTGAAGGTTATGCGGTAAGGTATAGTATTGCAAGCGATGTTGAGCAGGATTCTTTAGTGGTTTTAATGAAGTCATATAGTTTTGGAATAACAGAAAATCCTAAAATAAAGTTTGAGTTCTTTGATGGAGATACCTTGTTGTTGAGTGGCGTTAGAAAAAAACGATCGCATATATATACAGAAGAGGAAATAGATGTAGTAGAGTCGGCTATGATCGGTGGTGCATTGTTTGGAGCCATTGGAGGAGCGATTGGAGAGGGGATGAAGAGAGACTCAATTAATGATAAATTCAGTTATTCTATTGCTGCGTTCCCAATAACGCATGAGCAGATAGAGATGTTTCAACTTGGGGTTAGAGCAATAAGCGTGACATCTGCTCCAATAATGCACAAACGTCAGTTTAAGAAAGACAAGATTGGTAAGAGACTTTATAAAATTTATATAAAGAAGCAATCAAATAAACAGATGTAGCCAAGAATCACCGCAGGTAAGTTAACATGCTCTCGCTTTTTGTAATTTTTTTCGCTTCGCTCAAAGAAGTTAACCTGCACTCGGCAAAAACCAAAAACGTTCCGTTTTTGTAAAAGATATAGTGTGGAATTTTGCGAGCAAGCTCCCCTATCCCACACCATATCTTTTTTTCAAAAAATGTATGCATTTTTTGATTTTCGCTCTCGTTTTTGTAACTTTACCTCACGTTGTTCGGTGAATATACTCACGCTCGTAAATGCAAAATTTATTTTGCATTTATCTCGCTTATTCGTATATTTGCACAATCTCTTAAAAAGATTTGAGTTATGGAGGCAATGCTTAGGAACTACCCGTTAGGGATTTACACTTTCAGTGAGATAATTGAAAGGAATCTATTCTACATAGACAAGACTGGTTATGTATATGACATAACCAACAAGTATAAGTATGTGTTCTTAAGCCGTCCACGCCGTTTTGGAAAGTCTCTGCTTGTTGATACGTTGCAGTGTTATTTTGAGGGCAGAAAGGAGTTGTTTGCAGGATTGAAGGCGGACGCTCTTGAAAAGGATTGGGTAAAGTACCCAGTGCTAAGGTTTGATATGAGCAAGGTTAAGTGTGAGAGCGAAGCGGATTTAAGGAGTGCTATTGACTACAGACTCAGCCTTTATGAGGATATTTATGGTAGGACTAAAAAGGATATGAAGTTTGGCAACCGTTTGGAGAATATAATTTCACAAGCATATAGTCAGACGGGGCAGAAAGTGGTGATATTAATAGATGAGTATGATTCTCCGCTTTTGAACATAATGCACAAAAAGGATTTGTTTGATACGTTCCGTTCTGTCCTTAAGGAGTTCTACAGTCCCATAAAGAGTTGTGACTCAATGCTGCGTTTCGGTCTCATAACAGGCATAACCAAGTTTTCTCAACTGAGCATATTCTCTGAGATAAACAACCTCACCAATATAAGTATGCTGCCCGATTATGACGGATTGTGTGGCATAACCAAGGATGAACTGCTTACCCAGTGTAAGCCTGACATACAAGCATTGGCTGATAAATTAAGATGCAGTTATGATGATGCTGTGTCAAAACTAACTGAGAATTATGACGGATATCATTTCTCTTCCGGTGTTGACGATGTTATGACTGATGTCTTTAATCCGTTCAGCCTTATAAACGCCTTCAGTGCAAAAAGTATAAGACAGTATTGGTTCAGTTCGGGCACGCCTACGTTCCTGTTTGAGCAGTTGAAGATGTTCAAAACTGGGCTTACAAGCATTGACGGTCAGAGGGTGAAGGAGGAGAGCTTTAATGTCTCTCCAGAGGTGGCACGCTCTCCGTTGCCCGTACTATATCAGGCAGGTTACCTTACAATAAAGAAATACGAGGATGATTTCCAAAAATACACCCTCGGCTTCCCTAACAGAGAGGTCAAGTTCGGATTTCTGAACTCATTCATTCCTGTGCTGACAAATGAGTCGGAGGTGCGTTGCAATGATTTGCTTGAGGATATGACAATAGCACTCCGTGCCGACGACATAGACACCGCTCTCACCGCCCTAAAGGCATACATCGCCGGCATTCCCTACTATTATGAGAACAAAACTGAGCCAGCGTTCCAGACAATAATGTACCTTGTGCTATCACTTATGGGTCAATACATAAAGGTGGAGGTGAACAATGCCGTAGGCAGAACAGATGCTGTTCTGGAGACCACAAACACAGTCTATATAATAGAATACAAGGTGGACAAGTCTGTAGAAGAGGCACTAAAACAGATAGATGACCAGCACTACGCAGACCCCTATCTTGCCGACCCGCGCCGCAAGTTGAAGGTGGGCATAAACTTCACTACGGAATCACGCACCATAGAGAGTTGGAAGACTGTAGAAGTTAGATGGTCTCCATCATAATTCTGCCTATAGTGGCGTTGTCGTGTAGAATTTTCATAAATTCTGTTGCCGCACGTTTTTTATAGGTGTTTTTAAGATAGTGTATGCATCCGTTCATTACACGCTTGATACCCTCAATGGGTACGGCTGTAAGTGATGGGCACAGGTGTATCGCCAAAGTGGATAGTATAGACACCATATTGGTATTTACCAATGCCTTTAGAATTATGTCAATATCGTTTGCCTCAGCACATATATTAAGGTGACTGGTATCCACATCCACAAACCTTTCAAACGCTTTTCTTGATTGGAGTCCGCTGCCAGGCAGTATAACCTTGCATTTTTCCAAATCGTCCAAAGTGAGTTTCTCTTTTTTTGCAAGAGGGTTGTTTTTGTTCATCACTGCACCTAACTCACAAGAGAATAACTGTTCTGATTCCACATCTTCATATTTGACAGCAGGCTTAAACGCTAAAATCAAATCTAATTTATGCTCTAAAAGCATATCGTATAACTCTGATGCGGTGCCATAGTGGATATTCAGTTTCACTTGTGGATATTTACGTACATATATATCAAGCGTCTTTATTATCAATTCACTAAATGAATGTGTTACCCCGATGTAAAGTGTGCCTGAAACCTCTTTTGTGAGTTCCTTCATCTTTGTCTTACACTCTATCGATGTTTCCACCGTTTTCTGTACCAGAGGGAGCAACTCCTTACCGGCATCGGTAAGTTCTACGCTGTGTGATGTTCTAAAGAACAACGAAGTACCCACTTCTGCCTCTAATTGCTTTATTTGCTGCGATAGTGTACCCTGTGTTATGAAAAGTTTAGATGCGGCATCAGAAAAACTAAGTGTTTCCGCAAGAGTTAAAAAATAGTTTAACTGCCTTAATTCCATAATGTTAGTTGCTATGTGTCTGCAAATATAGTTATTATTATTGATAAAATCAATAATTAATATTGAAAAATATCATAAAAACCAATAGTAAACATTGTTGCCGGCATTCTATATTTGCAATGTCAAGACATCGGGGTCTTGAGTCAAATTAAATTAACCCATTAAATTTTTAAGTTATGAAAAAGAAATTTTATTACTGCAAACGTTGCGGCAACGTTGTTGTAAAGCAAGTGGACAGTGGAGTTGACATGGTCTGCTGCGGAGAGAAAATGCAGGAGTTGGTGCCAAACACCAAGGACGGGGCAAGAGAGAAACATCTGCCTGTTGTGGAAAAACTTGAGAACGGAGGTATCAGGGTGACCGTTGGTGTAGAGCCTCACCCTATGACACCTGAACACAGAATCCTGTTTATCTATTTGCAGACAGAGAATGGAGGCAAGGTAAGATACCTGGATCATGCTACAACTGCCACTGCCGATTTTTGTGGTTGCGATGACAAGTTAGTGGCAGTTTATGAGTACTGCAATCTGCACGGATTGTGGAAAACTGAAATCAAGTAGTGCAAAAAAACAAGTTAAACCATTTAAATTTAAATTATTATGATTACCAAGAATTTACAGAATGCTATCAACAGCCAAATCAATGCTGAATTATGGTCTGCTTATCTTTATCTTGCAATGTCTCTTGATGCAGAGCGCAAGGCGTTAAAAGGAATTTCAAACTGGTTTTGGGTACAATGGTTGGAAGAACAGGACCATGCCAGGATTTTTCAAAAGTATTTAAATGATCGTGACGCTCAGGTAATATTGGAGCCTATCAAAGGTGTTCCTACTGAGTGGAATACTCCAATCCAAATGTTTAAGGAGACATTAAAACATGAGCAGGAGGTTACCGCCATGATAAATAATATTGTCAAGTTGGCAAGAGAACAAGGCGATAATGAAACATTGAGCCGCTTGCAATGGTTCATTGATGAACAGATTGAGGAGGAGGCTAATGCAAGGGATATGATAGCCACTTTGGAGCTATTGGCGGACAGTGGAAGCGGAATATATATGTTTGACAGAGAACTTGCAGAACGTAAGTATCAAAAAGCCACGCCTCTATTGGAAAAATAAACGTGTTTTGCTATCTTTGCACACTATATGGCAGATGGCAAACAAAAATCAAACCTGCTGACCATACTTAAAATAGTTATTATGGTTGGAGCATACGGGTACTTGACGTATTCACTTCTTACGTTCAAGTACTACGATGTTTTAATATCGTCATTCAAACTTAACATTGGAAATAAATGGTTATTTCTTATAGCGGCGCTGTTACTGATGCCGGTAAATTGGGGCTTGGAGAGTGCCAAATGGTTTACCATTGTACGTCAAATCCAACCTTATAGGTATATTGAAGCGTATAAGTCTGTACTAATGGGATTGGTGTCAGGGTTTTTCACACCAAACAGAATATGTGACCCTGTGGGCAGGGTACTGACTTTAGAACCTGAAAACAGAGGGGGCGGAATTTTACTCTCTTTTGTAGGTTCTCTTGCACAGTCTTTTGCCACATGTCTGTTTCTTTTGATAGCAGTAATATTTATTGAAAAACTCCCCTTTTTATCGGGAGAAGAGAACTTTGAAGCATTGCGTTTGAGTTCAGTGGTATTTGCTCTTATAATTACCATGCTTTATATTACATTGCCACTGTATGCCTCTAAACTTAATATTGGCAAATACCCTAAAATAGACAAAATGCTTAAAGCGGTTGCCGCCATAAAATATAAGGCATTGGCAGTAGTAAGTGCTGAATCCATATCAAGATACGCAGTATATTGCATTCAATACTTTCTGATGTTGAGATTTATGGGTGTGGAAATATCAGTTGCCAGTGCATTTATTCTGATTCCGATAAATTATTTTTTAGTGTCGGTTACGCCATCTTACTCGTTTTCAGAGATAGGGGTTAGGGGTTCATACGCTATGATTTTGTTTGGCGGAATGGGACAGATTACTGAAGACCCGATATCCTCTCTAAACGCAATGGCGGCCTCTATGGCGGCTGTCACCATTTGGGTGATAAATTATATTATACCAATGCTTGTGGGTTCATGGTTTCTTGCTATAGAGAAACGTGATGTTAAAGAGGAAACAGGACAAATGCAGCTACATCCCACAGAGAATGTGAAATGACCAATGCTGTAAGCCACTGAGGCTTAAAACGATATATAAGACCCCAAAATCCTCCGGCAACCATCGCAGCCATAACAAGCATAAAGTTGAAAGACCATATATGGACTATAGTGTAGGTTGCCACAGTAATGATAAACGCGGCATCGGGGTTATATATATCACTTAATTTTGCCTGAACAAAACCACGCCAGAACAACTCTTCTGCAGGACCAATCAGAAATAAAAGAGAAATTCCTATAATCCAGTTCTCAGATTCAGATTTAAGAGTATAGATAGCGTCCACTTCAGGGCGTGCAAAATCAAATATCAATTGGGATATCTTATCACCTATGTAAAACACGCACCACAAGGTAAAGGCGATAACTACTCCCAATAGTAAGTTCTTAGCGGTGAAATGGAGACTTTTTAGCCAACTGCCGTCAAAAAATATGCTTAATGTTATAAGGATTATGGCGGAGACTGACATACAACTCCAAAATGGTAAGTAAGGTGAAGTCCAAGGAGAGAACATTACAAACCACAGCACGGCAGCCACAGAAATAGAAAGCCATATTTTAGATTTATTGGTCATAGAAAGGCACTTATTAGCAATCCTAAACAGAAAAGAGCACCGAATGAAAGCTGTAGCTTTGCCTGTTGTTGGTCTAAAGTGGCAATAGGCAAATCTGAATTTACAGGAGCTTTAAGCATGACCTTGCTTAACTTGACTGCAAGAGGAAGCGTAATTATGGTTATAAGCGTAAGGTATGGCAATATACCCAATATTGCGTATATTATTAAAAGGACAAAAGGAACTGAAATCTCTATAACGTACAATATCTGAGCCACTTTGCCACCTAAAAAATGGTTCATTGTGTGAATGCCGGCGGCTTTATCTGTGCGTATATCTCGTGTGTTGTTGGCATGAAGAATGGCCACAGTCTGCAAGCCGTAAGGCAGACAAATATAGAGAATAGGCCAAAACATCTGTTCTGTAAGAAGAAATCCTATTCCAAGTGCCGGTAGCATAGCAAAAAGAATCAGAATGTCCAAATCACCCATAGCGTGGTATTTAAGCCAATAGTAAATCACCGTTAAAAAAGCCCCTGTTACTCCAAACCAAAGCAGGTTCCAATTGCTTGTCATAAATGTTATTATCAGTCCAAATATGGTTCCTGCAAGTATCAGACTCCAGCCATACAACTTAATCTCTTTAGGCGTGAATTTGCCCGATTTCATGGAGAGAACTCCATTGTAGTCATTACGGCTGTCCACTCCGTAAATATGGTCTGCGTAGTCTCCAAGCAGATTGCCTGCCGCATGAAACAAGAGAATCATAGGGAGACAGAGCCATGCCGCATTCCAGTCAAGATTGATTGTACATAGTTTCATATCGGGTTGTAAAAACCAGTAAAAAAATGCCATAGGGGCTAAAATACCAATAGTTGATGCACTGAATGACCAAGGTCTGGTGGCAATAATCCAATCTTTAAAAGTCCGTTTCTCCATAATTTTTTACAAATTTAGGTACAAATTTACTAAAAATTCATAACTTTGCAGTTATATATATTCAAAAACATAAATTATGAGTACAATTGCAATAATAGGTGGCGGAAATATGGGTGGAGCCATAGCACGAGCCCTGACACAAAACAGTGTCATTACAAAGGTTAAAGTGAGCGATATCAATGAGGATACATTACGTTCATTGCAGAATTTCAATAACGGCATTGATGTAACCACATCCAATAAAGAGAATGTAAAAGGAGCGGATATAGTGTTATTGGCGGTAAAGCCATGGTTGGCTGAGGCTGTGATTGCTGAAATCAAGGATTCTATGGACTATAGCAAGCAGATTTTTATGTCAATAGTTGCAGGTGTTCCGTTTGAAAAACTGACGGTGGCACTCAGCAAAGGGAACTCATTGCCTCCTATTTTCCGTATGATACCTAACACTGCTGTAGATGTTTTGCAAAGTGTGCTCTCCATAGCACCATATATCAATGCAGGTCATGCTCAGATGAAACTTATAGAGCAGATATTCAGTGAGACCGGTAAGGTGTTCTTTGTTCAAGAGAAAGACCTTAATGCCTTTATGGCACTTTCAAGTTGTGGTATTGCATACGCATTCCGTTATATTAGGGCCGCTGTAGAAGGTGCGGTGGAGATGGGTATATATCCAAATGTTGCCAAGCAGGTTGTAACTCAGACTTTGCGTGGTGCCATAGATTTGATAGATACCAACGACTCACATCCTGAGGCAGAGATAGATAAAGTGACCACACCTGGGGGCATAACCATAAAAGGATTAAATGAGATGGAGGCAAACGGTTTTACCAATTCTGTAATTAAAGGACTTAAAGCAAGCCTTATAAAATAAGATGACAAAAGGAGACAGAGGGCATTTTGCCACAAAATTCGGTGTACTTATGGCTACGGTAGGTTCTGCTGTAGGTTTGGGTAATATCTGGCGTTTCCCATATCAGATGGGAATGAACGGCGGTGCCGCTTTCCTTATTGTTTATATATTGGCGGTTTTCCTTGTGGGGATACCTGCTATGGTGGCTGAATTTATAATTGGAAGGGAGTCTCATAAAAATACTGTAGATGCCTTTAATGCAGTGGCACCAGGTACGCACTGGAATCTTTTAGGCTATCTTGGTGTGATTACAGGGGGTATAATAAGTTGTTATTATTGTGTAGTGGTGGGGTGGACTCTCTATTATCTCTATATTTCCGCATCAAATTCGCTTGTAGGATATTCTCCTGAACAATATAATGCTATTTTCAATCATTTTGTAGTTAACCCTTATATTCCTACGCTATTTCTTGTATTGGTAATTGTAATTACCGGAGTTATAGTATCCAGAGGGGTGCAAAACGGCATAGAGCGAATGTCAAAGATAATGATGCCTATGCTGTTTATACTACTTATTGCCCTTGGAATAAATTCATGTATGATGCCAAATGCATTCCAGGGACTTAAGTTCATGTTTGTATATGACGCATCAAAACTTACATTTGACGGGGCGATGGATGCCATTGGACAGGCATTTTATTCTTTAAGTCTTGGTATGGGGTGTCTTATAACCTACTCCTCTTATTTCAAGGATAATGTAAATTTACCTAAAACCGCATCACAGATTGCCATAGTGGATTTGCTGGTTGCAGTCCTTTCAGGTATTATGATATTCCCTGCACTATTCTCTTTAGGTATGCAACCCGATGAGGGGGCAGGGCTGGTGTTTAAGGTATTGCCTAGCGTGTTCTCCCAAATGGCGTTAGGGTCAGTGTGGGCTGTAATGTTTTATGTATTGCTTTTTATAGCGGCTCTTACATCGTTTATGTCACTGTATGAAGTTATTATTTCATTTGTAGTGGAGAAATTCAACATAACAAGAGTCAGAGCATGCATAATAATGTCTGCAATTTTTGCGGTAATGGGAATCGTCAATTCATTGTCATTTGGCGTATTGTCTGATTTGACTATATTCGGTAATAGTATATTTGACACTTTTGACTACTTGTCTACTACAATATTATTACCCTTTGGAGGTATTTTTACATCGCTGTTTGTGGGGTGGCGGTTAGATAGGAAAGTAATAAATACGCAACTTAATATAAATTCACCATTTAAGTTCAAAGCAATAAAAGTGTATATATTCTTTCTCCGTTTTATAATACCTATAGCAATATTAACTATGTTTGTATTCAGCATAATTAACTAGTTATAGGTTGCTTTATTTGTCTTCACTGATGCCCTAAAAACAATATTATATGGGCATTAAAGATTATTTCTTTTTTACCAAAGAAGAGAGACGGGGTGTGTTTACGCTCCTTGTATTGGTAGCAGTTGTTATCGGTGTTAAAATTTTTGTTGCTGCGATATGTGGGCCAGGAAAAAATGCCGAGTTGACACTTGAAGGTTCAAGTACGGCAAATGCACAAACCACAAGTGTATGTACTTACAGAAAATATGTAAAAAAGGAGATGTATGTGCTGGAACTTAATAGTGCCGATACACTTCAATTACAGGAACTCAGAGGTATTGGTCCCGCTTTTGCCCGCCGCATTGTGGCGTATAGGGACAAATTAGGAGGCTATTATGCAAAAGAGCAGTTGATGGAGGTTTACGGTTTCACACCAGAGTTGTATGAAAAGGTAAAAAATCAAGTAAAAGTTAACAAGTCGCTTATTAAAAAAATTGATGTAAATGCATACGACATCGGGTATCTAAAAAGGCATCCGTATATATCGTATTATGAGGCTAAAGCCATAGTGGATTATAGAGATTCTAAAAAGACACACCATATAGACTCAATAGAAGAGTTGAGAGGACTTCCGGATTTAGAGCAGAATTTTGAAATAATCAGGCTTTATATAATGGTGGTTGAAAAATAGTCAATGGCTATTTAAGTTCAATTTGAATTCTTCTGTTAAGTTTGTTATCTGTACTTGAGACAGGCTTGGATGACCCATATCCTACTGTAGTAATGCGTGAGGAGTCTATGCCATGAGCAATAAGGTATGCCGCCACGCTATCTGCACGTGCTTTTGAAAGAGCCATATTATGCTCAAAAGTGCCCGTTTCATCGGTATGTCCGCCTATTGTCACAGAGTAGCGGGCATGAACTTTCAAATATTCTATAAATGAGTCCAAATAGGGGTAAGAGTCTTCAGTAAGGTCACTTTTATCTATGGCAAAATAGATATTCTCCAAAATAAAGTCAGAACCTTTCTCTTCAAGACCGGAGCCACTCCTATGCTCAGGTGTCAGGGCAATACGTACAATACGCTTGTTTTCCCAAAATTTACCGTCTGCCAAGCGGTTACAAGACATGTAGCCATTCTCTCCATTTACATCAACTATAAAACCAAATTCGTCTCTGTAAGTGTTAATAGGGTATCCTATATTTTGTGCCTTTTGCCATGTCCCGTCTGACGAACGTTTGCTGAAGAAGACATCAAGGCCTCCCATACCACCTCTTCCGTCAGAAGAAAAATATAAAATATTGTTATATGGATTGATAAATGGAGATATCTCATCATATTCAGTGTTAATCTCAGACCCCAGTCGTTTTACATTACTGAAACTAAGGTTGCCGTCTTTGTTATAAGAGACAGAGCATGAGTATATATCTTTATCTGTTGCACTGGAACGTGAATTTTTATGTTTGTTATTATCTACAGCAGAGAAATAAAGAGTAGAGCCGTCTGCACTGATGCTTGGTGTACTTTGCCAACTGAATTTGTTAAGTTCACCGTCACCACGTATAGGTCTGCTCCATCTGCCGTTTTTGTTAATTGAGTAATAAATGTCGCAACCGCCATTCCCAGTATGGTTGCAAGCGGTAAAAAACATGTATTTGCCGTCAGATGTTATGCAGCAAGCACCCTCGTTCTCATTACTTCTTATATTCCCTTGTAAAGGCCGTACAGGAAGCCAGCCATTATCAGAATTGTTGCTATAAAAAATATCTTCCTGAATCTCATTGCTTTGAGGGAGAACGGAGCTTTTCCCCACTACCACAGTGGTGTAGAATCTTTTTTTATCGTTGTCAATAAAAGGCCAAATATTATCGTATGGGGTGTTTATGCTATCCCCCATATACTCAATCTTAACATTGGACGGATGTTCAACAAGGTATTTTGCTGTAGTACAATTCCCGATGGCTTTTTTTACAAGTTTGGTCTGCTTTATGGAGTGTAGAAGATTAAGGCTTTCATCAAAACGACCTGCGTCAAATAGAGCTACAGATAATAAGTAGGCTATAAGGTCAGGGTTGTCCATTTTTTTTACGGACATGCCCTTTGTAAGCATTTCAATACGCTTGTCTGTAAGGTCATAATCCTTATAATTAGCGTCAAGAATCTCATACCATCTGCTTTCCTTTTTGTTCCTTGCCACTTGTTTCTCCATCATTGGTATAACATCCGTAGTTTCTTCTGCCATTAGGCATAAAGGAAGAAATGTCATCATAATAATAACGAAGTGCTTTTTCATCGCAAGGGTTCATTTGCCACGGTGGCTACTTGTTCGCGGACTTTCTCTACTTGAATAATGAAGTCCTCATGATCTGATGATGAGAACTCTATCGGGGGCAGTATAGTTATTTTTAAAGGACCGGGAATCGGGTAGAACCTTGTTTTAGGCATAACGTAAAATCCTCCTTGAAGGCAAATGGGAATAATGGGAAGTTCCATAGTTTGGGCAATTTCAAAAGCACCGCGTTTGAATTTTCCTACCAATCCATCGGGAGTTCTGGTACCTTCAGGAAATATCACCAAACTTGTGCCTCCTCTAAATACATCTTTAGCTTCTTGCAGTGTCTTAAATGCTTCTCTTCCTTTTTTACGGTTAATAAACAGGAATCCCGCAGACTTGCATGCCCACCCTATGAAAGGAATGTTTTCCAATTCCTTTTTCATTATCCATTTAAAATCCACCCCGATGTAGCCGTAGATTACAAAAACGTCGTAAATGCTTGTGTGGTTTGACGCAAAAATATAGGATTGACCTTTTTGTATGTTTTCTTTGCCTTCAACAGTCACGGGGCAGAACGACAGAAAGCACAAAATCCTTGACCAAATCATTCCCGGGTAATAATCACAAACCTTGTTACAACCTATGGCACAGCCTATTATAGTTACCAATGCAAACAATATTGTTATAGATACAAAAATAGGTATGAGAATGAGTAAAAAGTATGCAAGCCACAATATTTTAAGTATAGGATTCATTTTATCTTGTTAGATGGTACAAATTTAGTAAATTTTTATTTATTTTTGCAATAATATATAAGATTATGTCATTAAAAGAGCAAACTACACTAAAACAGCAGCAAAAATTATCACCATCTCAGATTTTGGTTGCAAACTTACTGGAGTCGCCACTTCTTGAACTTGAAGATAAAATCAAGACAGAAGTGGAGGATAATCCTGCCCTTGAAGAGATTTTACCCCAAAAAAATGCACTTAATGAAACAACTGGCAATGAACGCACAGAAGATTTTTATATGGATGGAGGTGATAGTGGTGACGAAGATTCTGATGCAAATGTAAATGTAAATGATTATGAAACATACGATGAAATGGAAGATTTTGACACACCGTATGTATATGGAGGAAATTATGATGTACCTGTAGATTACAACCCTGCATACGCAGATGACCAAAGTTTTGCGGAATATTTGTCGTCTCAGTTTGCACCTATGGCAGAAAATCCGCTTCAACGACAGTTAGGTGAATTTATAATTGGTTCTCTTGATGACGATGGCTATCTAAAAGCAGATATAGCCAAACTTACAGATGCGATTAATATACATTATTCATTAGGAGTAACAGAGGCCGATTTGTATGAGGCGTTGCTTTTGGTTCAAAAACTTGAGCCAGCGGGAGTGGGAGCCAGAACATTGAGAGAGTGCTTAAGATTACAAGCGGAGAGGTGTGTTGATGATGATGTGGAAAATAGCAAGGTTGCACAAACAGCCGTAGATGTATTAGATGGTTTTTTTGACTATTTCACTGCAAAAAGATATTCGTTTATACAAAACAAGCTGCATATTGATAATAACCTGTTGAATAAGGTTGTGGAGTTCATAAAAAAACTAAATCCGCATCCGTGTAATGCGTTTACAGAGGCAAAATATATGAAGGCTCATGATGCTGTTACTCCCGATTTTTATTACGACGGTGAGTCTGATATACTTACTCTTAACAATGGGAATATTCCAAAACTAAGTGTAAGCAGGGAGTATGAGGATATGCTAAAAAAACACAGCGACAAGGAGACTTCCGCCTTTGTAAAGCAGAAAATTGAGAGTGCAAATCAATTGATAGAGGCCATAGAACAACGCGGTGAGATACTAGTTCGTGTAATGACTGCCATAATAAAGGCTCAAAAAGAGTTCTTTATGCACGGAGATGATTCTTATCTGAAACCGTTAACTATGCAAAATATAGCCGATATAGCAGGATGTGATGTCTCTACTGTGTCAAGAGCGGCGAATAAAAAATACATAGAAACAGATTTCGGACTGTTCAGCCTCCGACACTTCTTCTCTGAAGGAATTGCCACAGATACAGGGGAGGAGATTTCAAGTAGGGAGATAAAGTCCATAATACGCTCACTTATAGATAGTGAGGATAAGGAAAATCCGCTTACCGATGATGCTTTGTGTGATAAACTAAATGAAAGAGGATTCAGAATAGCACGCCGTACGGTAGCCAAATACAGAGAGACGTTAAAATTCCCTACCGCCAGACTCAGAAGAGTTTGAAGGTATGAAATTAATAGATATAGCTTTTGCATTTCCCTCTTCATCAACTACAGTAATCAAATGTCTTCCTTTTGACGGTTTCATCGCCATATTATGTATGGTTTGCGTAGAGCCTGCATATTCATCATCAAGATGCCAATAAAGAGTTGCATTAGAGTTGATATGAGTGGCTTGGCAAACAATAGACTGCACCTTACCATTAAAATCTTTTGGTAGAAACACGGTGGCTCTGTCGGTAGGGTATATAATGTCTATTGGCGAATTAGAGTAATTTTCACAACCTGGCATATAAGGCGGTAATGTTTTGTGGTTTGTATGAACCTGGCGGTAAAAGTACTCTTGAGTAGGAGAGAGCACAAACCAAGACTCATTTACAATATCATTTACATTATAACATGAACTATTCACCCTATATGCTCTGTCTTTAGACAAATGCACCTGTTTGTGGAAGGGACACACTTTTGTATTTGTTCCATTATCGGGGATAGGTATTGTGTCAACTTCTGTACAATAGATTCCGGCTTTATATCCCGATATTCTGCAAACCGCTTCATCAACCATGTCTGAATAAGGTGGTTCAAACCAACCGCTTGATGGTAACCTTGAAAAGACTTGAAAAAGAACAGGAGCGGCGTATCCTACACCTGTAATGCCTGCACGCCCTTCTCCTGTAGCGTTTCCCACCCATACTCCCACTACATAATCGGGGGTCATACCTACAGCCCAAGCGTCTTTACCTCCATAACTGGTGCCTGTTTTCCATGCAATGCGTTTCATACTGTCAAATTGCTGCCAATCCGCCTCCTCTTCAGGGCGGTTCAGCTTACTCATAGCCTCCAGCATATAGTAAATGCCAGCCTTTGAAATACCTGATACTCCTGAACTCCTAAACTCCTGAACTCCTGAACTTAATTTTCTGTACAACTCGCAAATCTCAATCAATTTGGCTTCGGCACCGCCAAGAATGAGAGAAGCTCCATAGTGGTCGGCATTCTTGTCCATTGTGGTTATGCCAAGAGAACGCAAAAGAGTGAGGAAACGCTCTATGCCATACTCTTTAAGCATACGTACAAGCGGAACATTAAGAGAGCGAATGATAGCCTCATCTGCTGGTACCACACCGCTAAATGTCTTATTAAAATTCTGTGGCGAAAAGCCGTTCATATATAGTGGAGTGTCGGTTATAAGTGTTTTTGGAAGTATGATACCCTCTGATAGCATAGCGGCATAGAGAATTGGTTTTAGAATGCTTCCTGTGCTGCGTTGTGAGTTTATAATATCCACGTTATTGCAAAAACGCTCATCAGCCTTGTAAGAGGCGTTTCCGATATATGCCTTAATATCGCCGCTTCTAACTTCCTGAACCAGTATAGCTATGTTATGCACGTTGTTTTTAGCGGTATATTCCATAGCATAATGGTTTGCAAGATTTTGAAGTGGATTCTGCAATTTTGGGTCTAATGATGTGTAAATAGCCTCTCCTTTATGTGTTTTCAGCATAGTAGAGGCAAGATGCGGTGCCATAGAGGGCAGAGGTTCGGGTGTGTCGGGCAGTGGTTCCGCTATTGCTAAATTGTAATCATCGCTATCTATATAACCACGATTATATAGTTTTTTAAGAAGTGAGTTTCTTTTATTAAGCAGCAAATCCCTATTTTTTGAGATGTGGATTAATGATGGAGCGTTAGGCAGAACTGCAAGCATTGAGGATTCAGCCCAAGTAAGGTTTTCTGATGATCTGCCAAAATATCTCCAAGAAGCCGCTTCTATGCCAACCACATTGCCACCCATAGGAGCATGTGATGCGTACATATTCAAAATTTCGTCTTTTGAATACAATAACTCTATATATAATGCTCTGTTAAGTTCAACAAACTTACGCCAATAAGTACGTTCATTTTTCCCTGATGAAATGCGGGATAATTGCATTGTAATAGTGCTGCCTCCCCTTACTATGAAACCTTTTTTGTGGTTTGCAATGGCAGCTTTCGCAACAGATATAGGGTTTACTCCTAGGTGATAATAGAACCATCTGTCTTCATAATTTATGACGGCTGTTCTGAATTTATTGGGAATAGAATCAGAAGGGGGAAACCTCCATTGTCCGTCAGAGGCTATATGTGCGTTCATCAATGTTCCGTCAGAGGCATATAACAGCGTGCTATACTCACTGCTGAAAAGCATTTTAGGGGTTGAAATCCACATTACGGCAAACCATAAACCAAACAGTATGATTATACAACTGCAAATTTTTAAATATTTGATACACTTTTCCAAAAGAATTGACTATTTTTGCAAAATACAAAATTAAGAAATAATATGAAGAAAACGTCTTTATCAGCACTATTATTTTTGTCAGTGTTTTTTATTCTCACTTCGTGCAGTGACAATGCGAAACAGAAATTTCATCCTAATGTTCAAGCATTCACATCGGGTAATGTATCCAGATTTGCACCTGTATCTGTCTCTTTTACAGAAGAAATTCCTGCAGAAAAGCAAACTCAGGAGTATTTGGAAGACAACATAAAGATAAGTCCAAGGTGTGATGTCAATTTTTCTGTGACAGACAATTATATAGTCACCATACAGCCTGACGGAGAGTTCAAGCGTGATACAGAATACAAGGTAAAAATAAATATGGCGGCGTTTATTGACGGACTTGACGGAGATTTAAAAGAGTTTGTATTTAAATACAAGACCCTGCCCCTGTTATGCAGCGGAGATTTTGGCGATTTGACAATCAATGATACTGACGATGAAACCTACGATTTATCATTTACACTGATAACTGCTGATAAGGAGAACGACATTGACGCTGAATCTTTGGTACATTTTTCAGAGAACCCTGATATTGAATGGAGTCATAGTGCCACAGGCTGCATTCATACAGCGTTAATTAAGGGAATCAGACCTGCTATAGAAGACCGCAGACTTACTTGCAGACTTAAAAATACAGGTGATAACCCATCAAAAGTAAGCAAAACAATACCTAATGCAAATGATTTTGACGTTTACGACATAGTTGTAAAGGGCGGTGCAGAACGTTGTGTAAACATATTTTTTACAAAAAAACTTGACGCAGGGCAGGATATTACGGGGCTCGCATATATAGACGGCAATACAAATGAAAGAATGCAGATAGAGGGTAATTGTATAAAAATTTTCTATGATGAAAAAATCAAAGGGGAGGTCAATATATTTGTAAATAAAGGGATAAAGAGTTCAAAAGGACTTGTGTTTGATACAAGTTCTGTTTTTCAGAAATATATAAACAACGATGCTAAACCTAAAATAAGTTTTGTATCGCAAGGCTCAATAATCCCATTGTCTTCTAATCTTACGTTGCAGTTCCGTAGTGTATATATGCGTGGGGTTGTAGTCAGAATCATAGAGGTGCCAGCTACGAATATGGGTCAGTTTTTGCAAGTCTCTAATTTGGATTCTGACGGAGAGATACGCCGTGTAGGCAAACTTATAGGGCAAAAGGTGATTTTTCTTGATGAAAACCCGATGTTGGACTTAACTGTACCTCATATATTTTCTTTAGACTTGAGTAAGTTGTTCAGTGCAAATTCGGGCAGTTTGTACCGCATAGAGTTAAGTGGGTATTCAAAACTTAACGCATATCCGGGAGCGGAATCTCTTGTAGCATCTAAATCAGAAATAAAAGCCTATTTTGCACAACATTTTGCTGAAGAGAAAATAGGACTTGATGGCAGTGGATATTACTACTATTTCAGTAACGGAGACCATTATAACTGGAAAGAATATGAAGATCCT
Source organism: Paludibacteraceae bacterium (assembly GCA_024399495.1). GTDB lineage: Bacteria > Bacteroidota > Bacteroidia > Bacteroidales > Paludibacteraceae > Enterocola. Next base: position 122,077 of record JAKSNY010000001.1, read on the forward strand.
ACAAAAGAATCTTTTTATGAGGAGATGAAAGTGGCTAAAAATGTGTATGCAACAAATCTTGGGGTAATAGCCAAATGTGGGGCGGAGAACAACATAAAGTTTTGGGTTAGTGATATAATTGACACTAAAGGCAAATCGGGTGTAACGATAAGCGTATATGATTTTCGCCATTATTTATTGGCGGATGGCAAGACAAACGGAGACGGATATGCAGAACTCACATATAATGGCGGACTTCCTTATTATGCGGTTGCAAAAAGTGGCGATGATATATCATATCTTAGATTAGATGATGGTAATAGCTTGTCTATGAGTGAGTTTGATACAGAGGGGCAGAAACTTCAAAAAGGTATTAGTGGCTTTATTTACGGCGACCGCGGTGTGTGGAGACCTGGAGACACTTTGCATATAGGTTTTATAGTTGGCGACAAGGCGTCTGTATTGCCCAAAGAGCATCCTGTAACCCTTGAACTTAAAAATCCATTGGGGCAAGTGTATGCTAGACGTATTGTTTCTAACGGTGAAATGGGTATTTTTGCATTTAATGTGCCGTTGTCTCCAGATGTGCCTACGGGGGCATGGAGTGCAAAAATAACCATAGGCGGAGCATCATTCACTAAGATACTCAGAGTTGAGACCATAATGCCTAACCGCTTGAAAATCGCACTTGATTTAGGGGATGGTATGCTTAAGAAAGGCAGCACTCTAAACGGCAAATTGCATGCAGAGTGGCTTAATGGAGCGATTGCCCGCAATCTTAAATACGATGTCCAGACTGTGTTCTCCAAATCGGTTGCTGAGTTTAAGGGGTATAAAGACTACACATTTGAAAACAAAAGCATACAATTTCAACGGGAAGAAGATGTGTTGCTAAAGGGAACAACCGACGAAAATGGGAATTCCATTGTAAAATTAGCTTTTGACAGAGGTTCTGCCCCAAGTATGCTTAATGCTATAATAACCACCAAAATTTATGAGCCGTCCGGTCAATTCTCTATTGATATTGAGAGCAAAAAATACTCTCCATACGATTCTTACGTTGGTATCTGCACAAATCAAAAAGGAAAGGATTTTCTTGAAACAGACAGACCTCATACCCTAAAGTTTGCGGTTGTAACCCCAGAGGGTACACCTTTGGCAAACAAGAAAATCGATGTCAAAATATACAAGGTAGATTGGTATTGGTGGTGGAGTTCCGACGACTCATATTTGGCTGATTTTGCTTCAGATTCGTATTACAATCCTATGTTGGTTAAAAATTTGACAACAGATAAGGATGGGTATGCGTTATTTGATTTTACTTGCAAAAAAAGTGACTGGGGTGCGTACTATATTTATGCTTATAATAGGGAATCGGGTCACACCGCCTCTAAAATTGCATATTTTGATTGGTATGGGAACCCGGAAAGATATGGAAAATCTGATGCTGCCACTAAGTTGAATTTTATGCCTGATAAAAGAGAATACAAGGTAGGTGATGTTATAAAAATATCCATTCCATCGGTAAAAGGTGCCAAAGCACTTGTATCTTTGGAGAATGGAAGTCATGTAATTTCAACGGATATATATGAGTGTGCAGAAACTCACACAAGCATTCAAATTCCTGTAACTTCAGAGATGACACCTAATGTGTATATTCATATTACACTTTTGCAACCATACTCATCAATAGCAAACGATATGCCTATAAGGCTTTACGGAGTTGTATCGGTTGATGTCAATGATGCTGACAGCCGTCTATATCCTGTGATAACCGCTAAATCTGAGGTTTTGCCAAATAAGGATTTTACGGTTAAGATAGGGGAGAAAAATAGAAAGGAGATGGCTTACACAATAGCTATAGTTGACGAGGGACTTCTAGACTTAACTCACTTTAAAACTCCAGACCCTTGGAAACAGTTTAATGCACGTGAAGCATTGGGTGTGCGTACATGGGACGCTTACAATTTAGTGATTGGAGCATACGGAGGCAAGATAGAGCAACTGTTCAGCATAGGCGGTGATGACGAGTTAGATGCTGCCGCAGGTTCAAAATCCTTGATAAACAGATTCACGCCTGTGGTTAAGTTTGTGGGTCCGTTCCATTTACAAAAAGGTAGTACCAACACCCACAAATTCCACATGCCAAATTATAACGGCAGGGTTAGGGTTATGGTTGTCTCAGGTGACGGTAGTGCATACGGGAATGCAGAAAAAAGCATCTCTGTGCGTCAGCCTGTTATGGTGCTGGGTACATTGCCAAGGGTTATAGGTGTGGGTGATGTTATTTCTGTACCTGCCACTGTTTTTGCCACTAAAGAGAATGTGGGTAGTGTCAATGTTAAGATTTCTTGCTCAAATAAATTTTCAATAGTAGGTAGTAGTGAGGCTACGCTCGATTTTAAGAAAATAGAGGATAAATCTGTTGTGTTTTCTATTAAAGCTGATGATATTGCAGGGGCTGGAGTTGTAACCATAACCGCTAAATCGGGTAATTGCCAGGCAGAATATAAAACGGAGCTTAATGTTCGTTCTATCTCTGATGAAAAGACTGAAAATCAAAAAATTGTGATAGGTGCGGGCAAGGAGTGGAAAGGTAATGTCAAATCTTTTGGCATGCTTGGTACCAATACTCTTGAGGTGGAGTTGTCTGGTACGACGCCTATGAATTTAAGAGGGCGTATGGATTACCTTACAAGCTATCCTCACGGTTGCATAGAGTCGCTTATTTCAAAGGCTTTTCCTCAAATATATCTATCAAAATTGATTTCTCTTGATGAAACCGAGAAAAAACTTGCATCTGACGCAGTTTCTCATGCTCTTTCAAAATTGTCTGCATATCAATTGTATGATGGTAGTCTTGCATATTGGCAGGGTGCAAATGCAACTAATGATTGGGGTACGGTTTATGCCCTTCACTTTGTAGTTGAGGCTGAAAATGCAGGCTATAATGTGCCTTACTCTGTTAAAGAGAACTTGATAAAATACGTGTCAAGTATTGTAAAGAGTTGGAAACCAATCCAAAACGCAATGCAAACGGTTGTAGATGATGATGTTACAATGCAAGCGTACCGTCTATATGTACTTGCCCTTAATGGCAATTATGAGTTGGGTGCTCTTAACAGGCTTAAAGAGGAAAAAGGGACTCCGCTCTCAAAATGTATGATGGCGGGGGCGTACGCTTTGGCAGGCAAAAGAGATGTCATGAATTTAGTTACATCTACAAATCTGTTGTTTGACAATGCCTTGCGTCTTCAAGTTTTGTGTATTCTTGGTAAAGAGGCTGATGCAAATCAATTATACAATATGATAGCATCAGATTTGGCGTCTGATAAATGGTTAAGCACTCGTGATATAGCCATGGCTTTAATATCTGTGGCTTGTTATCAAGAAAAATATGGGAAGCCTGCTCCTGCTATCGGTACTATAATTTATGGTGAGAATAGCATTCAGTTTAATTCCAACATAACGATGACCAAAACATTGTATGATAATGTTGATGATTTTGATTCAGTTGTAATTAAAAATTCGGGAACTCAAACATTGTATGTAAATATGATAAGTAAAGGTTTGGTTAGTAATAAAAATATTGAGCAGGAATCCAATGGAATAGGTCTTGCTGTAAGTTATACAGACAGTGAGTTCCGTCCAGTGAATGTAAAAGATATGGCTCAGGGGACAAATTTTACGGCTACTGTCACCATTAAAAATATATCGGCATCTGATATATCAAATATTGCAATCACGCATATAGTGCCGGCAGGTTGGGAGATTCTTGGGATATCGGGAGAAGAATTATCTCACTATGAGATAAGTGATGACAGGATATTATCTTATGTGGATATGTTGCCTGTTGGCAAGCAAATTGTAATTCCTATAAAATTAAATGCCGCTTACAAGGGGCAGTATGCACTGCCTGCTATAAAATGTTGTGCAATGTACAATGCCACTGTTAATGCTAATACAGCCTCAGGCAGTTGTTCTGTAAAGTAAAAATTTTTTGTAAATTAAAAAATATTGTCTATCTTTGCGGTGTCGTGGTGATTAATATACGGCAAAACAGGAAATAGAGTATTTCTTGAGTTGTAGGGTCCTTTAGGGGATTCTATTATTTTTTGTTATAAATTATTTTCTTATTATGGCAGAAGTTGTTTATATGACCCAAGCGGGTTACAAGAAACTGATGGATGAAATTGCTCAGTTAGAAAGTGTTGAACGTCCAAAAATATCACGTCAGATTGCAGAGGCTCGTGATAAGGGTGATTTATCTGAAAATGCGGAGTATGATGCCGCTCGTGAGGCTCAAGGTCTGCTTGAGCTCAAAATATCTCAGTTAAAGGCTACGGTATCAAACGTGCGTATTATTGACGAATCCCAACTTAAAGCGGATGAAGTTCAGATATTAAGTAAGGTTACAATCAAGAACACTAAGAATGGTCAGCAAATGACCTATACATTGGTTTCTGAGGCTGAAGCAAACTTACGTGAGGGCAAGATGAGTGTAGGTACACCTATTGCTAAAGCGTTGATAGGCAAGCATAAAGGTGATAAGGTTCAGGTTTCCGCACCATCAGGAACCATAGAGTTTGAGATTATAGAGATTAGTTTCTAATACATTAGTAATATGACTATATTTTCTAAAATTGTAGCAGGTGAGATACCTTGCTATAAAATAGCGGAGACTGATAAGTTCTTCGCTTTTCTTGACATTAACCCTATTCAAAAGGGGCATACTCTTGTAATACCTAAGCAGGAGGTTGACTATATTTTTGACCTTAGTGATGAGGAATTGGCAGGGTTGCAGATTTTTGCCAAAATTGTGGCTGGTGCCATAAAGCGTGCTTTCCCTTGCAGAAAGGTGGCTCAGGTGGTGCTTGGGCTTGAGGTGCCTCATACCCATATTCACCTTATTCCTATGCAGTGTGAAAAGGATGTGAATTTTGAGAAGGAAAAGCTACAACTTTCTAAGGAGGAGTTTGAGGAGATAGCGGCGAAGATACGGAAAGAGTTGAAAAGTTAAGAAGTGATATGTATGATGTATAAATGTATGATGTATGAAAACATTTAAATATGCAAAGGACCTTGGAGACCTGAATCAGGCTATTAAAGAGGCTTTTGAGGTAAAAAATAACCCATATAAGTGGGATAACATGGGTAAGAATAAAACCTTGCTTATGGTTTTCTTTAATTCAAGTCTGCGTACACGGTTGAGTACACAAAAGGCTGGCATGAACCTTGGAATGAACACAATTGTGCTTGATGTAAATGCCGGTGCTTGGAAACTCGAAACCGAGCGTGGCGTTATTATGGACGGTGATAAGCCAGAGCATCTACTTGAGGCTATTCCTGTTATGGGTAGTTACTGCGACCTGATAGGGGTCCGCTCTTTTGCACGTTTTGAGAGCAAGGAATTTGACTATAATGAGGTTATTCTTAATCAGTTCATAAAATATTCAGGTAAACCAGTATTCAGCATGGAGTCTGCCACTTGCCATCCGCTGCAGGCTTTTGCTGACCTTATCACTATAGAGGAGTACAAAGAGAAAAAACGTCCTAAGGTTGTTATGACTTGGGCTCCGCATCCAAGAGCACTTCCGCAGGCAGTTCCAAATTCATTTGCTGATTTTATGAATGAGGCTGACGTTGATTTTGTAATAACTCACCCCAAGGGATATGAACTTTGCCCCGATTTTGTGCGTGGTGCTAAGGTTGAGTATAATCAACGTAAGGCATTTGAGGGAGCTGATTTTATTTACGCAAAGAATTGGTCTGCCTACAATGATGGGGTGTATGGTCAAATCTTGAGTAAGGATATGGACTGGACAGTTGAAACTGATAAGATGAAACTCACAAACAACGCATTCTTTATGCACTGTCTGCCTGTACGACGTAACATGATTGTTACTGATGATGTTATTGAGAGTGAGCGTAGTATTGTGATTCCAGAGGCGGCAAACCGCATTGTTTCCGCTCAAACGGTGATAAAAAGATTCCTGAATGAAATTATTCATTGAGACATACGGATGCCAAATGAATTTTGCTGACAGCGAGGTGGTGGCAGCTATTATGCAAACTGCCGATTATGACCTTACTGATAACATATCTGAGGCTGATGCTGTATTTATCAATACTTGTTCAATACGTGACCATGCAGAAAAAAAAGCGATGAGTCGTTTGGAGTATTTCCAGTCATTAAAAAAGAAAAACAGGAAATTGGTAGTCGGTGTTCTTGGCTGTATGGCGGAGAGGCTCAAAGGGGAGTTGCTTTATAGTAAGGTGGTGGACATGGTTGTAGGTCCGGACTGCTACCTTGATTTGCCAAACTTGGTGGCACAGGCATCGGAGGGGCATAAGGCTATAAATGTGGAACCTTCTCTTACTGAAACTTACAAGGATGTAATTCCTAAACGTATTGTTCCTGGCATATCGGGTTTTGTATCAATTATGCGAGGTTGCAATAATTTCTGTAGTTATTGTATTGTTCCATATACCAGGGGCAGGGAGCGTAGCCGTGAATATACAAGTATTCTTAATGAGGTTGTTGATTTAAAAAACCGTGGATATAAAGAGGTTACGCTTTTAGGGCAAAACGTAAATTCCTATAATTTTGAGGGGCTTACTTTCCCGATGTTGCTTGATAAGTTGGCGGTTGAGGTTCCTGATATCAGGATAAGATTCACCACCTCACATCCAAAGGATATGAGTGAGGATACGGTAAAGGTGATAGCAAAGCACCACAATTTGTGTAAGCACATTCACCTGCCAGTCCAAAGCGGAAGCAATAGAATCCTGCAATTGATGAATCGTAAATACACTCGTGAGTGGTATCTTGAAAAGGTGGCTATGATAAGGAAATACATTCCCGATTGCGGTATAACCACCGATATGTTCACTGGTTTTCACGGTGAAACTGAGGATGACCACCAGCTTACCCTAAACCTTATGCGAGAAGCTGGGTTTGACAGTGCCTTTATGTTCAAATATTCTGAACGTCAGGGGACATACGCCAGTAAGCACTTGCCTGATGATGTGCCGGAAGAGATTAAGGTACGCCGTTTGCAAGAAGCTATTGATTTACAACTTGAACTTTCATTGGAGAGTAACAGGCGTGATATTTGCAAGCAGTTTGAGGTGCTTGTGGAGGGTCGTTCAAAACGCTCAGCCGAACAAATGTACGGGCGCACATCACAAAACAAGGTTGTTTTGTTCCCAAAAGGGAGTGTAAAGGTTGGTGATTTTGTTAGAGTGGAGATAAAAAATGTAACTCCAGCAACACTTTTTGGTGATATTGTAAAAAATTGTTGATAATTTTTTTGCAAGTAATAAAATATTTACTAACTTTGTCGCTTAATAGCATTAAGTGGCTATTTTTGTGTGTGATATAAAATTAAATAATCATAAACTATGAAGAAGATTCTTACTCTGATGTTTGCAACTCTGTTTGCAGTTTCTGCGTTTGCTGCAGAAGAAAAAATTTCCAATAAAACAGATGAATCCAATGCAGTTAACGTAACTACTAATGCAGATGGTCAGATTCTGCATCCGTTTAAAGACTACTCTCACTGGTCTTTAGTTGTAAACGGCGGTCTTTCTCAATTTGACGGCGATGCTAAGCAAAGGTATAACCAGCTGCTTTCAAGTTCACACATTATGTGGACTGTGGGTATTGAGGCTGAGTACTCTTTTAACCCTGCTTGGGGTCTTATTTTGGGTTTCCAATATATGCCATATCAGGGTTATACCAGCTCTAAGGACTATGGTAGTAACTATTTCCGTGGTAATATGTACACCATTCAGTTGATGGGTTCTTTGAATGTGTTAAATCTTTTTGGACAGTACAGAAAGTCTTGGCGTTGGGGATGGTACATTAACGGTGGTCTTGGTTTTACATTCTATGACAGCAAGACAAAGCGTGATGGTGACGACGCTCAGGTTACACAGTACCAACCTCAGGATATTAAATCAGGTAGGGCAATGTCTTTTCCAATAGGTACACAGATTGAGTACAACATTACAAAATGTTTTGCACTTGGCATCAGTGCTTATTACAGATTCAGTAATAAGGATAACTACGAAGGTGAGCATTATACAAAGGGAACTACGAATGACGGTGAGTTCTATGCCACCATAAATGCCCGTGTAAAATTCCTAGAGAAGAGCAGGGAAGGTGGTCACATGCGTAACATTACCATGTATGAATTCAATAATATGCAAAGTGGTAAGTCTAAAGATTATCAAGATCAAATTGATTCTCTAAAACGCAGGGTTAAACTTATTGAGGATACTCTTGAGCATCATGTATTTGTTCTTTTGGATACTCTTGAGCATTATCACGCCACTACACCTGATGATGATGAGGATAGTGTTCCTAATTTCCGTGACCGTGAGCCTAACACGCCTAAGGGTTCTTTTGTAAACTATTGGGGAGAGAGTCTGAAGTTACCTGAAAACAATTGTATGGATGAGATTAACAAACTTAAAAGCGAGCTTGGTTTAGGTATAGATTATGATATGTCTGTTTACTTTGACTTTGACAAGTATTATTTGACATCTAAAGCTAAGAGAAATGTTGAACTTGCCGCTAAGAAACTTCAAGAGAATCCTAATTATAAGGTTGAGCTTCGTGGCTACTGCGACTTCCCTGGTAAGGCTGATTACAACCTTAAATTAAGTGATAAACGTGTTGAGACGGTTAAGAATGAGCTTGTCAGCAAGTACGGTATAGACCCTGCCAGAATATCAATGACTGGTAAAGGTAAGATGGAGAATCCACCTAAGAAAGAAGATAAGAACCGTCGTTGTGACTTCTTCTTCTATGAATAGTTGAAATGTTAATAATATTTTAACGCTCCTGCTTATAAAAAGCAGGGGCGTTTTTTTTGTAAATAATACATATTTGTCTATATTTGCATTATGAATGAGTGTAAAAGCATAAAAACTCTCTATTTTAAGGATACATCTTTTGCGTCGCTTATGAAGAGCCGTGTATATAATGTGCTCTTGGTTGCAAGTAAATACGATGCCTTCATGCTTGAGGAGGACGGACGTATAGATGAGCAGCTTTTTAATGAATACACAGCCCTTAACCTAAGATATCCGCCACGATTTACACTTGCTTCTACCATAGATGAGGCACGGGAATTTTTTGAAACACGTATTTTTGAATTAATTATTGTTATGCCTACTGGCGATAGCAGTGAGGTGTTTGATTGGGCAAAGGAGTGTAAGGTTCAAAACAGTCATGTGCCTATTATATTACTTACCCCTTTCCAAAAAGAGGTGTTTAAAAAAGTATTTACAGGTAAGGATTTTTCGGGTATAGACTACATATTTTATTGGTTTGGCGAGACAGACTTACTTCTTGCCATAGTGAAACTTATAGAGGATAAGATGAATGTAGATGAGGATATAGCCTCTGTAGGTGTTCAGGCCATATTGTTTGTGGAGGATTCGCCACAATTTTATTCAGTTATACTGCCATATCTTTATAAGTATGTATTTGTACAGTCTCGTTCATTTATGACAGAAGCGCTCAATGACCATGAACAAATGCTACGTATGCGTGGCAGACCAAAGATACTTCTTGCCAGAAACTATGAAGAGGCAATAGAAACCTACAAAAAATACTCAAAGAATCTTTTGGGAATAGTGACTGATGTGCGTTTCCCTAAAGACGGAAAGATAAATGAAAATGCAGGAATAGACTTATGTAGATACGTAAGGTTAAATGATGTGTTTTTGCCAATAATCATAGAATCCACAGAATTGAATAATAAGGTTAAGGCAGATTCTCTCCGTGCCAGATTCTTGGATAAAGGTTCAGAAACACTTCACATACAATTAAAAGAGGCTGTAACTGATAATTTCGGGTTTGGTGAATTTAAGTTTATTGACCCCAAAACCAGGGAGTTGGTAGCAGTAGCCAGGAATCTTAAGGAATTGCAGGACCAGATATTCTCCATACCGGCAGATTCTCTCTATTACCACTTGTCTCATAATCACATGTCAAGATGGCTCTATTCCAGAGCGATGTTTCCATTGGCAGAGTTTATACGTGATTTACGTATTGCTTCCATAAAGGAAGTGGATGAAATGCGTCAGATAATCTTTGACGCAATAATTCAATATCGTAAAATCAAGAATAAGGGTGTTGTGGCAGTGTTTTTGAGCGATAGATATGATACCTACTCCAATTTTGCACGTATAGGAGATGGCTCGTTGGGAGGTAAGGGTCGTGGTTTGGCTTTTCTTGATGTTTTGTCTAAGCGTAATCCTGAGTTTTTTGATTTTGAAACCACACAAATAATAGTCCCCAAAACAGTAGTGATTTGTACTGATAAGTTTGATGAGTTTATGGAGATGAACAAACTCTATGATGTGGCATTGGATGACACTTTGTCTGATGATGAAATACTTAATCATTTCCTTGCCGCTATGTTGCCAAAATCATTAGTTGGCGACATTTATGCATATTTGGGTGCTGTTGATGAGGGGAAACCTATTGCTGTACGCTCTTCAAGTTTATTAGAAGATGCTCATTATCAGCCGTTTGCAGGAGTATATACTACATATATGGTACCTAATTTGGCAAATGACAGAGATGCTACAATAAAGATGCTTGTTGATGCTATAAAGGCGGTGTATGCTTCTGTTTATTATCAGGCAAGTAAGTCTTACATGATGGCAACAAAGAACGTCATTAGCAGAGAAAAAATGGCAGTGGTACTCCAAGAGGTTTGCGGTACAGACCATAACGGAAGGTTCTATCCGTCGTTTTCCGGCGTTGCACGTTCTATTAATTATTACCCGATAGGCGATGAGAAAAGCGATGAGGGTGTTGTAAATGTAGCATTAGGTCTTGGAAAATATATAGTGGATGGAGGTCAAACCCTTAGATTTTCTCCCAAACACAGCAAAAATATATTGCAAACCAGCACGTTAGAGTTTGCTCTATCTGAAACTCAAACGTATTTTAATGCTCTTGACACCTCTAAATCATTTTTTACACCTAAAGTGGACGACGGATTCAACCTGCTTAAAATTAAAGTTAATGAAGCGGAGGCTGATGGTACATTAAAATATATAGCATCCACTTTTGACCCGTATGACCAAGTTATTAGAGACGGAATTTACGACGGTGGCAGAAAAGTGATAACTTTTGCCAATATACTAGAGCATGAGGTGTTTCCACTTGCAGAGATAATGGAGAAAGTGCTTAAGGTAGGAGAGAGAGAGATGGGTCGTTCGGTAGAGATAGAATTTGCGGTGAATCTTGATTATGAGAACAATGTTGATAATAAATTTTATCTGCTACAGATAAGACCTATAGTTGATTCCAATAAATCAATAGAAGAGGATTTATCACAGATACCTGCCAAAGACGTATTTATACGTAGCAACAGTGTGCTTGGAAATGGTATTATAAACGATGTTCATGATGTAGTGTATGTTAAAAAGGATATGTTCTCCCCATCAAACAATCAATTGATATCATACGATATAGATGCGTTTAATAGATCTATTGCATCAGAAGGTTGTCAATATATATTATTGGGACCGGGGCGTTGGGGAAGCAGCGACACATGGTTGGGAATTCCTGTAAAGTGGCCTAATATTGCGGCTGCAAGTGCCATAATAGAAGCAGGAGGGGCATCGTATCATATAGACCCAAGCCAAGGAACACACTTTTTTCAGAATCTTACATCGTGTGGTAGCACATATTTTACAATAGACGGAGAATCAAGTTATTGTGATTATGATTTTCTAACAAAAGGAACTGTCATTAAAGAAACAAAATACATTTGCCATGTCCGTTTTGACCATCCGCTTGTCATAAAAGTAGATGGAAAAAAAGGGATTGGCGTTATCATGAAATAAATTTATAAAATATGAATAAATTTTGGGCACTTTTAAAAAGATTTTTACCAAACTATAAAAGTTCAATAGTCGGGGTGTTTGTATTTAATTTACTTTCGACCATTTTGAGCCTTTTCTCATTTGCAATGATAGTTCCTATTCTGGAGATTTTGTTTGGAATAGCTGAACCTATCACAGAAATTCCAATATATAGTGGAGACCTTTTTGATTATGGTAAAAATTACTTATATTATTTTGTCACAGATTATATTGGTGTTCACGGACAAGTATTTACCTTAGTTATGTTATCCGTGATATTTTTAATTATTACCTTTTTTAAGGTAATAACATACTATATAGGTTCAATATTTCTTGCTTTGATGCATACAGGTGTCACAAGAGACTTACGTAATGCTGTTCTTGACAAAATACTGACACTTCCTATCGGTTTCTTTTCAGAAGAGAGAAAGGGTGACATTATGTCAAGAATGAGTACTGATGTGGCTGATGTTGAAGGTTCTATAATGGGCTCTCTTGATTTATTAGTTAAAAACCCACTTGCCATAATCATTTATTTGTTTGTGCTTATTGCTGTCAGTTGGCAGTTAAGCTTGTTTGTTCTTATAATGCTTCCTATTGCCGGTGGACTTATGGGAATTATCGGGAAAAACCTAAAAAAGGATTCTGTAGAGGCAGGGAATGAACAGGGTGTACTTACATCTCAGATGGAGGAAATGCTTGGTGGGTTGCGTGTAATAAAGGCATTTAACGCAGAAAATAAAATAGCGACACGTTTTCATAAACAAACAGATATTATTAGAAAAGCATTATTAAAGGTCATTAAAAGGCAGTACCTAGCTCATCCTATGAGTGAATTTATGGGTACTGCCATAATATCAATTGTCGTGTGCTTTGGTGGTTGGCTTATAATAGGTGCAAAAACAGGATTGGCTGCATCTGTTTTTATATATTATCTGCTTATTTTCTATAGTCTCATAAATCCTATTAAGGAGTTGTCAAGATGTGTTTATGGTATAAGAAAGGGACTTGGTTCACTTGAACGAATAGACAAGATAATGTCTGCTGAAAATCCTCTGACTTGCCCAGCGAACCCGGAACATCTAAAAGCTTTCAATAATAAGATTGAATTTCGTAACGTTAGCTTCAAGTATGCCAATGATTGGGTGCTGCAAGGCATTAATCTTACCATAGAAAAGGGTAAGACTATTGCCCTAGTAGGACAATCAGGAAGCGGTAAGTCCACTCTTGTAGATTTAATTCCACGTTTTTGGGATGTTAATGAGGGGGAGATACTTATTGATGGCATAAATATTAGGAATGTGCCTCGTGAGGAGATAAGGGAATTGATGGGAAATGTTAATCAAGAGGCTATTCTATTTAATGATACATTTTTTAATAATATAGCATTTGGAGTGGAGAACGCTACAGAAGAGGAGGTTATAGCCGCCGCCAAGATAGCAAATGCTCATGATTTTATTTCCGCTACAGAAGATGGGTATCAAAGCAATATAGGAGACAGGGGCTGTAAATTGTCAGGTGGTCAGCGTCAGCGTGTCAGCATTGCTCGTGCAATACTTAAAAATCCGCCTATCCTTATTCTTGATGAGGCTACATCGGCTCTTGATACTGAATCAGAAAAATTGGTGCAAGAGGCTCTTGAAAATCTTATGAAGAATCGCACCACCATAGTGATAGCACACCGTCTGTCCACTATTCAAAATGCTGATGAAATTTGTGTTCTTGATGGGGGAAAGATTGTGGAGCGTGGCACGCATAAAGAACTGATTGCCTTAAATGGAGTGTATAAGAAATTACAAGATGTTCAAAAATTAAAATGAAAAAAATAGCGGTAATTACAATGGCACGCAATGATAATTTCTTTCTGGAGAAATGGATTGCGTATTATGGAGTACAGGTGGGTTATGAGCATCTGTATATATATTTAGATGGAAAAGACCAAGACCCGCCAAAAGACCCATCAGGTAAAGTCAATATAATTTTCTGTGATAAATTGCCTGGATTGGTTGCTGAAATGGAGCGTGCACGCCTATCATTGCTTTCAGATAAGGCAGCAGAGCACCTTAAATCTTACGATATAGTTATAGGTTGCGATGCAGATGAGTTTCTTGTAGTTGATCCTGACCTTAACAAGACGTTGCTTCAATACTTGTCTGAAATTAAAATAAACACTACTGTCTCAGGTCTTGGTTTTGATATGGGGCAGAGATTGGGAGAGGAGCAAGAGTATGACCCATCAAAGGGTTTCCTGGAGCAAAGGCATTATGGCATCATGGAACCTGATTACACAAAGCCATTGGTTATTAACAAGCCAGTACGATGGGGTGTGGGCTTTCATAGAATTAGAGGTCATAACTACCATATAGACAATAATTTGTATCTATTCCATTTTGGCTGTTTTGATTTACGTATGCTTGAGGATAAGTTTAAATCTAAAGATACTGACGCTCTTAAACTTGAAAAACATTTAAAGTTCAGAAGGAAGACAATAGACATAGTGTCTAATGCAAAAACGCCTAAGGACGGAGATAAATTCATACCGTTTGCACGCTTTATGCAGCGTATATTCCGTGCTCCGTACCATTGGAACCGTCCGTCAATGTTTAAGCAGGAGGTGGTAGTCCGCATACCAGAAAGATTTAATAATATAGTATGATATAATGGTTAATCGGTTAATCGTATAATAATACTGTTTAGGTCGATTCACCGATTCACCAATTCACCGATTCACCAGTTCACCAAAATATGAAACGTATTGCAGTAATAACAATGGCACGTAATGACGAGAACTTTCTTAATAAGTGGGTCTCATATTACGGCAAAGAGTTTGGAGAGGAAAATTTATATATATACCTTGATGGTGAGGATCAGAATGTGCCTGCAAAGGCAGGAAACTCGCATGTAACAAAAGTTCCAAAAATTGGAGGAAAGGTGGTTAAGGCAGAAAAAGCAAGGTTGCTTTATTTGTCGCAGCGTGCCGCAGAGTTGCTTATTAACGGTTATGATGTGGTTATAGGCTGCGATGCTGATGAGTTCCTTATTATTGACCCTAAAGCCGGAGTCAGCCTTAAGGAGTATCTTAGTAATGCTGAATTTGACACCTGTCTGAGTGCATTAGGTATAGATATGGGACAGCATTTGCAGGAGGAGACTGTAATAGATTGGGATAAGCCTTTCCTACAGCAGCGTAGTTACGCTCTTGTATGCTCACGCTACACTAAGCCAGTAATAGTCAACAAACCATGTCAGTGGGGAGCGGGTTTCCATAGGGTAAAAGGTCATAATTTCCATATAGACAAGAACTTATATCTGCTTCATTTTGGCAGTTTTGATATGAAGATGATAGAGGATAGGTTCAAGGATGCTGACCGTATGAGTGCAGGGTGGGGAAAACACATTGCACGCCGTGCAAAAACCATTTATATGGTTACAGAAAAGAAAGCCAAGACAGGTGATTTTTATTTGAAATTGGCGCGTTGGCATCAATCACACATACGCCATATATACTCTTGGAATAAGCCTTCAATGGGTGTATGGAAACTTATAATAAGGATACCCGATAGATTTAAAACCATACTTTAGTTATGAAAGTATTTTTTACTATAAAAAACATAAACTTTTTTGCGGGTACTGAAAGAGTGACTGCCCTGTTGGCAAACGAACTTGTAGCCAGAGGATACGAGATTGGCATTATAAGTTTGGTAGGAGAGGGTCAGAAACCTTTTTTTACTTTTGATAATCGTGTCAAGTTATTTTATCTTTCTGCACCTAAAGACCATCATATATTCCCTTTTAGAGATTTGCGTAGAATAAGAAAGATGAAAGCCATACTTAGGCAGGAGAAGCCGGATTGTGTTATATTTGTGGACTCTGGTCGTTCTTTTGTTAATGTGCCTGCTTCAAAAGGGATACCGTCAATAACGTGGGAACACCTTAATATAAGGGCTTGCAATGGACCTAAGCGTCGATTATCAAGGATTTTAGCAGTAAAATATACAGACTGTATAGTTAGTCTTACAAGCGGAGATGCCGATGATTATGTGACTATGTTCGGGGCGGAAAGGTCCAAGTCTCTATGTATGCCAAATCCTATAACTATTGATAATAGTGTTAAGTGTGGCTTAACAGAGAAACGTGTTTTGGCAGTTGGTAGGTTGGATAATAAGCAGAAGGGATTTGATTTGCTTATTGAAGCGTGGTCTAAAATAAAGAACAGGGATGGGTGGAAATTAAGGATTATAGGAGCAGGAAAACATGAGAGAATCATTAAGAATCAAATAGCGGAATTGGGGTTAAAAGACTCCATAGAGGTTATTCCACCTACAAAAGATATGATTTCAGAGTATCTTGGCTCTTCCATTTATGCTATGAGTTCAAGGTATGAGGGCTTGCCATTGGTGCTTATTGAGGCTATGTCTTTAGGGCTCCCAATAGTAAGTTTTAATTGCGAAAGAGGTCCAAGCGATATAGTTGAAGACGGCAGTACAGGTTATCTGATTGAGCCGTTTGACACAGATATGTTTGCAGAACGCTTGCAAACCTTAATAGAAAATAAGGATTTAAGAGAGCAATTCTCTAAAACCGCCATAGAACATTCTTCAAAGTTTGCTATAGACAGTATAATATCCCGATGGGAGAATCTTATTGAAAACGTAATATCCGGAAGACAATGAGTTCTGTTGCAGTAATAATGCCTACATATAACCACAGTTTATATATTGCTGAAGCTATTGATAGTTTTTTGCGGCAACAGACATCTTTTCCGTGTAAACTTTATATATCAGACGACTGCTCAACCGATACTACTGCAGAGATAGCAAAACGCTATGCAAATGAGAATCCTGATAGAATTACTGTGATATGCAAGTCAAAAAATGAAGGTCTTATGCGTAATTATAAGACTTTACTCGATTCTGTTAAGGAAGATTATATTGTGGTTCTTGAAAGTGATGATTACTGGACGGATTCGTTTAAACTTCAAAAGCAGTATGACCTTATGGAGTCATGTAAGGAGTGCGGTTTATGCTTTTCAAGGTGTGATTTACTTATAAATGGAAAAATAAGGCATTCTGATGATGTGTCGCATATAGTGGAATCAAATAATGGTAGTTTGTACTCATATCTTCTTTTAAGAGCTCTAGTTTGGTCTCCGACAATATTTTTCCGAAGAGCTTCTTATCTTGATTTTTGCTCTATTGATGACTACATCAGGCTTGGATTCAAAACATTTGACGCCCCTTTAATTCTTAGTATAGCAGCAAATGAGAAATTGTGTTATATCGGGGATATTACTGCTGTTTACAGGATTTCTTCTACATCTATAAGTAATAATAAGAGTTTAAAGAGCAGACTTGCTTTTGAGTGTAGTGCTAATAAAATTCGCAGATATGTAATTTCGCACTACGGATACGGAAACCTTAGTTGGTTCAAAATACGGTGTAGGGAGATTGAGCTACAACTTAGGATTATTTGGCGTCATTTGCTGGGACGTTAAAAAAAGGAATGATAGTAAAAATTCTATAATTACAATTCCGCTGACAAAAATGTCTGTAATGAATTGTGTCGCATACAAGAAAGAAAATTGTACAGTGTAGATGCGTAAATTGTTGTTGCAGGCAAATATGGGTAAAATAAGAATGGCAAGTAAGACAAATAATCCTATAGGTCCATATTCAAGCAATGTCTGAAGGTACTGATTATGTGAATGAGCTCCGTAACTGCTTCTTTTTAAGACTGCATTAGTAACAAATTCGTCTGTTAGCTCTCCTCTATCAAATTTTTTCTGTAATAAGTCTATCATTGCGTATGCTGCAGAACTTGCACCCATTCCCCAAGGGTGTTCTTGTATCTCTGAAATAGTGTATTCCCATATTTTTAAACGTGGGTCGTTTTTTATTGTGTTAATATTCAGTCTGTGATTTGTTGACATAGTGTATACAAAAAACAGTAGTGGTAGGAGTATCAATAATACGCTAATTTTATGCCACTTCCATAAGCGGTATGTTAGCATGGTAATGGTTATGACGTATCCGCTTATTATTCCTATCCTGCCTTCGGAAACTGATATTGTAGATAAGAAAACAATTATGGCTATAATGAGAAATGCTTTTATAAGGGAATTATTGTACCTTCTCAATAAGAAAAATGCAAATATTATTGATGTGTTAATAAAAAGGTTGAAGAGCATGTGACTGCAAAAGTAAGATACTCTTATTGTGGCTAAAAAAATATTCAAAGTAGTATAATCCGGTTTTGATGGGATAAAGGATAGCAGAAAAATAGAGCACGCCATAGCAACTGCAACAAATGCCCATGCGATGTATTCTAGTTTAATTTTTTTGTTTATGCCCATTATCCCTATTATGCCGATGAGCAGAAAAGACAGCCTATCTTCACTTATCTGGTGAAAGAAATCTAAATGTGTTTCAATAGGGTAAAAAAATAATTGTAGCAGGTAAAACAGAATCATAGATAAAAACATCCACTCTTTTATACCATTCTTAAATTTAATCCCCTTGTATATGCGTGATACGAAATAATCAATAACGTATGCTCCTAACAAGACATAAATGGCTATACTAAAAGTTTCGGTATAACCAAACGGAAGTGTTGCAATAAGAAAGCAGATGCTTAAAATCAGCATCCACAGTGTGATATCCGTGCACTTGATAGGTATATTCTTGATTTTATGCATCAATTCTTGCGTAAGTTGCGTTTGCTTCAATAAATTCACGACGAGGTGCTACGTCATCACCCATAAGCATAGAGAACACATGGTCTGCCGCTGCTGCGTTTTCAATTGTTATTTGGCGTAACATACGGTTCTCTTTACTCATTGTTGTGTCACGCAGTTGAACGTCTGACATCTCACCAAGACCTTTGTATCGCTGTACGTGAATGGCATCTTCCTTGCCACCGCTGTATTTGTCAATGAATGCACGGCGTTGCTGTTCTGTCCAGCAGTACTCCTCTATCTTGCCTTTTGAGCATTTGTATAGCGGAGGCGTAGCCAAATATACATGACCGCCCTCTATAAGTTCTTTCATATAGCGGAAGAAGAATGTAAGAATAAGGGTGGCAATGTGGCTACCGTCAACATCGGCATCGGTCATAATTATGACCTTATGATAACGTAGTTTCTCCATATTAAGAGCCTTAGAGTCTTCATCTGTACCTATTGATACGCCAAGTGCAGTGTATATGTTTTTAATTTCTTCGCTCTCAAATGCCTTATGTTGCATAGCCTTTTCTACGTTCAGAATCTTACCTCTAAGTGGTAGAATGGCTTGTGTCCTACGGTCTCTGCCCTGTTTTGCAGTACCGCCTGCAGAATCTCCCTCCACAAGGAACAACTCACATTCTGTAGGGTCTTTAGATGAGCAGTCTGCCAATTTGCCTGGCAGACCACCGCCAAGCGGAGACTGACGTTGTACAATCTCTCTTGCCTTACGTGCCGCATGACGTGCCGTAGCGGCAAGAATTACCTTGTCAACAATGGTCTTAGCCTCACGTGGGTGCTCCTCCAAGTAATTTGAAAGTGCCTCGCTAACAGCCATATCTACTGAACCCATAACCTCATTGTTGCCAAGTTTTGTTTTGGTTTGACCTTCAAACTGCGGTTCTGCAACCTTTATTGAAATTACGGCGGTAAGTCCCTCACGGAAATCATCACCGTTAAGTTCTATCTTAGCCTTTTCAAGTTTCTCAAGCATCTTGTTGTCTTCTGCATACTTTTTAAGGGTACGTGTCAGACCGCGACGGAAACCTGCAAGGTGTGTACCACCTTCAATGGTGTTGATATTATTTACGTATGAGTGAATGTTTTCATTGAATGTGGTGTTGTATGTCATTGCAATGTCAACCGGGGTGTCATACTTGTCTGTTGTAATGTGAATTACATCAGGAAGCAGTTTCTCACGAGACTCATCAATGTAAAGCACAAATTCTTCAAGTCCGTTTTCTGAGTGGAATGAGTCTGATTTAAAATTACCATTCTCATCTTTGAAACGCTTGTCTGTAAGGGTAAGTGTTATGCCTGCGTTAAGAAATGAGAGCTCACGCAAACGGTTTGCAAGTGTCTCATAGTTATATTCAGTGACGGTAAATATTGAGCCGTCCGGCTTGAATGTCACCATTGTACCGGTATCGTCTGCATCGCCAATGACTGTAACAGGACATGTAGGCTTGCCTTTTGAGTACTCCTGCATGTGAATCTTGCCTTCTCTGTGAACTTCTGCCCTAAGATATGTGGAAAGGGCGTTAACGCAGCTTACACCTACACCGTGCAGACCACCGGATACCTTGTAGCTGCCTTTGTCAAACTTACCGCCGGCATGCAGCACAGTCATAACCACCTCAAGTGCTGACCTTCCCTCTTTCTTGTGAATATCAACGGGAATACCACGTCCGTTATCTCTGACAGTTATTGAGTTATCCTCATTTATTGTTACGTCAACGTGGGTGCAATATCCTGCAAGTGCCTCATCTATAGAGTTGTCCACCACCTCGTAAACCAAGTGGTGCAAGCCCCTTACACTTATGTCTCCGATATACATTGCAGGACGCATACGTACTGCTTCCAGTCCCTCCAGCACGGTAATACTGCTGGCTCCATAATTGTTGTTCTGTTCTTCCATAGAAATAAAAAATATAGTCTAAACGGTAGTGTTTTTCACTAGACTGTTTAGACTACAAATATACAAAAAAAATATGAAACAATCGTATTATTTCATATTTTTATGTATGATGTATGAGGAGCCGCAGGCGACAAGCGTACAAAGTACGCCGTGCGAAGCACGCAAAGGTTTGGAAATGTGTTCCAATAAAAAAGGAATTATATTTTAACTAGCCGATAGGCGAGGTTAAAATGATGTATGAGGGGCAGTAGGCACTATGGAATAATTATATCATCATCGGTATCAACATATCCGCCCTGCAAGGCTTGGCGTTCCTTGCGACGAAGGTAATATACAACTCCGAATTTTTTTGACTCTTCCTGCATTGCGGCTGTACCCAAATCCTTAAAATTAGACTCTATCTGATTCCACAATTCAAGAATAAGGGAATCTGCGTTTTCACGAATCTTTTTAATGGATTCAAGTGCTCTGTCAGTGTTTTTCTGCCCGATTTTCTTAAGCTGATAAGCATCCTTGAAAATTTCATAATTGACCCTCACTTTTGCTATTGCAGGATTGTAGATTGGTGCACCGCCATTCATAATACGCTCATTTTCTCCGTCAATAATGTTTTTGCCCCATTCAAGAATGAGTGCTTCCGTACTTAAATCGGGTACTGAATAGTTGGTCGGCAGCAATTTATATAATAATTTTTTTTCAGGTTTTATCTCATTTCTTATGCAACTGAGATTAAGCACTTGTATAAAGTGGGATATATACATTCTTGCAGTTTTTACAATGTTTTGGTATTTTTTATTCTTTATGGATTGTGTGTTGCTCTGATATTTGAAATCTTCAATTGCACGCTCATATTGGGGAATAAGGGCGTTTATCTCATGAATTGTTTTTGGCTGGAAAGGCACATTGATGCCCAGTGACTCATACTGTCTGCTTGCAATCTGCATGGCTCTAAGCCGTGCCGCATCTGTGTTAGGAAGTCTTCTGTATGGCATAAGCATTGGCGAATGGGCTTTAATCTTTTGTTAAAAGATGACCATTCGGTGCAAATGTACAACAAAAATATTTAATTAACAAATTATTTTTTTCTATTTACCATTTTATTTGCAAAATCTGTAAAGAGAATGCTTTTATTATCAGGTAATTGCAGTTTTTTTATACATTGCACAGCCTTGTTGTTTAATGTAAGGCATGCCTCTTCGCAGCGATTATTCACACCCAATACCTTGTATATTTCTATAATTCCGTCTATTTTCTTTTGGTTGTCCTTTTTATCTTCCAAAGATAATAGATTGTTAAGTGTATCCAGCGTTTTATCGTGAGCCAATTCTTTAGCGGTAAGGAGCAGAAATGTCTTTTTGCCGCACAGTATGTCTCCTCCAATCTTTTTGCCAAATATTACGGGGTCTCCAAATGAGTCAAGATAGTCATCACGCAACTGAAATCCCAATCCTACATATATTCCAAAATCGTATAGTAACTGAGCCTGACTATCAGTAGCCCCACCTAATATGGCCCCTATTTTCAGGCTTGCCGCAAGTAAAACCGCCGTTTTAAGGCGTATCATCTCCATATATTCATCTAATGAGACATCATCACGTGTCTCAAACTCCATATCGTATTGCTGACCTTTACATACTTCATCTGCTGTTTTTGTAAATAGGTCAAGCACTTCAGTGAATTTTGGACTTTTAATGCCGGACAATATTCTATATGCCTCCACAAGCATTGCATCTCCACTTAGTATGGCAGTATTTTCGTTCCAGCGTTTATGTACAGTAGGGTATCCTCTACGTGTGTCAGCCTTATCCATAACGTCATCATGAAGCAATGTGAAATTATGGAACACCTCTAATGCAAGCCCTGCTGTGACAGCATCGGTAAGGTCGTTAGAAAAAAGATTGCATGCCATAAGTGTAAGGCATGGTCTTATCCGTTTTCCTCCCAAAGAAAGTACATACTCAATGGGTTCATATAGTCCGTTTGGCTCTCTCTTCCAAGCATTACTTCTAATAGCCTCTTCAATTATTTGTAAGTACCTTTCCATTTATAAAATCCAATCAGTTAACTTTCAATTTTCAACTTTCAACTTTCAATTCATTCTCTATTATGTCAGTCATTACATCTTTTATATCCAAGCCTGCGGCTCTTACCTGTTGTGGCACAAAACTTGTTGCTGTCATACCTGGAGTGGTATTGGCTTCAAGAATGTGAGGAACTCCGTCTTCCGTTATTATATAGTCTATGCGAACAATGCCTTTGCAACCTAATATATTATAGTATTTTGCAGTTTGTTCTTTCACCTCTTTTGTCAGTTCCGGACTTATGCGGGCAGGTGTAATCTCCTGAACCTGACCATTATATTTGGCGTTATAATCAAAAAACTCATTAGATGAAACAACCTCTGTTATAGGGAATACAACAGTCTTGTTTTTAGTTTTGTACATTCCGCATGTAATTTCCGTACCTTTTAGGAATGATTCAATAATAACTTCATCCCCTTCTTTGAAAGCGCGCTCAATGGCGGGCATGATTTGGTATGACTCTTTAACTTTAGTAACTCCAAAACTACTGCCTCCTACGTTTGACTTTACAAACATTGGCAATCCAAGTTTTTCTTCAATTTCGGCAAGATTTACTGAATCTCCATTGCGTAGCAGAATAGATTTGGCTATTTTTGCTCCAAATGCCTCTAAATATCTGTTACATACAAATTTATTGAAGGAGAGAGAGGCGGCAAGCGGTCCGCAGCAGGAGTATTTAAGTCCGATAAGTTCAAAATAACCTTGCAGAATTCCGTTTTCACCAGGTGTGCCGTGGATTGTTATATATGCAAAATCAAAAGAGTGACGCAGTCCTTTGCCATCTGTGTAGCTGAAATCATTCTTATCAATTGCAAATTTTTCAGTTTCAGATGGTTGGGCGTACCATTCTGTTTTAGTGATAACTACAATAGTGGTGTTATACTTTTCAGGGTCAATGAAGGACTTGATTCCTTGTGCACTGCGGAGTGACACCTCATACTCCGATGAATAACCGCCGCAAACTACGGCAATGTTTTTTCTGTTTTCCATTTTATATTTTCTTAGAAAGTAAAAGCAAATCAAGCATATAATTGTGGAAATGGCCGCACCTGTAACAGTCCAAGAGTCAATAGGCATCTTATCTAAGTCAACATTCTGAACGTCTGTAAGTTCTGGATAATTGACAGTAGCCCATAATACTATTACAGCCAGCAGATTGTTAAGAGAGTGGGCTATAGCATTAACCCATACAGAACCTGTATAAGCTAAAATGTAGCCTAAAACGGCACCCAACACCATTCTTGGAATAAATCCCATAAATTGGAAATGGATAAAACTGAATAGTGCAGCCGTAATCCAAATGGCGGCATGGGTGGATTTGGTTATTTCCTTAAAAACGTTTTGCAGCAGACCTCTGAAAAGCACCTCTTCACAGATTCCAGGGATGATTGCCATTACAAATATTGCAATAAGCAGAGTATCAATGTTTTTACCCGTAACCATAAGATTAGTGGCTTCTTCTGCAAGTTTTTCTAATTCCTCTATTGCGTGCTGAATTTTTGCAAGGTTTTCAGGTAGAGTGATTGATTCATTAAGTTGAGTTGTAATGCTTACAAACGGAAGAATGGTGAGCAGTGCAAAACAACTTATAATTACAATTTTCCAAGGAACACCTTTGCTCCCGCCTATCGGGGTATTAATATTTAGAAAAGAAAATGGCTTGTCAGAAATGAAGCATGCAGAAAGCAATGCTCCCCCAAAGAAAACGAACACGGAACTTAGAGTCTGTATTGCAAGCAGATATGTTTGGGTAGTGGTGTCTGCCCCGGATAATCTGTTAAACAGATATTCTCCCACACTCCATAGGCATAGAAGAAAAACAGGAGTCAAAATGCTAATCAGCAATTTGGTCCAAGGTGACTTTGTTTGGAAGTTCAGGAACATTAAGTGTATAGTTTGCCCCTAACATAAGAGGCATGTTGTTATTATCTATATGACCCGATGAGAAATTAAACGCTACGGGGAATTTGCATCCCTTAACTGCATTTGCAATTATGCCGTAAGCCCCATCAGGGAAAGAGTCATCAACATCACATAGGGTGAATTGACCCACTATCAGACCTTTTATCTTATTAAATACCCCTCCCAATCTAAGGTTCTGCATCATACGGTCTATATGGTAAAGGCGTTCACCTACATCTTCAATAAAAAGAATGGCTCCATCGTAGTTCAGGTCAAAATTGGTCCCACGCAATGCGTATATCATACTTAGATTGCCGCCAATAAGTTTGCCGGTAACTTTCCCCTTACGGTTAAGCTCTATATTCTCAAATGTGTAGTGTATTGTTTCCCCTTCCAGACATTTTCTTAATTCCCATACGGCAGGACTGTCACACTCTGTTGCAATGTGTTTAGCCATAGGTGCGTGCAGGGATTTAATACCCAAATTTCCTAATGCATTGTGAATGGCTGTTATATCACTGAATCCTACTATAAGCCTGTCAGTTCCAATCAGTGGGGAGAAATCTATTTTATCAATAATTCTGCTTAGTCCGTAACCGCCTCTTGCACAGAGAATAATATCAATTGTAGAGTCATTTACGGCTTGTTGTAAGTCTGCAATTCTTTTCTTGTCTGTAGCAGAAAATCTGCCAAATTTGCCCATAGCGTTAGGAGAGACAGAAACATTGTACCCCCATTGTGTCAATACCTTCTGAGCCCCATCAATGTAGGTAGGGTCTATTGCACCTGATGGTGAAACTATAATGATATTTGTCTTTTGGTTGCTCATATAGTCTTAGGGCTCATGGTGATTAAAGGTATTATCATCTCCTCTAATGAAATTCCGCCGTGCTGGAATGTGTCCTTATAATATTGAACGTAATAGTTATAATTATTGGGGTATGCCATAAAATTCTGGTTGTCGGCAAAAATATAGACACTGCTGAGATTAGGGCATGGCAGACCTACTGCATCGGGTTTTTGAATGGCGAAAGCCTCTTTCTTATCGTATGCCAGATTTTTACCAACCTTATACCTTAGATTTACGTTAGTGTTTTTATCCCCAACCACCTTAATGGCATTTTTAACTCTAATGGAGCCGTGGTCTGTTGTAAGAACCACCTTTACGTTCTGCTCTGACAGCATCTTGAACAAAACAGATATGGAAGAGTGCTTGAACCATGACTGTACTAAAGAGCGATATGCCGCCTCATCGGGTGCCAATTCCCTGAAAAGCTTTACCTCTGTACGTGCATGAGATAACATATCCACAAAATTAAACACAACCACATTAAGGTCATTACCCAATAGAGACTTTAGGTTATCGTTATATTTCTCTCCAGCCTGATTTGTGTTTATCTTATTGTAAGAGAAAGAATAGTGCTTACGAAAGCGCTCTATCTGTGTCTTTATAAGTGCCTCTTCGTTCAAGTTCTTGCCTTCGTCCTCCTCTTCATCAACCCAAAGATTAGGATACATTTTGCGAATTTGAGAAGGCATAAGTCCTGAGAATATGGCATTTCTTGAGTATTGGGTTGCAGTAGGCAGAATGCTGAAAAATGAGCCGTCCTCATCAAAATTGAAAAGAGAGCTTATCTCCTTTTGAATGACACGCCATTGGTCAAGTCGCAAATTATCTATCAGAATAAAGAAAACCTTTTCTCCTTTATCAAGCAGAGGGAATACTTTAGTTTTGAATATATCGGGGCTAAGTATGGGACGGTTCCCCGATGAGAGCCAATTCTCATAATTTTTACGTATATATTTGCAAAATTGGCTGTCAGCTTCAGTTTTTTGAGTTTGTAGAATCTCGTCCATTCCGCCTTCTGTCTCTTCAAGTCTCATTTCCCAGAAGATAAGGTCATTATAAACTTTTTGCCAATCTTCAGCTTTGAAAGTCTCATTTATACGCATACCTAACTTCATAAATTCAGATTGGTATGACGATGTGGTTTTTTCTGTTATAATCTCTTGTGCATGAACCACTTTCTTAATAGACATAAGAATCTGGTTTGGATTTACAGGCTTTATTAGGTAATCTGAAATCTGTTGTCCAATAGCCTGCTCCATAATGTTTTCCTCCTCACTTTTTGTAATCATTACCACAGGTAATGCGGGCTGAGCCTTTTTAATTGCGAGTAGGGTTTCAAGACCACTGAGGCCTGGCATATTCTCATCTAGGAAAACAACGTCAAAATGCTTGTTTTGACATGTCTCTATGGCATCTGTGCCACTTACAACGGGTGTTACAGAGTACCCTTTCTGCTCTAAAAATATTATATGCGGTTTAAGAAGCTCTATCTCATCGTCCGCCCAAAGAATGTTAATCATAATCGGTTATTCGGTTATTTGGTTATTTGGTGATTCGTTTTTTAAACGAATAATGCTTTTGCATTAAATAACTGAAAATGGTTGTAAATATTGTTGTTATCATTTTAGATGGGGTTGCCCATATATGGCATACTTCACATAAAATCTTCATACTTAGATATGATATTGCAAAATTGGCAACAAGTATGAGTGCATACCTAATAAGCTGCCTCCATGTTTTAATGTGTGAACCTCTGAAAGTTATAAATTTAGATAGCAGAAACCCGATGGTGAATGTTAGCGGTGTTACGATGATAAGAGCGGAAATAGGGGCTGAAATCACTACAAAACCCAAATCCACCATTTGTTTGCAAACTATATAATTGTATATAATAAAGTAAAAAAACCAATCAGACAGGGTGTTTAATGTGCCACAGGCAAGATAATAATAAACCTCCCTGCTTAAAAACTTTCTAAACAGGGGGTAAAAAAAATCCAGTATGTGTTTTATGATATTCATTAGTTACGTCTTTGCTCCGCAAATCCGTGATTAAAGGCTTTTTAGTTTCCCATCTCCGATACAAACTTAACTCTGATAAGTCTGATTTCCTCTTCGGTGTAATCTCCACCTAACTCCGTCATAGCCTCGTCTATGTCATCGGTTTTAGCGTCACGAAAATACTCAAAAATCTCTTCAGCTTTGTCGGGATCCATAACATCTTCTACAAAATAGTCGATGTTGATTTTGGTGCCTGAATTAACTATTGCTTCCAGTTCATCAAGCAGTTCGGGAAAGTCAAGACCTTTGGAAATGGCTATGTCTTCAAGGCTTATTTTACGGTCAATGGCTTGTATTATATAGATTTTCTGCGATGATTTGTTTGGTTTCATACGCACACGCATATCTTCAGGACGTTCAATCTCATTCTCTTCAACGTGGCGTTTTATAAGTTGTATAAATTCTTCTCCGTACCGTTTTGCCTTGCCGGCACCTACACCAGGTATATTTTGTAGCTCCTCTAATGTTATTGGGTAAGTTGTTGCCATAGACTCCAGCGATGGGTCTTGGAATATTACGAATGGCGGAACGTTAAGGTGTTTTGACATCTTTTTGCGCAAATCCTTGAGCATTGAGAATAATGTCTCGTCCGCTGCTCCAGAGCCACCCCCTCGCCTTATCGGGGCTTCATCATCATCGTCCTCAAACTCGTTGTCTTTGGTTATCATAAAAGATACAGGCTTTTCTAAGAAGTGTCTGCCTGCATCAGTCAGTTTAAGTACTCCATAGTTCTCAATCTCTCTGTCTATGTAGCCGGCAATCATAGCCTGTCGTATTACTGCCTGCCACAAGTTGGACCCGTCATTCTCCCCCACACCAAAATTCTCTAACTCATCGTGTTTGTAATCTGCTATTTCAGTGCTTTTCTTGCCAACTATTATATTTATAATATGGTCTGCCTTAAATTTCTCTTTTACAGCCAATATGGTTTCCAAAACTATGGAAAGCAAATCTTGAGCCTCAATTTGTTTTTTAGGATTAAGGCAGTTATCGCAGTTGCCACAATTTTCTGCATTATATTCTTCTCCAAAATAATGTAGAAGCAGTTTTCTACGGCAAACACTTGATTCTGCATACGCTGCGGTCTCTGCAAGCAGTTGTTTGCCTATCTCCTGCTCTGCAACAGGCTTGCCTTGCATAAATTTCTCTAATTTCTGCAAATCCTTGCTTGAGTAGAACGCTATGCATTGCCCTTCGCCGCCGTCACGTCCGGCACGTCCTGTCTCCTGATAGTAGCCCTCAAGGCTTTTAGGTATATCGTAGTGTATTACAAAGCGTACATCGGGTTTGTCAATACCCATGCCAAACGCTATTGTAGCCACTATAACCTGAACTTTCTCCATAAGGAAACTATCCTGGTTCTCTGTCCTTTCAGCAGAATCCATACCTGCATGGTAAGAGAGGGCACTTATACCGTTAACTCTCAAGGTTTCAGCCAAATCCTCCACTTTTTTACGGCTTAGGCAATATATTATACCCGATTTCCCCTCTTGGCTCTTAATAAACTTTATTATCTCTTTATCTATATTTTGTGTTTTTGGACGTACTTCATAATAAAGATTTGGGCGGTTAAACGATGATTTGAAAACAGTGGCGTCATTCATTCCAAGGTTCTTTTGAATATCGTGTTGAACCTTAGGAGTTGCTGTTGCAGTAAGGGCTATTACAGGGGCTTCTCCTATTTCTGTTATTATGGGACGGATTCTGCGGTATTCAGGACGGAAATCATGCCCCCATTCTGATATACAATGAGCCTCATCTACAGCATAGAAGGATATTTTTATGCCTTGCAGGAAATTTATATTGTCTTCTTTTGTAAGAGATTCAGGTGCAACGTAAAGCAGTTTGGTCTTTCCACTAAGTACATCATTCTTAACCTCGTCAATAGCTGATTTAGTCAAAGATGAATTTATAAAATGGGCAACACCGTCCTCCTCACTGAATGAGCGCATAGCATCCACTTGATTTTTCATCAGGGCTATAAGCGGTGATATTACAATAGCCATACCGTCCATAAGGAGTGACGGTAATTGGTAACATAAAGACTTTCCTCCACCTGTAGGCATCAATACAAAAGTATCCTTGCCGTCCAACAGATTTTGAATGATTGCCTCCTGGTTTCCTTTAAAGGAATCAAATCCAAAATGTTCCTTTAGTGCATTGAGTAATACAGAATCTTTAGACATATTTCATTAAACTCTTCTATTCCTGTTTAACGTTGGCCTTGCTGATTTTTTCTTCTGCAATGGCTTTAGTGATACGTAATTCTTTTACAGATGTTGACGGCACATCGTACATAAAATCCATCATAACGCTTTCTGCAAGAGACCTTAACCCTCTGGCTCCAAGCTTGAACTCTATTGCCTTGTCAACTATATAGTCAAGGGCTTCATCCTCAAATACAAGTGAAACACCATCCATCTTGAACAATTTTATGTATTGTTTTGTGATGGCGTTTTTTGGTTCTGTAAGAATACGCCTTAAGGCACTCTTGTCAAGTGGGTCAAGGTGTGTCACGATTGGAAGCCTTCCTATAATTTCAGGGATTAGTCCGAATGATTTAAGGTCTTGTGGCTGAACATATTGTAACATATTCTCTTTATCAACCTTAACTGTTTTGGCTGAGGCTCCGTAACCTACTAATCTTGTATTGAGTCTTGCTCCTATTTTCTGTTCTATACCTGAAAACGCACCTCCGCAAATAAACAGGATATTCTGGGTGTTTACAGGTATCATTTTCTGTTCAGGGTGCTTCCTGCCACCTTGTGGCGGTACATTGACAACAGAGCCTTCCAATAATTTCAGCAGACCTTGTTGCACCCCCTCTCCACTTACGTCACGTGTAATGGAAGGGTTATCACCCTTACGGGCTATCTTGTCTATCTCATCAATAAATACAATTCCACGCTCCGCAGCCGTTACATCATAATCACTTACTTGCAGCAATCTTGTAAGTATGCTCTCAATATCCTCACCTACATATCCTGCTTGCGTAAGAACGGTGGCATCCACAATGGTGAAAGGCACATTCAGTTTTTTTGCTATTGTCTTGGCAAGCAATGTTTTTCCTGTACCGGTGGAGCCAATCAGTATGATGTTTGATTTTTCAATGTCAACATCATCACTGCTTTTCTCCTGAAGCAGCCTTTTATAATGGTTATAGACGGCAACGGACAGACTCTTTTTGGCATCATCTTGCCCTATTACATATCCGTCAAGAAACTCTTTAAGTTCCTTAGGCTTCGGCAGTTCAGTAAGTTTTACATCAAATTTTGATTTTTTAGCCAGATGTTCACTTACAATCTCTTGTGCCCGTTCAATACAATCGCTGCATATATTGGCATCGGGTCCGTAAATTAGAAACGGAACCTCTTTTTCACTCCTTCCGCAGAAACTGCACCTCTCCTCTTTTTTATTTTGTGGCATTACGCTTATTTTTTAGGTTTTATAAGGACTTCATCTATCATTCCATACTCCTTGGCTTCCTCTGCTGTCATCCAATGGTCACGGTCAGAGTCTTGCTCTATTCTCTCGTATGTATTGCCGGAATGTTCTGCAATTATAGAGTAAAGTTCTTTCTTCAGTTTTTGTATCTCACGTGCAGTAATCTCTATATCAGATGCTTGTCCTTGAGCACCACCCATAGGCTGGTGAATCATTATGCGTGAGTGCTTTAGTGCCGAGCGTTTGCCTTTTGCACCTGCTGTCATAAGCACTGCACCCATAGATGCCGCCATACCTGTACAGATTGTAGCAACGTCACTTTGAATAAACTGCATGGTATCATAAATTCCAAGACCGGCATAAACGCTGCCACCTGGTGTGTTCAGATATATTGAAATATCCTTGCCGGGGTCTGCGGAATCAAGATAAAGTAACTGTGCTTGTATAACATTTGCTGTATAATCATCTATTTGTGTGCCTAAGAAAATAATACGGTCCATCATAAGGCGTGAGAATACGTCCATTTGTGCTATGTTAAGCTGACGTTCCTCGATAATTGTGGGGTTAATGTAACTGTAGCCGCTTGTGATTTTCATATAATCATCAAGTGCCAATGAGTTCATACCTAAATGTTTTGTTGCAAAATCTTTAAATTCGTTTCTCATAATAGTGTTTGTAATGTGCTGTAAAGCGGTTTTAACTCAAAAATCAACTAGCAAATGCAAATATAGTACATTTATGCAAATAAAAAAAAGAATTTTCACAAAGAAAATTCTTTTTTTTATTCTAAGGTGTTTTTACAAACTCCACTCAAATCCGTCTTTTGTATCCTTTACAGTAAATCCAAGTTCCTGTAATGAGTTACGGATTTTATCGCTTGTAGCCCAATCTTTGTTCTTCTTTGCATCAAGTCTTATGTTAAGGAGCAAATCTACAGCCTTCTTGTATGCATCTGCACCAACGGAATTGGCTGCATCACCATTAAGACGTAATCCCAATATATCCTCAGTCATCAGTTTGAAAGTGTCTTTTAGCTCTGCCAAATCTTCCGATGAAATGGAGGCTTTCCCATCTGCCACAGCATTTATTGCCTTAGTAGCGTCAAACAAATGAGATATAACTATAGGTGAATTCAAATCATCATTAAGAGCATCCAAGCACAGCTGACGCAAATTCTTTACATCAACAGTTGACTCTGCACTTGGTTTTAGAGTCTGCAAACGGCTGTAAGCCTCTGATAATCTTTGTAATCCCTTTTCAGATGCCTGCAAAGCCTCATTGCTGAAATCAACCGTACTACGATAATGAGCCTGCAATATAAAGAAACGGATTGTCATAGGGCTATATGCCTGACTAAGCAGTTTATGGCTGCCTGTAAAGAACTCATCCAAAGTTATAAAATTGCCTAAGGATTTCCCCATCTTCTGCCCGTTGATGGTTATCATGTTATTGTGCATCCAATAATGCACACTTTGGTGTCCAAGTGCCGCAGTGGATTGTGCAATCTCGCACTCATGATGCGGGAACACAAGGTCCATACCACCTCCATGTATATCAAACTCCTGTCCTAAATATTTGGTGCCCATAGTGGAACACTCCAAGTGCCAACCTGGGAAACCATCACTCCATGGTGAAGGCCAACGCATAATATGCTCAGGTTGAGCCTTTTTCCAAAGTGCAAAATCAAGCGGACAGTGTTTCTCCTGCTGACCGTCAAGTTCCCGTGTAGTTTCTAAAAGGTCATCAATGTTTCTGCCTGAAAGTTGTCCGTAATGATGGTCTTTATTATACTTCTTTACATCAAAATATACTGAGCCTTCACTTATATAGGCATACCCTGAATCCATAATTTTTTTAACAAACTCTATCTGCTCTATTATATGCCCCGATGCGTGAGGCTCAATGGAAGGGGGTAACACATTAAGAGCCTCCATAGCCTTATGATACCTATTAAGATAGTATTGCACCACCTCCATCGGCTCTTTCTGCTCAAGTCTTGCCTTTTTGGCTATTTTGTCCTCTCCCTCGTCAGCATCGTGTTCCAAATGCCCCACATCAGTTATATTACGGACATAACGCACTTTGTAGCCTAAAAACTGTAGATAACGGAATAGCAAATCAAAAGTAATGGCAGGACGTGCATGACCCAGATGTCCGTCTCCATAGACTGTAGGTCCGCACACATACATGCCCACATACGGTTCATGCAATGGTACAAACTGCTCCTTTTTCCTACTTAATGTGTTGTGAATAAATAATTTATGTTCCATATAAAATCTTATAACATAATATGTTCCAGTGCAAAAGTAACCATAATTTATGTTACCACAAAATAAAAATCACTATATTTTATGTTTGTCGTAACTGTTACGGGCATATAATATGAACCATGCCACACCTATGGCGTTCACTATGCAAGACATCCAAAATGCCAACTGGTAGCCAAATGCCTCCGCTACAACTCCACCTAATAAAATTCCTATTCCAACACCGCTATCCCAAGAGATAAGGAATGTGGAATTAGCGGTACCACGCTTGTTTTTATGAGCGAGATTAATAAACATATTCTGAAGAGCAGGGAACATGTGTCCGTTCCCAAGTCCTATAATGACAGCACTTGCATAGTAAGCGTACTCATTATGCACACCGGCAAATAATGTATAACCCATAAGGGAGACAATCATTCCCATAATGGCATTCCTAACAACTTTCCCACTTCTTAAGCTGTGGGCTCCTGTCAGTCTTGATAATATAAGACCTGCCGACAACAACGCAAAATAGAGTGCAGTTCCACTTGTTATGTCAAGTTCCTCCTTGCCATATATGGCAAGATATGTGGAGACCACACTATAAGAGAATCCAAAACAGAACATCACAATAGCCTCACTCCACGCAGGTAGCAGGAAGAAATGGTCCATGGACAATTTGGAATGATGCCTTACAAGAGGTTTTGACGGCAAATCAACAGTACAATTTATTATGAGACCTATCAGGGCAATGACTAAAGACAAGGCAAACAACAATTTATAACTATCTGTAAATTGGAGCACATAGATTGCTATTGTAGGACCTATCGCCGTGGCTATATTGTTGCTTAAACCATAGTACCCTATACCCTCCGCCCTACGTGAAGATGGCAGCACATCTATGGCGGTAGTGCTGCTTGCCACCGTTGTAGCTCCAAATGGGGCTCCATGTAGCGTTCTTACTATTGCAAAAAGCACCAAAGAACCGGCAGCCAAATATCCCGCAAAAAACAGGGCAAAAACACTGTAACAAATAAGGAGTACCGCTTTCCTTGGAAAACTGTCAACTATATATCCGCTAAACGGTCTGGCAAGGAGCGTTGTAATGATATAACCGGACAAGACTATACCTATGGTCTGTTTATTAGCCCCAAATGTATCACTAAGATACAAGGGAAGAAGAGGCATAAGCAGCATAAAGGAGAGGAACAACATAAAGTTTGCCACCCACACCTTAGTATAATTCTTATTCCACAGTTTATCCATAGGCATTATGAAAATCAAAACTTAGGAATCTCAGACCCCTAAGTTTTGTGGAGAATATGGGACTCGAACCCACCACCTTTAGATTGCGAACCTAACGCTCTACCAGATGAGCTAATTCCCCAACATATCGTATAATTTTCCCGTAACGTCAGCCACTATCTTCACACATATATCCTGATGATGTGAACGCTGCTGAACGTGTTCAGGATTTGAGTATTTAATAAGGAGTTCATTACACTGCGATGTTCCGAAAGTCTCCTCAACCTTGCGGTTAAGCTCACGCACCTTACTATATACGGCAAGTTTTCCGTCCATATCATCCGGACGGTCATAACCCTTAGCCATTCCAAGTATCATAAAAGCGCCTGTAACTGCTCCACATTTCTGACGTAAACGCCCCATACCACCACCAAATGTGCCTGATATGCGTTTAGCCACCATCGGGTCAAGCTTTACACGCTCTGCAAATGCCAAAACCACAGATTGTGAGCAGGCATATCCCTCCTTAAAATAGGATACTGCTAAATTTATGGTTTCTTCTCTATTCATAATATAATTACTCGTTTCTCTCGTAATAGGGTCAAGGATTTTTCTTAACTAAACCTCATAATCCATACAAGTCCTTGATAATGTGAACGGCCTTACCTTTGTGTTTGCAACCTCTACATGGAGCGGATTTACGGAATATGACTTCAGTGCATCATAATCAGTAAAAGTGGAATCAAGCATCACATCTGCATTTGATGTCTCCAGCCCATCAATATTCACTTTAATCTCCACTATGTTAGGAACTTTCCCTTTAAGACCTTCAAGACCTGCCTTTATCTCCTTCTTCACCCTGTTTTTCTCATCGGGGGTCAAAGAGTCAGACAATTTCCAAAGAATAACGTGTTTTACCATAAAATTGTAATAATTGCGACTGCAAATGTACAAATAAAAAATTATTTTACGTTAATATTTTGTGAAATAAAAAAAGTGTCTTATCTTTGCAGTCCCTTGCGGATGTGGCGTAATTGGTAGCCGCGCTAGACTTAGGATCTAGTGTCTTGCGACGTGTGGGTTCGAGTCCCGTCATCCGCACAAATAGAAGGAGCCCATTTTAGGGTTCCTTCTATTCGTAAAACATTGACTATTTAAATTTTTAATTATCAATTTTCAACTTTCAATTGATTATGAACGTACTTCAAAACAACTCCGATGCAGTGAATGCTACCCTTACGGTAACAGTAACACCAGCCGACTACACAGAGAAGGTAGAAAAAGCCATTAAGGATTACAGAAAAAAGGCAGTTATGCCAGGCTTCCGTCCAGGAACAGTGCCTGCCAGCCTTATTAAGCGTAAATTTGGTGAGGCTTTTCTAGCCGAAGAAGTGAATAAACTGATTTCAGAGGCTCTATACAAGCACATCACAGATAATAAATTGGATATATTGGGAGAACCCCTACCTACAATAGATTTCCCTACACCTGATTTAAAGGAAGGAGAGGAATTCAATTTCTCCTTTGACATAGCAATAGCACCTGCAATAGAGGTTTCTCTATCTAAAAAGAATAAAGTTACATACTACACCATAGATGTTGACAAAAAGATGATAGACCAACAGACCGCATCGTACAGAGGCAGATTTGGTAAGTATGTAAAGGCAGAAGAAACAGGTGAAAAAGATGTAATTAAGGGTAAATTGGTGGAATTGGATGACAATGGGTCTGTAAAAGACGGTGGCGTAAATGTTGAAAGTGCCATGATAAGTCCTAATTACATGAAAAAGGACGAAGAAAAGAAAAAATGTTATGGCAAAAAAGTAGGTGAAAGTTTTGACTTTAACCCATTTGGTGCATTTGGCGGCAGCGAAGTTGAATTGGCATCTCTGCTTAAAATGGACAAGGAGAAGGCTAAGGAATTCAAATCCGACTGTCGTTTTACAGTTGAGGAAATCACCCGTTTTGCAGAGGCTGAGATGAATCAGGAGTTTTTTGACGAGTGCTTTGGTAAAGACACCGTAAAGAGTGCCGAAGAGTTTGAGGCAAAGATTAAATCTGAACTTGCAAACCAATTTGTGGCAGACAGCGATATCAAGTTTATACTTGACATGCGAGCCCTTGTACTTGACGGACTTAAAGACGTAAAATTCCCAGAAGCATTCCTTAAACGTTGGCTTAAAGAGCAGAATAAGGAGATGACTGACGAGAAAATTGACAGTGAATTCTCCAAAATGCTTGATGACCTTAAATGGCAACTGTTTAAGGATAAAATTGCCAAGGAATCGGACGTTAAGATAGAGGAGGCTGACATTAAAGAGGTTGCAAAAAGACAGGCTAAAGCTCAATTTGCACAATATGGAATGCTAAGCATACCCGATGAGTACCTTGAGAACTATGTTAAGGAGATGTTGCAGAATAAAGACGGCAGAAAGAATGTGGCGGAACGTGCCATAGAGGATAAAGTTATGGCTATCCTTAAAGAAAAGGTTACTATTACAGGCAAAAACGTAAGTTTTGAAGAGTTCAACAAATTCTTCAAATAACTGTCAATAAAAAAAATTTGCATATATAAAAAATATGCTTTAAATTTGCACCGCAAAATTAAACGTAGATGGCGCATTCGTCTAGTGGCCTAGGACACCGCCCTCTCACGGCGAAAACCCGGGTTCGACTCCCGGTTGCGCTACGTAAGTAAGGTTGGAATGTTGGTTCCAACCTTTTTATTAAATACATAACTATGGTACGCAAATTTGATTTTTTGGTTATCGGCAGCGGTATTGCCGGTATGAGTTTTGCACTTAAAGTAGCCGATAAGGGCAAGGTGGCAATACTTTGCAAAACAAAACTTGAAGAGGCTAACACAAATCTTGCCCAAGGTGGTATAGCCTCTGTAACTAAACTTACAGATAAGTTTGAGAATCATGTGAATGACACTCTTATTGCAGGTGATGGTGCCTGTGATGAGGCAGTAGTACGTATGGTTATAGAGAATGCCCCCTCACAAATACAGGAACTTGTGCATTGGGGTGTTGATTTTGATAAGGATGAAAAAGGGAATTTTGACCTTCATAAAGAGGGCGGACACTCTGATTTTCGCATACTTCACCATAAGGACAGCACAGGTGCGGAGATTCAGCACTCACTTGTAAAACGCATTCAGGAGCATCCTAACATAGAGGTTTTTGAGAACTATTTTGCAATAGATATAATTACACAACACCATCTGGGGCAACTTGTAAAGCATACTACCCCAAATATAGAGTGCTATGGTGTGTATGTTCTTAATCCTAAAACACGCAGGGTGCATACATTTCTCTCTAAGGTAACTATGATGGCAACTGGTGGCATAGGGCAGATTTACCAAACCACCACCAATCCTTCAATTGCTACCGGCGATGGTATCTCTATGGTTTACAGGGCTAAAGGTATAGTTAAGGATATGGAGTTTGTGCAGTTCCACCCCACAAGCCTATATAATCCCTCTGAGCGTCCTTCTTTCTTAATTACAGAGGCAATGCGCGGATATGGAGCGGTATTAAGAAATAGAAAGGGTGAGGAGTTTATGTACAAGTATGATAAGAGAGGTTCTCTTGCTCCACGTGATATAGTGGCACGTAGCATAGATACAGAGATGAAACTTGCAGGTTGTGATTATGTATATCTTGATGTAACACATAAGCCTGCTGAGGAGACAAAAGAGCATTTCCCAATGATTTATGATAAGTGCCTGAGTTTAGGTATTGACATTACTAAGGACTATATACCTGTAGTGCCTGCAGCACACTATCTGTGCGGTGGCATTAAGGTGGATATGAACGCCCGCACCACAATCAATCACTTGTATGCGGCAGGAGAATGCTCATGCACCGGACTGCATGGGGCAAACCGTCTTGCATCAAACTCACTGCTTGAAGCCATTGTGTATGCTGATAAGGCGGCAAAAGATTCTCTTAAAATTATAGATAGCATAAAAATCAACGATGATGTGCCGCTATGGAATGATGCAGGCACAAGTCTTAATGAGGAGATGGTTCTTATTACCCAAAGTGAGAAGGAGGTTGGTCAGATTATGAGTAATTATGTTGGCATTGTGCGTTCAAATCTGAGATTAAAACGTGCATTTGACCGTCTTGAAATTCTGTATAAGGAGACCGAAGACCTGTTTGACCGTTCTGTAGTTACAAAAGAGATATGTGAGTTGCGTAACATTATAAATGCAGGCTATTTGGTTATAAAGATGGCTATGGAACGCAAAGAGAGCCGTGGGCTACACTATACAATAGATTATCCAACTAAAATAGAATGTTAGGAATTGCCTCAAGAAGACGGGCGGTTGCCATACTGACCGCCTTTTTTGTATCTGCGTATGTTTGTATATATGCGGAGCATCTTTCCATTGTGGGCATAAATGATACCCACTCTATGGTATTGCCTGATATTGACAATCTTGGCGGGGTACTGCGTCAGCGTGCAATCTTGGACAGTGTGCGTGCCGCAGATAAGAATGTTATAGCGGTTCATGCCGGCGATAATGTGCAAGGCACGCCGTTTTTCTCTTATTTTAAGGGAGATGTGGAATATCCTACATTAGACTCATTGGGGTATGACTACATTATACCTGGAAATCATGAGTTTGATAACGGAACAGATGAACTGTATAAATATTATTCCAAACTTAAATGCAAGAAACTCAATGCAAACTATAAGTTCAAAAACAAAAGGTTTCATCGGATATTTAAGCCATACGACATAGTGGAGATAGGTGGCAGGAAAATAGCCTTTATAGGGGTGAGTGTAAATCTGAAGGGTAGCGTTGATAAAGGCAAATATGATGGGGTAAAGTATATTGATGCTACAAAAACAGCGGTATGTCTTGCTAAAAAGCTTAAAAACAGCGGCAAGGCAGATTATGTTATAATGGTTTCGCACATCGGGTATATGCCATCTAACGGAAACAATACCAGCGATACTATGATTGTACATAGAAGCCACTACATAGATGCAGTAATAGGCGGGCACTCTCACACTCTTATAAAGCCAAACAACCAGAGTGTGGGTGTACCATCAATTATTCCCGATAAAACGGGCAAAAATGTAATAGTTACACAAACAGGCAGGTATGGTAAGTATATGACCATATTAGACCTTGATTTAGAGAGCGGAGCAATAGAGCATAAACTTATCCCTGTTGATTCAAGACTTGATTCCGCCACAGCCAAATATGTGACAATGAGGCAATGGATAGATGGTTATAAGACAAAGGTGGATAGTGCAATGAAACGTATAATTGCCTATAATCCCACTCCGCTTGATAACGGAAAAGTTAATGAAGCAGGTAATTGGGTTACAGATGTTATGTTTGATATATGCAAATCATTGACGGCAGAGAGAGTTGATTGTTTTATTATAAATGGGAAGGGATTGAGACACCCTATCCCTAAAGGCGGTATTTCAGAAGGTTTTATCAAGAGTTTTATGCCTTTTGAAAGTAACATTATGATAATAAGATTAAAAGGAAAGGATTTGCTTAAAGCATTTCAGGTTATGGCAAGCAGAGGTGGTGATTGTGTCAGCAGTGGAGTGTATGTAGAATACGACTCTAATGCCAAACTGACTA
Source organism: Paludibacteraceae bacterium (assembly GCA_024399495.1). Lineage (GTDB taxonomy): Bacteria > Bacteroidota > Bacteroidia > Bacteroidales > Paludibacteraceae > Enterocola. The sequence continues at coordinate 162,033 of JAKSNY010000001.1, forward strand.
AGACTCTTATAAACGGAAATTCCATAAATCCCGATGAAACCTACAATATTGGGACTATAGACTTTATGTATAGTGGTGGAGATAACTATACCTCTCTCTCAAAAGGGAAACCGATATTTATGGATAACGTAAATTATTGTGACCGCTTGATAGAGTATATTGGCAGCCACAATAAGGGCTCAGAGGTCTATAAAATCAATGCCGATACTACATTAAGGTTTAAATAGGACACAGCCAGATCTTTCGGCATAAAGCCAAAGGCACGGAAATTTCCGTGCCTTTTTCATTGTTTAGAGCTCAAATTTTATCCAAAATGGATTATCCGATTTGGATAAAACTATTTTTGAAAGCAGGAAATCTTTTTCATGGCAGTGAACACCACCCAATCAGGCAGATGCTTAATCATAGGTACAAACAGGTAGTTAAGTGCACCTGGCATTGATTTTTTCTTGCCCTTGAACATTGCTTTAAGTGCCTTCTTTACAAGTTTTGCAGGTGGCATTGATACATGTAGAGCCACCGCTAATTTGCGTAGGTTAGGTGCAAGTCCGTAGAGACCTGTATCTATTGCCCCAGGAGTTATGGCTGTAACTGTAACTCCGTGAGGTTTAAGCTCATACCACATTGATTTGCTGAAATTAAGAATGTATGCCTTAGATGCGTTGTAGCATTGAATGCCCGGCATTGCCATCCAAGCACTCATAGAGCTCATATTAAGAATGTATCCGTGACCACGCTCCGCCATTGCGGCACCAAACAGACGTGTCATGTTTGTAACGGTACGTATATGCAGGTGAAGCATAAGATTCACCCTCTTTTCTGCGGTATTGGCAAGGTCATTGAAGAAAAACACGCCTGCATTGTTAATCAGCACTTCTATCTCTATTCCGTTCTCCTTGCAGTAGTCAAACAACTCTTGCGGAGCAGACTCTGTAGATAAATCCTTGTAGATTGAGATAGCCTTTACTCCGTATTTTTCTGCCATTTCATCGGCAGTTTCCTTGATTTCTTTTTCCTGGTTGCTTACAAGTACCAAGTCATACTTATAATGCTCCGCCAATCGGTGTGCGTACTGCAGACCGATGCCTGAACTTGCTCCCGTAACTAATGAAAACATAATTGAAAGTTGAAAGTTAAAAGTTGAAAGTTATTTCTTCTTTATCCTGTTATTATTCTTTTAATCTCATTAAGTTTATTCAGTGCTTCCAGCGGAGTTAGTGAGTTGATGTCAAGATTCATTATTTCCTGACGTACTTGGCTAAGTACAGGGTCATCAAGTTGGAAGAAACTGAGTTGCAATCCCTCTCTTGACTCTGCCGCATCTCTCATTTTTTTGGAATGAGACAATCCTTGTGCAACACCCTTTGAATTCTCCCCCTCTAATTTTTTTAGAACCTCAGATGCACGTTTCACTATGCTCTTAGGCATTCCTGCCATCTGTGCCACGTGAATGCCAAAACTGTGCTCACTGCCGCCTCTGATAAGACGACGCAAAAATATAACTTTATTTTCAGATTCCCTAACAGAAATGTTAAAATTTTTAACTCTTTTAAAATTTTTCTCCATTTCGTTAAGTTCATGGTAGTGGGTTGCAAAAAGTGTGCGTGCTTTTGCTGTAGGGTTCTCATGGATATACTCCACTATAGCCCATGCAATGGATATGCCATCGTAGGTGCTGGTGCCTCTGCCAAGTTCATCAAAAAGAACAAGAGAACGCTCACTCATATTATTCAGTATGCTTGCCGCCTCGTTCATCTCAACCATAAAGGTGCTTTCACCCATAGATATGTTATCGCTTGCACCCACGCGTGTAAATATCTTATCAACCAAACCTATGCGTGCCGCTTGGGCAGGAACAAAACTTCCTATCTGTGCCATCAGGGTTATAAGGGCGGTTTGCCTGAGCAGTGCAGATTTACCAGCCATATTGGGGCCTGTTATTATTATTATCTGTTGCTCCGTAGTGTCAAGGTGTACGCTGTTAGGTATGTATTCCTCCCCGATAGGCATCTGAGTCTCAATAACAGGGTGTCTGCCCTCTGTTATGTCAAGTTCTGTGGTGTTGTCAAGTGCCGGCTTGTTGTAATTGTGCGTTTTTGCCGCCACTCCAAGTGAGCATAAGGCATCAATATTTGCAATTATATGTGAGAGTTTCTGCAGTGCAGTGGTGTGGGTAGCCGCCTGTGAGAGTATATCGTTAAATATCTGAGTCTCCAATGCGGCGATTTTCTCCTCTGCCACTAAAATTTTCTCCTCGTACTCTTTAAGTTCTTGTGTTATATAGCGTTCTGCATTGGCAAGTGTCTGCTTGCGTATCCACTCAGCCGGCACTTTATCCTTATGCATATTACGTACCTCAATGTAGTACCCAAACACATTATTGTAACTTATTTTAAGGCTTGGAATGCCTGTAGTCTCACTCTCTCGTTTTTGAATGTTAAGTAGGTAGTCTTTACCGCTGTATGCTATATTACGATATTCGTCAAGTTCATCATTAACGCCAGCCTTAATCACCTCTCCCTTGCTTATCATTAGTGGAGGCTCATCGGTTATATATGTCTCTATCAAATCTCTTAGAGATGTACACAGGTCTGTGTCACTGAAAAGTTCAGGTTGCCTTTTTGCAATCTGCTCTACTGCATAGAGGGCTGTTTTAAGTTGGACCAAAGCCCTTGGGGTGGCTCTGCCTACAGCAACTTTAGAGACCACACGCTCCATATCCCCTACAAGTGGCAGTTGGGTAAATAGAAAATCGGTAATGTCTCTATCGTTATAGTATAACTCCACATATTTCTGTCTCTCCTCTATTTTCTCTATATCCTTTAACGGGAACGCTATCCAGCGTTTCAGTGTACGGCTGCCCATCGGGGTTTTAGTGAAATCAAGAATATCGGCAAGGCTTTTACCATCGGGTGATGAGGGTTGAAATAACTCCAAGTTACGGACAGTGAACTTGTCCATCCATACAAAACGCTCATTATCAATGCGATGCAGTGCGGTAATATGTGATGTTTGGGAATGCTCTGTCTGGTCTAAATAATATAGGATAGCACCTGCCGCTACGGTGGCTGAAACCATATTATCTACACCAAACCCTTTAAGAGATGCTACGCTGAATTGTTTTTGAAGCCTCTCTGTGGCACTCTGTGTGGAGAAACACCAGTCATCTTCTGCGTAGGTGAAGATTTTAGGTATATTGAGATTCTTGAATTTATCTTTGCATTGGGTGTTGTACAGCAACTCTTTAGGCATAAAACTGCTTATAAGTTTCTCTACATAGTTCTGAGAGCCTTGTGAGGCAAGAAACTCTCCTGTGGATATATCTAAAAAGGCGATTCCTAACTCACTCTTGTCAAAATGGACTGCCGCTACAAAATTGTTGCTTTTTACATCAAGAACGTTATCATTATAACTTACGCCTGGTGTAACAATTTCTGTAACCCCTCTTTTTACTAAGGTTTTAGTGGTTTTAGGGTCTTCAAGTTGGTCACATACGGCAACCCGATACCCTGCTCTTACAAGTTTTGGAAGGTAGTTGTCTATGGCGTGATATGGAACCCCTGCCATCTCCATTGGACCCTCACTGCTGTTGGAACGGTGAGTAAGGGTGATTCCCAGCACCTTAGACGCAATTACGGCATCTGATGAGTAAGTCTCGTAAAAATCGCCTACACGGAACAGCAGAATGGTGTCCGGGTAACGTCTTTTTACGTCAAAGTACTGTTTCATTAGTGGGGTTTCCATATAAACGGTGATTCGGTGATTCGGTGATGCGTATCTCCGATAAATTTGTGCAAAATTACAATTTTTATTGAAAAAAATAGTTTTTGTTGATAAGTTTTTGTATATTTGTCAGTTGAAATTAAAATGGGGTGTTTTGCCCTTGTACTTAAAAATTGAAAACTAAGATGAATCACAAGTTTCTAAAACTATCTTTTGTAGTTATATCAGTATTATTTGGAGTGGTTGTCGTCAACGCACAAGACTGTCCTGACACCTTTTCAGGTACGGTTTTCTTGCCAAAAAACGGTATTACAGACACATACTATAAGTTAGAGAGTGTCAAATATTTAGATCCATCGTCAGAAATGGTTTCAACTACAGCCTCCTTTCATGGAGTGGAAAAACCAGGAAGAGGGGAGTATTCTGTGTCAAAAGTTTCTGATACGGGAGGTAAATTATCTGTTGGATTTGAGAATTCAAACCAAACAGTTGCCGCATATGCGTTAAACGGACTGATAGCAGGTAAAACATACAAGATTGAAATTAAGGGGAATGTAACGTTAAGAGATAAAAACGCCACTAGTAACAAGCACAGATATAAATTGGTTCTTAAGTGGGAGGACAGCGGTGGCTGGCATAACCCGGAAAAAGTAAAAGAAGCGTCAGATTATCAGGCGGTAGGAGATTTCTCATTTAGTGAGACTTTCAAACCTAAGGGTACATCTCAATCATTATCACTTATTTCAGACTATTCAGGAGATTGCTACATTGTCAATATCACATCAATCACCATAATAGGTTGTGTTGATAAAAAAATAGTATCTGAAAACGGCAACAAACCTTGTGCGGGTGAGAATAACACTTTGATAGCTAAAGGTATTACAGGAACATGCAAATGGGAAATATCCAAAGATAACAAGCAGACGTGGGAAGTGATAGACGGTGCTACAGAATCTACTGTTACAGTGCAGGTTACAGATGAGTGCTACTATAAATGCACATCGGGCAGTGATATTTTGACAAGTGAGCAGATACGCCCTGTGGTGTGTTGCTCCGTAGCAGGTGAGCGTAAGGAAATTTTGAAAGTTTCGTTTGCCAGTCAGAAAATGAATGCAACAAATGTTGTGAATTTTGGAGACCTTGGTGACGAGATGTCTCAAGGTATCTCTTCAAATTACGATTATAACGTGTTTGAAAAAGGTGGATTAAAAGAGGGTAGTTATATTGTTACGCATAAGCCAGGTAACGGTGGATGGGACGGTTGGAAGAATGCCGCTATCAAAGACCATACAAAAGGTGGTGCAGATACAAAAAACGGAATGCTTATTGTAAATTGCGGTAAGGATCCGTTGGCAATGTTTGATTTGTATATTTCAGATGAGACGTTCTGTAAGAATACTGTTTACGATTTTGCCGCTTTTATCGCTAATATAGACTCAAACGTGGATTCCTCTCATGAGCCCGTTAATGCAGGTTTCCGTGTCTATGGCTATAATGATGAGACAGGAGATGAGACAGAACTCTTGAACACGGAAACAGGGGATTTGCCATATACTGGCGAGTGGATAGAAAAGGGTGAATCTTTCAATTCAAAGGATTTTACAATATTCCATCTGCAGATAGTGAACAATCATAAAAGTATGTCCACTAAAGAGGTTATTGGTAATGATATAGCCATAGATGATATTACTTTCTCCACATGTTCTCCTGAGATTAAGATATATACAGATGACAAATATAAATCAAAAGATACAATAGTATGCAAAGATGACGGCACTGATGTTCATCTTAAACTTGAGGCACACGCCGTATATGATTTGTCCACATTCTTCAAGATACCATATTATCTGTTCCAGACATCTGCAGATAAGAATACGTGGACTAATGTTGGTACAGAAGCGAAAACAGATGCGTATATAGAGATTGATGTACCTAAAGATGAGATTTATGAGAAAGGACTTTGGTACAGAGTATGGGTTGGTGGAGACAAGAATGCGGTGGAAAAATCGGCTGGGGACGGCAAGCCTGGCGAGGGTTGCGGAATGCTCACCGCTGTTTCAGATCCTATTTTGATTCAATATCATTGCAAATGCACACCTACAGACGCTCCTACGGTAAATAATTATTCAGAATGTCCTGTCACGGCGGAGCCATATACAAAACCATTAAGAGATTTGGTTACGTCTGCATACGATAAGTTGCGTTTTTATGAAGCAGCAGAAGGCGGTACTGCTTTAGATGAGAATACCACTTTTGATGCTAAAACTGTTGGAGCAAAAACATATTATGCAACCAATCAAAAGAATACAGACCCTGTAACTCGCATAGAGTATTGTGAGAGTGAGCGTACACCTATTAATATAAAGATAAAAGATGCCGCTGTATTTGAAGTTACACCTAAATCTATTGAGAAATGTTTTAATGATGAGACCCCCGATACCGAACTTACGTTTACTGCCTCAAAACCTGAGTATGATTATACTTGGACAGGAACGGGTATTTCTGCAACGGGCGTAAGCTATACTCTTGAGAAAAAGTCTGCTTCGGGTACTATAAATGTGGTGGCAAGTGACCCACAAGGTAAGGTTTGTGAGTCATCACAAGATGTTACATATAAGATAACTCCCGCACCTGAGTTTACTATCACATCGCCGTCTATGGTATGTGTGTCAAATCCTGAGGCGGAAATCACAGTTAAGTTTACATCGGGTAGCGGACATTATGTGCTGACTAAAAACGGAACCACATTAGAGGAGGGTGATATGTCTCTTGGACAGACAGATGTTATAATTAAAGATAATGTTGTTGCCACAGCCAAAGGCACCGTTTCATACAAGTTCTCTGTAAAAAACTCATTGGGTTGCGAAAATTCCAAAGAATTTGATATTGAGGTTAATGACAAGGTGGAGATACATCTTGTACCTACATCCCCTGTAGAGAATAACACTATTTGCCTTGGCGATGTGTTTGACATAAATGCCTCATATACTTTAGGGGCGGGAGAGTCTCTTACTTGGTATATTGATGGAATAGAGGTACCAGGAGAATCGGGGCAATCTCTTAAAAATCAATCTCCTGTGGCAGATACACAATATACCGTTGATTTAGTTGGTGGCAGTTGCGAGGGCTCTGGCTCACTTGATATTAAGGTTAGAATGCCGGCTAATCCGCAAATTTCGGTTGATAAAGATGTAATATGTGCAGGCACCACAGTTAATATTACAGACAGTGACCCCGATGATGCCGAGCAATATATTTGGTACGTAAGTGTGGTTTCCGATGTGTGGACAGAGATGCCGCTTCAGAAAAACAAGAAGAGTCTTATTGATTTTCTGCCGATAGAGACCGCCTCATATAAAAAGGTCTCAAAGAACGGTCCTTGCTCTGCGGAGAGTAATGTGATTACCGTTGAGGTCCATCCTGCAATAGAATTCTCTATAGAGCCACTTGATAAGAAGATTTGTTCAGGGACTGATGTTGAGCTAAAAATGAACGGATACCCTGCGGGTTCCACACTCTCTTGGACAGAAAAATCTACAGGCACCGTTATTTCTTCTGAGGCAACTGTCACCGTACAACCAGAAGAGACTACAACATACGTTGCAAGTGTAATAAATGTATGTGAGGCAAGCAAAGGGCTTACAGTTACCGTATTGCCAGACCTGAATCCTGAAATTAGTGAAGATGTAACTATTTGTCAAGGTGATAAGGCTAATTTATCTGTAAAAGGTGTGGGTGTTACATCAATTAAGTGGTCTCCGGCTACAGGGTTAAGCAGTACTACTGCCGCAACAGTGGAGGCAAGACCAAGTGTTACAACTACATATACGGCAACATTGAGCAACGGTGTATGTGAGGAGAGTGTGAATGTTACAGTAGAGGTGTCTTCTATTCCGCATGTGGGAATGGTGGAAATAATAGAGGGTCAGTCATGTACAGACTTATCAGTCAAAGTTACAGGTAAAGGTGGTATGCCTCCATACATATATTCAAGAGATGGCAAGATCTATCAGCAAGAAGATGTATTTTATTCAATAACAAGCGGTTGGCACGCATTGTACATTAAAGATGCTAATATGTGTCAGAGCGATACTTTGTTTCACATAGATCCTTATCCAATAAATCCGGATAAGTTCTTCAGTCCTAATGGGAATGGAGTTAATGACCGTTGGTTTGTTGAGAACATAGACTGTTATGATGGATATATAATAGAAATTTATGATCGTTTTGGGCGTAAATTATATGTTTATAAGAAAGGTAGTTTTTCAGGAGGTTCTGTCTTAGAGGATTTTCCTGGGTGGGACGGTATTTATAACGGACACGAGATGCCAAGTGACGATTATTGGTATATTATAACAGTGGAACGAATACGCAGACAGTATAACGGGCACTTTACTTTAAAGAGATAATTACTAAATTAGATAAATAAATACACTATTGTTATGAAAAAATATGTATTGACATTATTAGGGGCAACAATGAGTATTCTTGCACTACATGCACAAGATGAGTTAATTTACAGCCAGTATCATTTTAACTATTATTTGGTTAACCCAGCCCTTGCAGGAGCGGAGCCATGTCATCATCTTATGCTTTCAAACAGAATGCAGTGGGTAGGTATGAAGGATTTTCCGATGACCCAATTGCTTACTTATAAGGGCAGAGTTTGGAAGAACATAGGAATAGGTGCATACTTGTATAATGACCGAAACGGCTACTCCAATAAAGCGGGCGGTCAGGCTACGTTTGCATATCATATACCTTTGTCAAGTGGCCGTCAGTATTCAAAAAAGGCGTCATACGACCGTCAGCTCTCTTTTGGTGTGTCATTAAAAGTTAATTATTTCTATATCAACACAAAAAAATTATATGATGCCGATCCTACCGCACAGGTTGACCCTGCTTTTGCAAATACAGACGGTATAGGTGTTAATGCCAATTTTGGTGTGTATTATAAGGATAATGGAGGATTTGTGGGATTGTCTTTGACAAACTTGATTCCTACAACGTCTGATATCTACGGTGACAAGGAGTTACCGGCACCTCTTACCGGTTTCTTGTTTGGCGGTTATACATTTGACATAGGTGCCAGACGTGACAAATATATAGAACCTATGGTTATGCTAAAGATGAACAAGTACTTGGAGGTTGGAATGGATGTAAATCTAAAGTATGGACACGAGGTTACGCGTGACTGGGGCTATTGGGTTCAGTTGGCTTATCGCCACAGTTGGAACACGAACAATATTCAAGCCATGCAGCTTATGCCTATGTGCAGTTTCCACTGGAAAGGGCTTAATGTGGGCTACTGTTTTGGTCTTGATTTAAATAATCTTGTAACGCAAAATGGTGGTACACACGAGATTATGATTGGATACAGTTTCTGCCCAATAAAGCACTTCTGCCGCTAAAATGCAAATTGCAAACATAGAATTCTCCAAGTTCCCTGTATTTCTGGCTCCTATGGAGGATGTTACAAATCCGGATTTCCGTATGCTGTGCAAGAAGTTTGGAGCGGATATGGTATATACAGAATTCATCTCATGCGATGCTCTTATCCGTGATATACCACGCACACTACAGAAACTTACCATAGGTGATGCGGAACGTCCTGTGGTTATTCAAATTTATGGGCGTGAACCTGAGCCTATGGCAGAAGCCGCACGTATGGCAGAGAGTGCAAATCCCGATATAATAGATATAAATTTTGGATGCCCTGTAAAAAAGGTTGCAGGCAAAGGTGCTGGTGCGGGGCTTTTAAGAGATATTCCCAAGATGCTTGAGATAACAAGGGCTGTAGTTAATGCCGTAAAAACTCCTGTTACGGTAAAGACACGTTTGGGTTGGGATGATGAACATAAAATCATTGTTGATTTGGCGGAACAGTTGCAAGACTGTGGTATTCAGGCTCTTGCCATACATGGAAGAACACGTGCACAAATGTATAAAGGTGAAGCGGATTGGACTCTTATAGGAGAGGTTAAGAATAATCAGAGGATGAAAATACCTATTATAGGTAACGGAGATATTACAACGCCTGAGCGTGCAAAGGAGTGTTTTGACCGTTATGGTGTTGATGCTGTTATGGTAGGCAGGGCATCAATAGGTTGCCCTTGGCTTTTCCGTGATATCAAGTACTATCTTGAATATGGTGTAAAAGCTGAACCTCTTACGTTTGAAGAGAAAAAGGAGATAATAAAATCACAGGTTCAGAGCAGTATTGATTGGCTTGATGAGAGGCGTGGCATACTTCATGTTCGCCGTCATTTGGCAGCCACACCACTTTTCAAGGGTATTCCAAACTTTAAGGAAACACGTATTGCAATGCTTAGGGCAGAAACAAAGGATGAACTGTTTTCAATAATAGATTCCATAAAATGTCAATAAAAGATTTTGAAATAATGGCTCCTGTGGGGAGTTGGGAGAGCCTTGCGGCAGCCATAAAGGCTGGTGCTGATTCTGTATATTTTGGTATAGAGAACCTTAATATGCGTAGCCATTCCTCTAATAATTTTACAACAGAAGACCTTAAGGAGATAGTGCGTATATGCCGTGAGCATAATGTAAAGTCGTATCTTACAGTAAACACCATTATATATGATGATGATATAGAACTGATGCATCAGATAGTGGATGTGGCTAAAGAGAGTGGGGTGTCTGCCATTATTGCGTGTGATATAGCGGTAATGCAATATGCCTTTTCAAAAGGTGTGGAGGTTCACCTATCCACTCAGCTTAACATATCAAATGTGGAGGCTCTTAAATTTTATGCCCGATTCTCTGATGTGGTGGTGCTGGCAAGGGAGCTGAATTTAGAGCAAGTTAAGAAGATATATGAAACCATAGAGAAAGAGAATATTTGCGGTGTAAGTGGAGATAAGATACGTATTGAAATGTTTTGTCACGGAGCATTGTGCATGGCAGTGAGCGGCAAGTGTTACTTGAGTCTGCATGAGACGGCACGTTCCGCTAATCGTGGTGCTTGTATGCAGATTTGCAGACGTGGATATACTGTAACTGATAGGGAGACAGGAGAACAACTTGATATAGATAACAAGTATATAATGTCTCCAAAAGACCTTAAAACTATTCATTTTATAAATAAGATGATGGATGCGGGTGTGCGTGTATTTAAGATAGAGGGGCGTGCAAGAGGAGCAGAGTATGTTAAGACGGTGGTGGAGTGCTACAAAGATGCCATAAAAAGTGTTCTTGACAATACATACTGCGATGAAAAGATTGCAGGGTGGGATGCAAGATTAAGTGAGGTCTTTAACCGTGGGTTCTGGAACGGATACTATTTAGGTCAAAGGTTGGGTGAATGGAGTCATAATTATGGTTCTCAGGCAACGCTTCGCAAGATTTACATAGGTAAGGTTACAAACTACTTTAAAAATATAGGTGTTGCAGAATTTCTGATGGAGGCACAGTCGCTCCGTAAAGGGGATAGAATACTTGTAACAGGCGTTACTACAGGTGCTTACGAGGCTGTGGCAGAAGATATCAGACTTGAGGACGGAACTTCTGTAGAGAGTGTTTCAAAAGGTATGGTATTCTCAATGAAAACTTCTGAAACGCTGCACAGGAACGACAAACTATACCTCTTAACAACAAATCAATAATTACAGCACAACACAGACTTCTTTGAAGGCGTAGATTCGTTCTTTGCCGTTAGTGTCTGTTATGTGGAGGTGCCCATCGGGTGAAACGGCTGTGATTTTACCAAAAAAATCTCCGTAACAATCTGTATATGAAGTGTTAACGCCAAAACGGAACAAATGGCTAACATACATAGAGTGAAGTTTATCTCTGTCTGTTATACCTAAACTGTATAGTCTAAAAAAATTATTCCTTATTTTATTAAGTACGTCGGCAATATTGTAGGTTAGGCCTGTAATGTTTGTCAGTGATATAGGGTTGGGGGCATTGCTTATAAATACCTCTTGGTTAAGATTTAGTCCTACCCCTATTACACAATCTTTTATATATGCTCCGCAAAGGTTGTTCTCTATAAGAATACCCGATATTTTTTTATCCTTATAATAGATGTCGTTAGGCCATTTAATTGTAATATTGTCTGTTTCACCACTAAGGAACTCATATATGGCAAGCGATATGGCTTCTGATATAAAAAATTGACCCGATGCCTCTATCTTCGATGGATGAATAATCATAGAGAAAAGCAGATTCTTGCCATCTTCAGATTCCCAACTATTGCCTATCTGACCGTATCCGTCACTTTGGAAAGATGTGTAAATGGTGTATCCATCGGGGTAGGTTATGCCGGCAGTTAAGTCATTAAGTAACATTTTGTTAGTTGAAACGCAAATATCCAAGTGTGTTATCATAATTTTAAGCTATAGCAAATGCCATACAGTTAATGGTTATACCCTCTATTTTTGATAGTTGTTTTGCACATGCCTCTAACGTGGCTCCTGTGGTTATTACATCATCTACCAAAAGCACATGCTTACCCTTTAAGGTTTCTGTGTCTGTTATGTCAAACAATCCTAATGAGTTTAAATATCTCTCGTTTATATTCTTGTGAGTTTGGGTGGCATTTTGGTGTACTCTTGCAAGAGTTTTTGTGTCAAGTGGCACGCCCCATATATTGCTTATGCCCTGTGCAAGCATCTCTGCTTGGTTATATCCACGCTTTTTTAATTTTGACGGGTGTAGCGGAACCGGCACTATGTAATCCACGTCAGAGATAGGGTGGTTTTCGGTCTCCTTTCCCATAAGTTCTCCCATAATTATGCCTAATTTTTTGGCTCCTTTATATTTAAGGTTGTGTAACAGGCTTTGAGATACACCCCCTTTATGAAAATGGCAGTATGCAGTAGCCTTGTTTATCTTTATTTTACCATAAAACAGATGCTCGGCAGGGTTTGCCTCCTGCTTATGAAACCCTGTTTTAGAGAGTTCACATAGGCATTTGGTGCAAATTTCTGTTTCTCCTTGCACCAGGTAGCCTCCACAGCCCTTGCACACATCGGGGTATATAAGAGAGAACAGGCTTTTTATGTATTTGGATATAAACATGTAGTAAGGTCTATAAAATCCTGAACGCTAAGTTGTTCCGGACGTTTGTCAAATATGCCTGATGTGGTGTCAAACCCGTCAGGCAATATTGTTTTAAGAGAGTTACGTAAAGTCTTACGGCGTTGGTTAAAAGCGGTCTTAACCACAGATTTAAATTTAATCTCATTACATGGCAGTGATTTTACACCGTTTCTACGCATTATAAAAACCGCAGAATCCACTTTTGGAGGTGGTGCAAATACACCAGGAGGTACGGTAAACTTATATTCAATGTCATAAAAAGCCTGTAGCAGAACGCTAAGTATGCCGTAATCCTTGTTTCCCTCTTTTGATGCTATGCGGCGTGCCACCTCTTTTTGTATCATACCCGATACAAAAGGAATCTGGTCTTTATGCTCTAATACCTTAAAAAAGATTTGACTTGATATATTATAAGGGTAGTTACCTATAATGGCAAAATTATCCCCGTTAAACAGAGTGTCAGTGTCCAATTTAAGAAAATCACCTTCTATTATTTTCCCGTCAATAGAGGTCCCGAATGTATTTAAAAGGTATTCCACAGATTCCGTATCAATTTCTACTGTTTTAAGGTTTATGTTTTTTTTGAGTAGAAATTGTGTCAGTACACCCATACCGGGACCAATCTCAAGTACGTTTTTTTCATTGGAGACATCAATAGTGTCCGCTATTCTCTCCGCTATTCCTAAGTCTGTAAGGAAATGCTGTCCTAAATATTTTTTTGCCCTAACCTCCATATCGTGTGCAAATGTAGGAAAAAATGATTACCTTTGCAATTTTAAAGGTTAAATATGGACATTTTGACTATATTAAATGCGGTAATTTGGAATCCAGACCCAGTGGCATTCAGTATCGGGGCAGTTGAGGTTCGTTGGTACGGAATAATTTACGCTTCAGGCTTTTTGTTTGCAATATGGCTGCTTGGCAAGATGTTCAAGAGTGAGGGTTGTCCCGATGAATGGGCGGATAAGGTATTCATTTACATGGTGATAGCAGTAATAGTAGGCTCCAGGTTAGGTCATGTATTCTTTTACGATTGGGCATACTATAAAGACCATTTAAGTGAGATTCCTATGGTGTGGCGTGGAGGATTGGCAAGCCATGGCGGAGCAATAGCCATAATAATATGTGTTTGGCTTATGGCTAAATATATGTGCCATAGAAGTTTCTGCTGGCTTGCAGACAGAATGTATGTAATATGTGCTCCTGTGGCTGCTCTTATAAGAGTAGGTAATCTTATGAACTCAGAGATTTACGGCTGTGAGACCACACTGCCTTGGGCTTTCAAATTCCTAAGAGATAATCCTGGAGTGCCTGTAGATATGGTTCCTGCGTGTCACCCCACACAGATTTATGAGTCTTTGGCATATCTGCTGATGTTCTTGTTTATGCTTTGGCTATATTGGCGTACAGATGCACGCCGTAGAGAGGGATTGCTTACCGGTATAGGGTTTGCGTGGACGTTCACCGCCAGATTCTTTATAGAGTTTATTAAAAACGACCAATCTGATTTTGAGGCGGATATGGTTTTAAACATGGGGCAATTGTTAAGCATTCCTTTCATTATTTTTGGAGTTTGGATGATAATCCGTGCTTTTCGTAATCCGATGACCACTGTAGAGGTGCAGAAAAAGAAAAAAGTATGAAAATACTGTTGTTTTTACTGATATTCATTGTATTTATACTGATATTTAACTTTGTATCAGCAATCAGTATGGCTAAAAAAGGTCATAACAAAACTTTTGAGACTAAAAAAGAGAGCAATATATCTAAGTTATTCAATCGTAAAAAGATTGACAAATCCAAGGCAGAGGATGTTAAATTTGAAGAAATTGAATGATTATGAACTATAAAAGAACTACTATCACATCAGCATTGCCGTATGCTAATGGTCCTGTACATATAGGACATTTGGCAGGAGTATATGTACCGGCAGATATTTATGCACGTTACTTAAGATTAAAAGGAGAGGATGTCATCTTCATCGGAGGCTCAGATGAGCATGGAGTGCCTATCACTATAAAGGCACGTAAGGAGGGTGTCACCCCACAGGATATAGTGGACCGTTATCATAACCTTATAAAAAAGTCTTTTGAAGAGTTTGGCATATCGTTTGATATATATTCACGTACCACATCAGACACTCATACTCAGGTGGCTTCAGACTTTTTCAAGACCATTTATGATAAAGGTGGGTTCATCACTAAGGAGAGTGAGCAGTACTACGATGAGGAGGCAGGCGTTTTCCTTGCAGACCGTTACATTACAGGGGAGTGCCCTCATTGCCATGAGTTAGGGGCATACGGAGACCAGTGTGAGAAATGCGGTACGGCATTATCACCCGATGAACTTATAAACCCTAAATCCACCATTAGTGGCAGTAAGCCTGTAAAGCGTCTTACAAAGCATTGGTATTTGCCACTTGACAAGCATGAGGAGTGGCTACGTAAGTGGATTCTTGATGACCATAAGGAGTGGAGACCTAACGTATATGGGCAGTGCAAGAGTTGGCTTGATATGCACCTTCAGCCACGTGCCGTAAGCCGTGATTTGGATTGGGGTATTCCACTACCAATAGAAAATGCAAAGGGCAAGGTGCTTTATGTTTGGTTTGATGCCCCTATAGGCTATATTTCCAATACAAAGGAGTTGCTGCCTAATGATTGGGAGAAGTGGTGGAAAGACCCGGAGACACGCCTTGTTCACTTTATAGGTAAGGATAATATAGTGTTCCACTGCATAGTGTTCCCTGCAATGTTAAAGGCAGAAGGCTCTTATATCTTACCCGATAACGTACCTTCAAATGAGTTTCTTAACCTTGAGGGCGATAAGATTTCAACTTCAAGGAATTGGGCAGTGTGGCTACATGAGTATCTGGCAGATTTTCCTGGCAAGCAGGATGTGTTGCGTTATGTTCTTACAGCCAATGCACCTGAAACTAAGGATAACGATTTTACATGGCGTGATTTTCAGGCTCGTAACAATAATGAGCTTGTTGCCATATACGGAAATTTTGTAAACCGCACACTTGTGCTTACCCATAAGTATTTTGAGGGTAAAGTACCTGCATGCGGAGAGCTTACAGAGTATGATAAAGCCACTTTAAAGGAGTTTTCTGATGTTAAGGCTGAGGTGGAGAAACTGCTTGATAACTTTAAGTTCCGCGATGCACAGAAAGAGGCTATGAATCTTGCCCGCATAGGTAATAAGTATTTAGCCGATACAGAGCCTTGGAAGGTTGCTAAAGAGGATATGGGCAGAGTAGCCACAATACTTAACCTTGCACTACAGATAACAGCCAATCTTGCCATTGCTTTTGAGCCGTTCCTGCCGTTCAGCAGCAGAAAACTGCGTGATATGATAAACCTTAAAGAGTGGTCTTGGAACAAGCTTGGCAGCCTTGATTTGCTTGCTACAGGTGATTCTGTCAATAAGCCTGAGTTGTTGTTTGAGAAGATAGAGGACGCACCTATTGAGGCTCAGATAAATCGGCTTGAGGATATTAGGAAAAAGAATGAGGAGGCAAGACGTTTGGAGGAGTTAAAGAACTTTAAGCCTGCACAAGTTGCAGAAAATATACCGTTTGATGATTTTGAGAAACTTGATGTACGTGTAGGCACAGTTCTTGAGTGCTCCAGAGTTCCTAAGGCGGATAAATTATTACAATTTAAGATAGATGACGGAATGGGTTGCCGTACCATTGTATCAGGTATTGCCGCCTATTATAATCCGGAGGATTTGGTAGGCAAGCAGGTATGCTTTGTAGCCAATTTTGCACCACGTAAGCTAAAAGGTGTGGAGAGTCAGGGCATGATACTCTCTGCCCAAGACGCAGACGGCAGACTTGTTGTAATTTCACCGTCAGCAAACGTACACAATGGTGTAAAGGTTTGCTAATTCAATTCTCCCTTGCGTAAGCAATGGCACGGTTAAGGAGTGTGTTTATCTCAACACAGTTAGCAAAGTTCTCCATAACCCAATCATATAGACCATCAGAGTAGAGGACATCCCAAGGGGTGCCCTTTCCTATTGAGTAAGATTTGTATTTAAGCAGTTCCACATACTTAAAATCAGCAGGAAAACCCTTTGGACACTTAGTTAGTTTTGCATTGTCTGTCAGGTCAAATCCTTCTGCCTTGTCAAGTGCCTTAATAAATGCCTCAGGATTGTCATAAATCTCTTCTCTTACGCTTTCAAGTTCTTTAGGTGGTAACATATAAGCACCTGCCGCAATCATATTCCTGCCTATGTAATCGCACAAGTGGGACTCTATATGGAAATAATATCCTGCAAAACCAGATTTTTTGCCGTAGGGACACACGTATGCCCCTATATGTGATTTGTATGGGCGTTTATCAGAAGAGAAGCGAATATCCCGGTTAATTCTATACGTGCAGTCCTGTACCCTTAAACCGCTTACAAGAGGGTCCATTTTAGAGACGCCTGCAATAAGTTTCTCTGTAAACTCAGCCCATTCAGCCCTTACGTCATTCCAGCGGTTACGGTTAGCGTCAAACCAAGCCTTGTTATTGTTATCAGCAAGGTCATTGATAAATGTTACAATGTTTTTCATAATTATAAAGGGTCAAGGGACAAGGGTAAGGGGACAAGGTTTATTCTTGACCCTTTTTCCTTGTCCCCTGTCCCTGTTGCAAAGGTATAAATTATTATTGGAATATCCAAAATCGCTCCTTTGTAACATATATGTAACACCTCTGTAAAGGGTTTGTAATAAAATGAAGAAATTTAATCAAATATTGAAAATATTAGTCAATGCCTATTGTTGTATATCTAAAAAGCGTTACTTTTGCATTGTGATTTTTTCATAGTATTTGATTTTAAGGTTAGCAAATAGGTGTTCTGGCGAGAACACCTTTTGTGTTTTTATACCTATCAGGTTTTATTGGTTCTCCTTTTCCCTACTTCTCCGAAATATATGGTGCAGTTTTCACCTGCAAGATAATTTCGGAACTTTTTAGTCTCTTCGGTTAAAGACCTAAGTTCTCTATACAAACATTCTAAGGCGGTATTGTTTGCAATCTCTTTTTGTTTATCGTTTTCCAATGATTTAAGATCTAAATTCAATATGGAGCATATTTTCATTAATCTGTCAAAACCAACGGTGCTGACACCTCTCTCAATTTTAGAATACGAGGTGACGGATATACCAAGCATGTCTGCAAGTTTTTTTTGATTCATTTTAAGCATACACCTTTTAGTCTTTATGTTTAATCCTAACCTGATTCGCACTGCTATTGACTCTTTGTCGTTTAATTTTTTGTTCATATTTCTTTATTGTTTTTAAGGTTGTAGTTTAATGGTACTTCAGCGGCAATTATTTTATTATTTACATTACTGCCTACAATATTGTGATGTTGCAGTCCATTTAAGGATAGGATGCTTTGGTCAATGAAAAAGCTGACCACATGAACTTTAAATATTTTAGATAAAAGCACTATCTGTTCAATGTTAAAATTGTGCTTGCCATTTTCAAGTTTGTAATACTCTCCTAATGAGATACCCATTGAATCCGCCATGTTTTCTTGTGTGATTTTCAAGCCTTGTCTGATATACTTGATTCTATCGCATATTTCTTTTTTATTCATAATATTTAAGTGTTTAAAATTCCCCTATAAAGGTAGGAATAAAAATTAGTTTATACATAATCCTAAAAGTACCAATAATAGTACTTAAAGTACTAAAATAGTGAATACAAAAATTTTTAACAGTCATTTTTATCTCAAATGCCTATTATTTGAAAAAAAAATCGGTTGTTCAAAAGAGCAACCGATTTTAATAAAACATATAATTTAATTAACCTAAGAATGATATAAGGATACCTGCCGCAACGGCAGATCCTATAACACCAGCAACATTACTTGACATACAATAATTGAGTACATGGTTTTTAGGGTCATATTTAAGGGCAATATCATTTGCCACACGTGATGCCATAGGAACGGCACTCAAGCCTGTGGCACCAACAAGCGGATTTATCTTTTTCTTGGTAAAGAGGTTCATAATCTTTACAAGCATAATGCCACCGAATATAGAGAATCCGAATGCAAGGAATCCGCCGGCTACAATACCTATTGTAGTCCAGTTAAGAAACGCCTCAACAGTCATCGTGGCTCCTACAGAGAGTCCTAAGAATATTGTGGCTGCATTCATAATGCCGTTGGATGCCGCTTCAAACAGACGAGAAGTGTTTGCTCCAATTTCTTTGATAAGGTTACCAAACATAAGCATACCTACAAGAGCTACTGCATCGGGTACTATAATTGCAACAATAGTGGTAACTGCTATAGGAAATATAATTTTTAGCACTCTCATATTCTTAAATTCCTGTTTGTTCGGGTAGAGCTTATCCTGCTCCTTCATATTAATCATAAGCTCTTTTTTAGAACAGGTCAGCTTAACCACTAATGGTATAATCACTGGCACAAGAGCCATATAAGAGTATGCGGCAATAGCAATAGGGCCAAGAAGATGAGGGGCAAGTTTAAGTGTTGTAAAAATTGCAGTAGGACCATCTGCACCACCTATGATTGCAAGTGAGCCCGCCTCCTGCATTGTAAAGAACTGTGATGCTACAAGCAATACTGCAAATATACCAAACTGTGCACCTGCACCAAATATGGCAAGTTTAAGGTTACGAAGCATAGGGCCAAAGTCAGTAAGAGCACCTACGCCCATAAATATGATAGGCGGTAGCAATCCTGATTTAATGAGAGCATAATAGATGTAGTTCATGAGCCCTAAATCATGTGCTATCTCCGGCAGTGGCATCTCATATACGTTTTTAGAGACCTCAACACCGTCTTTTATGTAGTGGACCAAGCCTTGACCATCTGCACCAAGCACACCCATTCCACCTCCAGGGAAATTTGCTATAAGCACACCGAAGGCAATAGGCACAAGTAACAGAGGTTCAAACTCCTTCTTTATGCCAAGATACAGCAATAAGAAGGCAAGGGCGTACATAACCAGAAACCTTGGGTCAGCGATAATATCGCTGAAAGCGGTCATACTGTATATTTTTTCCCAAATATTCTCCATATCGCTTATCCTTTGATTTTCATTAAAACATCGTCTTCAGAGACTGAATCCCCACTCTTGTAGCAAATCTCCGTGATTACACCGTCACACTCTGCCGCTATGGCATTAAATGTCTTCATAGCCTCAATGTAACAAACCGTCTGACCCTGTTTAACTACATCTCCAACTTTAACTGCGGTCTCCGATGCTGATTTTACAAGGTAAAACTTGCCTTCAAGAGGAGACTGGAGTTCCTTGCCCTCACCTGAAGTGGCTGAGGTTGCAGGTGATCCTGCTTGTGGAGCGGTTGCTGAACCATCGTTTGCACCTATTGTAACAGTATATTTCTCTCCATTGACATCTACGGTAACTGTTTGCGGTAGTGCTACGCCACCTTTTGCTCCAGCCTTATCAGCCTTGCGTTTTGCAAGGTCTTCTTCAAACGCCGCTTTTGCCTGACCTGATTTGTATAGACGGTATTGCTGTGGGTGCATTGCAAGTTCAAACAGTTCTTCGTCATCTTGTCCAAGTTCCCATTTGTTATCTGACATCTCCTTACGGAATGTGTCAAGTGCGTCGGGATAGTTTGATTGTGGGTCTTCTGTATGGAATTCACGCCCTTGCTCTTTTGCCTTAGCAATGAGTTCA
Organism: Paludibacteraceae bacterium; assembly: GCA_024399495.1. GTDB lineage: Bacteria > Bacteroidota > Bacteroidia > Bacteroidales > Paludibacteraceae > Enterocola. The sequence goes on from JAKSNY010000001.1 coordinate 182,502, forward strand.
GGAGCAAGAGGTCCAGGTAATGCACCAGCTTTGCCAAGCATCATATCCCAGATATCATCGGCAATCATAGACCACCGTTCCTTACCTTTCTCCATTTGCATAACATTCATAAGAGCCATATTCTTAACATATTGGCTAAATGGTGTTACAAGGCACGGATAACCCATCTTAGGCCAAATGTATGCAACCTCATTGAATAACTTTATAAGAAGTTCATCCTGTGTCATTGCAGGAAGATTGTTTTTAGCCTTGTATTTGTTAATACTCTCAAGGTTGGTCTCAAGGTCTGTCATAAGTGAGCCCATCATACCTCCAGGAAGTCCTGGTGCTATAAGGAGTGAATTCATGAGACGGTTGCGTGAAGGAATATAATAACCCAAAAAGTCATCCATCATCTCCTGAATCATTGTTCTAACCTCCATATATGCCTCCATATTTATCTCTGGAACATCAAACCCTGCATCTTTAAGCATTGCTTGTACGGCAAGCACATCAACGTGTCCTGTCCCCCATGATAGAGGTTCCATACCTACATCTACATAATCGCAGCCAGCCTTGCATACTTCAAGAACAGATGCCATTGAGAATCCTGGAACTGCATGAGAATGGTATTGAACAGGAATATCTGGATATTTCGCCTTAATATTTGCAACAATCTGACCAAGTGTTACAGGACGTCCTATGCCAGCCATATCTTTAAGACATATCTCATCCGCACCAGCCTCTATTAGTTTGTATGCCATATCTGTGTAGTACTCAACTGTATGGATGGGAGAGAATGTTATGCAAAGACTGCATTGAGATATCATTCCGCCAGCCTTAGCGTAGCTTATAGATGGTATTATGTTTCGCAAGTCGTTAAGACCGCAGAATGTACGGGCTATATCTGTACCTTGTTTTTTCTTAACCACATAGAAAAGTTTACGTACATCACTTGGTACAGGACTCATTCTAAGACCGTTCAGTGCCCTATCAAGAAGTTGGGTCTGTATTCCTGCTTCATGAAATGGTTTTGTCCATTCGCGGACTGCTTTGTTAGGGTTCTCTCCAAAAAGCAGATTAACCTGTTCAAAACCACCGCCATTAGTCTCAACACGGGCAAAACAGCCCATTTTCACTATTGCCGGAGCAACTTTGACAAGTTGGTCAACACGTGGAACATACTTGCCTGCTGCTTGCCACATATCACGGAATACGAGGCAGAATTTTACTTGTTTCTTTTTAGTTGCCATATCTGTTATTTTATTGTTTTTCTATTTTCTCCACTTTACCCTTACCTTCTGTTATTGTATTAATAGCTTTAGCGATGGCTTGAGCCACATTTGGCATTACAGCCACAGGGGTGGCAGATTTTGCCTGTGGTTTAGCCTCTTCAGGGGCTATCTTGTTTACCAGCAGTATAAGCAGTTTGCCAAGCTCAATAACCAGAATAAGAACTACAAATACTGTTCCCATTCCAATTCCCATAAGTTCAAGGGCATAAATAAGATTTTCCATAACTTTATAGTTTGTGGTTTATAATTTGCATAAATTGTGCATATATGCGTCATATAAGCAAAAAATCTTTGCAAAGTTATAAAAAAAATCTTACTTTTGGAAAAAAAAATAATTAAATTTGCAATAAAAAATCAGTTATGCAAAATATGAGTGTCCCATCAATATCACAAGCGGAGTCTGTTGCAATGAGAGGAATTGCAATAGTAGGAATAATGCTTCATAATTTGCTGCACTGGGGGTCATTGGGGTTTGTCCCCGAAAACGAATCATCATTTTTGATGCGGAATCCAATGTTGCTTTTGGAGCATTGTGCCAATCCCGATAGTGGTTTGATATGGGATTTATTCTCCTTTTTTGGGTGGTATGGAGTGCCTGTATTTATTTTTTTATCTGCATACGGTTTGGTCCAAAAGTATGAAAATTCAGGCAAGGAATTCAGAGTAAAAGAGTTTTTGATTAAAAACTATTTAAAACTTCTTTTGTTACTGATTCCTGCTCTTTTAATTTTTGCCGCCATAGACCAATTGACTTTGAAGTGTTATCAGACACCTGTGTTGCAATTGCTGTTTATGTGTACTCTTTTAAATGATTTTGTATGCTTGTGGTTACCTACAGAGCCTGGTGTTTATTGGTATTTAGGAGTCGCTTTGCAGTTTTATGCTGTATATATACTGTTTTATTATAAACGAAGTAACAAGACAATAATATTTTCAATTATTATAAGTTTATTGTCATTGGTTCTGTCCAACCCAATGTTTTGGGGTGGACAGAGCGTATTATTTTATGTAAAAAACAATTGCATAGGTTATTTGTATATCTTTGCAATTGCCGTATGGTATAGAAGAAATGTTTCCAGATTAACAGATTTTAAGAAAAGTGGTTATCTCCTTTCATTGATTGTCTTATCAATTCTATTCATATTTTCTTCTTTTTGGTTTTACAGTTGGATTTTATCCACAGTACTGTTTGTCCCGATAGTAATTTGCGTTGTCAAATTGATTCCCCAAAATAGCGGCATATATAAATCCTTATTGTGGTGTGGAAAATATTCCGCTTCCATTTTCATCATACATCCTGTTTTGCGTAGTATATTCCTAACATTTATGAAAGGAGACGTGAATACATATTGGCAAGTACCTTTGTATATATTGTCTGTATTCGCTTTATCATGGATGTATCAAAAATATTATATTTGGGCTAAAACGGCGATGTTGCATAAGATTTAATGTCGAAATTACTTTTGATTATTCTATCTGATAATTGATACGCCTCATCTTCAGTTACAACTCTATGCTTTAATGCCGTAGAATCCAATAGATTGACTCCAAACCCTTTCCAATAAAAATTGTCATACCCTATAAGATTACAAATAGTAGGGAAAATATCCATTTGATAACACAAATCATCAATCTGTCTTGCATTTGTAAATTCAGGTGATAATATTATTAAAGGACAATAATTATTTCCGTCTGCTATGGAAATGCCATATTTTTGAGCGGCATCGTGAAATTCACTAAGCATTTGACTCTTAAATATTGTATGGTCGCCTGTAATGACAACAATGGTACTGTCAAGTAATCTGCCATCTTCAAGATAAGAGTATAATATATTCAAGCAGCTATCGGTATAATGAGCACAGTTTAGATAGTCATCCATATATTTGGGCAGGTTATCGGGAATGTTAAAGTTTCTGTTAGAGATATAGTTAAAAGGAGAATGCATTGAAAAAGTGACAGACAGGCAGCAGAATGGGTGTTCAAGATTTTTAATTATTTCTGTTGTCTTAATCATAATACTGTCATCAGCCCAATGACCGTCTGTGCAGAATGTATAATTCTTGAATCCATAACTTCCGCTAACGTTAGCCTGATTCCAACCACAATCGGGCGTAATAACAGTTGAACCTGTAAAATAACTTGCAAAATCAGGATATTTATTTGATGCAAAAGAGAGACAAGCCGCTCCGTTCTGAATAGGAAGTAACCCTGTGCAAACGGTCATTTGTCCGTCACCTGAAACTCCATGCATAGCCTGTGACTTTATTTTAGAAAAAAACAAACCATTGTGTTTGTTTATGAAGTTTTTTGTGTTTGTCATTGTCTCCACACCGTTTATTGGCTCAAAAAGCCAACTTTCAAGGCTCTCACATAAAACAATCAACAAATTATATTTAGGTTGTGTGTCAATGGTATAGTTTTTATTGATATATGGTTCCACTGTTTTTTTATCCAATTCTTTTGCAGAATAATCTGCTTTTGAAAGATAGTACACAATAGTTGCAGGAAAAAAACTTGTTATATCGTTCATCTGCATATAGTCATCAATCGGAAGGTTCCATTTTGCAAGTTGGAATGCGTAAGAATAAGGGAGAAACAATTTATAGCCATATTTACCATATAGGTGATCTTGACCAAATTCTGTTGTGCTTCCTCCATTAGATATATAAAAATCGATATGAATGCCATATTCTTTCATTTCTCTTTCCCATCTTTCATATTTGCCGCCTATATTGAAGGCAATTGAAAATAACAGGCATAGAGCAAAAGGAATGAATTGTCTGGTACGATTTTTATCACCTAAAAATTTATATGCAATAACATAAAGTATGGTTGTTGCAGGTGGTATAAGCATACTCCAACATAAATAGGCCTTTAATGATGACAAATATGAATTTAAATTGCCTGCCATAAAGATTGAGTCTATAGTAATCAGTAGGTTATTGGCTCTAAAGTAGAACATATTGGCAATAATCCACAAGTCAATAAATATTGAAAGGCAAAATGTCCAGATTCTGTTTTTTGTAATAAAAACAAACGAACTCAAGAACATTGCGGAGGCAATACTTATCAATATTGATTGATACGGAAGTCTATTACAATAAAACGCTTCAAAACTTATATTCTTTATCAGAATTGTAATAAAGAATGCAATAGCAACTGCGTAAGATTTTTGTTTCATAAATGTATAATTATAGTTGGTTTTTAACAGCGACAACTGAACAACTATGTAATGCCGCTGTCTCAACACGTAGTCGCATATCGCCAAGGGTTACGGGAATAAAACCATTTGATACGGCTTCAGTAACCTCAATTTCACTAAAATCCCCTTCCGGTCCAATCATTATAAGGTAGTTGCCATTAGGCTGAACCGCTTTTGCAAGCATCTCCTTTTCTCCGCTATGGCAGTGGCATATAAATTTTTGTCCGTCAAAAGAGGTTGTACGCTTCATAAACTCTTTAAAAGAGCATGGCTCATTCAGTTTTGTGAGGTATGGCTGCATTGATTGTTTCATTGCCGATACAAGAATTTTCTCAATGCGGTCAGTCTTTAGAACTTTACGTTCTGAGAATGTGCAGAATATGGGTGAGATTTCATCAATGCCAATCTCCGCCGCTTTTTCCACAAACCATTCCAATCTATCCATATTCTTAGTGGGTGCAATGGCTATATGAAGATGGTAATTGCGGGTGCGTGGATTATCTATTTTCTCCAAACTGTTAAGCACGCAATGTTTTGGGTGTGCTACAGCGATAGTGGCGTGGTACATCGTACCTTGACCGTCCATAACAAGCACACTATCTCCTGTCTGAAGTCTCAGAACCTTTACTGCGTGGTGCGATTCATCTTCAGGCAGAGTGTTATCAGAGAGAATATTTGGGGCGTAGAACTGATACATATTGGTGATGCGGTGATGCGGTGATGCGGTGATGCGATATCAAATAACCGAATCACCGAATAACCAAATCACCTAATAATCTCTGAAACTATCTGGAACAGACGTTGTGGCGCTGATTCCCAAAATGCGGCGTATTGTTCAGAGTGGTATTCCACCCAGGGAGTGTCGCTTATGATTCTAATGCTTATAAACGGAACTTTGTTCTGATAGCAGGCGTGAGCTATGCTGTTTGACTCCATATCAACTGCAAGTGCCTCAGGAAACTTTCCCTTAATAACCATTAGGGCATCGTTGTTTGTAATGAATTGGTCGCCTGTGCAGATAAGTCCGTATTTTACAGTGTCATCAGATGCTCTAATCTCCTTTATACGTGCAAGTAGTGCGGAATCTGCAGGTATTAGTTTTGGAAAACCTAAATCATCTTGCGATGCAATCTCCTCGCCTATGTCAAGGTCATGGTATGCTGTATATTCGCCTATAACTATGTCTCCTTGTGCCACAGAGCGGTCAAGACCACCTGCCACACCACTGTTAATAATGTAATCAGGGTGCTCTGCCGCTATCAATTTAGCAGTGGCAAGGGCAGAATTCACTTTTCCTATTCCGCTTTTCTGCAGTATTATTTTTTTATCACCCAATACCCCGATACAATACCCGGGCATATCCACCGTAATATCAGAAAGAGTTTGCCTCATTAGGGCAAACTCAATCTCCATAGCGACTATAATTCCAATTATCATCATTTTTTTGCAGGTTTTTCAGGTTTAGGACATTTGAAAAGGATAGGTAATTGGTAGATAGATGTCACTGCCTGTCCCGATACCATACCAGGTACCCAATCAGGCATCATATTTACAAGTCTCAAAGCCTCTGCATCAATTGTTGGAGACAAACTGCGGACAACTTCAGGAGAGACTATCTTGCCTTCAGAAGAAATCATAAATTTTACCACAACATATCCGTTAATCTTGTTAGGCTTGTCTGCCTCAGGATAAACAAGATTTTCTGCAAAGAATGCATCCAAAGCCTCCTTGCCACCAGGATAGTGTGCTTCTTGTTTTTCTCCCTCAGACAGTTGGTGTACTTTGGTATAAATCATTACAGAATCATTAGAGATGGTAACGGACTCAACGGTAGAAATGTCCATAGCTTGAGCTTCCGCTTTTTTTACGGTTTTGCCATTGATTAGATACTTGGCACCCGCAGGAGCGTCATTGATTGTAGCAGTCCAGTCTTCTGCAAAAGCCAACGTGGCAACTAATGCCACAACTGAGGTAAAAAATAGTTTTTTCATAATATTTAGTTTATGCTGTGTTTTTATCGCTTACAAAGATATAACACTTTTTTATTAAATGCAAACAAACATTAGGTAATTAGATATTTGTGAATAAATCATCAATTGTTATGCTTTTTTAGGAAGTTTTTCTGCAAGCATAGTGATGCCCACTTGCCCATAAATCAGGAGTACTGTATGTAAGTCTTCCGTAAAGTCCTCCGTGATTATTTATCAAGTTATCCACCACCCACGATGTGGCACTTCCACACACAATAAAAATTTTATCTTTCAACAATTATTCTGTTTGTTGTTGTATTGTTGTTTTCGCTGACAGAGATTATGTAAATGCCTTGTGAAAGATTGCTCACATCAACGCTTCTGCCTGTTCCTTTCAAAAGTTTATTACCTGCGATATTAGAAATGATATAAGATACATCATCAGTTCCACCAGATATTGTAATAATATCAGATGCAGGATTAGGCCAAACTGTAATATTAGAATTGAATGAGTTATCATTGGTACCTACAGGTGTCGGTTCTTTCAGTATAAGACGAATATCACTATTAGATGTAAGTGTGTAGTTCAAGGTGTCTTCAAATATGTTTACAACCTTACCTTCTTCTGTGGTTATCTGCCAATGATCGATTTCATATAACTCATGGTCAAATGATGGCTCCAACTGGATTGGTCTTTTGCCAAACAGCAGACCTTCAAAAGGAGTTGCTAGATTTATACCATATAACCCTATGTTGGCTTCCCCACCTTCAACTGAAATTTTAGTGTTGAACGTGCCTTCCACTCCAAAACGCTCTTGCAGGAATTGATACATATATTGAGGTCGGTCAAAGAGGAATGTCTTTAATGAACTAAGAGATTCCTCCCATCCGGCAATAGTGTTGTTCTTCCATTTGTCAAACTCGTATGGCATTTCATTTCTTATCAGATTTGAGAGGCTGTCAACAGATTCTGACGTATTGTTATAATCAAGCGCTGTTGATAAATAAAGTGCATATCGTTGTGTAAATTCATTTAGGAATGAGTCGTTTGTAATAAGTCTTCTAAACAATCTGTTTGACCATTCAGGATATTTTGATTCAGGCTCAAAAGCAAGTAGTTGAGAATCAAAAGCGTATGGACTTGACGCTGGAATTTGGTCTCCATATAAACCATAACTGAGATCAGTGTCATATAGAATCCAACGCCATTTCTCAATGCCCTTTTCAGACCAGCACCTTACATTATTATAAGGCCAATCTGAATTACTGATAAATGTTTGCAGAATAGAATAATCAATAAAATTTGACATATCAATATGACTTGTTACATACAAATAGTCAGATTCGTTTTCCAGCGACAATTTGTCTGTTAGAAATTCTTCCTGCAAATCAACGTATGATTGGATGGAACCACTTTCAGTATGGTAATGATTTTCCATCATATTCACCTCATCCTTATCTATGCCGTAATTTTCCTGTATATAGTGTTCGTCTAATTTTTCTCTTAAATTAAAAATGCCCCAATATTCTCCATTTACAAAGACTACAATTGGCTGAAATGCCTGATAATCAATGTCCATTCCTTTTGCTAACTCTGCGGATAAGATGTCGTGCACGTAATCTCCGTTAGAAAAGACTCCTGTGTTTCTCAGTTTAACTGCTTTGAATGTGTCATTTTCTCTATCCTTAAAAAATCGATAGTTTAACTTGCCATCAGCATATTTGCTGTTTGTTTTCAGATTTAAGGTTTTTTTAGTATACTGCCTACTGCAACCGCCGGCAATTTTAATTCCTAAATCAATATTAAGTTGACTGGTGTCTGATTCTCCTAAATAGCAGAAATTTGCAGGCCTCTCCCAATCCTGATTCCAATTACGTGGAATGTCTGAGCAGTTTCCTGGTATGCCGTTAGTTCCTGTCACATAAATACCTATCTCATCATCAAACAGATTTTTAGGGTCAGTAACCAATAGTGCTACCGGTAATTCAGGCTTCCTCTCATTTATAAGATATGTTTCTGAAGCAGGAGTGCCTACAGGTGCTCCTGTTATATAAGATATAGCCCTAAGTACAGTTGTCGTTTCAAAAGTTAAAGGCTCTGTGTATAGATTTGAAGTGCCGTTAGGTACACTTCCGTCAAGAGTGTATCTTATTTCAGCAAGGTCATCGTCAGTGGTTATTTCAACGGTAACTGGTTCGTTATAGAATCCTGATTTTTGAGATATCACAGGTGTTGAAGTCAACACTTTTGATGGGTCATTTGCTGTGGCAGGTGATGGTGGTGTAAAACGTACCATTGTGTTGTTGCCGTCAGTAAGTCTGCCGTATGATACATCATCTCCTAATGATGGAGTCTCTACGTTATTAACCATCTCTCCGTTGCTGTCAAATATAAATATTTTCTCTCCGTCTTTAGAAATTTTGAAATTTAGGTGCAGACCCTCACCCTTGTCATCAGCATATATTAGCAAATAGGACTTAGGTGCTATAACAGTGCCTTCCGGCAACTGATATTTTAGTTTTGATTTTTTATCAGACATATACCACCCACCAATATCAGCATTGGCACTATCATCATTATACAATTCTATCCAATCCGGATACTCACCTCCCACTTCATAAGTGGTGTTGGATGCCACAACCTCATTTATGTAAACTGATGCAAAAGATGGTGTTGTGCATAAAAAAACAATGGCTAACAAAAGTTTAATTTTTTTCATAAATTTATTGATTTAAAAATTCATATTTTAGTGTTCTTGCTAACCCTTCTTTAAGAGTGAAAGGTGGCTTATACCCCGATGCCATAGCCTTAGAGGAGTCAAACTGTGTTACCGCACAGAATTTCTTGACCCTGACACTGCTTATGGTAAGTTTTTTTCTTGTAATCCAAGCCAATATGTCAAAGCAGTAACCTCCACACATTCCAATGAGGTATGGTATGTGAAGCGGAGATATATGCTTGTTCAGAGTTTGAGATACAATAGGAACAAGCTCATTCATAGATAAATCAGGTTTGTCAATATAGTTGTAAACCTCATATCCTGTTTTTTGAGTGTCAAGTAGGAAATTAATGAATGCCACCACATTACCTACGTAAGCCATAGATTTTACATTGTCCCCTTTGCCTATCATCATAAACTTACCTGAGGCTATTTGGTTAAGCAGGTTATAGACATTGCCTCTGTTGCGTTCTCCAAAAATCACCGTTGGGCGAAGTATGCTGATGTTCATATCTGAATGGGTCTTATACCACTCCTGAAGTACTTGCTCTGCCTGCCATTTGCTCTTGCCATAATGGTTAAACGGGTCTGCGGGGTGTTGTTCATTAGGATTAACCTTATTAAGCCCATAAACCGCCACAGAACTTGTAAATACAAGGCGCTTAATCCCATTTGCCTCCATTGCCGCCAATGTGTTACGCATTCCATCTACGTTTACATCATAGTAAAGTGATGTAGGTGTAACGTCATCTCTGTGCTCGGCGGCGAGTAATACAACGGTATCAGCACCTTTTAGTGCTGATGTAAGTGATGACAAATCAAGCACATTCCCTATTGTAACTAATTCAGGATAAGTTTGGCTTGTCTGCTTGTCATAGATATATACATCTTTTTTCTCTGATAATAAAAGTTCTGTAAGTCTGGTTCCTACAAATCCGGAACCTCCGATAACTGCAATTTTCATTGTTTTATATATTAATCTTATTTCAACTATTATTTTTGCTTTAAAACCATTTATTTATTAAATTTAACTAATCCTCTTACAGCGTATAAACAAAAATATCTAACCGCTTTTATCAGTGGTAATTTCTCCTCTTTATGTAAAATATGCCAAGTCCAGCCAATGGTCTTGAACTTGTTTGATGACAATGATTTAGCCCCCACTCTGTAAAATGCCAATGGCTTACCTGTATTGTATGCCTTATAGCCCTCCTTTAATATGCTTAACCATAGCAAATAATCTTCGTGTCCGCAATTCCTAAAATATCGTTTACCCAAAATATCGGCAGAATACATTGCAGTAAGGCAACCTATTACATTACCTCCTAAAAGAATATTATAATCAACAGTCAATGGAGCCTTCACTAATCTGCTTGTGTTAATAGAGTCCTGCTTGGAACTTATTTTATAGTAATCGGCAAATACAAAAGCACAATTCTTTTTCTCCATTAAATCAATTTGTGTTTGTAATTTTTCGGGCATCCATACGTCATCAGCATCAATAAAGGCGATGTATTCTCCCATAGCCTCTTCTATTCCCTTGTTTCTTGGAATGGTGGCTGTTCCGCTGTTTTCAGGTAATTTTATAAGTCTTATACGGCTGTCTTTTTTACAGTAATGGCTAACAATTTCTATGGTGTTGTCTGGTGAACAGTCATCAATAACAATGGCTTCCCAATTCACATAAGTTTGAGCCAATACAGATTCCAAGGTTTCTGAAATGGTATCGGAAGCCTTATAGCATGGAATTATTATGGAAACTTTGCCGTTTTTCATTTTTTAAACAAATATTTTTTCAGGGTTCCAAATGCTTTAAGAGACCTTTTAAGGTCATCAAAATTTGTGATTCCACGCCATAGGCGGTAGATAATGTATTTTGGTCTTAAATAATATTTTTTTCTTGCGTAATTGCAGAAATCAACCATTTCTTGTGCACTTAAATTAGGTAAATTAAGTACTGTGTTGTGTGAACCATCTTCTTTACAGTATCCTTTATGGTCAGATGTCAGATAGCCGTTGCTTTTTGCCCAGCTGTAGGTCTTGGTACCAGGATATGGGATAAGCGGGAAAAATTGTGCTGTATCAGTGTTAAGTTTCAATGCAAGTTTTAACGTTTTTTGCATTGTTTCTTTAGTCTCGCCAGGATTGCCAACCATATAGCAGGCGTGAATTAACAGCCCCGCTTTCTTTGCATTTTTAACGTATGCGTATATTTGAGGTAATTTTGTGCCTTTTTGAATATTATCCAAAATTTCTTGTGTTCCGCTTTCTATGCCTGGAATTATGAGCCTGCACCCTGCTTTTTTCATAATACGCATAGTGTCTAAATCCAAATCAACACGGGCATTGCAAAGCCACTTAAGACGTTTGTTAAGTTTTCTCTCAATAAGCATTGTACATATTTCCACAACACGTTTTTTGTTGATTGTAAATGTATCGTCCTCAATAACCACCTCCTTTACATCGGGGAAATTGGCGGCTATATACTCAAACTCATCTACCACATTTTGTGCTGAGCGAGCTCTGAATTTATGACCATGCATAGTTTGAGGATATACGCAGAAATTACATTGACAAGGGCAACCTCTGCCTGTGAATATCTGAATTGATGGAAAAGTTGCGGCTGCAAAAAAGTAGTCACGCTCATTGATTCCATACTTTTTCATAAATTCAGAGGCAAAAGGGATTGAGTCCAAATCTGTAATATACTCCATATCGGGGTTACAAACTACTTCTCCTTTGCTTGATTTGAATGCCAATCCGTTTATTGTACGCCAATCACCGCCAGTGGATAATTGTTTGTATAGTTCTACCACTATTTTGTCGTATTCGTGCCTTGCAATAGCGTCAATGCAGTTTGAACTTTCAAGAATCTCATTATAACAGGCTGTAGGATGAGTGCCTACCAAAAGAGTGAAACAGTTACTGTATTGCGTTTTTAGTGTTTCTGCAAAGGCAATATCGCTATCAATACTTGGTGTGCTGGTATCTAATACAAATAGTACGTGTTCATCTTTTTCGGCGGCAATGGCATTTAGCACTTCTTCTTCAGACATAAGCCTTGCAGGAGCGTCTATAAACTGTATTTCCGCACCATTTTTCTCTGTTAATGCTGCGGCATACATAAGCCATAGCGGATAATACAAGGCTCCGCTTTTTGTTACTGCAGGGCTGCGAGACTCTCTTGAAAATTTGCCGTATTCAACTTTAAATGAAGGATTAATAAAACAGGCTTTCATACTAATTCTTATTTAATTTTTTTAAATGATATTTTAATTGACAAAGAAATTTTAACCTATATGATATCTTAAATATAATACTGTTCTTGCTCTTCCCTACGGTCGGGGATACATTGTGTCCATGAACTCTGTATTTGTGTAAAGGAGTGTCTATGTAACTATATGTTGTTCCTATTTTCAACAACAGACATCCAATCCAAAAATCGTGCCCGATACATGGTTTTGGGAATGGAAGTGCTTTCATAAGCGTTTCTCTTTGAAATGCCATACAACATCCTAAAAATGGAGTCTTAAGCATGTTGCACAACAGAGAATTGCTGACTGGATTTTTTGGTCTTACGTTTTTTATAATAATGTCATTGTTGCCGTCAATGGTTGAAAAATTGCACATTACCATACCATTGGTTTTAAGTAAGGACTGCATTTTCTTTACTCTTCCATCAACCCAAATGTCATCTTGGTCAGCCAAAAATATATAATCTCCTTTTGAGTGATTTATAGCATTCTCAAAGTTATCAGAAGCCAGCATAAATGAAGCCGCTGTTTTACCCAATAAGGATTTGTCTTTCTTATGATTGTAAACTTTTATACGGTTATCATTAAGGTTGTTGATAATGGATATAGTGTTGTCGGTTGATTCGTCGTCTGATACAATTATCTCATCGTCAGTGGCAAGCTGCTTTAGTATTGACTCAAGTTGACACTTGATGTACTTCTCTCCATTATATGTTGCTATACAAACTGAAATCATTGTAGATTAGTACTATCTTGTAAAAATATTTGATACTGAACCGCTACATCATTCCATGATGCTGGCAGTTCTGTTTTAGTGTATTCAATTGTTTTTTGTTGGAGCTTGTTTAATGTGTTGTCATCAGATTCTAATAACTTTTTTAAGCACTCTAATGATGAGTCAGGGGTTGTTATGCAAAAAGCCTTGCGATGGGCTTCCGTAACAAAACAACCATCAGATGATACTATTATCGCTGAATTTCCAGCGAAAGCCATAAAAGAACCTCTTCTTTCTGATAGTCCGTCAGGGTATGGTAAGAAGCCTATTTTTGTGTTTCCAATAATATTGGCGACCTCACTGTTTTCAACATTTTCAAATATTTCAATGTTTGCCTTTATAGCATCTTGTTTTATTTTCTCTGCATATTGACGACATTCAGAAAATACTTGCCCCATTATGTATGTCTTTATATTTGGATTGCTTCTTTTCAAAGAGGCAATATCAGTAATGAATTGCTCTAATCCTTTTAATGGTCTTAAAAATCCAAAGTATCCTATATCATATTTTCTGTCTGATGCTTTAATAAAATTTGTGGTTAATGGAATATTTGAATATATTTTGATGATGGTACTCTTCTTTTTTGTGCATTTTGAGTGATTGTAGGCGGCATTTTGTTCAAATTCATTTGTGAATATAATTTTATCTGCAAGAAGCAGAAAAATATATGCACATAATTTACCTTTCCATCCAATTTGAGAGAACTCATGAATTGTAATGGTTACAGTTTTTTTTGTAAAAAGTTTATAATATAGACAAAGAAGATGAGGAAAGATACTTTTTACATATCCTCTTGACGGATACTGAATGTTTAACAGGTTGTCATTTAAACCATTAATGTATTTGATGGTTTTTCTTAAAGCACGCAAAGAGGTGTTTTTAGTATAAGCAATTTTCCATTTGTGTTGTTTGGCTGTTTCTGTCTGCATAAGATTGAAACAGTAGTCGGCAACTCCGCATTGCTCAGGTGGATATGAACCAGTAATGATTATCATATATTTTTTAAAATGTTTGACCAGTATATACGTTTTTGTGAATCTCCGACAATGGAAAATATAACAATTCTAAGAATACAGTTTATCCATTGAAAAAAATTAGATAATCTGTATGAAACCATTGATGAAGTTTTACTATAATATAATTTTTTTGAAATGGATTTTAAACGTTCTCTTTCATTGGATGTTTTAATACTTTGACCCTCTAAGTGTATGATTTTGGCATCGGGAATGGATACTGATTTATAACCTGCTTTATGTATTCTGAAAGTTAATTCAGTCTCTTCATAATACATAAAGAAATCTGGGTCAAAGGCGCCAGTCTTTTCAATTACAGATTTCCTTATCATCATATCAGCACCTGTAATGTATCCAACTTCCAAAGGTTTGTGTGTAAAATTGTGAGTATGTGAATCCTGATATTTTAGTTTAAAAATTGCATTGTTTAACATTAAATTCAAATCACATATAGGAGTAGGAAGACACCTTTGGAATGAATGAATGGGTACCATATCGGCATCGTACAGATTTGCTCCACAAACGGCAACATCGGCATTGGAATCCAAGTAGTCAGCCAATATTTTAATTGCATTGTTTATTAACATAGTGTCAGGGTTTAACAAAAATATATATTTGCCCATTGCATTATTTATTCCTGTATTATTTGCTCTGCCAAAACCGATATTCTCTTGCAATTCAATATATTTAAAATTTTGTTGGGAGTTTCTCAGTGTTTGTTTGTCGTCTGTTTTTGAACAGTTGTCAACTACAATTACCTCATACTCTACATTTGATGTTCGTTTGTAGATGGAATCAATTGCATCCAAAACCATTTTGGAGGTGTTATAATTTACTATTATAACGGAAACCACTATATTACTGCTTGTGACCATTGTTTGCTGAGTCAGATGCTTTTTTAAAAGTTATGGCAATCATTATTGACAGAATAATCTCAGATGAACATATAGAGATGGCGACACCAACATCGCCAAGTGGTCTTGACAATATTTTATTATTTAATGCCATGTATCATTTGGTCATATTCCCTATTCCAGAATATTTCTGCTTTTTTTAGAGCATCTTGTTTTATATCTGCATCATTTTTGTAAAATAATTCAAACACAACATGCCCAACATCTGCTTTAGATGCATTTGGGTTATTGTCAATTCTTATAAAATTCAATGTAGTTCTTACACTGATTATAAGGAGTAGAATGGCTGTAATTTGGTAAAGATATTTTGGTATGTCAGAGTTTTGTGCCGCATTAAAGGTATATACAATCAGTATGGGCAAAAAATATGACCTTAATCTTAACAGGAAAAATCTGTATTTATAAAAAATGGCTATTGTAAGCATTGACATAAGTGCCATATATATCCATATATTATTAGTGTAGGTTGATTTGTTGACTGAATAATATAATAACAATCCTAACAATGTATAAATAGCAAGGATTGATTGTATTGGTGTACTTGACATAGCAAAATGCATATGGATTGAGTCAGTGATTTTTGAAGGCAATATACCAGATAAAAGGTTACTTACGTTTTCTATTGGAATTAAAATAAGCAGGAATAGTATCAGTAATGCTGTTATGAAATTTGTTTTTTTGATTTCATAATTCTTAAAAGAAATTATCAATAGCAGTAGAATACTAAAGAAACCACCTGATTTGTGTAACATAGTTGTCAGACATAAAAACAGCAACATTCTCCAATATTTTTCATCAATTGCACACAAAAACGCAAAAATAAACATTGATACAGCCAGTTGCTGTCTTAATTGGTAAAATATAAGGTTGTAATCAAAAACAACAAGAATGAGAAGAGCAAATACTTTATGTGCGTTTAGATGTTTGAATAACATCCAAATGCTTAAGAAATAGAAACAATTTATTATAAATGTCATTCCCCAAAACGAGATTTTCAAGGATTTGCAGCAATACCAAAAAAATATTGTACCTGGCTCAAGATAATCATTAGAAAGATTTAAGGTGTCTAATGAATCATAGAATGGAACAAATAGTGTAATATCAGCACCATAGTATAGTTTAATAGAAGAGATAATGAAAAATATAAAAAAAGCCAAGGAATACAGTAGGTTTTGGTATTTGTAATTGTTAGATTTTGCACAACACAGAAATTCCAAAACAGACAATATTAATAGTGTTATTATTGATATGTTTATAAAATTCATTTTTCAGTCCGCTCTTGAAATTTAAATTTTCATACACAGCCAGTTTGTTGCTGAATATGCCTGTATTTTGTATTTGCCTGAAATAATTTCTTTAGTGTCAGTAAAGGCAATTAGTGTCAGTTTGTTACAATGCAGTTTTTCAGCCCCATCTGTTAGTGATGATATTTCTCGTTTATATGTCTTAGTGTCATCAATGTTGTATGCCACTTGAATAATTTCATTTACCACACCTTGTCTGCATACAACAAAATCAATCTCCTTGCTATGTGTGGTCGGTTTGTAATAATACACGTCTTCCGCTTGTGAACGGTGCCTTCTCAAAAGCTCAATCAATACAATAGATTCCAGCCTCCATCCAAGATTTTCCGGGATTAGAGCGTTTTCTCTATTGGCTATAAATCCGGTGTCAATTACGTATGCTTTCTCTTTTGATATGCGTTCTCTGCTTTTAAAGGAGAATTTCTGTAGTCTGTGTACCAAAAAAGCCTGAGATAGGTATTCAACATATTTTTGAGCGGTTTTATTACTTTTAAGACCGGAAAGTTCAGACAACTTGCCATAATCTGTAATTTGACAATTGTTATTTATCAGGTGGTTTGCTATTCTGTGTAGGCTTTCGGTGTCTCGCAGTTTATAGCGCCTTACAATATCCTTTGTAATTATGGTTTCAAACAGACCTGTTACATAATTACGTTTGTTATGGGGATTGTTTATTTTAATCAATTCAGGTAATCCTCCGTTAATCAGATAATCTGACAGTTCAGCTTCACGTGAGGCAGAATCTTTAGTGGAGATTCCATCCCTTGAGATTTTTTTGTATTCACAAATTTCACTGAATGAAAAAGGGTATAGTCTTATTTCATTATATCTGCCTGTTAGGTGCGTTGACAATTCACTGCTTAATAGTTTAGCATTACTGCCGGTAAGTACTACATGTAGATTCTGTCTCAAAAGCCTGTTTACAAACAGATGCCATCCGTCAACATTCTGCAACTCATCAAAAAAGAAATATTGTGTGTCAGTCCCATATATGTTAAATAAGCATTTTAGTAACATGTTCAGGTCTGATGTTTGCATGCCATATAGTCTGTCGTCATCTAAATTGACGTAGGCATATTTAATGTTATGTTCCAACAAGACTTTGTGGCAAAGTGTTGATTTGCCACAACGGCGTACTCCTACTACCACTTGAGCCAGGTTGCTATCCCACTCAAATTGATTCTCCTCAAATCTTGAAACCAAGGAGTTGTAGTTCATATTTAGAACTTCCTCTCTTTGTTCTGTAATGACTTGTAGTAGTGTTGACTCATTCATAAAGTTAGAAATTTGAGGCAAAGGTAAACAAATGTTTTTAATCAAACAACCATACTACGCTAAAATGTAAAATTAAGGAATTACATTACGTTAAAATTCAAAATTAACGAACTATACGGAATCTTATAAAATCCGTAATGGTAAACAGAATGGTTATTAAGAATATTATACCGATAAGAGTATTCATTCCTGCAATATTAAAGCTTTTATCACTTTTGCAGGGTTGCCTGCAATAACTATGTTCTCAGGAAAAGATTTGGTAACTATTGAACCGGCTCCAATAATGCAATTATCCCCAATGGAAACCCCTGGCAGTATGCACACATTATCTCCTACCCACACATTTTTGCCAATATTCACCTCCCCTTTTGAATAGAGTGATCTGATGGCAGGTCTATATTCTGAAATTTTAGTTTCTCCGTGACAATGGTCAGTGATGAATACATTACTTGCAAACATACATCCGTCGCCAATTGTAATTTTATTAACACAGCCTATATGGCAATAATCCTCAAAAGAGACATTGTCACCTATAGTCAACATTGGTGAGAATGATTGTCCTAAATATTCTGAAAATAGATTGATTCTAAGAAATTTGCCACCATAAAAATTGTCGCCGATGTTTAATTCACCTTCAATAATCAGGCTTGACTTTGATTTTAGACGGACAATACCAGCATGTTTTGCGGCTAATCTTAATTTTGCTCCATTCCATGTTTCGCACAATGCCGTTAGATACTTTGACAAACTGGCACATTTAATTTTATGTGTCAAATTATAAATGCAATATACACCCTTATATAGAATTCCTTTATTCATTGTGCTTGGATGTTTTAAAAAAGCAGTTCATAATAAGTATGGAGAGTAGTACTTCGGCAGTTGTTATTGAAATTGCGGAACCTATATCTCCCAATGAGTTAGATAAGCATAAACACATAGCTATGTTTATTATACCTGCAATAATTACAAATAATGTCATTTTTTTTTCTTTCCCGATATTGACCAAACCGTCAATGCCAAATAGATAAGATAATCCGCTTACGATTAGAATAGGGGTCATTAGTCTAAGGTCAAATGCTATTTCGGGAGACGGTTTGCCTACATAGAAATCAACCATATAATTAGCAAAAATCTGAATGAATACACATAATATAACCAAAAGTAATGTTATGTATTTGCCAACTGTCATTATGGTTTTTGTAGCAGAAGATTGGTTGTCGAACTTGTTCCCAAAATATGGATACAATGCTTGAACAATGGGCGTAATGCACATTTGGAACAATCTGATAAATTTATCAGCGATAGAATAGTATCCTACTATTATATAATTTCCTGTCATAAAACCCAGAATTACCACATTGGTTTCCCTATACATTGTAATTCCTACAGTTGTAAGAAATAAGTACCATGCTTTTTTAATGTGATTCCAACATGATGTAAGTGAAGGAATAATTACTTTTATGTTGTATTTTTTTATTGCCAGCCAACTTGAGGTTATACCGCCTACTATGTAGCCTATTGATTGAAATAGCATAACCTTGTAAGCGTCACATGGCTGGAATACAAAAAAGAATACAAGAACTATAGGGATTATTCTAGTAATCAATGTTATTAGAGTAATGAATCCCATCTCTTCCATACCCTGGAATATCCAAGTGGGGTGGATTGACTGCCCAATAAATACTCCAATGCCAAGTAAAATAAAACTTTTGTGTTTATGCAGTTCCGGAATTGTATAAACGCATATAAGCACAATCAAAACAGAAATAGTGGCAAGTAGCAGACGACTTACACTAATTTCATTGAATAGTGCAGATACAAAATCTTGCTTATTACGATTTGTCGCAATCTCTTTTGTAGCATAAAAATCGTATCCGTAGTTCACAAGAATCATAAAATAACTTATGAATGTCCAAGAGAATATGTATATTCCATATTCTTCAGTGCCAATAACTCTGAGCAAGTATGGAATTAAGATAAGTGGAGACAGCAACCCTACACCGTTAACAAGTGCCAATGATATTATATTGCCACCAATGCGTTGTGCCTCTTTATTTTCTTTTAACTTGCTTAACATTTGTTTTAGTATGCTCTTGCAAATACTACTCTCTGTGCAGATGGTTTGCCTGTCACCATACATTTGCCAGGAGTCTTGTCTCCTTCAAGAGGTATGCAGCGTATGGTGGCTTTAGTCTCCTCCTTTATTTTCTCCTCAGTCTCAGTAGTGCCGTCCCAGTGGCACATAAGAAATCCGCCTTTCTCTATCTCCACCTTAAATTCATCGTAGGTATCCACGTTTCTTGTAACAGACGCTCTGTAGTCAAATGCTTTCTTGAATATGTTTTTCTGAATATCAGCAAGCAACTCTTTAATGTATGCCCCGAGGTTGTCAATAGAGCGTGTCTCTTTCTCCATAGTATCACGACGTGATACCTCTATGGTGCCGTTCTCAATATCTCTTGCACCTATGGCAAGCCTTACAGGAACACCTTTCAGCTCATATTCCGCAAACTTAAAGCCCGGACGCTTGTTATCAGAGTTGTCATATTTATAGGATATGCCAAGTGCTTTTAGTTTAGCGGTGATTTCCGCTACTTTGGCATCTATGGTGGCAAGTTGCTCCTCGTTTTTGTAGATGGGAACTATAACCACTTGATATGGAGCAAGGTTTGGTGGCAATACAAGTCCGTTGTCATCAGAGTGAGTCATTATAAGTGCACCCATCAGACGGGTTGATACTCCCCACGATGTTGCCCATACAAGTTCCTGCTGGTTCTCTTTGTTGAGGAATGTAACGTCAAACGCTTTGGCAAAGTTCTGACCAAGGAAATGTGAGGTTCCTGCCTGTAGAGCCTTGCCGTCTTGCATAAGTGCCTCAATGCAGTAGGTCTCCAATGCCCCTGCAAAACGCTCATTGGCAGATTTTACGCCACGTATTACAGGTACTGCCATAAAGTTCTCTGCAAAATCTGCATAAACGCCAAGCATCTTTTTAGCCTCTGCTTCAGCCTCTTCACGTGTGGCATGTGCTGTATGACCCTCTTGCCACAGAAACTCCGCTGTACGTAGGAACAGACGTGTACGCATTTCCCAGCGTACTACATTTGCCCACTGATTGCAAAGTATAGGAAGGTCTCTATATGAGTGAATCCAATTCTTGTATGTACTCCATATAATGGTTTCGGATGTAGGGCGTACTATGAGTTCCTCCTCAAGGCGTGCCTCAGGGTCAACAACAACACCGCTGCCGTCAGGATTTGTCTTTAATCTATAGTGTGTTACAACGGCACACTCTTTAGCAAACCCCTCTACATGGTCTGCCTCTTTGCTTAAAAAGGATTTAGGTATAAACAACGGGAAATAGGCGTTTACATGCCCGGTCTCCTTAAACATACGGTCCAGCTCATGCTGCATTTTTTCCCAAATAGCATAACCGTATGGTTTAATGACCATACAACCTCTGACAGCAGACTGCTCCGCAAGGTCTGCCTTTACCACTAAATCATTGTACCACTGTGAATAATTCTCACTGCGTGGTGTAAGTTCTTTTGCCATAAGCTTTATATAAGTATATAGAGTGCAAAGTTATGAAAAAATCGGTAAAAACCACTGATTATTGTGGGTTATTTTGGAGATATTTGAATAAATATGAACGGAGTAATAGTTTTACCTATTTTGGGGCAGGTGTTTATAACAAGGTTTAAAAATTTAGCGACTGACCTCTTTATTAAGGATTTTTGTTTTGTGTTGTAGAATCCGTTATGACTGATAATATATAATGGCTTGACAATATGCCTGTATTGGTCTATGGTCAGTATTCTTTCTACAAAATTACCTGTTTCAGGATTGCATGTGTTGTACTTGTCAATTGTTGGTGTGGTGGATTTTCCAAGTATCACAGCGTCAATGTCTTGATATATTAGTCCACGTGTTTGTCCTGCATATTCTAAGGCTTGTGGCTTTTGAATATCGGGAAATTTATTTTGTATATAATCAAGCCTTTGGGCAAAATAATTGCGTTCACATTTTTTCATTATTTTGTGTAATCTATGGCTCTTAAACGGGTTGTCAGCCACCGAAGCCGTAGTGAACACCATTTGCATATCAGGTTTTATTTGGCGTAGGGTGTTGAAAAAATCATCTAAGTCATAAATGTGTTCAATAACATCTGTAGAAACAAGGCTTGTAGGGTGTATATTACTGGTCTTACACCAGCTTTTTAGTGTGGAGGTGTCTCCTTTTAGCACTATGTCGGCACTGTAACCGACTCTCTTAAAAATATGCTCTGCCGCATTAACCGATAGTGGATTAATATCAATGTAAATTACTGTCCCGATACCTAAAAGTTTGGCATAAATGCTAAGAAGTCCACATCCTCCGCCATAGTCAACGCATATAATATCTTGTAGCGGTGTGTCATTATCAAGAAGACTGAAACATTTGGCATAAATGTTGGCATAGTAATGTAAGTTTTGCAGTAATGTGTCAAAGTATTGCGTATGGTAAATGCCTAACGGCAAATCCTTGAATTCTGTTTTGCTGATTAGATTGCACAAACGTTCAGAAGTGTCGATATAGATGTTTTTCATGACTGTTTTAATTGTCTGTCATACATTTTTACAAGATGGTATATCCAAAAACCTTCAGCAACCCAAACTAAGGCGTATGCTTGGAAAAGCAGCGTAATCACAGTGTGGAAATTATTGGTCTGCATACCTATAAAAATAGCCGACAAACTGCACAAAAGGTTCACAATTTCAAACAGTAGTGTGGTTTTTTGCTTTTGGAATATATCGGGTATAAAATTCAGTGTAGATGTAACAAGCATCGATGCCAGAAACACAAGCATCACTTGTATAAGTTCTCCTGTGTATCGCCATTCTTCGCCAAGAAGCACCGATGTGAGCCATGGAAGCGTAAAGTAGAGAACAGTAAATGATGGTATTGTAACTGCCAATATATAGATAATATATTTTCTGATGGTGGCCGCTATGGGTATGCCATCATTAACCATCTTTGATATTTTTTGAAATAAAACAGAATACATGGATTGTGTGCACATAGTTACGGGTTTTTGTGACAGTGTTACTGCCATTCCGTAAAAGCCAATCTGCTCTATTGAGAAATATGGGGATAGAATAAGGGCTGGTAAAACCCCTATTGTGTAGTGTAGCAGCATTCGCGGCATAGCGTATTTTGGAAAGTTGGAATAGACGGACGCCTCGTGTCTGATGGCTCCCCAATCAAATGTAAACAAATCCTTTATGCTATTCTTTAAGTGGATGAATACATTGACAACAAGCGTTATAAGTGGTGCAATAGTCATAGACCATATCATACCGCCGCTTGTAAGTCCGGCAAACCCGAATCCGCTTTTCATACCTGCGTTTACAGAACTAAGCCCTATTTGGTAACCGCTTATAGCCTTAAAGTTTTTCTCTCTGCCATACCAATGCTGCATAAGTATCCATAGGGCTGAAAACAGCACATAAAACGGGAGTAGAAAATACCACTCTCCAAGTTTCTCTGAGTTATACCATTGAACAAACAGATCCTTTAATGCAATGGATATTGCACATATCACAGAAACCAAAATAATGGTTATGAGAGAGACTTGAAAGCATGCTACAGCCCTTTCCTTGCTTTTTGGCAGCATTACTGCATTATAGTATTCGGCACCTGCAATTATAATCCAGATACCACCCAGGCTTAGAAAAATTGTAAGCACGCCAAAATCATCGGGTGAGTATATTCTTGTAAGGAGCGGGTATATGGCAAGCGATATAATTTGTGCTATCGCATTGCCGCTTAACACCGTTGTGGTGTTTCTTACGACATCCTTGCCAAACAGTTGTTTTATATACATTTGATAATCCTTACAGCCAATGTTTTGCAAATATAATCATAATTAACTAAATTTGCACTTTGTATGAGTGTAAAATTTATTATAGCACGATTCTTTGCCTGTATATTTTTCCCTAAATTCAAGAATAGGGAGTATATAAACGGCTCGTTGGCAAAATTCATACTTTGGCAGAAGATTTTGCGTATAAATGGTTCTGTGCCATGGCCTGTACACTTTACATCTAAAGTCATAGAGCCGTCAAACATTGACAACGATGGCGGAATGAGGGCTCCGGGCTATGCTATGGGGTGCTACATAGATGCAAGGGACGGTATTGTTATAGAAGAGGGTGTGCTTATAGGACCTAAAGTGTCTCTTATTACTGTAAATCACAAGGCTACAGACTACTCAGAGTATGTATCAAAGGGTAAGATAATTTTAAGAAAACATTGTTGGATTGCCACAGGTGCAACTGTGTTATCAGGGGTGGAACTTGGAGAACATACCATAGTGTCTGCAGGTAGTGTCGTAACGCGCTCATTCCCCGATGGTAATTGCTTGATTGGCGGTAATCCTGCCGTTATAATAAAGAAATTAAAACCATATACAGGTATTCCACAGAGGCATATATGATTGACAACAGAGATAAATACAGACAGGTATGTGGACAGGATGGTTCTATTCCGCTGTTTTTGCAGGCTTGGTGGATGGATGCCGCTTGTGGTAGTGATTGGAATGCACTTTTATCTTATGACAACAATGGTAAATTACGTGGCGTTTTTGTTTATCACTACGTAAAAAAGGTTGGCAGATTGTTGATAGTTCCTGCAACTCTTACTCAATATAGTGGCACATGGTTGTTTTATCCTGAAGGGCTGACTCTCGAAGCTCGTTATAGTTTTGAAAATGATACTTACAACGATTTAATTAGTCAGATAGATTCTTTGAACCCGGATTTTTTTGAACTTAACTTCCACTATTCGCAGAATTATTGGCAACCGTTTTATTGGGGCGGATATTCCCAAACCACCCGATATACATACAGAATAGGGGATATCTCCAACATAGATGCCGTGTATGAAGGTATGTCGCACCGTAAGCGCCAAAAATCTTTAGCCAAGGCTGACGGCAAATTTGAGTTGAGATTTGACCTTGAAGCAGATGTATTTTATGATATATACGCATCTTGGTTGAGGTCAGAAAAACAAAAAATATTCTATACCAAAGAGGTGTTCCTTAGTATATATAAGGCTTCATTAAAAAGAGGGCAGGGTCAGATTTTCTCGCTTTATGATAAAGACGGCAAACTTGCCACAGCATTGTTTGTTGTATGGGATAGCAAGTCGGCATACAATCTTGTGATTTACATTGATGATGAATTCCGTAGCAGCGGAGCCTCAACTCTGATTGTGTGCGAGGCTATAAAATATCTCTCTGATAAAACTGAATGCTATGATTTTGAGGGTAGTATGATACAAGGAGTGGCTCTGAAAAACCAATCGTATGGAGCTGTTTTAACCCCTTTCTCGCAGATTTCAAAAATCAACAACCCCCTACTTAAACTGTGGTATTGGGCAAAACATTAGTCCTTGTCCCTTATTACGTAAACGTCTTCATCGGGGTTCTTCATAAGATACTGCTCACGGGCAAAACGCTCCAGATTCTCATTTTCAAGGGTAAGTTCCTTAAGACGCTCGTTAATCTTCTCTGTTTCAGATTTGTAGTATTCAATCTCCTTCTCCAGTTCCTCTATCTCATGCTTGTATTTGGCACGCTGCCGTACATTGTGTTTCTCTCCAAGGAACATAAAGAACAAAAAGACCGCAATGGTTAATGTGTATTTGTTGAATATTTTACGTAATATGTTCATATACAATAAATTATGCAAAATCCAAATTAAGTTTGCGACATAGGTCTCTCAATTTGTCGTTTTTCTGTGCCATAGCCTTTGCCTTGCCTGCTGGAGAGAGGTCCATATTTCCCGCTTTTGACTCATCTATTTCCAACTTAATGTGGACGGAATCATTCTTTAAGTTGTCTTGTAAGTATTTGGTAAGCGTTGGCAGAATGTCAGTCATCTCTTCCGCCGCTATTTTCCCCGATATCTCCACCTTTACCATGTTTTCTGCTCTAACCCACAACGGAGGTTTGCGGAAAATGTAGTGAAGGCTGGATTTCTGCTTTATATATGCCGGGAACCTTATCCATAACTGAGCCAAATAATCCTCATTCACCTCCTCATTGCGCTGAACGTTATTTGCAGTTTGTTCTGTTTTTGCAGATTGGGCAGTGGTTGAAAGAGCGGCGTTTAGTGATAGGTCTATCTTTCCGTTATATCTGATTGCTGCAGGTTTTTTAGTGGCTGTTTCTTTAGCCTCAACTACAGCGGTTTTGATAGGGAGCGAGAATTTTGGAGTCTCTTCAATGCTTGAAAAGAATGGTAATATCTTGCGTCTATTCCTTATCCTGATTTTTTTTTTGCTCCGGAAGTTGGCACATCCGAATTAACATCAACTCTACTGTAAGACGCTTGTTTTTACTTTGCTTATAGCCTAAATCACAGTCGTTTACAACCTCTAATGCTTCAAATAAAAACTCTTGAGTGCATTTCCCTGCTTGCTCAGTATATGATTTTTTTACAGAGTCTCCCACCTCAAGCAGTTGAACCGTAACGCTATCCTTGCATACCAATACATTGCGTAGATGCTCCATCAGCCCTAAAACGTAGTTATGTGCGTCAAATCCGGCAGAGAGAATCTCGTCAAACATCATAAGTGCCCCGCTTATATCTTTATTCAGGAATAAATCTACACTTTTAAAGTAGTAGTTGTAATCCAGTATATTAAGGTCATCTATGACATCCTTATATGTTATCTTGTTTCCGCAAAAGCTTACCACACGGTCAAAAATGGATAGGGCGTCACGCATGCCTCCGTCCGCTTTCACCGCAATAACGTTAAGTGCCTCATCTTCCGCTTCTATTCCCTCTTTTTCCGCAATGCTTTTAAGATGATTTACGGTATCGTTAACACTCATACGGTTAAAGTCATACACCTGGCATCTGGATATTATGGTAGGCAGAATCTTGTTCTTCTCTGTGGTGGCAAGTATAAAGATGGCATACGCAGGGGGCTCTTCAAGTGTTTTAAGAAATGCGTTAAAGGCACTTTGAGAAAGCATGTGCACCTCATCTATTATATACACGCTGTATTTGCCTACTTGTGGCGGTATGCGTACTTGCTCTATAAGCCCACGGATATCATCAACACTATTGTTTGATGCCGCATCAAGTTCATGGATATTCATTGAGCGTTTCTCCTGAAAAGCCTTACAGGATTCACACTCGCCACAGGCATCACCATCGGCTGTGGGGTTCAGACAATTTATGTTTTTTGCAAATATACGGGCAGTGGTGGTCTTGCCCACGCCTCTTGGCCCGCAAAACAGGTATGCATGTGATATTTGACCTGTCTTTATGGCATTACGCAGAGTGGTTACAAGCGATTTCTGACCAACCACAGTGTCAAATGTGGCAGGTCTGTACTTTAATGCCGATACTACAAAATTGTCCATAACGCCTACAAAGGTATTAAAAATATTGTTTTACTGCAATGCTTGACATAGGGTTTTTGTGAATAACCAGCATTTTTTTACTGTCTCAATATAGAGAGTCTCTGCAGGGGAGTGGATTCCTAAAATTTTGGGACCTATTGAAATCATATCCATATCAGGGTATGATTTGGAGAATAGTCCACACTCCAGCCCTGCATGTATTGTCTTTACTTTAGGCTCACTGCCAAAGAGTTCCTTATAGGTCTTTACTGCTGTATTAAGCAATGCAGAGTTCTCTTTTGGCTCCCATCCTGGGTATCCGCTTGAGTGGGTGATTACAGCACCGTATTTTGCACCTATTTCAGATATTTTATTTGAGATGGCATCACGTTTCCCTAAATTGGCTGAACGTTGGCTGGTGCCTATAAGAATTTTTCCGTAATCATCACGGATAAAGGCAAGATTTGTGGATACATCCACCATAATAGGCTTCTTCTTACGGAACTCTATAGGGCCATGCGGAACTTCACATAACAGATTCACAATCTTTTCTGTAAGGCACTTTGTATAGGCATCTTCCGTTACTTCAACAGACTTTAATGTCATTATCATGTCCGGCTCGTATGCCTTCCATCGGGTCTCAAGTTCTGATTCATATATATTCCATGCTACACGCACGCTCTCCTTATCTTCCCATGGAACCACTATAGTGGCTTCCGCCTCGCGAGGAATGGCATTACGCAGTCCGCCACCCTT
The DNA here is from genome assembly GCA_024399495.1 of Paludibacteraceae bacterium. Taxonomy (GTDB): domain Bacteria; phylum Bacteroidota; class Bacteroidia; order Bacteroidales; family Paludibacteraceae; genus Enterocola. The sequence goes on from JAKSNY010000001.1 coordinate 210,356, forward strand.
TATCTTTGCTATTCTGTAGTCTATGTTAAGATTCTGTAGAAATTCCGCTAATAACTTATTTGCGTTGGCACGAGGCTTGTCAATGTCCTCTCCACTGTGCCCACCGGCAAAACCGCTGAATTTCAAATGGATGCCAAATGGAGTAAAGTCAGGTTTATCCCTCTCTATTTCTAACCATAGAGATGTGTCTATGCCTCCTGCACAGCCTATTATAATCTCTTCATCATCTTCAGAGTCAAGGTTTATCATTGTATCTGAATGAAGCATGTTTGGTTTTAACCCGATGGCTCCCGTCAAGCCTGTCTCCTCCTCCACTGTGAACAGTGCCTCTAACGGACAGGTTACATCAGGGTCTGTAAACAATGCCATGGCAATAGCCAAACCTATGCCGTCATCACCGCCTAATGTGGTGCCTTTAGCCTTGACGGTATCACCCTCTATAATAACCTCAATGGGGTCTTTGCGGAAATCGTGTATGGTGTCAGAGTTCTTCTCACACACCATATCCAAATGCCCTTGCAATACTATGCTTTTGCCAATGCCGTCTTTACGCATTATCAGGTTGCCAACAGCATCAACTTTGTACTCAAAACCATGCTCTTTTGCAAAGCCTATTATATGGTTTCTTATGCCGGCTTCGTTGCCCGAACCACGTGGTACACTGCATATTTCGGCAAAATAACGCCAAACCTCCTTTGGCTCCAAATCAGTTATTATCATAGCAGAAAAATTGTTTCACAAAAGTACATAAAAAAACGGAAACCGCAAATGGTCTCCGTTTTTTTTAGATAATGTCAGAGAATTATTTTTTAGTTAATTCAAAAGCATAGTAGTCTTCACCTATCTCTCCATTGTTATATTTCAATTTCTTTCCATCAACAACTATCATAAAGGATGTTTCGCCATCGTTGTCTTTGCAAGATAATATGGCACCGCCATTCTCATAAGTGAATTTACCATCAGAGAATTTCTCATAGTTTGGATCTTTCTTACTTTCTCCCCAGAACAAATCGTATGTTTGTGATTTAGTTGTCCCCTCTTTTGTGGTAACAGTGGTAAGAATCATTGTCAGATAGTCGTCATCACTATCCTTTCCACCGTATGTTACCTCTGTTGTTACATCACCTGTAACAGGGTCTGTTTTTGGCTCATCTTTTTTACAAGATGCAAGAACTGCAACCATAGCCATAATTGTCAGTACTTTAAAAAATACATTTTTCATAATTGTGTTTATTTAAAAATTTAATATTAGTAACTTATTTCAAACGACTTTTTTTGCTTGCAGACTTAGCATCAGTTTGAGATTGTTTTGAAGCGTCTTTCTTCTCTTTTAAAGTTTGTGGTTTAGCCTCTTCCTGTACTTCTTGTACAGCCTCAACTGTCTCAGCTTTAACCTCTTCTACAGCTTCAACAACCTCTTGTTTTACCTCTTCAGCTTTAGCCTCAACTTTTTTCTTAGCAGGAGCGGCTTGCTTTTTTACTACTGTTTTAGTCTCCTCTTTAACCTCCTCTACAATCTCCTCTACTATTACGGAGTCTGTAGCGGCTAAAGTGTCAACCTCCACTGCAATTGAGTCAATAACCTCTACTGCCAAAGTGTCTTGTGCCTCTGTCTCCTCTTCTGTACTGTTGTTTGCACAAGATACAAGAGCGACACCTGAAATGGCTGCAAGAGCCAAAATAAATACTTTCTTCATGATTAATGATTGTTTATTGATTAAAATTTAGTGTGTTACTTCTTTACAGGGAATGTATAACTTAACGTCAGTTGTAACTGGTTGTTATAGTTAGCATACTCGGATTTTGCAGCACCAAAATTCTGCTCGTGCAGAACATTGTTTCTTGATAGACCAAAATCATATACGGCTGAGAAATTGAAATTTTTGTATCCAACCCCGAATCCTACACCCCAAGAGCAGTTAAATCTGTCATATTTAAGGTACTCGTCCTCTTCTTCTATGGTTTTACCCCCTATAGTTGTTTTGGTTTTTCCTGAAAAATAGTCTACTTCGTCTGTCCTATTGCCCACAGTGGCTTTACCTTTAAAAGATAAGCCTATGTCAAATTTAGGACCAGTCATAACCCATATATGCCAATCTTGAGGAAGATTAAATGTGTAAGACAGACGGATTGGAAGATTAAGAGCGTGATAATAAGTGTGAGCCTTTATATCGTTATCCTTTAAGTCTTTCCTCTCATCTTTAGTGTCATAAATACCACCTGCTGTTGAAAGAAATTGATAGTCAAGGGCAAATCTTAAGCCAAGACCCATTCTATCGCTGAAACGCCAGTCAAATGTAGGACCTACATGGAATCCGTGCATTTGAGGTAGTCTGCCTGTAGAGGTTGATTTTTTGTCTTTGCGGACTTCCTTATCGTTCTCATAATACTTGACTGTTTCGTCAATGACTTTGGCGTGCTGATATTCCTCTTCAACTATCTTTTGATTTCCGTTGTAAGTGGTTGTAGTGGTTTTACTACGGTAGTGAGAGAAATCATAACCTGCTTCAACACCAATGTTAAATTTTCCGGCATACAGGCTTACTGAAGCCATTGCCAGAGTGATAATTAAAATGCTTTTTTTCATAATTATAATTGTTTTTAATAAAAATTTTTCTCAATTCCGCCGCAAAGGTAAGAAATATATTCCAAAATATTCACAAAAAGCAAGTTTTTTTTGTTTTTGCGACGGACTTTCACTACCTTTGCACCGATTTTAACGTTTTAATAATTTAGTACTGTTATGAATGTAGTAACAAAGACCATCACACTGAGTGATGGAAGGACAATTACCCTTGAGACAGGAAAGCTTGCAAAGCAGGCTGATGGTGCCGTAATGGTGACAATGGGTAAGACAATGTTGCTGGCAACTGTTTGCTCAGCACAAGATGCGGTTCCAGGTACAGATTTTATGCCTCTTACCGTAGAGTATAAAGAGAAATTCGCCTCTAACGGGCGTTTCCCAGGTGGTTTTACACGCAGAGAGGGTAAGGCTTCAGATGCAGAGATACTTACCGCACGTTTGGTGGATAGGGCATTGCGTCCTCTGTTCCCTGATAACTATCACGCAGAGACATTTGTTAATGTAACACTTTACAGTGCTGACGGTGTGGATATGCCTGATGCACTTGCAGGGCTTGCCGCATCTGCCGCACTTACAGCCAGTGATGTTCCGTTTAACGGACCTATCTCAGAGGTAAGGGTAGCTAGAATTAATGGTGAGTTTGTAGTTAATCCTACTTTCAAGGATTTGGAGAGTGCAGACCTTGACATTATGGTTGCCGCCACGCTTGACAATATAATGATGGTTGAGGGTGAGATGAAAGAGGTATCTGAAGATGACCTTCTTAATGCAATGAAAGTTGCTCACGAGGCTATCAAGCCTATGTGTCAGGCTCAGTTGGAACTTATGAATGAGTATGGCAAGAGCGTTAAGCGTGAGTATTGCCACGAGGTTAATGATGAGGATTTACGTAAGGATTTGCATGATAAAACGTATGCTAAGACATACGCGCTTGCCAAATCATGCAATACAGACAAACACTCACGTGAGGCTAACTTCAAGGCTGTTTGTGAAGAGTATAAGGCTCAGTTCACAGAGGAGGAACTTGAAGAGAAGGCACCGCTTATAGACCGTTACTATCACGATATAGAGCGTGAGGCTATGCGTCGTGCCGTACTTGATGAGGGTATGCGTCTTGACGGTCGTAAGACTACCGATATCCGCCCTATTTGGTGCGAGGTTGGCTACTTGCCTGGTCCTCACGGCTCTTCAATATTTACACGTGGTGAGACTCAATCATTGAGTACTGTTACATTGGGTACCAAACTTGATGAGAAGATTATAGACGAGTCTCTTGTACAAGGAACAGACCGTTTCTTGCTACACTATAATTTCCCTCCATTCGCTACAGGCGAGGCTAAGGCTCAGCGTGGTGTAGGGCGTAGGGAGATTGGTCACGGAAACTTGGCTTGCCGTGCGTTAAAGAATATGATACCTGAGGATTATCCATACGTTATACGTGTTGTGTCTGATATATTGGAGTCTAACGGTTCATCATCTATGGCAACTGTTTGTGCAGGCACTCTTGCCCTTATGGATGCAGGTGTCCCTATCAAGCGTCCGGTATCAGGTATAGCAATGGGTCTTATCTCTGAGAATAAGGGTAAGAATTATGCTGTGCTTTCAGATATATTGGGTGATGAAGACCACCTTGGAGATATGGACTTTAAGGTTACAGGTACAGAGAAGGGTATCACCGCCACACAGATGGATATAAAGGTTGACGGACTTTCATACGAGATTCTTGAGAATGCACTTAAGCAGGCTCACGATGGCAGAATGTACATCCTTGGTAAAATTAAGGAGACACTTGCAGAACCACGTGCGGACCTTAAACCACATGCACCTCGTCTTGAGACTATTTGGATTCCTAAAGATATGATAGGTGCCATTATAGGTCCTGGAGGTAAGATTATACAAGCAATGCAGGCTGAAACAGGTGCTACAATCTCAATTACTGAAGATGATGATAAGGGTATAGTTGAGATTTCTGCCGTTAACAAGGATTCAATAGATGCAGCCGTGAATAAGATAAAAGGTATAATTGCAGTACCTGAGATTGGTGAGGTTTATGAATCAACCGTCAAGTCCATCATGCCTTACGGAGCATTTGTTGAGATTCTTCCAGGCAAGGAAGGCTTGCTTCATATTTCTGAAATAAGCTGGAGCAGACTGGAAGATATGGAGCACTCAGGACTTAAAGAAGGTGACAAGATTACCGTAAAACTACTTGATATAGACAAGAAAAGCGGTAAGTTCAAGCTATCCCATAAGGTTCTTACAGAGCGTCCTCCACGTCCTGCAAAAGAGGAAAAACCTGCTGAAAATGCGGAGTAAATGGAGATTGCTGTTTGCATTTTAATATTTGCATTAGTTGCAGCACTGATAAGCTGCTACATGGTTGTATGCCGTTATAGAAAATCTATAGCGGCATTGCAATCTAATTTGGATGCCATTCAGTCAGACCTTAAAATGGAGCGTGAAAAGATGCTTGCCCATCTTAAACTGTCCAAGAGAGGCTTTGCAAACTATTCCCCACAGCGTAAGGAGATATTGTCAAACGAACTGTTTATTCAGTATATAAACGCCATATCAAATAAAAGGTGCAGTTATTCAGAATCTGTGTTTGATATACCTGAATTCGGTGAAATCCTTGATTTCCTTGATGACCGTCAATGTCGTGCAGAAAAGAAATTGGAGACCAAAGCCATACAAATAGAAAAGAACGGCAGAATCCTTGTGGCAAGTTGTATAATATTCCATGACAAGAGTTTTGAAATAACAATAGATGATATAACTCAAAAAGAGGAGCAGGCATCACTTAAAAGGCAACTTACGCAGAATATATCTCATGAGTTAAAGACTCCTGTGGCAAGTATTCAAGGGTATATGGAGACACTTATCTGCAACCCTGATATAGAACAGGAGAAGAGAAATTTTTATATAAAGCGTTGCTATACGCAAGCCCAAAGACTTACTAATCTACTTCAAGATATATCCACTATCAGCAAATTAGATGAGGCACCTGAAATGTATGTAGGTGAGGACGTGGATATATCTGTAATAATAGACAATGTCATCAAAGACTTGTCGTTGGTTATTGAGGAACATCACTTTACAGTAAAGAAGGAGACTCCTGACACTCTTATGATAAAAGGAAATACAACTCTTATATATTCAATTTTCCGCAATCTTATGGATAATGCTTTGGCGTATGCAGGAGAAAATGCAACTGTAAATATACATTGTTATCGTCAGGATAAAGAATTTTATTACTTTTCATTTTCTGATAATGGAACAGGTGTGGATGATGAACATTTAAACCGCCTGTTTGACCGCTTTTACAGAGTGGATAAGGGGCGTTCACGTAAGGCTGGCGGAACGGGATTGGGTCTCTCCATAGTAAAAAATGCCGTATCGTTCCACAATGGCAGAATCTCAGCCAAGAACCGTGAAGGTGGTGGCTTGGAATTTCTTTTTACAATAAAAAAATATTTTTAATTCAGGGCGGAATCTCTATTATTTTGGGCGGTTGCCTAAAACCTCTGATATTTGCTTGCGTTGCATATTTGCATTTTGCAAATCTACGAGCAGTTGGTCCACCAATGTGTTATCACCTGATGCGGTGGCATCTTTGATTTCTTGTTTTAACTTGGTGCATTTGTCTTTTATTAAGGCAAAGCGGTATTCAAACATTACCGTCTGCACTTGCTGAGACAGTCGTTCTGTCTTTTCATCATCACTTTCTTCTGTGTTGTATAAGCAGCTGCGTTCATATCTGTCTTCTGCAAGGGAGAATGTGTAGTTCTGAATTTCTATATCGGGGTGGTTAAGGAAATGAGACTTTAAATTACCGTCAACAGATAACGATTCCTCTAAAATCTGAATGTGTATGGGGTATAACAGTGATGCCCCGTCTGCTTCAAGACTGCCATATATATAGTCAAGAACAGAAATCTGCACAATCTGCCCGTTAGAATTTATGTTTATAAGGTCATGACCATACCTTATTATATAGCGAATCAGTTGCCTTTCCTCCTTAAAGCAGAATGGTCTGCCTGTGGCGGTGTCAACGGCTTGTTTTACCGCTTCCATGCTTGGTGCCGGTTGCTCTGACTGTCTGTTTTTACGTCGTTTTTCCACTTCCTGAACCAAGACCTCTTCTCTCATATTGAATTTTACGGCACACTCCTTAATATATATGGCTCTCTGAATACTGTCCGCTATAACCGCTATGCTGTCAACTATATCTCCTATAAGAGTGGCACGTTTTATAGGGTCATTGCCTGCTTCACTTAACAGCAGAGTTGTCTTAAATGATATGAAGTCTGTCTTGTGGCTGTCAATGTAGGCACTAAAGGCAGTGGAGTCCATGCCACGTGCAAAAGAATCGGGGTCTTCTCCATCGGGTAACAATACAACCTTAACGTTCATACCCTCATCCAGTAGCATATCAATACCTCTGATAGAAGCCTTTATTCCAGCGGCGTCACCATCATAAAGAACAATAATATTAGAAGTAAAGCGGTGTATAAGCCTTATTTGCCCCGTTGTAAGAGATGTACCCGATGATGCAACCACATTCTCAACTCCCGATTGATGCATAGAAATAACATCTGTGTAACCCTCAACCAAATAACATACATCTGCACGCTGAATGGCGTTCTTTGCAAAATATAGTCCGTAAAGCTCATTGCTCTTATGGTAAATCTCTGATTCAGGGGAGTTTACGTATTTGCCTGTATTCTCTGTCTTTTTAAGTACCCTGCCGCCAAATGCCACAATCTGCCCCGATACGGTATGTACAGGAAACATAACCCTGCCACGGAAACGGTCTGTAAGTCCGCCTTTTTGGTTCTCTGTGCATAAGCCTGTATCTATGATGGTCTTTTTACTGAAACCTGCCTTAATGGCAGGGACGCTAACGGCTTCAAAACGGTCAGGACAATAACCTAATTGGAATTTCTTTATGGTGTCATCCCTAAATCCACGTTCACGGAAGTAAGCCATTCCTATGGTCTGCCCCTCTTCTGTATTGTTCAGTGTATCAGTAAAATACTTTAGAGCAAAAGAGTTAAGTGCAAACATGTTCTCGCGTTCAGTGCGTTTGTCAAGTTCCTCCTTGCTCATCTCTTTCTCCACTATCTCTATCCCATATTTCTTGGCAAGATAACGCAAAGCGTCCGCATAAGAGAGGCTTTCATGCTCCATTATAAAGTTAACTGGACTGCCTCCCTTGCCACATCCAAAACAGTGACAGATGTTTTTTGCAGGGCTTACTGTAAACGAGGGTGTCTTCTCATTGTGAAACGGGCAAAGCCCTATCAGGTTCACTCCACGACGGCGTAGTGACACAAAATCCCCAACCACCTCCTCTATACGGGCGGCATCAAGAATTTTCTGTACTGTAGCGTGGTCAATCATTATAATTGAAAATTGAAAATTGAAAGTTGAAAATTGAAAGTTGTGGAGTTTAGGAGTTTAGGAGTTTTGTACCATTTAGGAATTCTTGTGTTGTCAGAACTTTTTTTCCGGCAGGCTGTATTTTTAATAGGTGTAGCCAACCATCTGCACATGCTATCTTAAGGGTTTTCTTGCCATCTGTATTCACAGATCCTGGATTCACCTCTATATTGCATATCTCTGGTTTTGTTTCATAAACCTTTATTCTTAGGTCCTCACCTTTTTGTGTTTGCAGGTTTGTATAGGCTGCAGGATAGGGAGACAATCCTCTTACAAAGTTGTGGACTTGTACGGCTGACTTGTCCCACTGAATGAGACAATCCTCCTTGAATATCTTAGGGGCTGGTTTTAACTGCTGATTTTCATCTTGAGCGTATGTAGTGACGTTCCCGTTTGCAATTTTATCCACTGTCTTTAGCACAGTTTCCGCCCCTATTTGCATAAGACGGTCATATAGTGTGCCTATGTTGTCATCGGGGTTAATTGGTGTACGCTCCTGCATTATAATATTTCCTGTATCTATGTTATGATTAAGGAAAAATGTGGTTACGCCTGTTTCTGTTTCACCATTTATTATAGCCCAATTTATAGGAGCGGCACCCCTATACTGAGGTAGCAGTGATGCGTGAAGATTAAATGTGCCTTTCGGTGGCATGTTCCACACCACTTCAGGCAACATTCTAAACGCTACAACTATTTGTAAATCTGCGTTATAACTTTTTAATTTGTCAAGAAACTCCTGCTCTTTAAGTTTTTCTGGTTGCAGAATAGGAATCCCCGCCTCCAACGCGTATTGCTTGACTGCTGAATATTGTAGTTTCATTCCACGCTGTGCAGGCTTATCGGGCATAGTTACAACGGCTACAACATTGTAGCCGTTCTCAACCAAAGCCTTTAATGGAGCAACCGCAAACTCTGGTGTGCCCATATAGATTATTCGCAATAAATTGCTCATAATGATAATGTATGATGTATAATGTATAAATGTATGAAAAACATACATCATACATTATACATTATATAATGATATACTTGAATTATTGATTCAATAATTCAAGTATATCATTAGTTATATCATATCCTGGATTCCCGTAAAGGATATTATCACTCCCTGTGTTGGTGAAAATAAAATGATAACCTTTGTCTTGATTGTAAACCTCAACTACAGAGTCTATTTTAGATAAGATAGTCTGCATCATCAACGCCTGTTTGTTCACCAATTCCTGAGACAACCTTGCATCTTCAGCCTCTAATTCCTGCTGTTTGCGTGCAATACGCTCATACTCAGATTGTGCCCTCTCTTGAGATAAGAATGCATTGTTCTGATATTTGTTTTGGAAATCAGCGGCATCTGCCTGTAAAGCGTTTGCTTTTTGGTTGATTTTAGCCCTTGCACTTTCCTGCTCCCGTATTAAATCATCTTTCATCTGATTGTACAAGTTGTAGTTAGTAAGAATGGAATCCATTGTTACATACGCAATAGGCAGTTGAGTGCCATCTGTTACCACTGGGGCGGTTGCCTGGCTGCCACCCTTTGAATTAAAGAATAAGACATAAAGAACAATAACTGCAATAACTAATAGGGCTATCACTGCTGTGGCAGCCCATTTGCAACATTTACAGCATTTGCATGTGCAACTCTCCTTAATTTCTGTCTCTTGAATTAAATTTTCTGTTTCCATAATCTATTGTTTTTTGCGTGCCGCCCTATCTTGAGAACGAGCACAAGTTATTCCTTTTTTTCTTAGTGCGGCATTCCCTTCAACGTGACTGTTAGGAAATTTGCCGTTTTTTGTAAAGAAAACTCTAAATCCCATTATTAGTACGGCGGGCAGTAGCAGAGCCAAACATATAAGGAATAGTTTAAGCATAATTTTCCAATACTAATAAATAGAACCTACCTGAATTCAGTTTGCGAAGTTACAAAAAATTCACTAAATTTGCAAATTCAAACAATTTGTGATAGTATGAACTTTTTTGAACATGTAGGCCGCTATTCACGTCTTATGGCTGGTGTATTTACCAAACCTCAGAGGTGGAGCATGCTGTTTAAACAGTATTTGGCGGAAATAGAGAAGCAGGGTATTCAGTCATTGGGTATCACTATAATAATATCAATATTTATAGGCTCTGCCATTACAATGCAGATGGTGTTGAATACAGAAAACCCGATGCTACCTAAATACGTCACGGGTCTTACAACGCGTGAGACATTGCTGCTGGAGTTCTCATCCACTATTCTCTGTCTTATCCTTGCAGGTAAGGTGGGCTCCAATATAGCGTCAGAGATAGGTACAATGCGTATTACAGAGCAGATAGACGCACTAAAGATTATGGGTGTGAATGCAGAGAACTATTTGATTCTGCCAAAGATAATGGGTTTTGTGACAATAGTGCCGGTGCTTGTTATTTTCAGTATGTTCTTTGGCTTGGTGGGTGGTTACCTTATAGCCACTACGGGCGTAATATCCCCTGCACAGTATGTGATGGGAATACAGTATGCGTTTAATCCGTACTATGTTACATACTCTGTAGTCAAGTCATTATTTTTTGCCTTTATAATATCTTCTGTATCATCTTATTATGGCTATTATGCATACGGTGGTGCATTAGACGTGGGTAAAGCAAGTACAAACGCTGTTGTTAACAGCAGTATCATAATTCTTTTGTTCAATGTAATTTTAACAGATCTTTTACTTGTATGATAGAGGTAAAGAACGTAACCAAATCTTTTGGTGATTTAACGGTACTGCATAATATATCAGCAGTTTTTGAAGCGGGTAAGACAAACCTTATTATTGGTCAGTCAGGTTCAGGTAAGACCGTACTGATGAAGAGTGTTATAGGCATACATCGGGTAGAGGAGGGTCAAATCCTCTATGATGGCAGAGATATTGCCGCTATGACTAAAAAAGAGGTGTTTAGATTACGCAGAGAGGTGGGAATGCTTTTCCAAGGTTCAGCACTTTTTGACTCTATGACTGTAGAGGAGAATGTTCGTTTCCCACTTGAAATGTTTTCCGATAAGAGCCGCGATGAGTGGAATGAGAGGGTTGAGTTCTGCCTTAACAGGGTGGAGTTGGGGCGTGCCGCCAAACTATATCCGTCAGAGATAAGCGGTGGTATGCAGAAACGTGCCGCTATTGCAAGAGCTATAGTGTTGCAGCCTAAATACCTTTTCTGTGATGAGCCAAACTCTGGTCTTGACCCCAAAACATCACTTACCATAGATAAACTTATACATGAGATAACAACGGAGTTTGGCATAACCACTATAGTCAATACCCACGATATGAACTCCGTTATGGAGATTGGAGATAAAGTCATATTCATTCATAAAGGATACAAAAGTTGGGAAGGAGACAAGGACTCCATATTTGAATCGGGTAATCAGGATTTGGAAGACCTTGTGTTTGCATCAAACCTCTACAAGAAAGTTAAGAAATACCATAACCTAAAATAAAAGTAAAGGAGTTTGGTCGCCACTTCGTGGCTAAGTTAAGGAGTGAAAAGACTCCTAAACTCCTGAACTCCTAAACTCCTAAACTCCTAAACTAATATGTCGTTTCTATTTAAAATACGCAAACCACGTCAGTATAATGTGAAGTACCGCTATTATGATGAGCATAAGGAGCGGCTTCAGCAGTCTGAGGCAAGGGTGCGTAAGAAATTGGGAATGGATGTTGATGATTCCGCTTCTACAGGAGCCTTACACAGGGGGGTGTTCCGTAATACAATAGATTCCACCAAAGATGAGAAAAACCGTTTGGTAAGGTTTGGTGTGATATTAGGTCTGCTTCTTATTTTTGGCTACACTTTTCTACACTATGCCGGCTAATACAGATATAATACATACGCTCTCGTCCGCTGTTATAAACCAGATAGCGGCAGGTGAGGTTGTACAGCGTCCTTCGTCTGTTGTAAAAGAGTTGATGGAGAACTCAATAGATGCCGGTGCAACTAAGATAGATGTTGTGGTTGCAGATGCAGGCAGAACACTTATTCAGGTTATAGATAACGGTAAGGGAATGAGTGCCACGGATTCTGTAAAGGCATTTGAGCGTCATGCCACTTCCAAAATTTCCGATGCTTCTGATTTATATGCACTTACCACGATGGGGTTCAGAGGAGAGGCTCTTGCATCAATAGCGGCGGTAAGCAGGGTGGAACTCAAGACACGCAGAGAAGAAGATGAATTGTGCAGTAAGGTTGATATTGAGGGCGGAGAATTGGTGAGTCAAGAGTTGACATCGGGTCAGAAAGGAACTCAAATACTTGTAAAGGATTTGTTCTATAACATTCCTGTAAGGCGTAAGTTCCTTAAAAAGAACGAGACGGAGCTTAGAAACATACTTAATGTCTTTCAGCAGATTGCATTGGTGTATCCAAGCCTTGAACTGAGTTTGTCGCATAACGGAACTGTACTGTTTGACCTGCATAAAGATAATTTCCGTCAGCGTATAGCCTCAATATGTGGTGCCAAGACATCAAAAGAGTTGCTATCCATAAACGTGGACACTACGCTGGCACGTATAAGTGGTTTTATTTCAACTCCAGAGTCTGCTGTAAAAAAACAACCGTCACAATACTTTTTTGTAAACGGCAGATATATTCAGCATCCGTATTTTGCAAAGGCCATAGCATTGGGATTTGACAGATTGTTGCCAACAGATAGCAAGCCGCAATTCTTTATCTACTTTGATATAGAACCCGATAAGATAGATGTCAATATTCATCCCACCAAAACAGAGGTTAAGTTTGAAGATGAACAGGCATTGTTCCCTATATTGGTATCGGCGGTAAAAGAGGCACTTGCATCATCATGCTCCATGCCTACCCTTATGTTTGACCAAGAGGATAGGATAGAGATACCGTTGGCGGCAACTGATTTAGGCAAGATAGAGACCCCTAAAACAGGGTTTAACCCATCTTACAATCCTTTTAGCGGCACACATACACCAAAACCTAAGACAGACGGATGGCAGAACCTATACGATACGGTAAAGGGTGTCAAGACAATGGGAGAGCCTGACGAAAATGAATATGGGTTAAAGGATGATATTAAGAGTGATGATTTGGGGCTTGATGTAAAACCTAAGTTCAGTGGTTTTGTATATGGAGGGAAATACATTATATGTAATTCAGAATATGGAGTCTTATTTGTAAATATATACAGAGCATCACAGCGTGTATGGTATGACCGTCTGTCAGATATGATGGTGAAGGGAACCGGAGCAGGTCAGATGCTTATGTTCCCGGAACTGTTGGAATTGACTCCGTCAGAAAATATTGCATTCAGGCAAGTGCGTAATTCATTTGAGGCTGTAGGTTACAGTTTTGAGGATTTTGGCGTATCAACGTATAAGGTTAACGCAATTCCGTCTATGATAAAGGACGGTGAATCCATTGCTATTATAAAGGATATAATATCAGACCCCGATGTTGATGTTAATGGCATCTCTTCGGTTCTGAGAGAAAGGTTACTTATAAACTTGTCAAACAAGAGTGCCGTAAGAGAGGTTACAAGCACAGATATGGCTGAGAGTCTGGTTGAATCTTTATTTAATACAACATCGCCTATGTATGCACCTGACGGATTACCTATATACTTTACCGTAGATTCCAATGAAATAAAAAGACGCATAGGATAATGAAAAGACAACTTTTTATATTTGTGGTTTTGCTTTTGGCGGAAGGATTGTATGCCGCTGATACAGTATATGTGGTAAAAAAGGATACTGTGTTTCTGGTTGAGAAACAAAAAAAACAGTCTGATGGCAAAATAAAGCCTAAATTCCTGTATAATGTGGATTTCCTGTTCTTTTTTGATAACAAGGAGCATTCACGCTCACAATATGTGAATTCACAGACACTATGTGGCACAAGACTGTCGCCTGAGATAGGTGTAGGTATCTCTGATTCAGTGGTGGGAGACCATCGCCTTATGGCAGGCTGCTCATATATACAGCCCATAGGCACAGATTTTAAGAGGGCACAGATTCTGCCTACAGTATATTATCAGTTCAAGAAATGGGGGTTGGGGATTCATGTGGGAATGCTGCCTTTTACCAAGATGATAGAGGAGTTCCCTGATTACCTTATGTATGACTCCATTTCATATTTCCACCCCAATATACAAGGAGCGTTGTTTAATTACAGAGATAAACGGGGATTTGTGGAATTTATGTGCGATTGGCGTGGAATGTGGTCAAAAGATACACGAGAGGCATTCCGCGTAACCCTTAACGGACGGTATGAGCATAAATGGTTCTTTGTGGGAGGCAGAGCCATGATGAACCATTTGGCATGCTACGCTCCTGATACCATAAAGAGAAACGATGGCGTATGCGATGATTTGCTTGGCAGTGCGTATATCGGGTTTGATTTAGGCAAGGTCACTCCATTGGACTCTTTTGTGATTAGGGCTAATTATATTATAAGTCTGCAACAGGATAGAGAAGCCGGTTTCAGAAAACTTCCGCAAGGTGGACTTCTTGAGATATTCCTAAGGTGGAGAATGATAGGATTCCGCAATGTGACATATTATGGCAGTCCTCTTATGCCAATGTATCAGCAGTACCACTCGCTGCTTAACCAGGGGGACCCGTTATATCAGGCTAAGTTCTATAACCGTACAGACGTGTTCCTATATATATATAATAGCAGTTTTGTAAACTGTTTTGCTTCTGCCAATTTCCACGTGGCGGATGGAGTGCTCACCACATCACAACAGATTGTTGCACAATTCTCTTTAGACGGGATTTGGGATTATAAGCACAAACGTAAGTTAAGGACTGTACTGGGCAAATAAAAAAACCGTGCCGCCAATTATGATCCAAACTTGAAAAAAGTAGGATTTGGGGTCCACGCTATCTTTGTAATCCGCCCAATCCTGAAAGGATAGCGGCACGCCATTGAAACACATGGATTACCCAGTTAAAGAATTAAATTGTAAAGTTGCCCAAATGAGCGGCACGGTATGTCAAATTACGGTCTGTATTCCAAGTAACCTTTTGATTGAGGCTTGTCCTTGAAATGTTCTACAAATATAAACAATCCTTTTGACAAAAAGTCATTTTTACTCTTAAAATTTTTAATAAAATGTCCGTCAGTGCCGTAAACATCAACACTTTCGGGAACTGTATCAAGTGATTCCTCTATAATTTCCTCATCTGTGGGAATGTCTGTAGTGTAAGCCTTGACACATAGATTGACAGTTCTGAAATCTTCAATCGGGGCATCAGTACCAATCTCTATTGTTTGACGGTCATCGCCGTTCACTTGTATATATTGAGAGCCTACAGGAATAAATGTAGGGTCATTGTAGCCATCACTTTTGCTTTCAAGTGGAACTGTGTTGGAGTAATAATCCACCGCTACAATAAATGTATTGTCAACAATAACGGGATTGTCTAACTTAACGGAATAGAAACCTGTGTATGGACACTGTATCGTTTTAGTGAAGGATACCTCGGAACCAACCATTACCGTAAAGGTGATTTCAGGGGAATCTTCAGTTACGTAAGCCCCAACGTATGTAAGTTTCTCTTTGCTCTTAGGTGTGAAATAAGATAGAGTTGACATTTTATCCACCCCACTCCATATTCTGGTACCATGCATTCCGCTTCTATTATAATAGTATGCGTTAGAGACTTCTGATTTCTCCACTCTGGTAGTAAAAGCAGTACAACCGCTCATTATTAAAGAGTCATCGTATGAAATTTTAAGCACACCATTGTCAAACATAAATGAACCCCAGTTGAATTTTGCAAGAAACACCCTTTCATCATCGTCCCACCCTATAAGTGAAACGGCATGATTTGCGGCTTCCTCTCCAGTGTATTTATATACGTTACCTGAAAGATATTTGTTGTCATAGAACATAGAAGCACCCACCGCACCATAATCCATAATGCACTGCTTTATGGCAACCATATCACCCGATGGCAGGAAATACGCTCCAAGTGTGTATGCAGGGAAATCATCAGGGGTGAAATCGGGGCAGACCTCATCGTATGCATCGTAAGGGAATGACTCCTCGTAAGCCGGACTCTGAAGGTTTGCCATAATGGATGTTGCTATATTAAAATTGCCACCATCTTGTTTGGTTAAAAGGAATCCGTAGTGGCAGTTGGACATAAGCTGTGGGGATAGATACCCGTCGGAGTGCCCTGATTTATTGTAAAGAGCCTCCACCGCATCACATGTGGCAAATGCCCAACAAGTTCCTGAAATCACCTGATTACGGGATTCGGTAATATACCCAAAATCACGAGAATCGTATTTGGACGGGAGTTCATCGGCTGTTTTGAGATGCGAGACACTATAGTTATGGAAATCTACAGGAGAAGGAATGTATCCTCCTGCCATTTGTGCGTGTGATGACATCGGGGCTAATAAAAAAGCGATGGTCAGAATAGTGTAAATGTTCTTCATTTCTTATGAGATTTGACTTCAATTTGCAAAAGTATAAAATAATGTGTATTTTTGCAAGGATATATAAATTTTTATAATTATGGCGGCAAAAAAAGAAAGTATAAATATTGTAAACAGAGTGCTTTTGTTTATTGCCTCAGTTGTAATAATAATGCTCAGTTATCCCAAAGACGCTCAGTTCCAATATCAATATGAGCTTGGAAAGCCTTGGCAGTATGATTTGCTGACCGCAGATTTTGATTTCCCGATATACAAGGACAAGGCTCAGTTAAGGGCGGAAAGGGAAGATGTGCTTAATAATAAGGTGTATTATTTTTACGATAACAATGATATCTGCACAGACGCTCTTAAAAAAATGAGGACATACGTGGAACAACTTATTGAGGGGGAGACAGAAGCCCAATACATATCTTACTTGAAGCGTGAGATGGAGTATATGTATAAATCGGGTATAATGGAGGATTCTCAATACGATGTTGTACATGAAAGCGGAAGTGACCATATAGTTGTATTGGGAGATAACAATATGGGAAAACTTCGTGGCAGAAATGATGTCTATTCCTTATCAAAGGCTAAAAAACATATAAGGAATAATATGCCTGAGCACTTGAAACATGAGATATTTGATAAGATAAATCTGGATGCATTCTTATCCGCTAATCTGGTTTTTGACGAGGATATTACAGACAAGGCGTTAAGTGAAGAGTATAAGAGCATATCAGCAACACAAGGTATGGTTCAGCGTGGTGAGAGAATTATAGATAGAGGAGAGATTGTTACAGAACAAAAATTTCTGATTCTTAATTCTTTGAAGCAGGAAACTCTTTCTAATATGACAATCACAAGTAACCAAAAAATTATGTCATTAATGGGCATAATGTTGATAATAGCCATCTTTTTGGGGTTGTTTTATCTATACTCCTACATATTTAGAAAGCACTTTTTCCAAACCACTCAATATTGTATTCTTACTTTGATGCTTATAACGGTTTATGCCGTTATGACATCTTTGATAGTGCAGTTTGCTGAACACGAATTGGTCTATTTAATACCTTATGCCTTAATCCCGATGGTGATAAGCACATTCTATGACACACGAACCGCTTTGTTCACACATTGGACCACTGTACTAATATGTGTGCTGTTTGTGGCTAAGCCATTGGAGTTTGTAATGTTGCAGATACCCGCCGGAATGATTTCCATCTATATGTCAAAGGATCTTGAAGACCGTTCACAGTTTATGAGAACCGCACTTGCCGTGGTGGCTACATATTGCTTTATCTATTTTAGTTTCAACTTGCTTTTGAATGTTGAGTTTGTTAGCGGAGCCAATATGTGGATGTTTCTGTGGTTTGTCATCAACGGAATAATGCTTCTGTTTGCCTATCCGCTTGTATTCTTTGTGGAGAAAACATTTAAATTCACGTCCAATGTCACACTGTTGGAACTGTCTAATACCAACACACCATTGTTGCGACAGCTATCGGAAGAGGCTCCCGGCACGTTTCAACACTCGTCGCAGGTCAGCAATCTTGCCGCCGACGTTACATCGCATCTTGGAGGTAACACTCTTATGGCAAGAACAGGTGCTTTGTATCACGATATCGGGAAATTGAGACACCCTGCCTTTTATACAGAAAATCAATATAATGGAGTGAACCCTCATGTGAGGCTCAAGCCAGAGGAGAGTGCCACAGTGATAATAAGTCATGTGAGGAACGGTGTTGAGATAGCCAAGCAAAACAAATTGCCACAGTGCCTGATAGACATAATTATGACTCACCACGCCACAGGTAAGGCAAAGTTCTTTTATAACACTTGGATAAATGAGAATCCTGGAAAACAGATTGACGAGAGCAAGTTCACATACGATGGTCCAAATCCGTTCACAAAGGAGCAGGGTATTATTATGATATGTGATGCAGTGGAGGCTGCATCACGCAGTTTGTCCGAATACACAGACGATAGCATTGGGTCATTAGTGGATAAAATAATTGACGGAATACTCCAAGATCATTTTTTAGACAATACCCCGATAAAGATGAATCAGATGGAGATTATTAAATCGGTGCTAAAAGAGCGGCTTAGAAACATATACCACACAAGAGTCGCTTATCCTGATATCAATTTTAAGGGTAAAAGCAATTTTTTTTGAAAAAAAACACTAATTTATTTTGGTAGGTAAAAAACTTTGCGTACCTTTGCAACCCCTAAAAATATTTTTAGGTGTAAAGGGTATTTAATCAATAAATTACAAAATAATAACAAACAATGCCTACTATTCAACAATTAGTAAGAAAAGGGAGAACGGTGCTGACAGATAAGAGCAAAGCCCCTGCTTTGGATTCTTGTCCTCAACGTCGTGGCGTTTGTGTACGTGTTTATACAACAACCCCTAAAAAGCCGAATTCCGCTTTACGTAAAGTGGCTCGTGTGCGTTTGACCAACCAAAAAGAGGTTAACTCTTACATACCTGGAGAGGGTCATAACTTGCAGGAGCACTCAATAGTAATGATTCGTGGTGGACGTGTTAAGGACCTTCCAGGTGTACGTTACCATATTATACGTGGTACACTTGATACAGCTGGTGTAAACGGCCGTCTGCAACGTCGTTCAAAATACGGTGCAAAGCGTCCTAAAGCAGGAGCGGCTAAGAAGTAATAAGAGAGAGAATAACAATTAACAGTTTTTAATACTGTTTTGTTTTTGGGAAAGCATAGGTTGAGTAAATTGGTTCAGGCGGAACCTTTTGAAGACAATATCAGGCAACCAGAATTCAAAACGGATAATTTATTTAAAAGATGAGAAAAGCGAAACCAAAGAAAAGGATCGTACTACCTGATCCTATTTTCGGCGAGGTTATGGTTACAAAGTTTGTAAACCATCTGATGTATGACGGTAAGAAATCAACCGCATTCACTATTTTCTACGAGGCTCTTGACAACGTCAAGACCAAAATGCCGAATGAGACAAAAAGCGCACTCGAAATTTGGAAAAAAGCATTGGAGAACATCACCCCACAAGTAGAGGTGAAGTCACGCCGTATAGGTGGTGCCACATTCCAAGTGCCTACAGAAATACGCCCAGAGAGAAAAGAATCAATTTCTATGAAGAATATGATTATATTCTCTCGCAAAAGAGGTGGTAAGACGATGGCTGATAAACTTGCCGCAGAGATAGTTGACGCATTTAATATGCAAGGTGCCGCATTTAAACGTAAAGAGGATATGCACCGTATGGCTGAGGCTAACCGTGCATTTGCCCATTTCCGTTTTTAATTAGAATTTAAGATGGCTAAGAAAGACTTACATTTCACAAGAAATATTGGTATTATGGCCCACATTGATGCGGGCAAAACCACTACATCAGAGCGAATCCTATTCTACACAGGACTTACACATAAAATAGGAGAGGTTCATGATGGAGCCGCTACTATGGATTGGATGGAGCAGGAGCAGGAGCGTGGTATAACAATCACGTCCGCTGCCACCACCACATTCTGGAAATATAACGATGATCAATATAAGATAAACCTGATTGACACCCCGGGACACGTTGACTTTACCGTAGAGGTAGAGCGTTCATTGCGTATCCTTGACGGTGCAGTTGCCGCATTCTGTGCAGTAGGTGGTGTAGAGCCACAGTCTGAGACAGTATGGCGTCAGGCAGACAAGTACAACGTTCCTCGTATTGGCTATGTTAACAAGATGGACCGTTCAGGTGCAGATTTCTTTGACGTAGTACGTCAGGTGCATGATGTTCTTGGTGCAAATCCTTGTCCTATACAGATTCCTATAGGAGCAGAGGAGACATTCAAAGGTGTTGTTGACCTTGTAAAGATGAAAGCCATTGTTTGGCACGATGAGACAATGGGAGCTGAATATGAGGTTGCCGAGATACCTGCAGAACTTCAGGCAGAGGCTGAGGAGTGGAGAGCAAAAATGCTTGAATCCGTAGCCGAGTTTGATGATGAACTTATGGAGAAATATTTTGATGACCCTTCAAAGATTACAGAGGAGGAAATCAAGAGAGCCATCCGTAAGGGAACACTTGCAATGAAGATATATCCGATGATATGTGGTTCTTCATTCAAGAATAAAGGTGTGCAGACAATGCTTGATGCCGTTTGTGCATACCTTCCTTCACCACTTGATACAGATGAGGTAGTAGGACACGATGTCCGTGACGCTGAGGTTAAGATAACACGTAAACCATCAGAAGAAGAGCCTACCTGTGCATTAGCATTCAAGATTGCAACAGACCCGTATGTAGGTCGTCTATGCTTCTTCCGTGTTTATTCAGGAAAGATAGACGCAGGTTCATACGTATTCAATACCCGTTCAGGTAAGAAAGAGCGTATCTCACGTATATTCCAAATGCACTCTAACAAGCAGAATCCAGTTGACTTTATCGCCGCCGGTGATATAGGTGCAGGCGTAGGATTCAAGGATATACGTACCGGTGATACACTTTGCGATGAGGAACACCCAATGACTCTTGAGTCTATTGACTTCCCAGACCCTGTTATAGGTATCGCAGTTGAGCCTAAGACACAGAAAGACCTTGACAAGCTCAGCAACGGTCTTGCAAAACTTGCAGAGGAAGACCCTACATTTACTGTTAGGACAGATGAGCAGACCGGACAAACAATAATAAGCGGTATGGGTGAGCTTCACCTTGAGATTATTATAGACCGTCTTCGTCGTGAGTTCAAGGTTGAATGCAACCAAGGTCGTCCACAAGTATCATATAAGGAGGCTATCAAGAACACAGTTGATTTGCGTGAGGTTTACAAGAAGCAATCAGGTGGTCGTGGTAAGTTTGCCGATATGATTCTTAAAGTGGGTCCGGCTGATGAGGGCTTTGAAGGTGACCTTCAGTTTATAGATGAGGTTAAAGGAGGTAATATTCCTAAGGAGTTTATTCCTGCAATCCAAAAAGGATTCTTGGCTGCTATGCGTAACGGTGTGCTTGCCGGTTACCCTGTAGATAAGATGAAGGTTGTAGTTGTAGATGGCTCTTATCACCCTGTTGACTCAGACCAAATATCATTTGAAATTTGTGCTCAGATAGCGTTCAAGAATGCTTGTGCTAAAGCAAAACCTGTGCTTCTTGAGCCTATTATGAAAATTGAGGTTGTAACACCTGAAGAAAATATGGGTGATGTTATAGGTGACCTTAACAAACGTCGTGGACAGGTTGAAGGCATGGAGACAAGCCGTACAGGTGCACGAATTGTAAAGGCTAAAGTGCCACTTGCAGAGATGTTCGGTTATGTAACAGCATTGCGTACCATTACATCGGGTAGGGCAACATCATCAATGGAGTTCTCTCACTATGCAGAGGTTTCAACCTCTATTGCTAAAGCAGTTCTTGAAGAGGTTAAGGGACATACAGAATTATTGTAAAACAACAGGCGGTTTAGCAAATGATTCTTAAACCGCCGTCAAATAAAAAATTAAAATGAACCAAAAAATTAGAATCAAATTGAAATCTTACGACTATAACTTGGTTGACAAGTCAGCCGAGAAAATCGTAAAAACGGTAAAGGCCACCGGAGCAGTAGTCAGCGGACCAATTCCACTACCTACTCACAAGCGTCTGTTCACAGTAAACCGTTCCACTTTTGTTAACAAAAAGTCTCGTGAGCAATTCCAACTGTTCTCATACAAACGTCTTATAGACATTTACAGCTCTACAGCAAAGACAGTTGACGCCCTAATGAAACTTGAGTTACCAAGTGGTGTAGGAGTTGAAATAAAAGTCTAATAATTTAATAATACACTAAGAAATGCCAGGATTAATAGGAAAAAAAATCGGAATGACTTCCGTTTTCAGTGCTGATGGAAAAAATGTTCCATGCACTGTTATCGAAGCTGGTCCTTGTGTTGTTACCCAAGTCAAGACTGCTGAAAAGGATGGTTATGAAGCTATCCAATTGGGTTTTGAAGACAAGAAAGAGAAAAATGTCACAAAACCTGAGGCTGGTTTGTTCAAGAAAATAGGTGCAACACCAAAGTACCACTTGGTTGAGTTCAAAGGCTTTGATTCATCAGTCAAGGCGAGTGATGTTATTACCGTTGATTTGTTCTCAGACACAACATGGGTTGATGTTATAGGAACTTCAAAAGGTAAAGGTTTCCAAGGCGTTGTTAAGCGTCACGGATTTGGCGGTGTTGGTCAGATAACACACGGTCAGCATAACCGTCAGCGTAAACCGGGATCTATAGGTGCATGCTCTTACCCTGCAAAAGTATTCAAAGGAATGCGTATGGGTGGTCAGATGGGCGATGCCAGAGTTACGGTTCAAAACTTAGAGATTTTAAAGATTATTCCGGAGAATAACCTTCTTCTTATAAAAGGTTCGGTTCCCGGTGCTAAAGGTTCAATTGTAATTGTAAACAAGTAATGGAACTCAGTATATTAAACATACAGGGAAAAGAGACCGGTAGAAAGATTTCATTAGATGAATCTATCTTCGGCATTGAGCCAAACGACCATGCTATTTACCTTGATGTAAAGCAGTATTTGGCCAACAAACGCCAGGGAACAGCTAAATCTAAGGAGAGAAGCGAGGTTTCCGGCAGTACTCGCAAATTGGGTCGTCAGAAAGGTGGCGGCGGAGCACGTCCTGGTGATATTAACTCACCAGTCCGCGTAGGCGGTGGTCGCGTGTTTGGTCCGACTCCACGTGACTATAGTTTCAAATTGAATAAGAAACTCAAACAACTAGCACGTAAATCCGCTTTGTCGTACAAGGTTAAAGAAAACGCACTTGTTGTAGTTGAGGATTTCTCATTTGAAGCTCCTAAGACAAAAGAGTATATAGCAATGTTAAATGCTATCAAGGCTAACGACAAGAAATCGCTTTTGGTTCTTGCTGAGCCTAATAATAATGTATTTTTATCAGCACGTAATCTTGAAAAGGCTGATGTAACTCTGTCCACAGAGCTCAATACTTACAAGATTTTAGATGCCAAATGTCTGATTGTTACAGAGAAGGCACTTGAGGGCATTGCTGCAACTTTTAACGCATAAGGAGGTAATACAATGGGAATTATAATCAAACCTATAGTTACAGAAAAGGCTACAAGCATTACAGATAAGCTTGGCAAATATGCTTTTAAGGTTGTAAAAGACGCCGATAAAGAGCAAATCAAGGCTGCTGTAGAGAAAACATACAATGTTAAGGTTGTAAGTGTTAATACAGCGGTTGTAAAAGGTAAAGTGAAAAGTCGTTACACAAAAACAGGTCTTATAAAAGGTTCAACATCTGACTATAAGAAAGCGGTGGTAACACTTAAACAGGGAGATACAATAGATTTTTATAGCAATATTTAATAGTTAGAAATGGCTGTACGTAAATTCAACCCCACAACACCGGGGCAGAGACACAAAGTTATTGGAGCCTTCGAGACAATTACCGCACAGGTTCCAGAAAAGTCTCTTGTAATTGGAAAATCTCAAACCGGAGGTCGTAACAACACTGGTAAGATGACCATGCGCTACATTGGTGGCGGACACAAGAGAAAGTATAGAGTAATTGACTTCAAACGTAACAAGGATGGAATTCCTGCAACAGTAAAGACAATTGAGTACGATCCTAACCGTTCCGCTCGTATTGCACTTTTGTTCTATGCAGATGGCGAAAAACGTTACATTCTTGCTCCTAACGGTTTGGAGGTAGGTCAGGTGCTTCTTTCAGGAGAGAATGCCGCACCTGAAATTGGTAATGCACTTCCTTTGCAGAATATCCCTCTGGGTACTGTAATTCACAACATAGAGTTACGTCCCGGTCAGGGGGCCACTTTGGTTCGTTCTGCAGGAACGTTCGCACAACTTGCTTCACGTGAGGGTAAGTACGCAATCATTAAATTGCCTTCAGGCGAGATGCGTATGGTACTTTGTGAGTGTAAGGCTACAGTAGGTGTAGTTGGTAATTCAGACCACGCTCTTGAGCAATCAGGTAAGGCTGGACGTTCACGCTGGTTGGGTCGCCGTCCACATAACCGTGGTGTCGTAATGAACCCAGTTGATCACCCGATGGGTGGTGGTGAAGGTCGTGCTTCAGGTGGTCACCCAAGATCACGCAAGGGCTTGCTTGCTAAGGGTTATAAGACACGTACACCAAAGAAGGCCTCAAATAAATATATAATCGAGAGAAGAACTAAGTAGTAACCTGAATTAACAAGAAAAATTATGAGTCGTTCATTAAAAAAAGGTCCATATATAGAGGTGAAACTTGAGAAAAGAATCATCGCTATGAATGAGGCTAATAAAAAATCCGCAATTAAAACGTGGTCCAGGGCTTCTATGATCTCTCCGGATTTTGTAGGCCATACAATTAACGTACATAACGGAAATAAATTCATACCTGTGTATATCACAGAAAATATGGTTGGTCACAAGTTGGGAGAGTTTGCTCCAACCCGTACCTTTAGAGGCCATAGTGGTAATAGATAATAAAAAATTATAAGATATGGGTGTTAGAAAAAGAAACTCGGCAAATAGCAGTAAGGAGGCTAAAAAGGCTCTTTACTATGCGAAGCTCAACGATGTTCCGACATCTCCACGTAAAATGCGTCTGCTTGCAGATATGATACGTGGCGTTGAGGTACAAAAAGCCCTAGGTATGTTGAAATTCTCCAAGAAGGAAGCCTCTGCAAAAATGGAGAAACTGCTTCTTTCAGCAATTAACAATTGGGAGCAGAAGACAAACCAGAAGGCTGAAGATGGTAATTTGGTAGTAAGTGCCGTTTATGTTGACGGTGGCAGAACCTTAAAGAGACTGCGTCCGGCTCCACAAGGTCGTGGATACAGAATCCGTAAGCGTTCCAATCATATAACCATTTGTGTTGACAGTATTAATAATAATGATAAATAATTGTTGGTATGGGACAGAAAGTTAATCCGATAAGCAATCGTCTTGGAATCATCAAAGGCTGGGACTCCAATTGGATAGGAGACAAAAAAAGAAGCAAAAACTATGGTGATACCATTTTAGAAGACTACAAATTGAGAAAATATTTGGATACACGTCTTGCTAAAGCCAGCATCTCACGTATCATTATTGAGCGTACTCTAAAACTTGTTACAATAACCGTTTGCACAGCCAAGCCAGGTATGATCATAGGCAAGGGTGGCGAAGAGGTTGACAAGCTTAAAGAGGAATTGAAGAAAATTACGGACAAGGAGATTCAAATCAATATCTTTGAGGTAAAAAAACCAGAACTTGACGCTGTTATAGTGGCAAGCACAATAGCCCGTCAGGTTGAAGGTAAAATTGCTTACCGTAGGGCAGTTAAAACCGCCATTGCTTCTACAATGCGTGTTGGTGCCGAAGGTATTAAGGTACAGGTTGCAGGTCGTCTGAATGGTGCTGAAATGGCTCGTTCAGAGATGTACAAAGAGGGCCGTACACCCCTGCATACATTCCGTGCCGATATCGACTATGCACACTGCGAGGCTTTGACCAAGGTGGGTATCATTGGTATTAAGGTTTGGATTTGCCGTGGTGAAATCTACGGTAAGAAGGATTTGACACCTCAATTCGCATCTTCAAAAGACAATGCCCGTATGCAGGGTGGTTCAAGAGGAGATGGCAAAGGTAAGGGTGGATTCCGTAGAAAGAAAAAATAATATTGTCTAATCAAGTTTATTCTAAGAATTATGTTACAACCTAAGAAAACTAAGTTCCGCAGACAGCAAAAATGTCCTTCAAAAGGCGTTGCCCAGCGTGGTAATCAACTTGCCTTCGGTTCTTTCGGAATAAAAGCATTGCAGACTAAATGGATAACAGGTCGTCAGATAGAGGCTGCCCGTGTTGCCATTACACGTTATATGCAACGTCAAGGTCAGGTTTGGGTACGTATATTCCCAGACAAGGCCAT
Source organism: Paludibacteraceae bacterium (assembly GCA_024399495.1). Classification (GTDB taxonomy): domain Bacteria; phylum Bacteroidota; class Bacteroidia; order Bacteroidales; family Paludibacteraceae; genus Enterocola. The sequence goes on from JAKSNY010000001.1 coordinate 236,708, forward strand.
AACAAGAAAACCTGCTGACACCCGTCAAGGTAAAGGTAAAGGTAATCCAGAAGGATTTGTAGCACCTGTAACTCCAGGCAGAATGTTGTTTGAGGTTGGCGGTGTTCCATTTGAGATGGCCAAAGAGGCTCTTCGCCTTGGTGCACAAAAATTGCCTATTACAACTAAGTTTGTAATAAGCAATAGTTATGATTTTGAAAACGATAAAGATTAATCATCAGAAGTAGTATGAAAACAAAGGAAATCAAAGAATTGTCTGACAAGGAGCTTGTCGAGAGAATTGCGGCAGAAAAGGCAAATCTGTCAAAGATGAAATTGAATCACGCTATTTCACCACTTGATAATCCGTGTCAAATTCGTGAAGGCAGAAAAACAGTGGCACGTCTTATGACAGAGGCTACCAAAAGGGAAATAAACAATAAAAAATAAGAGCCGTATGAGAAATTTAAGAAAAGAAAGACAAGGCGTTGTGTCTAGCGATAAGATGGATAAGACCGTTACTGTTTCCATTGAGTGGAAAGAGAAACATCCTATCTATGGCAAATTCGTAGGCAAGACTAAGAAATATCATGCCCACGATGAAAAGAATGAGTGTCATATCGGTGATACTGTGAGAATTATGGAAACTCGTCCTTTGAGTAAATCAAAAAGATGGAGAGTAGTTGAAATAGTTGAAAAAGCTAAATAATTATGATACAGCAAGAATCAAGATTAACAGTAGCCGATAACAGTGGAGCTAAAGAAGTTCTCTGTATCCGTGTGCTTGGCGGTACTGGCAAAAGGTACGCCACAGTAGGAGATATAATTGTAGTAGCAGTTAAATCCGTAATCCCTTCAAGTGATATGAAGAAGGGTGCTGTTTCAAAGGCTGTGATTGTACGTACAAAGAAGGAGTTGAGAAGAGCCGATGGCTCTTACATCCGTTTTGACGACAATGCTTGCGTCCTTTTAACAGGTGCGGGTGAAATGAGAGGCAGTCGTATATTTGGTCCAGTTGCCCGTGAGTTACGTGCATCTAACATGAAGATTGTTTCATTGGCACCTGAAGTGCTTTAATTTAGTAAATTATTTAAAAATGAGCAAATTACACATAAAGAAGGGTGATACCGTTTACATCAACGCTGGTGATGATAAAGGTAAGACCGGTCGTGTTCTATCTGTAGATGTCGATAAGAAACGTGCTATAGTAGAAGGCGCCAATATGGTATCAAAGCATACCAAACCCAATGCAAAAAGTCCACAAGGTGGCATCGTGAAAAAAGAGGCTCCTATCCAAATCTCTAACCTTAACCTTTTGGCTAAGGACGGCAAACCAACTCGTATAGGTCGTAAAGAGGTGGATGGCAAGTTAGTACGTTACTCTAAAAGAACAGGGGAGGAATTTAAATAATGAATACCGCTAGTTATAAATCAGACTATAAGGAGCGTATAGCACCTGCATTGAAGAAGCAGTTCGGTTATAAATCCGCTATGCAGATTCCTGTTTTGGAGAAGATTGTCCTCAACCAAGGTTTGGGTGACGCAGTGGCAGACAAGAAGATTATTGAGGTGGCAGTTAATGAAATGACTGCAATTTCTGGTCAGAAGGCCATAGCCACATACTCTAAAAAAGACATTTCTAACTTTAAGTTACGTAAAAAAATGCCTATTGGCGTTTGTGTCACACTACGTAGAGACAGAATGTATGAGTTCCTTGAGAAACTTGTGCGTGTCGCTCTTCCTCGTATCCGTGACTTTAAAGGTATCAACAGTAAGCTTGACGGAAGAGGAAACTACACTCTTGGTATTCAGGAGCAGATTATTTTTCCGGAAATCAATATTGATACAGTTACAAAACTATCAGGTATGAACATTACTTTTGTAACTTCTGCCAAGACAGATGAAGAAGCCTTTGCACTTCTTAAAGAATTTGGTTTACCATTTAAAAAATAAGAGATTATGGCAAAAGAGTCAATGAAAGCCCGTGAGGTTAAGAGAGCCAAGATGGTTGAGAAATATGCCGCTAAAAGAGCACAATACAAGGCGGAAGGTAACTATGAGGCATTGCAAAGCATACCACGTAACGCGTCTCCAGTAAGATTGCATAACCGTTGTAAGCTTACAGGTCGTCCGAAAGGTTACATCCGTATGTTCGGCATTTCCCGTATCCAGTTCCGTGAGATGGCTTCAAAAGGTCTTATCCCAGGTGTTAAGAAGGCAAGTTGGTAAAAACTTGAATAAGTGTTAAGTAATAAATATTGTCCGGGCAGTCCGGATTAATTTAAAATTTAAAAAAAATGACAGATCCTATTGCAGATTATTTGACGCGATTGCGTAATGCAATCAGTGCAGGCCACAGAGTGGTTGAGGTGCCGGCGTCTAATCTAAAGAAAGAACTTACAAGAATCTTGTTTGAGCAAGGGTTCATTCTGAACTACAAGTTTGAGCAGGACGGTCCTCAAGGTACAATTAAGATAGCCTTGAAGTATGTAAACAAAGTGAACGCAATTAAGGCTTTGGGGCGTATTTCCACCCCAGGTTTGCGTAAGTACTCAAGTCATAAAGACCTTCCACGTGTCTTGAATGGTTTGGGTATTGCTATTATTTCCACCTCTAAAGGTGTAATGACCGATAAGGAGGCCCGCGAACAAAATGTTGGCGGTGAAGTTTTGTGTTACGTTTATTAATGGAGGGGAAATATTATGTCTAGAATTGGAAAATTACCTATTGATATGCCTAAGGGCGTTACTGTTACAGTAAACGGTAACGAAATTACGGTTAAAGGTCCTAAAGGAGAGTTGAAACAGACATTTGATCCTGCTATCTCAATTGAGGTTAAAGAGAATCAAATTGTTGTCAGCCGTCCTAATGATGAGAAAGAGAATCGTGCAAAACATGGTTTATACCGTGCTTTGGTTCACAATATGGTTGTTGGTGTGTCTGAAGGTTACAAAAAGACTCTTGAACTTGTAGGTGTGGGTTTCCGTGCCGCAAACAATGGTCAGGTTTTGGAACTGTCACTTGGTTACACTCACAATATATTTGTAAAATTGGCTCCTGAAATAAAGGTGGAGACAAAGAGTGAGAGAAATATGAATCCGCTTGTAATGCTTGAGTCTTGCGACAAGCAGCTTCTTGGTCAGGTTTGTGCCAAGTTGCGTTCATTCCGTAAACCTGAACCGTATAAGGGTAAGGGCGTTAAGTTTGAGGGTGAGCAGATTCGTAGAAAGGCCGGAAAATCGGCAGGTGCTAAATAATTAAAATGATAATGCTATGATAGATAAAACAGCTAGAAGATTGAAGATTAAAGCAGGTGTTCGCAGCAAAGTCAAAGGCACCTCTTCAAGACCTCGTTTATCAGTTTTTAGAAGCAATAGTCAGATATATGCCCAACTGATAGATGATACTGCTAAAGAAGGTAATGGTACAACTATTGTATCAGAATCATCTGAGTCAATAAAAGATAAGATGACCAAGACTGAGAAATCAGCCAAGGTTGGTGAATCAATTGCAAAGAAGGCTATTGCAGCCGGTATTGATACTGTAGTGTTTGACCGTAATGGTTACATTTACCACGGTAGAGTAAAAGAGTTGGCTGAAGCCGCTCGTAAAGCAGGACTTAAATTTTAAGCGTTATGGCAGAAAAGAATAATTCAGTAAGATTGGCAAACGACAGTGAGCTAAAAGATAGATTGGTAGCAATCAATCGTGTTACTAAGGTAACTAAGGGTGGTAGAACCTTTACTTTTGCAGCCATTGTTGTAGTAGGCAATGAAGATGGAGTAATTGGCTATGGCCTAGGTAAAGCAGGTGAGGTTACAACTGCCATACAAAAGGGAGTTGATGCCGCTAAGAAGAACTTGGTAAAGGTTCCTGTTCTTAAAGGTACAATTCCTCATGAGCAAGTCGCTAAATTCAGAGGCGCTGAGGTTTTCTTGAAACCAGCTACAACCGGTACTGGAGTAAAGGCAGGTGGTGCTATGCGTGCCGTGCTTGAAAGCGTAGGTATTACAGACGTGCTTGCTAAATCTAAGGGTTCATCTAACCCACATAACCTTGTTAAGGCAACTATACTTGCCCTTTCAGAGATGAGAGATGCTTATACAGTAGCCAAGAACAGAGGTGTTTCAATGGAAAAAGTGTTCACCGGTAAATAATTTGAATTATGGCAACTATTAAGATTAAACAAGTTAAGAGTAGAATCAGAATACCAAAAGTTCAGAAACAGACATTGGATTCACTTGGATTGAAGAAAATGAATGCTGTGGTAGAGCACGAGGCAACTCCACAAATTCTTGGTATGGTAGCCAAGGTTAATCACTTGGTAGAGATAGTGAAGTAACTCTTTATTTTAACAATTAAAATTTTAAGACAATGGATTTAAGTAATTTAAAACCTGCAGAAGGTTCTGTTAAGACGCGTAAAAGAGTTGGTCGTGGTGCCGGTTCTGGATTGGGCGGAACTTCTACAAGAGGTCATAAAGGTGCAAAGTCACGTTCAGGATATAAAAGAAAGATAGGCTTTGAAGGCGGTCAGATGCCTATGCAACGTCGTCTTCCTAAATTCGGTTTCAAGAATTTCAACAAGGTTGAGTACAAGGCAGTAAACCTTTCAACTCTTCAAGCGTTGGCTGATGCCGGTAAACTTGAGAAAATTGGTGTAGAGGAGTTGATTGCAGCAGGATTCGCTTCTTCAAAATGCCCTGTAAAGATACTTGCTAAGGGTGAGTTGACTGCTAAGTTGGAAGTTTCTGCCAATGCGTTCTCTGCCGCTGCTAAAGAGGCCATAGAGAAAGCCGGAGGTAGTGTAGTAATTTTATAAATTTCTTATTATGAGGAAGTTCATAGAAACAATAAAAAACATATACAAGATAGAGGAACTAAGGCAACGTCTGCTTATAACATTCCTATTTGTATTGGTATATCGTTTTGGCTCGTTTATTGCGTTGCCAGGTATAGATACTACCCAACTTGCAAATTTGAGTGCTCAGACAGAAGGTGGTCTTATGATGCTTCTTGATATGTTTTCCGGAGGCGCATTTTCTAATGCATCTATTTTTGCGTTAGGTATTATGCCTTACATCTCGGCATCAATTGTTGTTCAATTGCTTGGTATGGCGTTCCCATACTTTAAGAAATTGCAGCAAGAGGGTGAGAGCGGACACCGTAAAATCAATCAAATTACACGTTATCTTACTGTTGTGATTCTGATTATCCAAGGTCCCGCATATCTGTTGAACCTAAAGATGCAGGTTGGTCAGGTAGTTCCTCAAGGAGCGTTCTTTATGGTGACATCAACAATAATCCTTGCCGCAGGCAGTATGTTTGTATTGTGGTTAGGTGAGAGAATTACTGAACGTGGTGTTGGTAATGGTATCTCATTCATAATTCTTGTTGGTATCATAGCAAGACTTCCAAGGGCACTTGTTGGAGAATTCTCATCAAGGCTTAATGAAGCGGCTGGCGGTCTTGTAATGTTTATTGCTGAAATTGTGTTCTTGTTTATTGTAATAGCATTGAGTATTCTGCTTGTACAAGGTGTACGCAGAGTGCCTGTTCAATATGCAAAACGTGTAATAGGCAACAAGCAATACGGCGGTGTGCGTCAGTTCATACCTTTAAAGGTGAATGCTGCAAATGTAATGCCTATCATTTTTGCTCAAGCAATTATGTTTATTCCTGCATCTTTGATAGGTTTTCTTGCAAAAGACGGTGATGTGAGTTCATTTGCATTGGCATTTTTGAATAATGGTGGATTTTGGTACAATTTTGTATTCTTCCTGCTGATTATTCTATTCACCTACTTCTATACTGCGGTTATTATAAATCCTACCCAGATGTCTGAGGAGATGAAACGTAATAACGGTTTTATTCCTGGTATCAAACCTGGAAAAAAGACTGCGGAGTATTTGGATACCATTATGTCACGTATCACATTGCCTGGTTCAATATTCCTTGGCATTGTAGCGATACTTCCTGCGTTTGCAGGTCTGTTTGGTGTAAGTTCTGCATTTGCTCAATTCTTTGGCGGTACATCACTTCTTATTATGGTTGGTGTGGTGCTTGATACATTGCAGCAGATAGAGACTTATCTGGTAAATCGTCATTATGACGGTTTTAGCTCTAACGGCACCAGAATTAAAGGTAGAGGCGCTATCTATTAAAAGATTGAAAGAATGATATTTCTCAAGACACCTGAAGAGATTGCCACGCTAAAAAAGGCTAATCAGTTGGTTGGGAAAACTTTGGCAGAAGTTGGTAAAGCCATTAAGCCTGGCATTACAACTATTGAACTTGATAAGATTGCTGAAGATTTTATCCGCTCTAACGGAGCGACCCCTGGATTTTTGGGGTATGGTGGATTCCCTAATACGCTATGCATCTCTGTAAATGAGAATGTGGTACATGGGATACCGTCTTCATACGTACTGAAAGAGGGTGATATTGTTTCAGTGGATTGTGGAACTATAGTGGATGGCTTTTACGGAGATTCTGCATTCACATTTTGTGTGGGTGAGGTTGATGAGAAGGTTAAGCGTCTGCTAAAAACCACAAGAGAAGCACTATATTTGGGTATAGAGCAGGCGGTTGACGGCAATCGAGTGGGAGATATAGGGCATGCTGTACAGCGTTACTGCGAGTCTCACGGCTATTCTGTAGTAAGAGATTTGGTAGGACATGGTGTGGGCAAGGATATGCATGAGGCTCCTGAGGTTCCTAACTTTGGCAAGAAAGGTCAGGGAGTGATGCTTAAGGAGGGTATGGTCATTGCCATTGAACCCATGATAAATATGGGCAACAAGGCGGTGGTATTTGAGAAAGACGGTTGGACAGTGAGAACCATTGACCGCAAGCCATCGGCACATTTTGAGCATACGGTGGCTATTCATAAGGGCAAGGCTGAGATTTTATCATCTTTTGATTTTGTAGATGAGGTTTTGAAAAACAAATAATATTATGGCAAAACAAGCGGCAATAGAGCAAGACGGCACAATAGTGGAAGCGTTGTCAAACGCTATGTTTAGAGTGCAACTTGAGAACGGGCATGAACTTATCGCTCATATATCGGGTAAGATGAGAATGCACTATATCAGAATTTTACCTGGGGATAAGGTTCGTGTTGAGATGACGCCGTATGATTTGTCAAAGGGTAGAATAGCATTTAGATACAAATAACAAATAAAAATATATAACAATGAAAGTAAGAGCGTCTGTAAAAAAACGTAATGACGATTGCAAAATCGTTCGTAGAAAGGGTCGTTTGTATGTAATAAACAAAAAAGATCCTAAAATGAAACAACGTCAAGGTTAATAACTTAATTTTATATAATAGTTTATGGCTATAAGAATCGCTGGAGTAGATTTGCCTCAGAACAAGAGAGGTGAAATAGGTTTAACCTATATCTACGGAATTGGAAGGAGCGGAGCCAATAAGATATTGGCAGCCGCCGGAGTCGACAAAGACATCAAGGTACAAGATTGGACAGATGACCAAGCCGCTAAAATCCGTGACATTATTGCCACGCAGTTTAAGGTTGAAGGTGATTTGCGTTCAGAAGTTCAATTGAACATCAAGCGTCTGATGGATATAGGTTGCTACCGTGGTATCCGTCATCGTTTAGGTTTGCCTGTACGTGGTCAGAGTACAAAAAACAACGCACGTACCCGCAAAGGTAAGAAGAAAACAGTTGCCAATAAGAAAAAGGCGACTAAGTAATTAATTTGTCGAACTCAAAAAATTTAAAGATATGGCAAAAAAGAGTGCCGCTACCAAGAAAAGAGTAGTGAAAATTGAAGGAACTGGGCAAGCCCATGTTTATTCTTCGTTCAACAACATCATCGTTACCATAGCGAACCAGGACGGAGAGGTTATCTCATGGTCTTCAGCTGGTAAGATGGGGTTCCGTGGTTCTAAGAAAAACACCCCTTACGCTGCACAGATGGCAGCACAGGATTGTGCAAAAGTAGCGTTTGATTTGGGTCTTAGAAAAGTGAAAGCGTACGTAAAAGGTCCGGGAAACGGACGTGAATCCGCAATCCGTACAATTCACGGTGCAGGTATCGAGGTTACAGAAATCATTGATGTAACACCGTTGCCACATAACGGATGTCGTCCTCCTAAGAGACGTAGAGTTTAATAATTTATGTTGAATGCTTAAATTTGAAATAAAATGGCAAGATATACCGGTCCAAAAACTAAAATAGCCCGTAAATTCGGTGAGGCTATATATGGTGCTGATAAAGTTTTAACAAAGAAAAACTATCCTCCAGGACAGCACGGAAATAATCGTAAGCGTAAAACTTCAGAATATGGCACACAGTTGAAAGAGAAACAAAAAGCCAAATACACATACGGAGTACTGGAGAGACAGTTCTCAAACTTGTTTGATAAGGCTCAACGTGCTAAAGGTATTACAGGTGAGATTCTGCTTCAACTGCTTGAGTCAAGATTGGATAATGTAGTGTATCGTTTGGGCATTGCCCCTACACGTGATGCTGCCCGTCAGTTAGTAAGCCACAAGCACATTGTTGTTAACGGCGAAGTAGTTAACATACCATCATATCAAGTAAAACAAGGTGATATTGTTGGTGTAAGAGAAAAATCAAAATCACTTGAGGTAATTAATGACTGTTTGGCTGGATTCAATCATAGCAAATATCCTTGGATAGAGTTTGATGAGTCTGCAAAAGCCGGCAAATTTCTTCATTTGCCTGACAGGGCTGATATCCCTGAAAATATTAAAGAACAGTTAATAGTTGAACTTTACTCTAAATAATGTAGAATTATGGCTATATTACCATTTCAAAAACCAGATCAAGTCATTATGTTGGAAGCAGATGCTTTCCATGGTAAATTTGAGTTCCGTCCTTTGGAGCCGGGATTTGGTATTACTATTGGAAATGCATTGAGAAGAATCCTGCTTTCTTCATTAGAAGGCTTTGCAATCACATCTATCAAGATAAACGGCGTGCAGCATGAATTTGCTACAATACCGGGTGTGATGGAAGATGTTACCAATATTATCCTTAACCTTAAGAAGGTGCGTTTGAAACAAATAGTTGAGAATGCGGATAGTGATAAGGTTGCTATTGACATAGCCGATACTACAGTATTCAAGGCGGGTGACATTAGCAAAAAACTAACCAATTTTGAGGTTCTTAATCCTGACCTTGTAATTTGTACAATGGATAAGACAGCCTCTTTCCATATTGAAATGACAATCAATAAAGGACGTGGTTGGGTTCCTGCTGATGAAAATCGTGAAATGTTCAACAGTGAGATAGGGATAATTCCTATTGACTCTATCTACACTCCTATAGTGAATGTAAAATATACTGTTGATAATTTCCGTGTTGAGCAAAAAACTGACTATGAGAAATTGACCATTGAGATTGACACCGATGGTTCTGTTCATCCAAAAGAAGCCCTAAAAGAGGCTGCCAAGATTCTTATATATCACTTTATGTTATTCTCTGATGAGAAGATAACAATTGACCTTGACCAGCACGATGGTGGAGAGGCGTTTGATGAGGATGCTCTCCACATGCGTCAGTTGCTAAAAACCAAATTAGTTGATTTGGATTTGTCTGTCAGAGCGTTGAATTGTTTGAAGGCTGCTGACGTAGAGACATTGGCTGAACTTGTTTCTTACAACAGAAATGATTTGCTGAAATTCCGTAATTTTGGTAAAAAATCACTTGTAGAGTTGGATGAGAAATTGGAGAGCCTGAACTTGTCATTCGGTATGGATATTTCTAAATATAAACTTGATAAAGAGTAATTACAATGAGACACAATAAGAATTTTAATCATTTGGGAAGACAGGCATCGCACCGCAATGCAATGCTTGCTAACATGGCAGTGTCGCTTATTAAGCATAAAAGAATCAACACAACACTTGCCAAGGCTAAAGAGTTGCGTAAGTTTGTAGAACCGCTTATTACAAAGAGCAAGGACGATACAACCGCTTCAAGACGTGTGGTATTCAGTGTGCTTCAAAATAAGGAGGCTGTAACCTTACTTTTTGGTGAGATATCAAGCCGTATTGCCAACCGTCCTGGTGGATACACCCGTATTCTTAAAACAGGTTTCCGTCTTGGTGATGCCGCACAGATGTGCCTGATAGAGTTAGTTGATTACAATGAGGGTATGCTAAAGGATAATGCTCCTAAGAAGAAGGCAAAAACCCGTCGTTCAACAAAGAAGGCTGCCGCACAAGATGTAGAGGCTGCTCCTGTTAAGGAGAAGGCACCTGCTACAGAGGCACCTGCTGAAACTCCTGCAAAAGAGGAGAAGGCTGCTGAATAATATTTAAATTTGCAGCTGTTAAAAAAAATGACAAGACATATAAGCCGTAAACGGCTTACATATAGGTGTTGGTAAAAATTACCCTCCCGATGAAAATCGGGGGGGGAATTTGCTTATTATCAAGAACTTACGGCATAGCCGTAAGTTAGGGTCAAGGGGATGCCACTGACGTGGCTAAGGGACATGGGTTGATGTATGATGTGTGATGTATGAAATCGATTCACCGATTAACCGCATCACCGCATCACCGAAAAAGAACGAAATTAACTAACATAATTATTAACTTTCAACTATGAAAAAGAATTATTCCGCTCCTAAGATGGAGCAAGTGAGAATGGAGGCAGAGATGCCCGTAATGGCTGGCTCTGTGACTCCTGGCGGCAAGAGTGTAGGAGCCACGCTAACCAGTATTGCAAACTGGTAACTGGAGTTATTAACAATTAAAAAAGTAAGAAAGCAAATGAAGAAATTCACTTATCTGGCTGCCACGCTGTTGGTAATGGCGGGAGCCGTATCGTGCAAGAAGAATGCAGAAGTTAAAGAGCCGGCACCGCAACCTACAGGCGTAATGCGTCACGTCACAGTGTCTGCGGCAGGTCAGGGAACAGCCAAGACCAGCGTAATATCAGGCGGAACACTCATTTGGTCAAATGATGACCATCTGAGCATAGTGCCTACAGCAGGCGGATTTGATGCCGTGGCACTTGATATAAAAGATGGTGCAGGCACATCATCAGGTACATTTGAAGGGGATATAGACTCCGGCATAAAGGATGACACACAACTCTACGGCTGGGCAGGCGGTAATTGGGCGTACGACAGCGGTGCATTCACCGTCAATATGCCAACCACACAGACATACGCAGGTGACGGACTTGCAGAGAACGCATATCCGTCGATAGGTACAGGTTCAATAGAGAGTGGAATATCACTTAGCAATCCTTTCGGCGTGCTGTGCCTTATAGTTAAGGGAGAGACCACAGACGCAGTAAAGAGCATAACCTTGACATCTGCCGCAAACAACCTTGCAGGTGAGTTTACCGTAAATCCTAACAACTCTGCTGTAACAGAAGGTTCATCAAAATCAATAACACTTAACTGCACAACAGCCGTTGCATTGGCAACAGACGGCGTAAACTTCCGCATAGTGGTTCCAGCCGCAAGCTATACAGATAAAGACCTTACGGTAATAGTTACAAAATCAGACGACACATCATTTAATGTTACATTGGGTGCCACAACAGTTGCGGCAGGCAGCACCACAAAAGTGGAAGTTAAGGAGGCACCGGCAATCCGCCCTGCCTGCCAAAGTGCATTGAATGCTGATGCCAATTGGGTTAAAATAGGTGATCAATACTGGCTCAAGGAAAACACAAAGTGCATAGAGTATGACACAGAGTCTGAGGCGTATGCAGCTGGTATTAAAACTATAAAAACTATATCCACATCATCAAGTGGTATATATACCCCATACTACACAGACCCTACAACAACAACCATACCTGATTATTTGGATGATCAGTCAGACAAATTGGGCTTGCTATACAACTGGGCGGCGGCTGTTGGTTTAGCTGACGGTAAGTCACAGACAACGCCATTCACTGACAATCGCCAGGGTATATGCCCTAACGGCTCTCATATACCGTCAGAAGCGGAATGGAACATTCTTAGAGATAATTTGGGTGGACAATCTGAGGCAGGCAAGAAGATGAAGACATCCGCAGGCTGGCAGTCAGGCATAGGTGAGGGAGACAACGGTTTTGCGGCTCTACCGGCAGGCTACGCAAGTGGAAGCAGTGCGAGCAGTGTTGGTGGAAGCGCCTACTATTGGTTGTCAGACGCCCGCAATGGTACTAATGCCTACATCCGCGGTCTCAATTACACAAGTGACACCCTGAAAGAATCCAACTCCAATAAGATCACCGCATATAGCGTACGTTGCTTAAGGAACAACTAAGTCATTTCCCTGTCATGCTGAAAGTGCTTGCCAACGAGAGCAGAACCAAGTTTACTTGGGTTATGCCGAGTGCCGCTAGCACTTCACGAGCGAAGCGAGTAATGAAACGAAGCATCTACTAAACATTATGAGATGTTTAGTTTCACGCATTACCTAACGGTCAGTAAATAGTCTGAGCGTAGCGAAGAATCTCTATTTGATGTATGATGTATAATGTATGATTCGCATCACCGAATCACCGATATAGAAAACGAAATTAACTAACATAATTATTAACTTTCAACTATGAAAAAGAATTATTCCGCTCCTAAGATGGAGCAAGTGAGAATGGAGGCAGAGATGCCCGTAATGGCTGGCTCTGTGACTCCTGGCGGCAAGAGTGTAGGAGCCACGCTAACCAGTATTGCAAACTGGTAACTGGAGTTATTAACAATTAAAAAAGTAAGAAAGCAAATGAAGAAATTCACTTATCTGGCTGCCACGCTGTTGGTAATGGTGGGAGCCGTATCGTGCAAGGATAATTCAAGTGTGAGAGAACCGGAATACATGCAATCAACCGGCGAAATGCGTTCCGCAACAATAGCGGATGAGGGACGCCCTGCCTGTCAGAGTGCGTTGGACGATGACAGCAACTGGGTGAAGATAGGCGGACTGTACTGGTTGAAGGAAAACACCAAGTGCGTAGAGTATGACACAGAGTCTGAGGCATACAATGCTGATTGGCTTGCAGTGCCGAACACAATACCTACATCAGAGTGGGTGACAGGTACCCCATATTACACTGCCATTCCTGTTTCCCAAAAACCTTCCTATATGAGTGAAGGGCAGTTTAGCAAGTTGGGCATGCTGTACAACTGGGCTGCCGCTATGGGTTATAAGGACGAGTTCGATGCAAAAGAGGCATACAGCGGAACCCGCCAGGGCATCTGCCCCAACGGATCCCACATTCCGACAGTAGAGGAGTGGAATGTCCTTGCAGACGCTTTGGGCGGCAAGGAGGTTGCCGGTAAAAAGGTAAAGACCAAATCAGGCTGGAGTGGTAAGGGCAATGGTACAGACGAGTACGGCTTTGCGGCTTTGCCTGCGGGATTAGCAGATGGAAATCGCACGGGCGCTGTTGGCGACAGGGGCTATTTCTGGACTGCCACACCAAATGAGGACTATAGTTACCAGAGTTACGTTCGCTACTTTATTTCAGACTATGAACTCATGTACGACTTCTACATGAGTTATGTCTACGGCCTGTCAGTGCGTTGCGTAAAGGATTATTCTGAAGAGTTGAATACACCAGCGGCACGTCCGGTATGTCAGAGAGCGTTGGATGATGATAGCAACTGGGTGAAGATAGGCAGTCAGTACTGGCTCAGGGAAAACACCAAGTGCATAGAGTATGACACGGAGTCTGAGGCTTACAACGCCGCTTGGCTTTTTGGCAACACAATTTCAGAGTCAGCAAGGAATGTATATACCCCATACTACACCCCCATTCCAAGGAATAAAAAACCTTCATATATGAGTGAAGGGCAGTTCAATAAGTTGGGTGTGCTGTACAACTGGGCCGCTGCGGTAGGAGTAAAAGACGGGGAAAAACAGACAACCAAATTCAAAGGTAACCGTCAAGGCATCTGCCCTAACGGATCTCACATTCCGACAGAAGAGGAATGGGACGCTCTTGAAACATTTATAGAAAAAACAGACGGCAAAGGCTATAAACAGGCTGGCAAATACCTTAAGGGTACCTCTGGTTGGTTTTCTTCTTGGTATATTAATGGCAACGGAGAAGACACATATGGTTTTGCGGCTTTGCCGGCAGGCCTCGCTTATGGAAATAGCGTGAGTAATGTTGGCAACTATACCTATTTCTGGACGGCTACTCCAGTTGAGAGCTTTAGCAACATCGCTCACTTCAGGTACCTCAATTTCAACTATGACTGCTTGTACGTGGGCCACGACGTTAAGTACGACGGACTATCTGTGCGTTGCCTAAGGGATTAAGGAGCAAGCCGAATGCAGACAAACAAGTTTGTATGCTGAGGCGAAGCCCTTAATCACGACGAAGTCGTAACTGATACTCCTACGGAAAGCGGAACGCAGTGGAGCGAAAAATCTCACAATGATTCTGAGATTACCTTCGGTCAGCAAGCAGTCTTCGCTACATTACTCGCTTCGCTCGTGAAGTGCTATCGGCACTCGGCATAACCCAAGTAAACTTGGTTCTGCCCTCGTTGGCAAGCACATTTAGGATGACGAAGAGAAAAGTAAATCACCACTACCATCTCTTGTTAGAGTTGATAGTGGTGACTTTTTTATTGGCTATGGTTCTAAAAGGTTAAAGTTTGCCGATTTCCTCTGCATTAAGACCTGTGACTTTGGCAATAAATGTAGCATCGAGACCTTCTTGTTTCATGTTTTTCGCCACACTCAGCTTACCTTGTTTAAGACCTTCGTCTCTACCTTTCTTTTCTCCAAGTTCGTACTCATAACCTTCGGCATTCTTTATGGTACGATAATAATCCAGCTCATAGAAATACTTGTCGCTATCCTCCCTGCTTAGTTTGGATAACTCGGACAGACGTTCCATAACGTTGAACGCTGGTTGCTTGTCCTTAAACTTTAAATCCGTCTTCATAGTCTCCATGTTTGCTAAATTATATAGCCAATAATCAATGCGTGTCTTACAGTTCTCTTGGGGCATGTTCACGTATGACGGCAACTCCAACGTGTATGCCTTGACTTTGTCTGTCAATACCTGACCTGTCTCTCTGACAACAAACTCTATTGTCCTAAGGCTGAGCGGTTCGTGCTCATCAAGGTGGAAATCCATAAAGAACACTCCATAAACAGGGAGCAGACTATAGTCCCATATTTCCCCGCATTTGACGCCCTGAGAGGCAATCTCTCTTGAAAGATAAAAGACAATCCGCTCAGCAAAATATTTTTGCCTGCGTTTCTGCATCTCTACAATAAAGCGTGAGCCATCCTCCGTCTCGCAAAGCAGGTCAAACACGACCCCTCTGCCATCTTGAGTCTCCGCTGGACGCTCTTTGTCCAAATGCTTAATCTCTTTAATCTCAGAACTAAGTTCCAACAAATCTGTAAGGAACGCTTTCATAACCTCGGCATCGCCGAAATTCTTTTTGAACCCGAAGTCTGTCAACGGGTTCACATACCTAATTTTATCCATAATTATTAAATAATAAAAAAATAACGCA
>JAKSNY010000010.1 GCA_024399495.1 Paludibacteraceae bacterium
GGGGCTGATGAACCAGCCATCACGGGCATCTCTGCCTCCATTCTCACTTGCTCCAAATGTGGAGTGGAATAAATCTTTTTCATAAGTTAATTTTAGTTTAAATGGTTAATATTAAGTTATAATCGTTATTACGTTTTTAGTGTACAGTTGACAGTGGACAGTTGACAGTGATAAGATTTTTCGCTACACTGCGTTCCGTCACTCGCTTCGCTCATACATCATACATTATACATCATACATTAAGTAAAGATTCCTCTCTTCGTTTCACTTCGTTCGGAATGACGTGGGAGGGGTACTTGTCCCTTTTGTTGAGGCTCTGCCTCAACCATGTTCCTTGACCCTCACAGTTACAACTCTGTTGTAACTGTCTGATATTAAGCAAATTACCCCCCGTTTACACAGGAGGGTAATTTCTACCTACCATTATATTTAAGCCGTAAACGGCTTCTACGTCTTTTCATTTTGCTTGATTAACAACGCCAAAGGTATGAATTATTTTCTGTTCTGCAAAAAAAAATCAGAAAATATTTTTCTGCAAAAAAATCTCTCTTTTTTTTGCAAATCTTATTTCTTATCCATACCTTTGTGAAAGATAAACACTATTCTTGCCTAAATTATCTTGCGTTATTTTTTTATTATTTAATAATTATGGATAAATTTAGATTTGTTGGAACTCAGTTCTGAAATTAAAGAGATCACACATCTCGATAAAGAGCGTCCAGCGGAGACTCAAGATGGCAGAGGGGTCGTGTTTGACCTGCTTTGCGAGACGGAGGATGGCTCACGCTTTATTGTAGAGATGCAGAAACGCAGGCAAAAATATTTTGCTGAGCGGATTGTCTTTTATCTTTCAAGAGAGATTGCCTCTCAGGGCGTCAAATGCGGGGAAATATGGGACTATAGTCTGCTCCCTGTTTATGGAGTGTTCTTTATGGATTTCCACCTTGATGAGCACGAACCGCTCAGCCTTAGGACAATAGAGTTTGTTGTCAGAGAGACAGGTCAGGTATTGACAGACAAAGTCAAGGCATACACGTTGGAGTTGCCGTCATACGTGAACATGCCCCAAGAGAACTGTAAGACACGCATTGATTATTGGCTATATAATTTAGCAAACATGGAGACTATGAAGACGGATTTAAAGTTTAAGGACAAGCAACCAGCGTTCAACGTTATGGAACGTCTGTCCGAGTTATCCAAACTAAGCAGGGAGGATAGCGACAAGTATTTCTATGAGCTGGATTATTATCGTACCATAAAGAATGCCGATGATTATGAGTACGAGCGTAGAGAGAAAAAAGGTAGAGACGAAGGTCTAAAACAAGGACTTAAACAAGGTCTAAAACAAGGTAAGCTGAGTGTGGCGAAAAACATGAAACAAGAAGGTCTTGATGCTGCATTTATTGCCAAAGTCACAGGTCTTAATGCAGAGGAAATCAGCAAACTCTAACTTCTCTCATAAAAATTTAGCCAATAAAACAATCACCACTATCAACTCTAACAAGAGATGGTAGTGGTGATTTGCTTTTCTCTTCGTCGTTACCTAACGGTCTGTAAACAGCCTGACTTTCCTCGTCAGTCTGAGTGTCCACACCCTCGTCATTCTGACCTCTCATTGTCATCCTGAGTGAAACGAAAGATTTCAGAAACATTATGAGATTCTTCGTTACGCTACGCTACACTCAAAATGACGTGAGAATGGTGTAAGAGTATCAGTCCTTTAGACAACGTACAGACGATGTTTCGTTTTTACCTTGGGTGTTGCCTTCACATTCGTCTTCGTCCCAATTTAAATTGTAATAGTAAGCGTCTCCATTAAAGAACTCAAATGCAGTATTAGACCAGAACGAGGCCTGGGTACCAATATTCTGTATTTCTACATCTTTGCTCGAGATGACGGGATGGAATCACTGTCCACTGTCAACTGTCCACTCTGCACTCATACATCATACATTAATGCAACTCTTTTTTATGAATTTTCCACCCAAAAATTGCGGTTATGATTGATATTATGGGAGATAGGTAACAGAAGAAACAGAACGGGAGATATGCTAATGTTGCTACACCCAGAACCGTTGATTGAGTCATTCCACAAGTATTCCATGGTATAAGCACAGATGTTACCGTAGCACCGTCTTCACAACTGCGTGACAACAGTCTATTCTCGTAACCTTGATTCTTATACTCTTCTTTGAACATATTTGCAGATAATATAATAGAGATATATTGGTCTCCTGTAACAAGGTTGAGGAATATACCATTCATTATTGTAGAAGAAACCAATCCAACTCTGGTATGAACCAACTTGCGGAAAAGTGCGTGTAAAAAACTTTGTAACATTCCACACGCATTCATAACGCCTCCAAACATCATTGCTGCAAGTATAAGCCATATTGTATTAAGCATTCCAGCCATACCGTCTGTGGCTACAAGTGAGTTTAACAGAGGCAAGCCTGTATCAACTGCCGTGCTTACGGCAAGCATTTTCATTACTCCGATGTAAATGCCACTGACTGTTACTGATCCGTCAGATGAGCCACCACCTATTTGCATAAGGATTTGTGGTTGAATAAACAGCGCTACTATTATGCCCATCAGAGCGGAGACAACAAGTACAATAAGAGATTGTACCTTTTTGTAAATCATAACACCTGTAATAATAGGTACAATTAGAAACCATGGGGATATTGTAAATGTACCTCTTATGGCATTTTCAAATTCAGATGTATCTTGTACAACTGTATCATTGCCTACAAAACCTGCAACAGCAAATATTATAAGCGATATAAGCAAAGAAGGAACTGATGTGTATGTCATATACTTTACATGCGTAAATAACGGCGTTTCAGCGGCGCTTGAGGCAAGCACTGTGGTATCACTGAGCGGAGACAGTTTATCACCAAAATACGCACCGGAGATAATGGCACCCGCAGTCCAGCCGTCAGAAAATCCGAATGCTCTCCCAATGCCAATAAGGGCAATGCCTATCGTCGCTATTGTTGTCCATGATGAGCCTGTCATCAATGAAACCAATGCACATAGCAGACATGCTGACAACAGAAAAACACGAGCGTCTATCAATTTGATACCATAGTATATCATCGCAGGTACAATGCCGCTAATCATCCAAGAGGCTGATAGCATTCCTATGGCAAGCAAAATAAATATACTTGTAGAAGTAGTGTGTATATTTGCATTTATGGCATCTTCTATGCACTCCCAATCTTTTTTACATACCCATATACCAAGCCCGGTTGCAACAAAAGAGGCGGTAAACAGGGCTATTTGAGAAGGTCCTGCAAGAGAATCACTCCCAAAAAATATAATGTTTATTGAGAGCATTCCTATTAGTACAATAATTGGGATTGCACTAATCCAAAAAGGTGGAAGTGTTTTATTGTTCATTTAATTGATACCTGTCCTTTACTTTGCGAAAACCATTCATATACTTTTCAGGCAATGGCTCTACAGACGGTGACTCCATAGTAAGCGGGTTTATAGGCTTGTCGTTTTTCCATACGCGGAAATCAAGGTGCGGACCTGTGGAGGCACCTGTGCTGCCTACATAGCCTATTATTTGACCTTGTTTTACGTGGTCGCCCACTTTCAGACCTTTTGCGTAACCGCTAAGGTGTAGATAAGCGGTCGAATATACGCTATTATGTTTAATTTTGATGGTATTACCACCGCCACCTTTGTAAGCCTTGAATACCACCTTGCCATCGCCGATGCTCCAAACGGGAGTCCCTTTTGGTGCGGCGTAATCAACCCCTGTGTGCGGACGTACGGTTTTATATATAGGGTGCTTGCGTGTGTAGGTAAAAGTTGAAGAAATACGTTTAAAATTAAGCGGAGCCTTTAGGAATGCTTTTCTAAGACTGCGTCCGTTTGCGTCCCAATAGCCGTGAAAATCAAGTGTGTCGTATTTGAATGCAAGATAATTGCTATCATTGTGATGGAAACATGCCGCCTTTATCTCACCTATGCCAATACATTCTCCATCTACATACTGCTCTGTATAATAAACTTTGAACCCATCTCCTTTCTGTATGCCAAAAAAGTCAATAGTCCAAGCGTAGATATCTGACAGGTCGTTTGCAAGGGATATGTTAAGGTTATTGCCAGTAATGGCATTCCACAGCGAAGACTCAATCTTTGCCTCTGAAACACGCTCTTTAATCTCTACAGGTTTAATGAAACGATATGCTTTAAGAGAGTCTCCAAGTTCTATTACGGTGTAATTTATAAGGGAGTTCTGATATACAAAATATTTTGGGTTTTCAAGAGCGTTGTGCAGTGTGTCGCTCTCATTAGAGAAATACACCGTGTAGCGGTTGCCCGCCTTAACACGTTTTGCGTTAAACAGGGAATCGGGTAGAAACTGAACCTTGTAGGCTGTGGCTGCGTCTATTCCAAGATTGTCAAACAAAACCGATACACTCTCGCCGTTACCCACAACACCTTCAACCTTTGTAAGGCTGTCGGTGCATATTCCGTACTCTAATGTAGGCTCCTTTACTTGCAGGGGCTCTGTATTTTCATCACTTTCTCCACTTCCGTCACTTCCGCCACATGCCGTCAGAAGTGCAGAAACCATTATTGCAGTGATAACAAATTTAATTTTCAATATTATTGATTTCATAATTTTTGAAATTTGCACGAAGATACTAAAAAAAAATTATAAATACAAACTTAAAAATTATTCATATACTCAAGAAAATAATTTTACAGTTGCAAAAAATTATGTAATTTTGTATTTATACTGAAATTATTTGCATAAATCATGATACGCAAAGCACAAGAAAAGGACATAAAGAAAATCAGCGACCTATTAGGACAGGTGTTGCTTGTACATCACAATACGCGTCCGGATATTTTTAAGAAAGAGGGGGCAAAATACACAGAAGAGCAGTTAAAGAGGATTATAAATGACCCTTTAACACCTACTTTTGTTTACGTAGATGAGAATGATAATGTTTTAGGGCATCTGTTCTGTCAGATAGAAAATAGAGAAGAGACATCAAATACAAACAAATATAAAACACTATATATTGATGATATATGTATAGATGAAAGGTGCAGACATAGGTCAATTGGCACATCTTTGCTAAACTATGCTAAAGAATACGCTAAAGGCATTGGTGCCTATAATATTACACTACACGTTTGGGAAGGGAACAATGATGCTATGATGTTTTATAGCAAAATGGGCATGAAGCCGCAATATACATCACTTGAGGTTATATTATAAAGAAAACTCCCCTTTTACGTAGTTTATAAGTTTCTCTGCACCACCGCCAGGGATTACATTGGCTATGGCTTCGGGGAATGTGAACCAACGGGCTTCGTCCACCTCCGATGCAGACATGCCGCTAAGGTCTTCAGAATCCACGGTAGTAAGAAAATTAACCATCAGAGTATTGGTCTTGGCAAAATAGTATGTGTATAGGTATTTTACTGACGATGGTCTCATACACATCTCCTCCATCATCTCACGTGGCAATGCCACCTCTGCCGTCTCCCCTATGTTTATGTAACCTGCCAAGAAATTGAATTTCTCACGCCCGTACTGCCTCATCATAAGCACCTTGGTCTTATCTTTATTAAATATGGCAGTGCAGACCGCTACATTGAATTTAGGGAAACGGTACTCATTACATGTCTCACAATATGGTACAGGTTCAGACTCTCCATCACAAGGCTTCAAAACCAACGGAGAACCACAAACACTGCAATATTTTTCCTCATACATCATTTTAATCTCGCTATGCTCCTCATTTTAATCTCGCCTACGGCTCATTAAAATATATATCCTTTTCTATTGGGACATATCCCCATTTTCTGCTTCGCAGAACATGTTTGTCGTGACTCGGCATAGCCCGCAAGCGGCTCTGCCCTCGCTACTCCAAACAGTCCCCTACGCTTCGCGGAGAACTATCGTTCTCTGTCGCCTTCGGCTCCTCATACATCATACATTATACATCATACATCAATCTCTTGATATATATCCCTCAGCCCTCTGCCTTTATTGTCATACTCAAATCCGTGGCCTACCACAAATCCGCCGGTCATTTCAAACCCTGCATAATCAGGCTCTATATTAAATTTTCTTTTACCCTTCATATTAAGAAGCACCGCTATCTTACACGATTTAGCCCCTTTTGACTGTAGATACTCCTTAAATTTGGTCATTGTGTTGCCTGTATCTATTATATCTTCAAGAACCACAATATCACGCCCTTTGACAGATGTTGTCAAAGGCATCTCCTCTGTTATATTTCCTGTACTTTCATTGCCTCTGTACGATGACCACTTGACAAACGCCATCTCGTTTTTTACATCCATCTCCATCATAACAGCAAAGGTAAACAACGCCCCTCCATTAAGCATACATATATAAAGGGTGTCAGGCTTATTGTCAGCCTTTATCTGCTGTGCCAATTCCTTTATTCTACTGTCAATGGCACTGCAATCCAGTGTTTTTGCGAACCTATGTCCTTCTATTTCTATTGTTTTCATAATTCTAATTCAGCCAAAATCGCACGAACAGATATTCCGTAATGACGTTAGAAATTGTTTATTCCCTGATAATAACCTTGATAGTCATCATAGTTGAAAGACATATAGAAAGCAATTCTCTCTCCATCAGGAGTAGAACACCAATAGTCACCAAAGGATCCAAACACCTCATAGATTTTAGTGCCACTCTTAGGCAATGAGACACCACGCCTGCAATCCACCATCAAACATTTACTCTCACAACCACCAGTTGTAAATTTGCTTGGATTCACACTAAACCAGCCTGAAATATTATGAGATTCAGACCTCACCTCTAATCTTTCCAGAACATACTCGGGGTCACACTTTACATCAAGACACAGAATACCAAACAGGTTTTTAATACCCATAATCCTATGCCTTGTGGTCTGTGATTTGGACGTTATTATGGATATACGCTCCCCACCAATGCGTTAATAAGCGTTAATTTACCTACATTTGGATTCCCGATGATATTTACAAATCATGCATTGTGCATTTGTATCCTTTTTTGCACTTAATCCTTATTCATTATGCAGCGCACGCTATATGCACAAAATTTACTGGAAGCTTGTTCTATTATGAAAGTGTCATCACAATAAAGAGACCAGTTGTGAGCACTATCCATACTCTTAGGTGTAGATGTCCACAAATAAGCGTAAGAACCGACATTAACAACAACACCAGCAGAAGAGCCTGCCGGCAAAGCACTGAAACCACATAAAAGCTCAGTGCCGGCATTCCTTCTCCAACCAGTTGACGTCTTTATATGTGCAGCCGCTGTTTTCTCTCCAAATCTGTCTTCTATAAAATTTTTCAGGGTTGTGTACTCATCTAAACCAGGCACATGAAATCCATTAGGGCAGATCCCTTGGCGTTTACCTGTAAATGTTTCTGTTGATTCAGTGGATTCAAAACCCACTACTGCAGCCCAATTATACAAGAGACCTAATTTTTGCCACTGTTCGTCAAACATATACCCTGGTTTGCCACCCTCTATATTAGTTGGATTCTCGTAGCATGCGAGAACTTTTTCCCATGATGAATTAATAATCACACCCTTCTCTTTCCCCTCACTTTCTGTATCATATTCAGTTTCTTTAACATTCTCAGCCATCCAGCATTGGTCTCCTATTGAAACCAACGGATAATCATAACCTGATACACCCTTAACGGTTGTTTTTAATCCACATGCACACTGAAACACAATCTCCTTTTCTGGCATTGGTTTGATCTCTCCCGCAATAATAGTATTGTCCTGTGTTGTGGATAATTCAGCTGTCCTATTATCAGTGTCAGTGATTACAATATCAAATCCGCCTGCAAACGCACCCTCTGGAACCACTATCCAAAAATCTACAGCAGTACTTGCATTAAGTGCTATTCCATCCTCTCCACAATATAGAGTAGTAGATACACTACCGTCATCCCCGCTCTTTGTAGCAACCGCACTTATTTTTGGCGTCACCGCAAAAGTTCCGTTCAGTTTAGCTCCGTTCTTATCTGTAACTGTTATATATTTGACATAACCCTCACCCTTAAACCGGAGTTTCAGCACACCGAAAGCGTGTTTGAATTCCATACCTGTTGTATTTGAGTATGCAACACTCGGCATCGTGCCTTTAGCAAACGTTCCATCAGCATATTTTTGCAAGATGGGCACTGTAAATGTTATCACTCCTTCTGCAAAACTTTTTGCCATTGAAGATGGGTATATGGCTGTCCAAGGTCCGGTTTCGCTGCATTGTCCATTAAACACAGCAGTTGTTGTTTCCGCTCCGTCTGTCAACGTACATTCACCACCCTGCGTATCTTTTGCTGTGAACACCTTTATGGCATCACCCTTTGACCACACTACCGTAGTGCCGTCTGCTTTTACAGTAGTTTTCAATCCTCCTTTAGATATGGCGGTGAACTCCATATCAACTTTTTTTACTAATGATTGCTCATCACCCTTTACGTCATCATTCTTCTTGCATGATACGGAAGCCAACATTACCAATACCGCTCCCATTGTGTAGATAATATTTTTCATCTCTTTTCTGTCTTTTTTAGTTAATTAATCTCGTTTCTTTTGTTTTCGTCATCCTGAGTGTTCATCCTCATTATCCATTTTTCTCGTCATGTTGAGTGTAGCCGAATTACCCCCCCCGATACACTCGAGAGGGTAATTTCTACCTACATTTATATTTAAGCCGTTTTAGGCTTCTATATCTTGTCATTTTGTTTTATTGACAACCGCAAATTTATATATTATTTTTTGTTCTGCAAAATTTTTTAAAAGATTCTACGCATCAGCAAACGCCATGCCATTATCAAGTTTGGTCTCTAATTTGGTGTATTCTGTATATAAATGCTCTGCAATTCTGGAGGCATAGAGTTTTGCAGTCTCTTTGGCACCCTCAAGTGAGTGTAGTGCATAGTTTCCGCAAGTGGCAGAGGTGGTGGCAGGAACCTCTGTCTGCTCCATAATCCAGTCAATGGCCTCAAGCATATAATCACGCATAGAGAACTCTGTGTAGCCGTTATCACGCATAATTATATAAAAGCCTGTGAGGCAGCCCATCGGGCCTACATAAACCACATCTCCCTTAATCTTGTCATTATTACGAAACCAAGTGGCAAGCAGATGTTCAAGAGAGTGTGCCGCCTTCTGCTCCATAGCAGGCTCTACGTTAGGCTCTGTAAACCTCATGTCAAATGTTATAAAACCCTCATCTCTGCGAGATATGTAGATACCTGGTTTAAGGTTTGTGTGGTCTATTTGAAATGATGCTATTGCTTCCATATAATAAAAATTTAGTATTACTTCTGCATATCGGGGTCAATATCGTTGATATGTGCCTTAGAACAATATTTTTTAGTTTCAGCAGCCACCACCCCACTAAGAGCAAGCACACAAACAAGATTAGGTATTGCCATCAAAGCGTTGGCTACATCAGAGAGAAGCCACACTGTATTAAGTCCCATAACTGATCCTATCATAACTGCGGCTATCCATGCCAACTGAAACCATTTTATAAGTTTAATTCCTCCAAGATATTCCATACACCGCTCGGCATAAAAAGACCAACCTAAAATAGTGGAGAACACAAATGTTATAATGGCTATTGTAAGAAAGTGAGAACCCCACGCATGTATTT
The DNA here is from genome assembly GCA_024399495.1 of Paludibacteraceae bacterium. GTDB lineage: Bacteria > Bacteroidota > Bacteroidia > Bacteroidales > Paludibacteraceae > Enterocola. The sequence continues at coordinate 9,681 of JAKSNY010000010.1, forward strand.
TCCCAAATGCCATTGTGGTAAGCACAGCTCCATGTTCAAAATCAATATCGGGGTAGGCAATAACACTTGTAACTATCACAAGCCCTGTAAGAGTACAAACTACCATTGTATCCCAAAATACCGCCGTAGAAGATATAAGTGCCTGACGCACAGCATTATCTGTCTTAGCAGAAGCAGACACTATAGGGGAAGAGCCAAGACCAGCCTCATTTGAAAACAATCCACGTGCAAGTCCGTATCGCATTGCAAGCATAAAACCTCCGCCTATCAAGCCACCCTCCACTGCTTCTGGAGCAAATGCCGATGTTATTATAAGTTTAATGGCAGGCGCTATATATGTACCATTAACACACAATAAATAGATGCAACCCAATATATAAAAACCAGCCATAAACGGAACCAACCACTCACATACTTTTGATAGCCATTTAATTCCGCCTACCATAACGGCTCCAACAATAAATGCCATTATAAAGCCTGTGATATATGGACTTACTCCTGTGTTATTTTCTACAAGAATAGCAACAGAATTTGCCTGATTAAGATTTCCTATACCAAATGCCGCACAAATGGTGGCAACGCAGAAAAACACAGCAAGTCCACGTTTATGCAAGACCTTGTCAAGCACAACCATTGCTCCGCCAATCATCTTGCCCTTCTCATTTTTAACACGATATTTAACGGCAAGCAACGATTCCGCATATTTAGTGGCAATTCCAAAAAGACCTGTCAAAAAACACCAAAATATAGCACCTGGACCACCCATAGCCACTGCAGTTCCCACTCCTATTATATTACCAGTTCCCATTGTGGCTGCAAGGGCAACCATCAAGGCACCAAAATTACTTATCTCACCAGAGGCTGATTTATCGCTGGCAAAAGATAGTTTTACTGCAAACAACATTTTACGCTGAATCCCGCCTGTGCGTACGGTCATCCACAGATGGGTTCCCATAAGAAGCAGAGCCATAGGCACACCCCAAATAAAGTCGCCCATCATACGCAATATGTCATCAACTATTTGCACTATTCAAATTTTATAGGTGCAATCTTATACATCAGACCCTGTATTTGGGAGGCACGCCTACTCATATACGGACCGGGATTGGACACACTGTATTTGCGTGGGCTTGGCAAAGCGGCGGCAATAAGTGCAGCCTCATAACTGCTCATTCTTTTGCTTGAATGGTTAAAATAAGCCTTTGAAGCGGCCTCCACTCCATAAAGGTTAGTGCCTGTCTCTATTACGTTAAGATACACCTCCATTATTCTCTCCTTACCCCAAATAAGTTCTATCAATACAGTAAAATACGCCTCTACCACCTTTCTAAAATAGGTTCTGGTGCCAAAAGTAAACACATTTTTGGCTGTCTGTTGCGATATGGTGCTTCCTCCCCACACTTTCTTTCCTTTCTTGTTACGTTCATACGCCTTTTTAATTGACTCTATATCAAATCCGTTATGTGTCATAAACAGATTATCCTCCGATGTCACCACTGCCAGCACCATCTTGTGGTCAATATCATCTAACTGTTTCCACTGTTTACGGAACTTATAATCTCTGCCGTCTGTGGCATACTCAATGCTACGCCTCAGCATTACAGGGGTATAGCAAATTGGCACGTATTTAAGCACCACAACCCATAGGATTGTTGCCACAAAGAGCCAAAATAATATCTTAAAAAATTTTTTCATCAGTTAAACTAAAACTTTCAGACCTCTGTTCACCTTCACAGTAAAAGTACCTGACGGCTGCCTTATGTAGTCGCCATCTACATGGAACGGAGCATCCGCCGGCAATGAGATTTCAAGACTTTGGCATTTGAAAGTCTCTATAGGTTTCATCTTATGCAAACGATGTGTAAACATGCCAAATGTAAGGCGTAAAGCTGAAAACAGGTTTACAGGTGGCACTATGGTTACATCAAGCAGTGAGTCCTGTACACTTGCAAGTGGCGCTATGTATGCCCCAAATCCAAATTGCTTTATATTGGCTGCATTCAGCAGAAATACTGAACGTTGCAATGTATTGCCATCTACGGTAAGGGTTACATCTATAGGCTTGAATGTAAAGAATGTCTTTACGCTAAGTTTAAGGTATTGCCAGAAGCCACGTTTCTTATTGGTGACAAAAAGGCGTGCAATCTCTGCGTCAAATCCTGTGCCGCATGTGCAGAAGAACGGAGCGTCAAACGCTGTTCCGTAATCCACCTCTGCAACTTTTCCGTTACGCAACGTCTCTATTGCCTTGTCAGCGGACTTTACGCTAAGCCCAAGTTCACGTGCAAGCCCGTTTCCTGAACCCATTGGGAATATGCAAAGTACGGTTTTACTGCCCACCAATGCACTTCCTATCTCATTAACGGTACCGTCTCCGCCTACCGCCACCACTACATCTATGCCCTGTTTTACGGCATCGGAGGCTATTTTATGACCATGACCCCGATACTCAGTCTTAACTACAGTAATATCATAGATGCCTTCAAGTTTTTTTACAGCCTTATCCACCCAAACTTTTCTGTCAGATGTACCCGATACCGGATTTACTATAAACCAAACTTTTTTCATATTCTCTAATCCATTTTAACCCACGATATTATCAGCGTGTAAAGATACAATTTTTTTTGAATTTTTAATCAATTTTTTTGAACCCTTCCGCACCGCCGTCAAAGCCTATTTTAATGGAGGCAAAGGTTTGGGCTTTATGTAGGGCATCTTCTGCAGAGAGGTGAAGCCCGTAGTAAAAGTGTGTGAACGCACTGAGCAAGGCATCGCCGGCACCTACGGTATTAACAACCTTGACAGGTTTTACCGCCTTTTGCTTTATGAAAGTATGCTCTTTACATTTGTAAAGTAATGCTCCTTTTGAGCCTTGACCCAGCACTATTATCTCTACATTAGGGTATGCGGCAGAGAGTTGCCTAAGAAATGCTTTTGGAGTGCAAGGCAGTCCCTCATCACTAAGAAACACTGTATTTGCACTCTTTAGCCAAGGAGTGTTATACTTATCGTTTATATTTGAAAACACGTGTAAGTCTGTAACTATAGGTATATTATGCCTTTTAGCCTCTTTTAACAGCGGTTTTGCAAAGTTAATATTGCAAATTACCGCAGCACTGAACCTTTCCCAATCATTTTTGGCAGGTAGAGCGGTTAGCCTGCACGCCTGAATGTTTTTAAGGTCACAGAAAATGCGGCGTTTGCCTTTTTTATCATATAGGTTTGCAGAGGTGGGGGTGGCTTTAAGTTTACCTTGCTCTATGTGAGTTGAAATGGCAAGGTTGCACAGAGTCTCTTTAATGCAACCGCCTGGCTCATCGGGGTAAAGAAGTGTATAGAAATCAACACCGTTACCAAGTGTCATAAGTGCTTTTGATATGTTATAGCCCACGCCCGATACTGCCGTTCTTACGCCAAACAGCGGATATGTAATGGGCATATAATCTATTGGAAAACCGTCTGTCTTGACATTAGTCTCCAAATTCACTAACCCCGATACTAAAAAGTCTGCCACAGTTATTTATCTTTAACAAACTCCTCAATTACAGATAATGCTTCATCGGGGTCTGTTATGTCTGCAAGGCGTTTTTCAAGAGGACAGATGTCATCGCCTGCCTTGTTTATGATTTTATCTATAAGTTCACTGTATGACACCTCTACGCCTGCATCAGTAAGCATTTTAAGAGCAGGTTCAGTAATTTTGTTAGTGGTTACAAACCTTGCACCACCCTTAACCATTAGGGCGGCGGCACCTTTGCCTATGATTTTATCTGCCACGGCGGCACCTTGAAGAACATCGGTGTTCTGTAATTCATAAAGGTCAATAACGCCATGTCTTGAATAGGTGGTTTCAACCCCATGATTACGGACAACCAATGAAAGTGTGTCAGCATTTAGTTTGTTTAGCATATCATCGCCGTCAATGCTAACTAACTTATACGCTCTGTTACCCATGCCTATCTCTGCGGCACGCTCAATGGTACGCAGACCGTTACGTGAATTTATACGCTCAATCAGGGCGGTGGCGTCATCGCCTTTCTTAGATGCGTAGTTGAATACAAGGTCAACGCAAGCCTGGTCAAGAGCCACAGGGTCAAGCGATGCAAGAATGCCCACATTGCCAAGTTCAGGAGCCTCAGGGTGTGCCACACAGTCACAGTCAACGCTCATATTGTTCATTATATTTATATACACAATGCCTTTCTTGCCTTTGAAGTATTCTGCCACTCCGTCAGCGGCGGCAGCCATTGACTCCAAAAATCCGTTTTGGTTCTCTATGTGAAGCCAGCAGGAATCGGGGTCAGCAGTATAGCCCGCAGAGTGAATGTAAGCCTTTCCATTCCTTGATGCCACACCAATGCTAAGGTTTTTCAATGCACCGCCAAAGCCGCCCATCGGGTGACCTTTGAAGTGGGAGAGGTCAAGCATAAAGTCATAATTCTGCAGGTGAGAGCCCACAATGTCATATTTAATATGTAGAGTGTCTCTTACAGGAATCTGCATATCAGCCTCCTCGTCCATAAGGTCATTAGGGGCTATGGCACTCCAACCATGCTCTGTAAACACCTGCTTATGGTCTTCTGTATAAAATCTTTTTCCTCTGTATGCTGTATTGCATTCAACAATAGTTCCCTGAAGTTTATCAACTAAAGGTTTAACCAACTGTGGGTCAAGATGATGCGGATTACCAACCTCACCTGTTGATACCTTTACAGCCACTCTGCCTTGCGGCTCCACGCCCAAAGCATTAAAAATGCGGATAAGGTTCTCACTTGTAATTGATTGTGATATATACACAACCGATACACTGTCAGCCGTTGCCTCTTCATTTGTGTTTTGAGAGGCATTATTATTACACGATATTGCAGTAACCATCATGGCTACAGAAGCAAGAATCAAAGTAAACTTTTTCATAAAAATCAATATTTTATACATTACGGCAAAGGTAGCAATAAATTTTCAGATTAAAAAATCCAGATAGTTAGCAGGGGTTATTATATTTGTTTCAGAAGGATTGTATGTTTTTACAAAAAGATTTGAAACTTTGGTATTTCTCTTATTGTTATTCCATTTCATTTCAAACAGATGCAATTCACCATTGTATTCCTCAATGTAATCTATCTCCTGTTTATCTGTAGTACGCCAAAAATATGAATTTACATAGCGGTCATTGTACTGATTGTACTTAATTCTTTCCGCTATAAAGAAATTTTCCCACATAGCCCCAATGTCACTTCTTTTATCTAACGGGGAAAAATTGTTTAGAACAGCGTTGCGTACCCCTAAATCGTAAAAATAAATTTTCTTTGTTTTGGATAATTCTGTTCTTATGTTCCTGCTAAAACTGCCTAATCTGAAAACAATATGGCATTTTTCCAGAATGTCAATGTATTTTTCAACAGTTCTATTGTTTAATCCTACTATATTGCTTAGTTGATTTATTGAAATTTCTCCGCCTATTTGTGATGCAAGTGCCGTCAACAGTTTGTACAGCATTGTAGATTTCTTCAGCCCGTCAAATTCCAACACATCCTTGTACAGATAACTGTTTGAGAGTTCCATCAATGCCTTTTCAGGATTTAAGGTGCCAAACATTACATCCGGGTAACTGCCGTAGATTAAACGCTGAGGCATACGCTCCTTTACTGAAATCAAGCCCTCTGCATTGTAGATTTCATCTGTTGATATAGGGTACAGATTGTACTCAATTTTTCTACCTGTCAGCGGCTCGTCAAGTTTGTTATGCAAATCAAGTGATGATGAGCCTGTTACCAGTAACTGTACATCCGGAAAATTGTCCGTTATCAGTTTTAGGGTCAATCCAATGCCAGGCACTCTTTGTGCTTCATCTACGACAACAATTTTATTGTCTTTTATCAGTAGCCTTAAGTTCTGCAATGAGTTATTGGATAATGATTCTATAGTGGTCTGATTATCACAATTCAACCACAATATATTTTCATTCCTGTTTTTTGTAAGTTGTTTTAACAGCGTTGTTTTACCAACTTGCCTTGCTCCTATAAGTATAATGGCTTTGCCCTTAAACTTGTAGCCGTCAAGTACATTTTGCAGAGTTCTTGTTACCATATTGTTTACTATTATTTGCAGGCAAAATTAAATAATTTTGTATTCAAATACAAATTTATTGCCATATTTTTGTATTTAAGTGCAAAAATATTGATTATTGTCAACTCCTTATATTCACAATATCAAGTACAAGCAACATATCACACAACGTTCTATAATCATAATTTTTAGTACTCTCATAAAGGGATAAAAAGTGCTTGTATAACATTGTGGTTATTTTTTTATCGCTGATTTTCAGTATCTTTGTTAAAGATTTTGAAGTTCATTACAAAGATAAGCTGTACAAAGAGATTTTTGGCGGTTTAATTGGAACTATATATGAAAGAAAATGTCCTGATTTGTTGATTGACGGATTGTTTTATGAATATGAGAGTTTTGCAAAACCTTGGAAAATAAGAAAGATTTCAAAAATGATTTCACATGGTTCAGAGCAGTCCAACAGGTTAATTATAAATAATACGAAAGGATGTACCTACAGATACATCATTAATAATATAATTAGAAGGCTTCATGATAAATCCTTTAAATTGGACATAAAAGAGGTCTGGGTATATGAGAAAGGAAATATTGTTAGGATTTTGGCATAAAAAAAGCGGCAGAAAACTACCGCAGCAGCCACGCCGTAGCGCACCTATTATTTTTTAATCTGCAAACTTTTAGGCAAAAAAACTTTACAAATCCTCTGCTTTAACATGCACAATCTTACCGTTTTGCATTACCACAAGTTCTCCACCATTTTTCTTGGTGCGTTCAACTAAACGCTGACGGGAGATACTTAATCCTTGTGTAATTTTTTTATGAAATTGTTTTATTTGTATGTCAGTCATTTGATATGATTTTATTATAAACTGTTTTGTCATAAACTTCAGGTAAATTCAACAATCTACCCTCCGCAATTATAGAAATCCGTTTGTTAAAGTCATAGTTGTTATATATAATCCATGAATCACATATAGGCAAATACAACTTAACTAAATTCTCCAATCCCCTTTTGTATCGTCTGACTATAACATCGGGGGCTATATTATGACCACCCTCCTTTACTCTCATTGCAACTCTCTCTACGGCTTGTTCAGCAGATGGAAGATACAGAAATATCAACGATACAAAATACCCTTTCTTTTTAGCCCTCTCTATAAAACCAACGTATGAGCGTGTAGCCAATGTGGTCTCAAAAGCAAATGATTTACCCTCTTTTATCATTTGGTTTATTCTCTCAAGCATCAATCTGCCCGCTTGAATGGAAACACTCTCTGGATTAAAAGGAGATAAGCCCTTGGCTATCTCGTCAGCATTAACAAATTCATTACACTTGAGAACCTCCGGTAATATGATATATGAGGCAGTAGTTTTACCAGCCCCATTAGGTCCTGCTATAATGAATAGTTGTTTCATACTCCACTGCAAATATAAGAAATAATTTGCAAAGTTAGTGATTTGTAAATTTATTTTGTAAATTTGCCTTTTTGTTAAGGACTTGACCCTTGTTCCTTGTCCCTTGCCCCTAAATATATATATTGTTATGATTCACGATTTTTCATATCAGGCACCCACAAGAATACACTTTGGAAAAACTGCGTTAAGCCACTTAAAGGCAGAATTAGACAGGTACGGTAAAAACGTACTTTTAGTTTATGGAAAGAACTCAATAAAGCGTACAGGTATTTATGACAAGGTTATTGAGATTCTAAAGGCGGCAAACAAGAGTGTATCTGAGCTCTCAGGAGTAAAGTCCAACCCTACCTACGCACAGGTTATGGCTGGTGCAAAAATAGCAAGAGAGTGCAAGGCAGACCTTATACTTGCAGTAGGCGGCGGCTCTGTAATAGACTGTGCCAAAGGAATTTCCGTGTCCACTTATGCACAGTGCGACGTATGGAAAGAGTATTATATGAATTGGGCAGACGTTAAAAATCAGACCATTCCTGTAGGCTGCGTTCTAACTATGGCTGGTACAGGTTCTGAGATAAACTCCACCAGTGTAATAACAAACGATGACACCCACACCAAGACAGGCAGGACTTTCCCTATGGAACAGGCAGCCCCTAAATTTGCCATTCTTAACCCTGAATTCACCTATTCAGTGCCAAAGGAGCAGATGACAAGCGGCATTTTTGACATACTCTCACACCTTATGGAGCAGTACTTTGGCGGAGAGGGAGAGCATGTTTGTGATGCCATGATAGAGGGTGTTATGCGTTCTCTTTTAGTATCGGCACGCCAAGCCTTAAAGAATCCAACCGATTATGATGCACGCAGTAACATAATGTGGTGTGCCACAATGGGTCTTAACAGACTGCTTGCCGTAGGTAAGGAGCAAGATTGGAACGTGCATAAAATAGAGCACCAGTTAGGGGCTTACACAGATTGCCCTCACGGTATAGGACTTGCGGTTATCTCCCCTACTTACTATAGATATATCTACAAGGCAGGGCTTCATCAGTTTGTACGCTTTGCAAAAAATGTTTGGGGTGTAGATGATAAAGGTCTAAGCCCCGATGATGTGGCTCTACAGGGAATTGACCGTATGGAAGCATTCATCAGGGAATTAGGCATTCCATCCACTCTGCATGAGATTGGCACCACAGAAGACATGCTGCCACTTATAGCAAATTCCGTTATTTTTGCAGACGGTTACATGAAACTAACACCGCAAGATGTACTGACAATACTGAAAGCGGTGTTTTAACAAAAACCTTATTACTAATGTTTTGAATACAATGAAAACAAATCGTATCAAGACCATTTTATTTACGCTTGCATTACTGCTGGCTATTCCGCTTACAGCATGTTCTAAAAAACAAAATTCAGAGCCGGAGCCTGAACCTACGCCAAAGCCTGAGCCTGTATATTTTGACTCGCTTGCCACCGATAAGAAACGCTGCTACAGTGAGGACGTTACAAATAAGACCATAACATTTCTATTTGACTCTGCACTTTGGAGGAAGGGCAATCCTAAAAGCATTGAAGTGCGTGGCTCTTTTAATGATTGGGGCGATGAGACCAAATATGTGCTACAAAAATGTGATACCGCTGTACACCACCCGTTTTGGTTTATAACTTTACCCTATTCTGCCGTTAAGTTCCCTGGTAATAGCGGGCAGCCTGAATTTAAGTTTGTTACCAACGGTTCAACGTGGCAAGAGCCTCCATCTTGGCTTACATCGGGTTATAAATTTAACGGCACAAGCAATAATCAGATTATAGTTTATTCAACAGATGACCTTGAGCAGATAAAGGCTAAGAATAAAATTGCCGGCACTAAGAAAAAGCTCTCCGATTTTGACCTTAACACACAACAAGGGCGTGAAGATATCTCTAATGTGCGTATTGTGCCTGGCACAAAGTGTCTTATGCGTTGCTACCACCCGTTCAAATACACCACATCATCACGTAATAGTACTGAGTTTGAGCGTGTTAAGCAAGTAAAGATGTTTTTTGAGGAGTATGGCATAAAAACAGATATATGTCTGTCTAAAGACCAAACAAAAGACCTTGTAACAGTTACCATTGACGGAAAATCACAAAAAGAGGAGATTTCTGCCTATTATCAAAATCTTATAGATAACGATAAGGTGGCATATATAGGCTACCCCGATAGTGAAACAGATTACTATGACTGTTATCATGACCCACGCAGTGCAAAGGTTGGAGGCTGGGTAGGTCAGGTTATTGATGCCATTGTTGACGACAGCCACGATGTTCCAATCTCAATACATTGCCGTATAGGAACAGACCGCACAGGCTTTTTCTGTGCCTTGATAGGTGTTATGTGCGGAGCCACCTTTGATGAGGTTACGGCAGACTACCAACGCAGCAATAATATGTACATAAAGGAGTACCGCGATGCCAATATGATGAAGGTGGCGTTTGAAGGGCTATTGCAAGTTGAAGATGTAAAGGAGGTTTTAGACCTAAAGAGTGCCGTAACAAACTATTTCATAACCAACGGCTACACTACACAAGCTAAAGTGGATAAGATGATAGAGAAGCTTAATACTCCACTAAAATAAACTATAATCTGACTATAAAATACTTATTATGAAGAAGACAATCATATTTATCTGTTTAGCCACACTATTGTGTGCATGCAAGAAAAATGACTCACCTAATAGAGGAACTAAAGGAGTTACATTTATTGCCGATTATCTATACTATATGAACCCCATAGATTATGGCACAATGCCACCTGCTGATATTCTAAGACTGCCCATCTTAAAAAGTTCTGTTAAGTTTGGCTGCAGTTCTGTACGGAATGGCGATTTTTACGGCAGAAATCTTGACGTTAACATAAACGAGATTTGTGAGTTTGTAATCAGAACCAAAGCCACCGATACCCGCCATGCATCAATAGCGATTGCAAATCCTACAATAGTAGAGGTTACCGCCGATATGATTACATCAGGACTTAATGATGAGATTCTTAGGTTTATACCTTGGATGACTATGGACGGAATAAATGACGCAGGATTGGTATGCAACATAAATGTAGTTAATATGAGCGACCTTGAAACTCATCATTCTCACACCCATAAAGGACTACCGGAGATAATGGTTATGCACCTGCCACGTTTTATTCTTGATAACTGTGGCAGTGTAGATGAAGCGTTAAGTACAATAGATAAGTATGACATAACACCTATGCTTGGTCCTTTGGGTGGCGGTTGGGACGGACACCTGATGATTGCCGATGAAAACAAGACAGTAATTGTTGAGTTTTTAGAAGGTGACACTAAAGTGACGGAAACAAACATAATGACAAATTTCTACAATTACCAATATGCCCTAACAGGAGAGTATCCTCTGCACGGATGCGGAATAGAGAGATATAAAATACTATCAGACAATTACAACTCCGGCAACTCAATGGAAGGAATGTGGAATCTTATGAAAATGGTACAATACACCAAGACTTACTCACTTGAGACTGACCCGTTCTGGTGCTCTGAATACTATGATGTTGTATGGGACGAGGATGGTAATCAAGGCAACACATCGTGGACAAAAGAAGAGATTTTAGCAGAGCCAGTACCCCAAATAGAAATGGTTGCTTATCAAATATATAAAGATACCGGCATATATGACCCAGAGAACAACCTATGGCACACCACACACAACTCTGTATTCAATATAAAAACTAAAGAACTATGGGTAACCGTACACGAGAAATATGGTTATATACATAAATTCAAACTAAATCAGTAGAGCAATACTGAAAGCGGTATATTAACAAAAAAAGACTGGTGAAAACCAGTCTTTTTTTGTAGCGGGATCGAGAATTGAACTCGAGACCTCCGGGTTATGAATCCGACGCTCTAACCAACTGAGCTATCCCGCCATTTATTACCTTTCAATTTTGCGGTGCAAATTTACATAAAATAATTGAAAGTTAAAAACTGAATGCTAAAAGTTTTTTAAAAATTTTACGGCAACCCATCTGTCCTTCTCCTTAAAGCCCTCAATTTTCAACCCCAACGATGTGGCACATTGCTCTATTTTAGGCAAATCATCTATGTAGAAACCACTCATATAGAGTGTTCCGCCTTTTGTAAGTGTTTCTACATACGCTCCCATATCGGCAAGCAGAATATTGAGATTTATATTGGCAAAAATAATATCAAACTCTCTGCCTTTAAGTGATGCGGCACTGCCTAACTCCACATCCATAGCCACACCGTTAAGTGATATGTTCTCTTTTGCATTACCAATGCACCACTCATCTATGTCTATGCCTAATGCAGATTCCGCACCACGTTTCATAGCCAATATGCCAAGTACAGCCGTACCGCAACCCATATCAAGAACACGCTTGCCACGCATGTCATCATCTAAAATCCACGTAAGCATACCGCTGGTGGTCTGGTGGTGTCCTGTGCCGAACGACATCTTAGGGTCTATCATTATCTTATACTCCACATCGGGTACGTTTTTATGGAAAGAACTATATACAACACACCTCTCTGCTATTACAATGGGCTGAAAATAGTTTTTCTCCCACTCCTCATTCCAATCCTTGTCAGGCAGATTCTCCACACTATAATTGCGGTTTTCAAGCACTTCTTTTAAACTTTTATCACTGAAAAGCGTCTTACGTACAAAGGCAAGAAGCAGGTTGTCCTCCTGACAAAAGGAGTCGCACCCAATTTCAGAAAGATAATAAGTCAGCGTATCAATCTCATAATCAGGCAATCCTGACACGTCAACTGAAATTTTAACGTATTGCATACAGTATTTTTTTAGATTTTTTTTAACTTTGCACAAATATAGCCAATTTTTCATTATGAAACACTCTGCGCTTATATTATTATTTGGTTTGGGCTTAGCATTGGGTTGTTACGCACAAAACTTTTACGATGACATCTATTATGACAAGTCAAAAAAAGAGAAATATGTATTACCCGATGCACCCACTACAACCAAAAAGCAGAACAATGTGGTGATAAACACCACCGATGCTGAGATAGTTACAATACAACCATCATCTACAAGAAGCGTAGATGAGTATAACCGTTTTACTTTCAGCACTAATCCTGAGAATCTGATGCCTGATACTACAGACACTGACTTTAAATATACCTCTAAAATAGCCAAATACTACAACCCCAAGGTTGTTACAATAAATGACCCACAGTATGTTTATGTAGTTAGTGATAATGTAAAAATAAACAACACAACCACTTATAGTGGCTGGAACACATGTTGGAACTGTAATTGGGGCTGGGGCGGTTGGTACTCACCTTGGCATGACCCATGGTACAGACCTTACGACCCTTGGTATGACCCTTGGTACAGACCTTACAATCCTTGGTATGACCCTTGGTACAGACCTTACGACCCTTGGTACAGACCTTATCCACACCCTGTTTATCCAGTATATCCTGTTTATGTAAATACAGGTGGCTCACGTGGGAACACACGCTACAACTACGAGCGTCGTAACTCTAGTGGCAATACACGCTCATCTTACTATGGCGGAAACACAGGCGGTTATAGCGGAACATCACGTAGCAGTGGATACTCATCACCGTATTCCAGTGGAAACACTCGTTCTAATAATTCATACTATAACAGTTCCACCCGTTCCACCAGTACATACAATAGCGGTTCCTATAATAGTGGTTCACACTCAAGTGGTGGCTCACGCTCAAGCAGCGGAAGCTATGGCGGAGGAGGAGGCTATAGCGGAGGTGGCGGACGCTCTATGACAATTAGAAGATAATATTTACACCATGAAAAGGGTTTCTATCATATTAAGTTTATTAGTTGCGGCAATTATAACTTTTGCTCAATCAACGGTTTCTATTCCATCATTTCAGAAATATGACGCAATGCTGTTCTCGCAGCAGGAAGTGAACGGTACGGCACGTTTTGTGGGTGTGGGCGGTGCTATGGGTGCATTGGGTGGTGACGCCACCACCATATTCTATAACCCTGCCGGTATTGGAATTTACCGTTCATCTGAATTTACGGCATCACTTAATGTGCATTGGAACAATGCCACTATGAAAGACGTAAGTCCCTCCCAATGTCGTACAAACGCCAACCTTGGCAATGTGGCATACGTAGCCCATTGGGATATAGGAGCATCAAAAGGTAAAGAGGACGGACTTATTGGCATTAACCTTGGTATTGCATATAATAGAATGAAAAATTACAACCGAGCCTATACATATTCCCGCATAAAAAATTACTCTAAAACACAGTTCCTTGCAGATGACGCATACGGACAACCAGAAGAATGCCTCAATGACCAAAATTTTGATAATCCCGATGTAGGACATAGAGCCATATTAGGTTATCAAACATATTTGTTTAACCCTGTTTATAATCCCACAACAGGAGAAATGCTCCCTAATTATGAATCTATCTACAAATCATCGGGTGCCACATCTGTAACAGACGATGTTACAGTTACAGAGAACGGCGGTGCAAATGAGTTTGCCTTGAGTGTAGCAGGCAATATTAGTGATATTTTCTATTTAGGAATGAGTTTTATTTGTGATTACGTTACAAACAACAGGTATGAGACTTATACAGAGAAAATGTCAAGCGAAGCATATACAAAATTATATAACAGCACTCAATTAGATGCCACAGGCTTTACCTACAAAATAGGATTTATAGTAAAACCCTTGAGTTGGCTTAGAATTGGCGGTGCATACCATACACCTACAGTATATCGTGCTCGTGCTAATTATTATAGTTCAGCATATTCAAATATAAATCCAGACCCTTCAAAAGGCGGAAATCCTGAAATATGGACTCCAAACATAAGCGAATCATGCTATTTTAACGCCCCGATGAAAGCCATTGGAAGCCTTGGATTCGTACTTGGAAAGTACGGCTTTATAGGCGTTGATTATCAGTGGAATAATTATTCGGGAATAAAATTGAAAAACAAATCAAAGTTTAATGTTACTAATCAGACTGCCACAAGAGAAGGACTGATAGATACCCACACAATTAGGGCTGGCTTGGAACTTAAACCTATAGAAGCACTATCCCTAAGGCTTGGCGGAAGTTACACCACAGGCTGCACAGACAATGATAAAGCCACAAGATATTACTATCCAAACGACGTGCGTACCGACACCTATTTTATAAATGATATAAATTCTTACAGCGTATCGGCGGGCATTGGCTACCGTGTAGGCAGACACTCATTTGATTTAGCCTATATTTGGCAAGTGAACAACGGATATTACTCAGAATTCAGACCATACAATGAGGGAGAAACGTCAGGGTTAAAGATAGAACCTATGACCCTGCGTAATGTAAGAAACAATATTACAGTATCTTATTCCGTAAGGTTTTAAGCCTTAAGCAGTGTCATTAGGTGTTCCGCTGCGGCATCGGAGGCTACAGAATCACCTAAAATAGACTTTATCTTATTGTAGTCCTTTTTTATTGATTCTATACACTCTTTATTATAGAGTATGTCTGTAAGATTTTTAGTAACAGATTCCACTGTGCATTCATACGCCACTAACTCTTTTACAGTCTCTTTTCCCGATATTATATTGACAAGTGAGATGTAAGGAATTTTAAGCATATACTTACGCCCAATCTTATATAATAAGCGTGTCACAATCATAGGGAATACAACTACTTGGGGTACTCCAAATAGTGCGGTCTCAAGTGTTGCCGTTCCGGAATTGACTATCGCCGCAGTTGCAAATGTAAGTAACGGATATGTCTCATCATAAACCACTTTGATACTACTGTCCACACCCTTATACATATCCATATCAACAGCACTTGTGGCTGCCATAACAAATTGGCAATCATTAAATTTAGATTTATCTATCTTATTAAGTACAGATATTGTATGCTTAACTTCATGCTCACGACTTCCAGGTAGCAGAGCCACTATCTTTTTATCGGGGTCAAAACCGTTAATAAGGTAAAAATCATCTTTGCTTACATGACATGCTGAGCGGACACTCTGTACACATGGATTACCCACATACAGCACATTATCATAGCCATGGCTTTTGTAGAAATCAACCTCAAACGGAAATATGCAATAAACCACATCCACATACTTTTTTATCTGCTCCACCCTGCCCTCTTTCCAAGCCCATATTTTAGGTGGAATATAGTATGCTACCTTTAGGTTAAGAACCTCTTTTGCATATTTGGCTATCTCAAGATTAAAACCTGGATAGTCTATAAGTATAAGTACGTCTGGGGCATAGTCAGCTATATCACGCTTGCAGTCATTTATGTTTCTTAGTATTTTATGTAAGTGGGTGGCGACTCTCAAAAATCCCATTACAGCTGTATCCTTGTAGTGCTTTACTAGTTCTCCTCCCGCCACAAGCATCTTATCACCGCCATAGTAGCGGAAATCTGCATCAGAGTCTTTAGCCGCAATGGAACGTATAAGATTACTGCCGTGTAAATCGCCGGAAGCCTCTCCCGCTATTAAATAGTATTTCATAATTTTTTACTAAACTTTAAATATTCTACAAACAAAAAGGAAAAAATTATGAAATATTTTCCTTTTCTATTGGGGCATATCCCCATTTTCTGCTTCGCAGAACATGTTTGTCGTGACTCGGCATAGCTCGCAAGCGGCTCTGCCCTCGCTACTCCAAACAGTCCCCTGCGCCAAGCGTTCAGGCTTACGCCCTCTGTCGCCTACGGCTCCTCATACATCATACATCATACATTATAAGTAACTATACAAACAAATAAAACAACAACATAATATATGGAGTAATGCCCAATATTCCGCCTCTACACACTTTCCAACGTTCTGTCTTATATGCCCAAAATAGCACAAGTAGGCTTGGCAATTGACAGAATATAACATAGTTCAAAAACACAGGCTGGTCAAACCAATAGTCAATATCCTTGAACGGCATACCCGATAACGACTCCCATGTAAAAGCAAACAATACAAATGGAATAATAAGGCAGAGAGAAAGTCCTATATAGAACTTATCATATTTCTTTGGCATCGCAGTTAAGATTTGACAATTTATTTATACTGTCGTAGTGCGTTAAATCCACATGGCAAGGAACTATTGAACCGTAACCTTGTGATATGGCATACTCATCTGTATCTGTGGCATCGGGTTCCAAATTATTAAAATCACCTGTAAGCCAGTAGTACTTGTTATGGGCAGGGTCATCACGCTCCACAAAACGCTCACGCCACCTGCCTCTGCTCTGACGTACAACTTTAAGTCCCTTTATAGCACCCACCGGAAAATTAACATTAAGGCATACCCCTTGAGGCAATCCGTCATTCAAGACCATCTCTATAAGTTTTTTAGAAAACTTTACCGCTTCTGTAAGGTCTGCGTTCTGGTCGTATGAGCAGAGAGACAACCCGATGGACGGCAACCCCTCTACACACCCTTCAAGTGCGGCACCCATAGTGCCTGAATAGATTACATTTACAGACGTATTAGTTCCATGATTTATACCCGATACAAGCAAGTCAGGCTTGGTGTCCATTATGGAATAAAGCCCTATCTTAACGCAATCGCAGGGAGTGCCGTTGCATCTGTACATAACCAGATTACCGTTGGTGTATTGTTTCCAGTAACGTAACGGAGTAGTGACGGTAATGGCTTTGGATTGGGCAGAGCGTGGTCCGTCAGGAGCCACCACCACCACCCTGTAAGAGTCCTTTATGGCATCTACAAGTGCATTTATACCACGTGCCGTAATACCATCATCGTTAGTTACTAAAATAGTCCTCATTCCAGTTGAAAGTTGAAAGTTGACTGTTACTAGGAACGAGTGCAGAACTAAGTTTACTTAAGTTATGCCAAGTGACGAAGTAACATGGTTAAGGCGAAGCCTTAACAAAAAAGAAAAGTTTTCTCTTATAAGATATCTATATTGTTATCTGAAATAACTTTTACTGCCTTCTCCATATCATCGGGTTTTATGGCTGTAATGGCTTTATCGCTGTCTGAGTATGCATACATATACTCTATATAGACCTTTGCCTCTGCCAGAATATCCAAAATCTTGTTAAGCGTACCTGGCTTATTTGCCATCTTAATGCCTATGATATCTGTTACAGAAACTGCAAAGCCATTATTTCTAAGTTCCTCTTTAGCCTTCTCCGTATCATCAACCAACATACGTAGAATGCCAAAATCAGAGCTGTCCGCCACAGAGAATGCACGCATATTTATATTTGCCTTGGCAAGGATTTTTGTAACATCATTAAGCCTGCCTGTCTTGTTCTCTAAAAATACTGATAACTGTTTTACTTTCATGGCTTTTCCTCCTGAATTTTAGTTGTTGAACACACGCTTGTCAAGCACACGTTTCTCTTTACCCTCACTACGCTGCAGTGAGCGAGGCTCTACCAAACGGATTGTTGGTTGCAAGCCCACCACACTCTGAATCTTGTGCGCAAGCAGCTTCTGCAGTTTTATCATACCGTTTATATCATCGGTGTAATACTGCTCCTTAACCTCCACCTTAATCTCAAATGTATCTGTGTTATTTACACGGTCAACAGTGATGAAGAAGTGAGGCTCAAACTCCGCAGTCTCAAGTATTACAGACTCTATCTGCGATGGGAATACATTGACACCACGGATAATAAGCATATCGTCCGTTCTGCCCATAATCTTAGCCATACGCACAAGCGTTCTGCCACACTCACACTTGTCATAGTTTAGATATGTCAAGTCTCTGGTACGGAAACGGATTAGCGGCATACCCTCTTTTGTAAGAGTTGTGAATACCAATTCTCCCTTCTCCCCTGGCTTAACATGCTCTCCGGTTTCAGGATTTATTATCTCAGGATAGAAATGGTCCTCGTTAAGGTGTGTGCCATGCTGTAAGTTACACTCATAGCCCACGCCGGGACCCATAATCTCTGTAAGTCCGTAAATATCAAATGCCTTAATGCCTAAACGCTGCTCTATCTCACGTCTCATCTCCTCTGTCCAAGGCTCTGCTCCAAAGATACCCACCTTTAGCTGGAACTCACTGCGTGGAATACCTGACCTCTCTATACATTCAGCAAGGTGAAGAGCGTATGATGGCGTGCAGCATAGTGCCTTTACACCCAAATCATGCATCATAAGTATCTGTTTCTCTGTATTACCCGATGACATAGGCACCACCGTTCCGCCGATGGTCTCCACTGCACCGTGGGCTCCCAAGCCACCTGTAAACAGTCCGTAACCATACGATACCTGCACCACGTCGTTCTTTCCAAGTCCGTATGCGGAAAGGCATCTTGCACCCACCTCCTTCCAAATACTAAGGTCATTACGGGTGTAGCCCACCACAATAGGCTTGCCTGTTGTACCTGACGATGCATGCACCCTTACAATCTCTGACATCGGGGAAGACAGAAGACCAAGAGGATAATAATCACGCAAATCCTTTTTGGATGTGAACGGCAACTTAACTATATCTTCTATGGTATTTATGTCACCTGGCATAACGCCTGCCTCCTGCATGCGCTTACGATAAGGCTCACAATTAAAATACACCCTCTCAAGTACCTTTTTTAATCTTTCACTCTGGAGCCACATACGCTCATCACGTGACATGCACTCCGCTTTCTCATTCCAAATCATAATACTGTAATTATGTTATAAGCGTACAAAGTTACAAAATATTTTACTATCTTGACCTTTTTAATGTATTCTCTTTTATCATAGATGTGTAAAACATCAAGTCATAGTGGTGTAGATTGCCCTCTGGCCACGGCACTGCAATTGGCATAGGGTCTTCTTTAAACCCATTAACTATCAACACATTATTTACTGTATCAACCACTGCTGTAAGGTTCTGCCCATGATAAGAGAAATCTGCAGGCTCCGATGTTGTAGTCCAATTTACAGGATTTATGCAAACTGCGGCATCATTCATTACAAAATTCCACATATTTGACAAATCCGACACAGAGTTAAAACTAATTGTAACGCCTTTATCTGTAGCACATTGTGCCGGCTTTACATGTGAACATTTCAAATCATTGGCACTCACGCCATAACCTAACATATAGGCTGCAACCATACGAGAATACTGCTCATCTGTAATATGTTTCAGCAGAGCAAGAGTCATTTGACCTCCTTGACTGAAACCCGCTATAATAAACCTTCTGCCACCATTAAAATGCTCCATATAATAGTCAAAAGCCTCACATACCTCTGTGGCAACCTGTTCCGTCACTGAGTCAAACCGCTCTTTGGGCAGCATAACGGCATTTAGCGTGTATTGGTGGGTATATGGAGAAAACAAGTTAATGGAGTCTGGGTATATCTTAGCATTTACAAATTCCAACTCCCTTGTAATCAAAGCCTTCTCATCTGGAGTAAGATTTGCCCTATAATCCTCATTACCTTCTTTATCTGTAGATTTAACAACCTCTGTAGAGGCTATATAAAACACATCTATGAAATTGGAATCGGGTACTGCACTGCTTTTATACCAAGCACTGTCTGCCTGCCAATAAGAATCGCCGCCATCTTTATAACCGCAAGCAGAAAGAATATACACAAGCGGCAGTGTAAACAAAAAAAACTTTTTCATAATCAAGCCTTCACTACTGTATATATGATAATTTGGTCTAAAATTACAAATTATTTTTAGGGTATTCAAATATTTTCTGGATTTTTTTGTTTAGTATTCTATTTTGCAGTATCTTCGCATTATGCGGAACTTTTCATTAGAATCCGAATACAAGCCCACGGGCGACCAAGTTGATGCTATTGCACAACTTACAGAAGGAGTGCTGCGCGGTGATGCTTGTCAGACTCTGTTAGGGGTAACAGGGTCTGGTAAGACCTTTACCATTGCCAATGTAATAAACAATGTAAACCGCCCCACTCTTGTTCTAAGCCATAACAAGACCCTTGCCGCACAACTATACAGTGAGTTCAAGGCTTTCTTCCCTAACAATGCGGTGGAATACTATGTATCCTACTACGATTATTACCAGCCGGAGGCGTATTTGCCCACCACCGATACATACATAGAGAAAGACCTTGCCATAAATGAGGAGATTGACCGTCTGCGACTATCTGCCATACAAGCCCTGCTATCGGGCAGGCGAGATGTAATAGTGGTATCGTCTGTAAGTTGTATTTACGGCATAGGCAATCCAGAAGATTTTACACAAAACACCATAGAACTTACTGTAGGTCAGAAAGTTAACCGCGATGAGATTTTACGCCGACTTGTACGGGGCATGTACGTGCGTAACGATATTGAGTTTCAGCGTGGCACATTCCGCGTTAAGGGCGACACACTTGATATTTGGCTTGCTTTTACTGATGCAATAGTGCGTATATGTTTTTGGGATAATGAGATAGACAGCATAGAGATGCTTGACTGCTTTACCCTCAGCACTATAGAGGCTCTAAAAAGTTACCGCATAGCCCCTGCCAATATATTTGCATCTACCAAAGAGAACACAGAGAGAGCCATTAAAGAGATAGAGTTAGACCTTGGCAAAGAGGTGGAGCAGATGAAATCCTACGGCAAGGAATATGAGGCTAAAAGGCTTTATGAACGTACCACATACGACCTTGAAATGATACGTGAGATAGGCTACTGTGCCGGCATAGAGAACTATTCCCGATATTTTGACGGACGTGAGCCAGGCACTCCTCCATTCTGTCTGATGGACTTCTTTCCTAAAGATTTTCTTATGGTCATAGATGAAAGCCATGTTTCAATACCACAGATAAAGGCTATGTATGGCGGTGACCACAGACGTAAAAACACACTTGTGGAGTATGGGTTCAGAATGGAGTCTGCCAAAGATAACAGACCTCTTAAATTTGAGGAGTTTGAAAACAAAAAAAAGCAAACCATATTTGTGAGCGCCACCCCAGAGGATTATGAACTTGAACAAAGCGGAGGTGTGGTGGTGGAGCAGGTTATAAGACCTACAGGACTCTTGGACCCTGAAATAACAGTAAAGCCAAGCAAGCACCAAATAGATGACCTTTTGGAGGAGATAGCGGTGCGTGCAGAGAATGACGAGCGTGTACTTGTAACCACTCTGACCAAGCGTATGGCGGAGGAACTGACTGAGTTTCTGCTTAAAAACGGCGTGCGTTGTACCTATATCCACTCCGATGTAGATACTTTAGAGCGTGTCCAAATACTCAACGACCTGCGGGCAGGAATGTATGATGTACTAATAGGTGTAAACCTACTGCGTGAAGGGCTTGACTTGCCACAGGTATCGCTTGTAGCAATTTTAAATGCTGACAAAGAGGGCTTTTTACGTTCTCATCGCTCACTTACACAAACTGCAGGACGTGCCGCACGTAATGTAAACGGAAAGGTTATTATGTATGCAGATAACATTACAGGCAGTATGCAGATGACTATAGATGAGACTAACCGCCGCCGTGCAAAACAAAAGGCTTATAACGAGGCTAACGGCATTACTCCTACATCTGCCGTAAGCAACGGTGCATCGCCACTTGCATCTGTACGCAGTGATGCAGGAGTCAAGGCTTACATTGAGCCAGACCCTGACACCACATTGCTTGCAGCAGACCCTGTTATTAAATCTATGAGTAAGGAGCAACTACAGAGGGCAATAGAACAAGTGAAGCGTCAAATGCTTGACGCTTCAAAGAAAATGGACTTTTTACAAGCAGCCCAATATAGGGATGAAATGCTGCGTCTGCAGCAACTGCTTGGTTAAGCCTGAATTATCCTAACATAGACAACAGGATACCTGCCGCTACAGCACTACCAATGACACCTGCCACGTTTGGTCCCATAGCGTGCATAAGTAGGAAGTTACCTGGGTTCTCCTCTTGTCCCACAACCTGTGATACACGGGCAGCCATAGGCACTGCCGATACACCTGCACTACCGATAAGCGGATTAACCTTCTCCTTGGAGAATACGTTCATCAGTTTTGCAAGCAATACACCGCCTGCAGAGCCTAAACCAAATGCTATTATACCTACACATAGGATTTCAAGAGTCTGAATGTTCAAGAAATTGGCGGCGGTTGCTGTAGCACCTACCGTAATACCTAAGAATATGGTTACAATGTTCATAAGCTCATTCTGAACAGTCTTGCTAAGACGCTCTACAACACCGCACTCTTTCATAAGATTACCTAACATCAGACAGCCTATCAGTGAGGTTGCATCGGGTAACAAAAGAGCAACTATGATAGTAACCACTATAGGGAACACTATCTTCTCTGTTTGTGATACTGTTCGCAACTGTTTCATAACAATGGCACGCTCTGCCTTAGTAGTAAGAGCCCTCATAATAGGTGGTTGTATAACAGGAACCAAAGCCATATATGAATATGCGGCTACTGCAATAGGACCAAGCAGATGAGGTGCAAGCCTTGATGTAAGGAATATTGCTGTAGGACCGTCTGCTCCACCTATTATACCTATAGAAGCAGCCTCTTGCGGAGTAAATCCTAACGCAATGGTGGTAAGGTAGGTTGCAAAAATACCAAGCTGGGCTGCAGCACCAAGCAACAGACTCTTAGGGTTTGCAATAAGCGGACCAAAGTCTGTCATAGCACCCACACCCACAAATATAAGACATGGATAAATACCAAGTTTAACACCAAGATACAGGTAATCAAGAAGCCCTGCTCCATTCCTAAATTCAGCCCAATGCACATGACCGTTGGCAAACAGGTCTGCATTGTATAATCCTGCACCTGGGATATTTGTAAGCAACATACCAAATGCTATTGGAAGCAATAGCAAAGGCTCATATTTCTTAACTATTGCAAGATATAGCAAAAGACATGCTATAGCAATCATAATAAGACACTTCCATCCATCGCCTTGGAACAGTTTTACAAATCCCATGGATTGTATAAAATCACTCAGACTGCTACCCAGCTCCAAGTTCGTCTCCACAGACTCCTCCACATCCGGGTTTTCTGGCAGTGATTCCATTATCTCGTTCTCTTCTGAGATAACAAGCACCACCTCTGTACCCTTTGTGGGGTGCGTAAGAGATACCGTAGTTGCGGGTTCCTGAGCTACGGTTGTTGTAACCGTGGCAACCAAAAACGCACAAATCAAAAATATAAATTTTTTCATACTTGCATGTTTTTTACTCAAGGTCTATCAAAGGATCACCTTGCATTACACTTTGAGCAGGTTGTACATGTATGGCCTTTACCACACCATCACGCTCTGCCTTGATATTGTTCTCCATCTTCATAGACTCCATAGTAAGAAGTGTATCGCCACGCTTAACATTCTGACCTACAGATACAAGTATTTTTACGATACTGCCTGGAAGCGGAGACACAATGGAACCTGAACCTGCTTTTGGCTTTGATGCAGCAGCCACGGGAGCGGCGGCAGGAGCGGCGGCGGCAACACGAGGTGCCATAACAACTATAGGAGCCTCTTTTTTCTCAATTTCAACGGAAAATTTTTTACCGTTAATCTCTACGGCAACCTGATTCTTGGCAGTTTCCTCTACAGATGCTTCGTATTCATTGCCGTCTATTGTGAATTTAAATTCTTTCATAACATTTATTTAACTAAATTATTTAATCCAAATAGTTTAGAGTTCCAAGCAGTAGGATGAGACTCAAATGTAAGTTCCCCACTCTCACGGCACTCCTCATCATAAAACAATTGTATCGCAGTGGCGATGGCGGCAAGTTCAGGACCCGTAGGGGCTCCTGAAATCTTGCTTGCAGGCATTCCAGTTAATGATTCCTCTTTAGGTCCACGTTCCTTCTTTCTGTGCATTACCAAACCAAACAGTTTTAGCACAAACACCAGAAGAATAAGAAGACAAAAAACTAATGAGAAGCCCAACAATGTAACTATTAATGCATTAGTCCAATTTATGATTATTGTTGTCATAACTCAAATATTAAAGTGGAATATTGGAATGTTTCTTCAGCGGATTAGACAGACGTTTTGTCTGCAAGCTCTCAAATGCACGTATTATACGGAAACGAGTGTTGCGAGGGTCAATAACGTCATCAATATAACCCATAGAGGCAGCCTTATAAGGGTTAGAGAATGCTTCACTATATTCAGCGGTCTTCTCCTCTACAAACTTCTTTTTCTCCTCTGGGTCTGTCATATCCTTTAATGCCTTAGCCTCAAGTACCTCTATGGCACCCGATGCACCCATAACAGCAATTTCAGCAGATGGCCAAGCATAGTTAAAGTCTCCACGCAGTTGCTTGCAACTCATAACTATGTGAGAACCACCGTATGACTTACGGATTGTTACTGTCACCTTAGGCACTGTAGCCTCACCAAAAGCAAACATAAGTTTGGCTCCGTGAACAATAATACCTGCATACTCTTGACCTGTACCAGGAAGGAATCCAGGAACATCAACAAGAGTAAGGATAGGAATATTGAAGGCATCGCAGAAACGTACAAAACGGGCGGCCTTACGAGAGGCATCGCAATCAAGCACACCTGCAAGATATGCAGGCTGGTTTGCTATGATACCTGTTGATTTACCGTTAAAACGTGCAAAACAGCAAATTATATTCTTAGCATAATTTGGCTGAATCTCAAGAATATCACCATTATCAACTATACTGTAGATAATATCCTTCATATCGTATGGCTTGTTAGGATTGTCTGGGATCAAATCCTTAAGAGCCTCATCTATACGGTTAATAGGATCTGTGCACTTAACATCGGGTACATTCTCCATATTATTTTGAGGAATGAAAGATATGAGTTTCTTAATAGTCTCAATACCGTCTTTCTCATCAGCACAAGCAAAATGAGTTACACCAGATTTAGTGGAGTGAATACCAGCACCGCCAAGTTGGTCAACAGAAACATCTTCACCAGTTACTGACTTAACAACCTTAGGGCCAGTAATGAACATATAACTGTTCTGTTCTGTCATAAGGATAAAGTCTGTAAGTGCGGGGGAATATACTGCACCACCTGCACAAGGACCGTAAATCATTGAAATCTGAGGAACAACGCCTGATGCTAAAATATTACGCTCAAAAATCTCAGCGTAACCTGCAAGTGCGTTAGGACCTTCTTGAATACGAGCACCTCCTGAATCATTAATACCGATTATAGGGGCACCAACTTTCATTGCACAATCCATAATATGGCATATCTTTTGTGACATTGTCTCTGACAACGCACCTCCATATACTGTAAAATCTTGTGCAAACACATATACAAGACGACCATTTATGGTACCTTGACCCACAACAACGCCATCTCCAAGAGGATGGTCTTTATCCATACCAAAATTTGTACAGCGATGTGTTACAAACATATCCATCTCCTCAAAACTACCCTCATCAAGTAGCATGTCTATACGCTCACGTGCGGTAAGTTTGCCTTTGCTGTGTTGTGCGTCAATTCTTTTCTGACCGCCACCCAAACTTGCCTTCTCGCGAAGCTCTTTAAGTTTCTTAATATTATCAGCCTGACTCATAATAAATAGGTATTTAATGTTTAATTACTTCTTTTCACAGAATTCAGTAAGTACACCTGCTGTAGATTTTGGGTGAAGGAATGCAATAGTCATTCCGTCTGCACCTGGGCGTGGAGTCTTATCTATAAGAGCGGCACCTTTAGCCTCTACCTCAGCAAGTTTCTCCTCAATATTAGAAACTTTGTATGCAATGTGATGCATACCGCCTCTTCCGCCGTTCTTCTCTATAAACTTAGCGATTGTACTCTCTGGAGATGTAGGCTCAAGAAGCTCTATCTTAACTTCTCCAACTTTTAAAAATGCGGTCTTAACCTTTTGGTCTGCAACCTCTTCTGTTTTGTAACACTTCATACCAAGCACATTCTCATAATAAGGAAGTGCCGCCTCAATACTTGGAACTGCAATGCCAAGATGTTCAATTTGTTCTGGAATCATAGTTAATAAAAATTAAAAGTTATTGATTGTTTATTGAATTATTGTTGTTTTCTGAATAACCCGATGTTATCTAACAAGTGTCCACCCATTTTCTTGCGCTTTACAAGCAGATATGCGACACACAACCCCACAAATGCAAGCCAAAGCACAATTGTTTGAATATACATTGCAACTGAGTAATAGTTAAATAAGAATAAACCCATTCCAAGTACGAGCTGAATGCCTGCATATATAGCACTTACTGAACGATGGGACTTATAATACTCATTGCAAAACAGTTGGAACAAGTGTATCCTATGCGGAGCAAATATATTCTCTCCGGCAAACAAACGCTGCAATACTGTAAGACCCGCTTCCATAAGCGTTACAGCAAACAATAAAATGTAATTTGCATTACCCGTTTTAATAATCAATGAGAATACAAAATAACACATCATATAGCCCAATACTATAGAACCCACATCACCCGAAAAACATTTAGGTTGCGGTCTGTAATTAAAAAACAAGAAAATCAAAGCACCTAATATAGTAATGCCTATAAGAGTAGGGTCTGCAAAACCTATGGCACTAGGCACATACAAATCTATAAACAGCAATGGGACAGCCATACTTAACGCCACTCCGCCAAGCATTCCATTCAATCCGTCCATAAAATTGTACAAGTTAATGAGACCCACTGATATGATAAGTAACAATATGGCGGCAGACCATTGACTTACAGAACCCATCATCTCAATTCGGAAATCGAAGCATAACTGGCACATCACTAAAGACACTGCAATTATTTGGACAAAAAGCCTTATCAGAAACCACACATCATTTAAATCGTCTATAAAACTTACAATTGCAAGTATGGTGAGCCCGGCAAACCAAAACCACTGAACAGGCTCATCATTTATCAACTCATATACAACGTAAATGATATATGAAAGATAAAAAATAAAACCGGCAGCGGTTATTACGGGTTTCTTATGTGAACTACGATTATTTACCCCAGCAAGCAGCTTATGTCTTTCAGCAACTGGGAAATAAAGATACATAGAGAGCATCAATATCGCAAAAACAATCAAATATATCATAGCTCAAATAGAATTAAAGCACAAAATTACGAATATTCTTGTAAGAAACCAATAATTAGTACACTTTTTTTATTACCTTTGCCTCTTGATATGATAACCTTGTTTTCTTCCATATTGATAACGCCCCACACAGGCTGGGAAACTGCAAAAAAACAGACAGATAGAAAAAGTGTGCTGATTAGGTATGCCTTGCCGTTGATTCTGCTCACAAGTGCAGCCTCTTTTGCCGGCGTAATGATAGAGAATGACGCATGGCTATGGGAGATGGGACTAAAAAGATTCACTGTCACATTCCTTACCCTGTTCTTTAGCATTTACATTGCCGCATTCTGCATAAAAATCATGTATAACAAGATGTTTAATGAATCATATCCGCTATCTGAGATACTTGTTTTCACAATATACTCCTTTTCATGTATTTTTGCTGTAATCTTTTTAGATGAATTGTTTGAAGACATGTTCTTTATAGGGGTCTTTACTCTATACACGCTGTATATTGTTTATGAGGGGGCATCGGTTTTTTTTAATATTACTGACAAGAAACTGTATTCTAAAAAAATATTGTTCACTGTTATTGCATCCTTGTTGATAATCGCTTGTCCTGACATTATCAAGGATGTAGTGCTGACAATTATGCCGGGATTGAGATAATGTATGATGTATAATGTATGATGTATGAAGGGGGGGGGGAGCCGTAGGCAAATTTATGAATGGAGAGGTTTACATAAAGAATAAGAAGGCGGGATTTGATTTTGAGTTACTTGACAAATACACCGCAGGGATTGTATTGCAAGGGACTGAAATAAAGTCTCTTAGGCAGGGCAGGGCATCGCTTGTGGATTCCTATTGTTATTTTATAGAGGGTGAGTTGTGGATTAAGAGTATGAATATCCCTGTATATTTTTACGGCACATACAGCAATCATATACCTACAAGGGATAGGAAACTCTTATTAAACAAAAAGGAGTTACGCAAGTTACAGAGGGCGGTAAAGGAACCGGGGTTCTCAATAGTGCCGACGGCAATCTTTATCAACGACAAAGGGCTGGCTAAGGTGAATATATCACTTGCAAAGGGCAAGAAGGAGTTTGACAAGCGTGAATCCATAAAAGAGGCGGAAGACAAACGCATAATGGATAGAGCGAGGAAGTACAGGAGTACGAAATGATGTATGATGTATAATGTATGATGTATGAGGGGGGGGAGCCGTAGGCGAGGTTAAAATGAGGAGCCATAGGCGACAAGCGTACAAAGTACGCCGTGCGAAGCACGTAGGGGACTGTTTGGAGTAGCGAGGGCAGAGCCGCTTGCGAGCTATGCCGAGTCACGACAAACATGTTCTGCGAAGCAGAAAATGGGGATATGCCCCAATAGGAAAGGAAAATTTATTTTCATAAATTTTTCCTTCAAGATTGATAAAAACCTGAAAATTATAAAAAAAAATTTATGAAAATCATTATTGCGGGTGCGGGAGATGTTGGAACTCATTTGGCAAAAATGCTGTCAAAAGAGAACCATACCATTATTCTGCTTGATGAGCAGTCAGAAAAAATAAAGGCACTTGAAGCAAACTACGATATATTGAGTGTTGTGGGCAACCCTACATCACTGAAAGACCTGCGTGAGGCACAAGTACCGTCATCAGATTTGTTTGTTGCTGTAACCCCTATTGAAAGTACTAATATCACTGCCTGTATGCTTGCCACCAATCTTGGCGCCAAGAAAACACTTGCACGTATTGACAACCAAGAATATCTATTGCCAAAGAACAAGGAGTTCTTTAAAAGCATGGGTATAGATTCCCTTATTTTTCCTGAAATACTTGCGGCAGAGGAGATTGTAAATAATTTAAAGAAGGGTTGGGTACGTCAGTATGTGGAGTTATCGGGTGGAGCGCTTATTGTGCTTGCCACAAAAATACGTTCTAATTCCCCTCTGTGTAATGTACCGTTGGAAAAGGCGTTTGCAGATAACAGAAATATAAGGATTGTAGTTATTAAAAGAGGTGACTCCACCATCATACCTTCTGGCAAGGACCAAGTTAAGGAAGATGATATAGTATATTTTATTACTACACGCAATTATGTTGAAGAGGTGCGCATCCAGTCGGGCAAAAGCAACTGTGAGGTTAATAACATTATGTTTTTAGGTGCAAGCAGAATTTGTATTAAAACTATTCAGAGTCTGCCACAAAACAAAGATGTAAAGGTAATAGAAAAAGACCAAGATAAGACCTATCGTATAATAGAAAACACCGACAATGTGCTTGTTGTTAAAGGAGATGGAAGAGACATAGGTTTATTGCAAGAAGAAGACATAGACTCTTTTGACGCATTTGTAGCTTTGACAGGCAATGCTGAAACAAATATTCTTGCATGTTTGGCAGCCAAAGAGTTAGGAGTAAGCAGAACTATTGCGGAAGTTGAAAATATGGACTATATAGATATGGCTGAGCGTCTTGACATAGGTGCCATAATAAATAAGAAGATTATCGCCGCAAGCCATATTTATCAATTGATTTTAGGTGGCGATGTCTCTGTAAAATTCCTGACTTTTGCTGATGTTGATGTAGTTGAATTAAAGGCTGAAAATGACTCATACATTACAAAAGGTCCTCTATATACCCTATCATTGCCTAAAAATACCATAATAGGCGGCATCGTCCGTGACGGCAAGGGCATTGTTGCAGTAGGTGGTACACAAATAGAACCTGGCGATAATGTTACTGTATTCTGCCACAGAGAATTACTCCAAAAGATAGAAAAATTGTTTAAATAAGTTTACATTGAAAGGGTTTGAGATTAAAATAGTAATCAGGACATTAAGTTTCTTACTCTTGTTTGAAATTTTCTTTCTTTTACTCTCCATGGGAGTTTCTCTTCTTTATGGTGAAAAAGAGTACTCTTATTTTCTTGTTGCAGCCATTGCCGCAACAATTGTCAGTGTACCAGGCATTTTGTGCACTCAAAATGTAGGTAGCATACACATGGGTAAACGTGAAGGATTTGTAGTGGTGTCTATGGTATGGGTCATATTCTCTCTTTTTGGAATGATACCTTATCATATAAGTGGTGATATTCCTACTTTCACTGACGCTTTTTTTGAAACAATGAGCGGGTTTACCACTACAGGTGCAACCATCATCACCAATATAGACAATCTGCCACACGGACTTCATTTCTGGAGGGCTCTGACACAATGGTTAGGCGGTATGGGAATCATTGTGTTGTCTATGGCCATATTGCCTTTACTTGGAGTAGGTGGAAGGTCGCTGTTTACAGCTGAGGTTCCTGGTCCCACCAAAGACAAGGTACATTCTAAAATAGGATATACGGCAAAAATCCTATGGGGAATATACACTGTAATAACTCTATTGGAAAGTCTTATTCTGTGGTTGTGCGGTATGGACTACTTTGATGCCATTTGCCACTCATTCACCACTATGGCATCGGGTGGATTCTCTACTAAAGGGGTAAGCATAGCCTATTGGAACTCTCCCCTAATAGAATATGTGATTATAGGTTTTATGTTTATGTCGGGTATAAATTTTACACTATACTACCATCTGTTAAGAGGCAGATTTGGCAAACTGATACATAACGAGGAGTTTCACTTTTACATTATATTCGTAATTATAGGCTCTATATTGATTATGGGCAGCATTCTGTTCAATCACAACGATGTGATAGGATTTGAACAATCGTTCCGCTATGCACTGTTTAATGTTGTAGCCTTGATAACAACCACAGGGTTTGCCAACAGCGACTACACTACATGGGCTCCGTTTGTTTGGACTGCACTTCTTATGCTTATGGCTTTTGGTGCGTGTGCAGGCTCTACATCAGGTGGTATAAAGACTGTACGTATTGCATTATTATTAAAGAACAGTTACTATGAGTTTAAGAGACTGATTCACCCTAATGCTGTGATTCCCGTAAAATTCAACAATCAGGTTATAAGACCGCAACTGATTGATAATGTGCAGGCATTTGTGTTTATCTACATAATAATAGCGGTAGTGAGTGTACTGTTTTTCACTGCCTGCGGACTTACACTTGACAATGCTATAGGAACCGCAGTCAGTTCAATAAGCAATGTGGGACCAGGTATAGGCAACTACGGTCCTATGGCAAACTACTCCACTATGCCCGATGTGTGCAAATGGTATATGTCTCTTTTAATGTTGGCAGGACGTTTGGAGTTATTTACTGTGCTTATGATTTTCTCTCCCGCCTTTTGGAAAAAATAAGACTACCTAAGTTCCACAATGGTGATTCCCGCACCACCAAGTTGCACGTGCTCATCACGCATTGACTTTACAGAACTTATAGTATTAAGGTACTCTCTAATATACTGTTTTAACACACCTGCACCTGTTCCGTGCAGAATACGCACCTCTGACGCACCAACCATTATTGCGTCATCTATAAAATAGGCAATTGTATCCACCGCCTCTTGAGCCCTAAGCCCACGCACATCAATATCGCTCTTAAAATGAAGTTTCCGCTGACGGATAGTCTCCGCAGTCTCCTTGCTTACAAAAGTATAGGCATTAGATGATTTATTGGATTCTCGCATTTGTTTATGACTGGATTTCACCACCGCCGACACATCTAAAGTTGCCTCCATCTGCCCAAACGCCACTGTGATTTTACTACCGTTTACTGATAAGACCTGCCCGACTGTATCTCCATATTTTACATAATCTCCTTTAGTTAAACAATTGTTTCCATTTGCATCTGAGATTTCCCTCTTTGATGATTTTGGAGTTGGATTTTTATCACCCGATATGTTATCAAGGTTATTTTTTTGAGCGTTGAACTCCTTTCTAATCTGTTTGGTACGCTCTTTCTCTGCCTTAGCCTCTTTTATCTCCCTGATAGTATTCTCTATAGTGGCATTAGTCTGAGACATAAGCAGTTCAGCCTCCTCTTTAGCCTTATTAAGAATCTCCTTGCGTTCAGCGTTTATAGCATCAAGCCTTTTTTGCAAAGCCTCTGTAGCCTCAGCCATTTTGCGCTCTTTGATTTTAATCTGCTCCCGTTTGCTTTCCCAATAACGTTTATCTCTGGCGGCATCCTGCAGATTCTTGTCATAATCAATATGCTCCTTGCCCACTTTTTCTGTAGCGGCATCTATTATTGCTGGCGGAAGCCCGATTTTTCTTGCTATCTCTACAGCAAAAGAACTGCCAGGATTTCCAATTTCAAGTTGAAACAGCGGTTCCATACGGTGCCGGTCAAAAAGCATAGCCCCATTTTTCAGACCTGGTGTCTGCCCCGCCAAATGCTTGAGATTAGTGTAATGTGTGGTAATAACCCCAAATCCACCATTTCTGTTAAACTCCTCAAGTTCAGCCTCAGCAATAGCACCGCCTATGTTGGGCTCTGTCCCTGTACCAAACTCATCTATAAGAATAAGTGTACGTGATGATGTGTGTTTTAGAAAATACTTCATATTGGCGAGGTGAGAACTATAGGTACTAAGGTCATTCTCTATAGATTGCTCATCACCTATATCTATAAATATGTTGTCAAACAGTCCAACTCTACTCTCCTGCTGCATTATTACAGGCAATCCGCACTGTATCATATATTGCAAAAGCCCTACCGTTTTAAGGCATACAGACTTGCCGCCTGCATTAGGACCGGATATAATTAAAATCCTGTCTGCGTTTGTAAGTTTTATATTAAGAGGTACAATATCTTTTCTTTGGGATAGCAATGATAAGAGTAGCAACGGGTGAACCGCATTGTGCCACTCAAACTCACTCGTATTTTCAGGAATATGGCACTTAGCACCAACTTGACGTGCAAACTGACATTTTGCCTGTATGAAATCAATAATACCCAAAAACCTGTAAGATTTTTCAAGTGAAGGTATTTGCGGACGGATAAAATCTGTACACTCCTTTAACAATCTTATGATTTCTCTCTCCTCCTCAACTTCTAATTCTCTTATGCGGTTATTAGCTTCCACCACCTGTGTAGGCTCTATATAGACAGTTTTGCCTGTAGCGGATTCATCGTGTACAATTCCTCCTATTTTACGCTTGTAAGCAGGAGATACAGGTATCACAAGCCTACCTTCTCTAAGGGTAGGCGTTACATCCTTATCTATGTATGCATTCTCTTTAGCCTCTCCTAAAATCTGCATCAATAATCGGGAAGCGGTGGCGGTTTCATAGGCTTTGCTTCTACGTATTAATTGCAACTGAGGGCTTGCCTCATCTTTTATTCTGCCAAATTTATTTAGTATGGCATCTATATGACTACAAACATCATCTGCACGCTCCACTCTAAAGGCAAGTGCCTTTAAATTTGGAAAATGCTCATCTCTTTTAGCACTTAAAAAAGTAAGAATGGCTGTTATGGCTTGCAGTGAGCGACGTATTTCAAACAGCTCAGTTTCTGAAAGATATGTACCATCGGGAATTATACGTTTGAGAGATTCCCTTGGATCATACCAATAATCTTTTGGGAAATCGTCGCTCTCCTCCTCTATACGCATAAACTCAGCAGTCTGATTCAACCGCATCTTTATGTCAGACAGTGTATTTGAAAATTGCATGGAATCAACCACGCTTCTGCCCAATGAACTTAAGCAGTTTTTCTTTAATAATTCCCTTATTTGGGTAAAACCAAGTTTTTGTTCTATGCTATTAACAGGATATAACATTAAAATGAAGGGGTAAACATAGGTTCTGTCTTATGCCTTGCACAACCAAAAGTAAGAAGAATACCTGCCTGTACATTCAATCTTTGCGAACGGTAAGGTATGCCTTCGTTAGAGTAGTATAGTGGCATATAATCTGTCACTACATAGAAATTTATAGGCGATAGCCTTAGATTCAATCCTAAACCCAATGTAGAAAATCCTCCGCTTATAAAAGAGTAACTTGCTGACATAGAGAACCAGCGGCACGGTCTAAGATTATACGACAACGTAAGTTCCTCACTCAACTTGCATGCGTCTAAAGCGGTTTTTGATAACAATCCCACACTCATCATATCTTTTAAAAATGAGTATTCAACTCCTACATACATTTTGGCATTCATTGCCGTAACATATTTTTTATTGCCATTATCCAATCTATATGACTCTCTTAGAACCTTTAGTATGGAATCCCCGTAATTTATATCCTCCTTAACTTTTAGATTTATGCCGTTAAAAGTATAATCTATAATTCCATTGGCTCTGTTTACGTTTTGCCAAACCATAAAACCTGCATCTTTAATGGAAAACGAGATATTTAAACACTTCAAAGGTTTATAAACCGCACCCATATCAATGGCGGCTCCCATACTAACCTGATACGATGTTATATAATCCTTAAACTGAGATGGAAAATTAAATCCTTCTATTTTCCCCGATGAATCAAGTTTCACAGACATTCCAGGAACTGATGTTTTTATAACACCATTACCTACAACACGCCATTGTTTACCCTCTGCGTTTATACTCAACGACGAAAAATCAGCCTCTGCATTGGCAAGTCCAAGCAATAAGTGAAGTCTGCCGCCCACGCTCCATTTATCATTGATTCTGTGAGAATAACCTCCGCTTAAATCTATATAGGCATTGACAGACGCTTTTGTGTTTTTTAAATTGAAACTATTGACATTTGTAGAATCGGGAGTTCCATAAAGGGCAAGAGAGAACAAATCTTTTGGAATCACTCCTGTAATATCCTGCCTTAAACTCATATTGATAGTCAGATAACCTTTTTTCCTAACTCTAAATCCAAACCCAAACAGTGAGACCGACATCTCCTCATGCACCACATTACTATTACGCAACTTTTTATATAACGCATCCCGCTCAGAGTTGTTAAATGACGGATGTAGAAATGAGACCATCTGTCCGTCTTTGTATTTTATTATATCATTGACACACAACTTTCCTGCTGACGCATCTATACTGAAATTTGATATGACCGGTAACTCCACAAAAGTTTCACAAGTGTTTTGGAATGCAGGATTCATATATAGCTTATGAGGCAGGTAGTTCATAAAATAGAGCGTGCTTGTCTCCGCCAATGCAGAAACGCTCCATAATAAAATTACAGTCAATATAACGTATAGCCTTTTCATCCTTCTACTAATTCAAATCAAGAGTTACATTACCACTAACCCACAACTCAAGCATTATGTATATCCAATCGTTGCTCTTGAACCACACTTTATCTAATTTATCATTCAACACCTTATATTTTATAATCACCTCTTTGCCCTTTTCTGTAAGTTCTTTATATTCACCATAATTGAATTTTAAATAATAACTATCCTCTTCTGTCTCACCAATAGTCTCTCCTTCTGAATTGATTGGAGCGGCATCAATGTCAAAATCAATGGTCTTTGTAGGCAATATCTTATTATGAGAATCGTCACAGAACCATAGTACACCCTTGCCATCAACAGGTAAATGATTTTTATGATTCAATTTAATTCTGGCTACTGTCTTATCTGTAAGTTTTGTATTCTTACCCAAAGCAAAATCCGAAAAATCAATTTCTAAGGTGTCAAACCTATCTACATAAAAGTCTTTAGCGGGATTCTCCTTATCATTATCAAACCTGCCTAATATCTTGACATCCATAGCAATATCTATTTTGCTATCGTCAAAAAAGTAAGAAATATTCTCCCCTTCCACACCTATAGGTAAAATTCTGTAGTGGTACTCTAATGAATCTCCCCTAATTTTAAAAAGCCTGTCAGTGTGCCCATTTTCCCTTGAGAGTAAAAACTCTGTGACTTTGTTCAGACTTGGAGTGTTAAAATTAATGAGTTCATCTATACTAAGCCCTTTTATCTCTGCCGGTGTCGGATAGTTTAGTACAAATTCTGTACCTCGGCTGCCATTGAAATCGGCATACACCTCTTCTCCTGTAGATGTATTACGCAATTTTACCCAATCAAGCATATATTTTGCAGGTATGCCTATTGAATTTAAGGCTTTTAGCTGTATTTCAGGATTAAAAAAGGGCAGAAATACATCTTCTAACTGCAAGTCTTTGGTATATAAGAACGGAACACATTTAGTGGTTTCATAAATCACTCTGTCGGGTCCTAAATATCCGTATGTGATTCTGGGTTGTATATTATCAAATTTAACCTCAAATTCAGATTTAGAATATTCCTCAATCTCTGTTTCGGAATTAAAATACCCTTTAAGTGTGCAGTAAAAGCTTTTTTCTCCATTAAATTTTATTTTTGCCCTGCCTACATCAAGTTTAACCTCGGCACGGTTACCTGTAATATTGAATCTGGCTCTATTATCGGGGAATTTATCTGTATCAAGCACAACCTCTGACGCATCAAATATCAATTCAAAATAAGAGTCTCCCTTGACTGCGAAAGGGAGAGTTAATATCATTGGAATGTATTGGTTGTCCTTATAAAGCAGGCTGTCAAGACGCTCATTGGGGTTGGTGTTTATATCCTCAAAATAAAATTTCAGACTTTTTTCCACAGTTCCTATAAACTCGGACTGAGCATCAATATTTATGTCTATATCAAATTTAAAATCATTTTTGGGATACATTTTTAGATGATTGATAATGTCATTCCCAAGATATTGGGTATCCTGACGTGAAAAACACACCTCATCACCATCTACACAAAATTTAAAACTACTGATGCTGTCGGGCAACAGATCAAGCAGTTTTAATTGAGTATGCCCTATAGGAGCCACCATCGACATATCAGAACTTATAGTCCAATCTATATCGCCTGTAAGTTTGTAATCTTTGTTTACACAAGATGTAAACAAATAAAAGATGGCTACAAACGCCACAATCAAGTGTCTCCGTCTTATCATAAGCAACCTTAACTTTGGGCTTGCAAAATTACAAAAAAAAGTGAATCTGACAAACCTTAATTAAAAAGAGAATCGCTAAAATTTATAAGAAAAAGTTTTTCCTTCGCTCTTGTAACCGCTGTGTAGAGCCATCTTAAATATGAGGTGTCTATCATATCGGGGGTAACGTATCCCATATCCACATATATGTGTCTCCAGCCTCCACCTTGTGCCTTGTGGCATGTTACGGCATACGCACTGCGGGCAACCAACGCATTAAGGAACCGGTTTTCCTTCATTTTTTTATATCGGCTACGCTTATTCTTTATATCGGTATAATCCTCCTCCACCGCCTTAAACAATCTTTCTTGTAAATCGGAGAAATCAGCGGGCGACTTGCACATCAATCCGTCACGTAGCAGCAACATATCCACCTCTTTATCGTAATCTACAAAATAAAGTGTAACCTCGGCAAATTCCATTCCATACATTTGAATCACCTTTCTTTGGCGTACGACACGAGCCAAATCACCGTTTGCAATAAAATCCATACCATAATCCTTAGAAACTGCATAGTTGTTTTTTACAATCATAAGCATATCTCCGTTGCTGAGCAACTCATCTCTGTACAATATGCGGTTACGGATACCATCTGCATACATAAACGCCCTGTTGTTTGAACGGGTTACAATAAGGGTCTCATCTTCTCCAACACTACGATATGAGTTCTCTATACACTCAATAAAATTTGAGGAATCCACCCTAATCACATCATCGCCTATAACAAATTTTACACCTGTCTCTCCTTCTAAAGCCTTGCGTAACATAGTGGCATTATGCAGTATGCCGCTAATGGCATGTTGTCTTACAACTTCTGTCAAGAAGTATTCCTCAACCTTAAATCCATAACCTCTTAAAAAATCGGCGTTTAACGCCACACTCTCATCTTGCATTACAGGTGGGAGCTGTGCCGTATCACCAAGCATAAGCAACTTACACCCTTGTGTTCCTCCAAATATATATTGCAGCAAGTCATCAAGCAGACAACCTGAACCAAAAGCGGAGTCTCCGCTATTGGCAATCATAGAACACTCATCAACTACAAAAAGGGCATAACGCAATTTATTGAACCCCAATTCAAAACGACTGTCGGCTGTAGAGTCTTTTTGTCTGTAAATAAGTTTGTGTATGGTGTAAGCCTGATGTCCGGAATATGACTCTAACACCTTGGCAGCCCTGCCTGTGGGTGCGGCAAGCACTATTGGCAATTTGAGACTTGTGAATGTCTTTACCAACGCCCCAACAACACTTGTTTTTCCTGTGCCCGCAAATCCCTTCAGTATAAAAATATCATTTCCGCTTCCCACCTGAATAAACGAAGAGAGGCGGTCAAGCAACATATTCTGGCTTGCAGTAGGCTCAAACGGAAAATTTTTCAATATGTTTTGTTTTAGAGGATTCGCCACTTTGCTTTTTTGCATATTCTATAAATCGGGCAACAAAAGTAACAAAAAAATTGCACACATCAATAAATTTTTATATATTTGCAAATTGAAATAGAAATAAACCAAATAATCAGATATATGGATAAAGTATTTAAAATTTTATTAGCGGTTGCGGCAGTTTGTCTGCTGTGGATGTGCTACGATAGTATCACAACCCCTATAAAGTTCAATGACCAAAGGGAATTCCGCGAAAAAAAGATTGCAGCACGCCTTGCTGACATTCGTAAAGCAGAAAATGAGTATCGTATTCAGAAAGGTTGCTATGCCGCCAACTTTGATACATTGATGGATTTCCTTTACAACGATAAAGCTAAAATCGTGTTAAAAGAGGGAGTTCTTACAGACAAGCAACTTGAAGAGGGTCTTACAGAAAAAGAGGCTGTCAAAAAAGGCCTTATCAAACGTGACACCACATACGTAAATATGATTACCGCTATTTACGGAGAGGGCTACAATGTGGATTCAATACGCTATATCCCTTTCTCAAATCCTATGCAAGAGTTTGAGCTTGATACGGCAACCATTACAACAGGCTCTGCAGGCATTCAGGTTAAGGTTATGGTTTGCAAGGCAGACTACAAAACTTATTTAAGTGACCTAGACCACCAGCAGCTTGTAAATCTTATTGAGACACAAACCAAACTTGAGAAATACACTGGTTTGAAATTTGGTGACATAGAGAGTGCCAATAATAATGCAGGAAACTGGGAATAATCCTATAAATAAGAGTTTGTCCATCCGCTTTGCCGCGGATGGATTTTCTTTTTGTGCAGATGGAACCCGTAAGAATATAATGTTTGAGAGTAAATCGGGATTTCTCCACTCTATGGCTGTATGCCTGTGTGAACCCAACATGTGGGAAAATTATAACACAGTCAATATTGAGATTGATGACTTGACATGCTCATTGATTCCATCATCGGTGTTTAGAGAAAAAGATTGTACCACTATAATGAAATTCAACTACCCTAACGTTAATTTTAAAAAATATACAATCCGCCCCGACTACATAAGTGGTTTCGACATTACTAATATCTACGCTATTAACAATGAACTAAATGAGTTCATCCAAACACATTTTCCACATGCCACTGTCTCACATTTATCAACATTATTGATATCAGAGGCTTTAAAACATTCAAAAAAAAGCGAAGAGAATGAGGTGTGGTGTCATATAACCAACACTCACATATTTATAGCATTGGTAGGAAACGGCAATCTGCTTCTTGCCAATAGTTTTGCTGTAAACGGTGAATCTGACGTATTATATTACATCGGAGCCATATTTACACAATATGATTTATCGCAAACACGCACCCCTTTGTATGTTAAGGGAGAATGTCCATTTATTAAAAATTTAAAGAAACATATCTCTAATGTAAATGTAACGGAATGAGAATTATAGGAGGCACACATAAAGCCCGCAGATTTAACCCACCTTCCACGTTAAAGGCTCGTCCAACTACAGATTTTGCAAAAGAGGGGTTGTTTAACATATTGGATAACCATATATCATTTGACGGCATAAAGGTGCTTGACCTGTTCTCCGGTACCGGCAGTATCAGTTATGAGTGTGCATCGCGCGGAGCCTCAAGCATATACAGTATAGAACTTGATTTTGGCAACAGCCAATATATAAAGCAGACGGCGGAAAAACTTGGATTTGACTCTATAAAGGTGATAAAGGGAGACTCTTTCAAATTTATAGACGGATGCGGACTTAAATTTGATTTTATTTTTGCAGACCCTCCAT
The DNA here is from genome assembly GCA_024399495.1 of Paludibacteraceae bacterium. Lineage (GTDB taxonomy): Bacteria > Bacteroidota > Bacteroidia > Bacteroidales > Paludibacteraceae > Enterocola. Next base: position 50,234 of record JAKSNY010000010.1, read on the forward strand.
ACGCACTTGAAACCCTATCCACCATACCCGATAAGGTATTTAAAGCAAACATTCTGTCTGACGGCGGAATCTTTGTATTAGAGCATGGAAAAACAAACTGTTTTAACGGGCATTCCAATTTTATAGAGGAACGCACTTACGGCAACGTCCATTTCTCATTTTTTAGGTTTGCCTCTGAATAGGTCTATGTATATGGGCAGATGGTCTGAATAGCCGCCAATATACTTACGTCCGTTATATGTGCGTGAAGGTTTCTTATCTGAAAACTTTACATCATCCTCCATAATAAAATCAGCGTCAAAAATCACAGCATCATTCTGAGTGGTGTAGAAAGTGTTGCTTTTTAGCAAGTTACCCGATACTATGATTTGGTCCAGCATATCCCACTCTCCCTTAAACTTATATGAGCCACGCCCGTCATCGTGGTACTTCCAGAACATATTATACAATGATTTGCTATCTATATGGTTCTCATCGGGGTATTTGGCGTTCAAAGCCTCAGCCATACTCTTGCAATCAGGCGTATCATTAAAATCGCCCATAATGACTATATTGGCATTGCCCTTATAATTTATGGAATCAGCCATAACCTTTACGGCAGAAGTAACGCACTCACGTTTCCACGATGACTTTTCTGCCCCACCTATTCTTGACGGCGTGTGGCAGATGAATATATGTAGTGTATCTCTTTTAAATACCACCGTTTTGGCATACAGCACATCGCGGCTACGCTTGGACTTGCCTGTACATGATATTTGTATAGGTCTTGACTCCACTACTTTTACTTGTTTGGGATTATATAGCATAGCCACATCTATGCCACGTGGGTCACGGCTCTCATAATGAATATACCTGTAACCTGCATTTTTTAGCGGAGAATACCTGGTCAGCGTGTTAAGCACGTAATCATTCTCCACCTCACAAAGCCCTACTATTGCCACTCCGTCCCACTCACCTACGGCTGTAATCACCTTGGCTATATTGCCACTCTTAGCCTTATACCTTGCCTGTGTCCAGTGATAATCGCCCTCTGGTGTAAATGCAATATCATCTTTAAGCGTGTCGTCCTTAGTGTCAAAAAAATTCTCCACATTATAACTCATAATGCGGATACGCTCCTGACAAAAAGCAGGTATGGCACACCCTAACAAAAATAACAACCCTACTATTTTAACCCTTTCAAACATCATACATCATACATTTAATCTAACTATCAACCAGTTGATAGTTAGATTAATAATATTCATAGCACCCTATATCACTTGACTCGTCCAAAGTCCTGTCATTACCGTCAAGATCATACTTTAATGCAGGCTCTTCTGATATACTTCTTTTTGCAGTACCTATAGCTGGCGAACCGCTTCGCAAATGAAAATCATACAGATGCGGATTTTGTTTTCTTATATCCTCACTCCACCCCTCAAACACAAATTCAGGTTTTTGATTTATAATACAATCAGTATAGTGCTCATCTACATTAGAATTTGCAAGTTTTATAAGGCAGTTCTCAAATGTATATACGCACTTATCCTCTTCCCCCTCTTTTTTATTATACACAATCTCATTATTATAACCGCCATAAATTATAGTATTATATATACCCGATGATAGCGGAATCACCGTACCAAATTCAGTCATATTACCAAGCCTTATATTGGCTGCGGTTCTTGAACCCCAAGTAAAACTGTAGTAATTTGCAATAGTGCAGTGTCTTACATCAAGAGAGCCTCCGTTTATACGCAATATATTTCCACCAGCGTTGCATAATAATGAGTTCCACAGCACAATGTTATTTGCAGTTGACGTTATCAGGTTGCCACTTGAATTGGTAATTTTACTATTAGTTATTTTTAAAGCCTCCGTGCCATTGCATAAAGAATCAACCACGATACCTATTGATGAGTTGCGTATCTCTGCAAAATTAAAAACATTAGCCTCACTATTGCTTGTAAATCTAATACCACCCCATTGAGCAGAAGCCATATCATAATTAAGTGGCGGCGATGTGTTCATATAATCACTGCGGTCTCCTCTGAATGTAACAAATCTGCTCCGCTCTCCCTGAATCACAAGTGTTCCGTCAACCATCATAACAGCATTTTTACAAAAATAGAGCGTAGCACCGTTTGTAACGGTAAGTCTGACGCTTTTAGGCACCCATAACGTATCTTTGACAAGTACGGCGATAGCGTCTGTTATAGTGGTATCTGATGTAAAAGTATAGTTTGTAAAACGTTTGGCGTTTCTGCCGTATGCCTCCAACTGCACTTTCTGCACATTCCCATTAGTCAAACATACTATGGAATCCCTTACTATAAACGGAAGCCTACCATCACTGGGGTCTATAAACAGTTGTACAAAAACCATAATACTATCTTTTGCATTAACTGTAATATCCCTGAAATCAGAACCCTTCCTGCCATCAACATTTATCTTAAACGACTCTCCATTGAGCGATATGCTTGAGATAACCACTTTGTTTTTTGACCAATTGTATATCTTGATTTTTTTTGTGGTGCTGCCTTGCGATGTAAATATGGTGTCAAAACGCAATGTGTCAACACTAAAACTCAATTTGGCATCGGGAGATGTGGTTATTTTGTCTGCTTCACACCCAGCCATCAACCCGATGACAAACACAAAAGGCACTATGTATTTTAACACTCTTGTCATAAATTTTGCACAAAGTTAAAAAATAACACAGAAAAGATAAAGCATAAACAAGAAAATTTACTATTTTTGTAGAATTAAATATTCACACAATCTGACTATGGCTAGTAAAAGAGGACTAAAAAAGGATTTGAACTATTTGTATTCAGACCTTATGCTTGACGCATTTGCAACTTTTTGCAACAAAGAGAAAAAGGACGAGGAAAAAACCGCCGCCCTACTTAACAAAATTTCTGACAATTATGCCGATTTTATCAAACGTGTAAACTGCACAGACGGCAAAGAGAACAAGAAAATTGTAAAAGCATATTATAAGAAGCTGGGAGAGTCCATACTTCAAGATGTACTCAATCTCTCTGAAGAGATAGACAAACTATAAGCAAATTTTGTGCGTAGAATTTGTGCCGCTATATTAAAAATACTAGGATGGAAACTCAATGGAGAGATTCCACCCTTGGATAAGTTTGTAATTTGCCTTGCCCCACACACCTCAAACATTGATTTTATAATAGGCAAATTATTCTACTCATCGCTTGGTTTAAAGGTATCTTTTCTTATAAAAAGGGAGTGGTTAAGACCGCCTTTCGGCACCTTTATGCGTAGGCGTGGAGCTATTGGAATAGACCGCGACAGACGCTCTAACATGACAGTGACTTTGGCAGAACTGTTCCGACAGAAAACTCACTTACACCTTGCCATCACCCCTGAAGGAACTAGGCAACGCAATCCCGAATGGAAACGAGGATTCTACCACATAGCCAAGAATGCCGGTGTTCCTATTCTTGTGGTGGGTATGGATTACAAGAAAAAGGAGATAGTAATTTTGGACTTATTCCACCCCACTGATAACGAGGAAGAAGATATCCGTACCATTAAGTCAAAGTATATAGGAGTTACAGCCCTTCACCCTAAAAAATTCTCACTTGGCGATGGATTTTAAAGTTCTTGTTCTACAGACGGACATTGTTTGGGAAAACATTGAAGCAAACCTCAGCAATGTGGAACGGTTGATAAGCAGCACTACAGATGAGTTTAATGTAATATTACTGCCAGAGATGTTCTCTACAGGATTCAGTTCCAATGCACAGGCACTTGCAGAGCCTATATCGGGTAGAACAATACAAAAAGTCAAAGAGTGGGCCGCACGCTACGATTCACTTGTTATAGGCAGTTACATTGCAGAAGACGGCGGGCTTTACTATAACCGAGGCTTTGCCATTGAGCCTGACGGAACGGCACACTACTACGATAAGTGCCACCTGTTTATAGGTTGGGAAAAACAGTTCTTTACCCCTGGAGACAAAAGGCTTGTCTTTAACTATAGAGGCTGGAACGTATCATTATGTATATGCTATGACCTACGATTCCCCGTTTGGACACGTAACCGCAATTTAGAGTACGATGTATTGTTCTGCACTACTCAATGGCCTGTAAGCCGTCAGAATGTATTGGAGACACTTATTGCGGCAAGGGCTATAGAGAACCAAGCCTACGCAGTTGCAAGCAACCGTATAGGCACAGACGGAAACTACATTAAATATGTAGGTGGCTCACAAGCGGTTGATTTCAGAGGCAGAATAGTAGGGCGTTGCACAGACTCCACAGAAGAAGCCAAGGTCATAACCCTCAATAAATACGCCCTTGAAAGCAATAGAGAAAAAGCCCCTGTTTGGAAGGACGCAGAAATGTTCACTCTCGATAAGTAAATCACCCTTATTAAAGATAAGTAATTTAGATTTATTAATGAGGATTTTCCTTAGGTTTTCCGAGGGAGTTTAGTGGACTAAATGACCGAGGAAAAGATAAGGAAAATACCATTAAGAAACTAAATTAGCTCATGCCGCCGCAGACATGTATTACTTGCCCTGTAACGTATGTGGATAAATCAGAAGCCAGGAACGTAGCCACATTAGCCACATCTTCAGGAGTGCCGCCACGGCGTAGGGGAATATTCTTAACCCATTGCTCACGCACTTCATCACTTAAAGCGGCTGTCATCTCAGTTATTATGAAGCCTGGAGCGATAGCGTTTACACGCACACCACGTGGTCCAATCTCCTTAGCCATAGATTTTGTAAGACCAATAAGTCCCGCCTTGGAAGCGGCATAGTTACATTGACCTGCGTTTCCGCCTATACCAACCACTGACGACATACTTATGATTGAGCCTCCACGCTGTTTCATCATTACAGGGGCGGCGGCGTGCATAAAGTTAAACGCTGATTTAAGATTTACGGTAATTACAGCGTCCCATTGAGCCTCTGTCATACGCAGCATAAGGGTATCTCTGGTAATGCCTGCATTGTTTACAAGAACGTCTATCTTGCCAAAATCCTTAACAACAGACTCTATAACTGCGTGAGCCTCATCAAAATTGGCGGCGTTACTTGCATACGCCTTAACCTTAACACCGTAAGCCTCTATCTCTTTTACCGTAGCATTTGCAATATCATCTATAACCAAATCTGTAAATGCCACATTTGCACCCTCTGATGCATATTTTAAGGCTATAGCCTTACCTATTCCACGTGCGGCACCTGTAATAAGCGCCACTTTGTTTTCCAAAAGTTTCATAATACTTATTTTTATGAGTACAAATATACCGATTTTTTAATAAATAATATATATCTTTGCGTAAATATTTGAGACTATAATTATTTATCCTTGACCCTTGTCCCCTGACCCTTGACCCTATATGTGCAGGATAACATTAAATAACATGCAGTTCTACGCCCATCACGGCTGTTTTGACACAGAGCAGAAAATAGGCACCTACTTTACTGTAGATGTGGAATATACCTACGATGCAACGGATGCCGTTGATACGGACAATGTGGACAAGGCGGTGAACTATGCAGAAGTCTATAATGTAATTAAAGAGCAGATGATGATTCCAAGCCACCTTATAGAGAATGTGGCATACCGCATAAAAAAGGCACTGCTTAAAGAGTTTACGTCCATAAGCAGCGCAAAAGTTACAGTTTCTAAATTAAACCCGCCTATCGGTGGCGACATAGAGAAGGTAAGCGTAACTCTCTAAATCACCACTGAACTGAGGTTTTGAACGTTGAGGCATTTCCGCAGTGGTCATATACAGTGAGTGACACACTGTGTTTTTTTCCTGATTCAACCCTCTTTTTATCAAAAGTATATGTTATGGTGTGACTTTTGGCATCGTAATAAAAAGGAGCCCATTTACCATCAACATACCCTTCAAACCTATCCAACTCACTTTCACCATCACTGGCGGAAAATTTTATTGTGTTTGCCTTTACCCCAAGATACTTTAATGTAGGTTTGGTCTGGTCTGTCAATACCCTATAAAATCCCAATGCCCTTGTGGTTCCAACCATCCAACCATTATCATAGGAGCCTTTAGAATAACTGTAATATCTTCCGTCCACACTATAGCCTATATAATATTGGTTCTTATTGACAAGTGTGTCATTGGTCAACTTAATTTTTATATCAGCATACTTCTGCAAAGGCACGTATGAGTAGTGAACCTGATGTATATTTGAACAAGCCGTAGAATCCACCTTACATTTGTATTTGAAATACAATGTGTTATACAGAGAACCCTTAGGCAGTTTAAAGTAAAAGTCATCTTCAACAATACTATTACTGTAATTCCACATAAAATACCTGCCTCCGTTATACGCTGAAACAATAGGAATAACCGTACTGTCTCCTCTAATTGTAAAATCAAAGGTTGACTCATTGTTTCTGTAGTCAGTAATGGTCAGTTTAACCTTATAGTCTCTGTTTTCATCAATCAGCAGGTAACCTCCGTCTGTTTGTTCTCTAATAAACTCCATACAAGGATTATCTGGTAAATATGTTTTCATAACCATACCCTTGCCCTTTCTCCATAATTCATAATCAATGAAAGAGTTTATATATCTTGTACTGTCAAAACTGAATTGTTCTATATTATACAGAAACTTGGTTTTTCCATCAACCTCCATTTTCAATGAGCGAACACCATAAACATTTGCAGAACCTGTCATATATTCATTTGCCTTTACACCGATACCTATTCTACCGTATGCCTTAACAGGTGTCTTAAGTTGTTCCATTGAATAATCTTTTGTCATTGCACCACCAGCCACAACACCCTCACCCGGTACAGGGGTAATAAAAATTCTATGGAAACGTGGAGATGTTGTATCTTTTATATAGTAAAAACGTTGTGCGTCCATCACTATCTCACTATTCATATCCCTTATTTCAAAATGAAGATGAGGACCACCTGATGAGCCACTATTACCACTTGTTGCTATTCTGTCTCCTTTTTTAACAGGACAGGCATCGGGCTCCAAAAGAAAATCAACGTCAAATCTTTGCTCCGCATACTGCCTTTCCTTTAAGAGAGAGTCAATTTCAGGCTCAAAATAGTAAAGATGTCCATATACGGAAGTAAGTCCAATCTCCGGATGGTTTACATATAGGCAGTTCCCGTATCCTGTAGCGGAAACACTGATTCTTGACACATAACCGTCATATACTGAATATACCGGTTGTCCTAAGCGCTGTTGTGTTTTCATATCAAGTCCTGAATGAAAATGGTTAGGTCTTAACTCTCCGAAATTAGCGGACAGTTCAAGCGGCAAATCCATAGGCTGTCTTAATTCAAAAGCACTTACAGACACTGCTGACAACACAGCCAAAGCAAATATAATACACTTTCTCATTGTTTTTACTATAATTTAGAAGCACCGCAAATTTACAAAAAAATAAGGTGATAAAAAATTTTTATCACCTTATTTTATAATAATTCCTTACTTTTTAGTGAGTAGATTTTCCGCTTTCCGCCGAAGGAGTTTAGTGTACCTAAATGACTGAGGCGAAAGTGGAAAAGATACCACTAAAAATTGGAATTTGCACGCTGAATTGCTGAATAGTTTATCTTTAGGGCATACGCTCTACGCAACGCCTGTTTTATATCAGTAACAATACCCATCTTACATTCCTTATCTATTTTAAGTGATACGGTAAGAAGGTCTTGGTCTGTCTCAGGCATAGCGGAACGCTCTGCAACTATATAGTTCTCTATTTGGGAAACTTCAGCAAAAGCATCATCCAATTGAATACGAGGCTCGGAGCCGTATTGTGCCCTGTACTTTGGCAAAGGCTGACCCACATATATGAAACGGACCAATGTCTTTTTCTCCAAAGAAACCAATTCAGTAGCTTCAGGAGCCTTAATACCTACTTTATAGTCAACTTCCTTCATTGATGTTGAAATCATAAAGAAGAATAGCAACATAAAGATAATGTCAGGAAGAGAAGCGGTGCTGATAGCAGGTATCTCTTTTGATGAAGAAGTATCTCTAAAACGTCCCATTATTTCTTTCCTCCATAATTTTTAGGCTCGGCTTCCGATATTTTCTGAGGCAGAATTTTCTGAATGGCCTTTTGTTGGTCTTCATTCAATTCATCGTAATTTATAGCCCATTTCTGCTGTGCTAAATCATTACGAAGCTCATTATATGCGGCTACAAGCTCGTTTTGAACTTCAATATACTTTGAGTAAGATGTTCCACGATCATTCTGAAGTGAGATTACGTGATCTTTTGTAACCATTACGTTTCCAAAGAACTCCACATCCATAGGCACTTTTTCAGGCAGATTCGGGTCATCATTTGCATTGAGAATAAACTCTTTAGCCTTATCTTTAAGGTTGGCTACATTCATGTACTCATTCTGAACCAAAAGTTGGTTCTCTGAGTTGATAAGCACAACAAAGACATTACGCTCTTTAACCTTTAAGTCTTCTGTTTTCTGATCAGCGGGTACAGGAGGCGGCAAACGGCGTGAAAGGCCCTTGTTTACAGCCATTGTAGTGGTCATCAAAAAGAATACCAACAGCAGGAACGCTATATCAGCGGTTGAGCTGGAGTTTATCTCAGGTACTTTTTTCTTAGACATAATGCTGATTTTATTTTAATTTTTTAGCAAAATTACTGCAAATCATAAGTATAATACCTACAACAAGCAATACGTAAATTGTATATAACTGCATATCAACCATCTTAAGAGTGTCTGTTGAAACCTCCTCTTCAAGACCAAGAACGTTAACGGCATCTCCACTTGATACACAATAAGAAATAATCATAACCAATATTAGGGCACCCACACCACAGATGGATTTGATGGCACTCTTAGGATTTTTTCTGAAATCCATAGCGATATTGGCTATAGCAGCCACAAGAACCAATAGAGCGGCGATAGCCACAAATGCATACATAAGCCACATAAGTTGCTCTGTAAATATTGGTTCCGGGTACTCTGCATTAACATCAACATAACCACCAAGATAGAACAAAGCGGCTACTATGATTGTAATGCCGAACAGCACCCACATCGATATTTTTGAAATTTTATTCTCCATAATTAAATTCTCCTGTAATGAAATCACTTCTTAATACATTTAGCCATAAGGATATCTAGCATAGAGATTGAAGAATCCTCCAAATCACCTACCAATGCCTCTATACGTGACAAAATGTAGTTATAGAATAACTGAAGAATAATAGCAACGATAAGACCGGCAACTGTTGTGATAAGAGCAACCTTGATACCACCTGCTACAATGGTAGCGGAAATATCACCAGCCTGTTGGATACGGTCAAATGCCTCAATCATACCGATTACAGTACCCATGAATCCTAACATAGGAGCCAAACCGATGAAAAGACCAATCCAAGAAAGGTTTCTCTCAAGAAGACCTGCTTGAACGCTTCCGTAAGCAACTATAGATTTCTCTGCAATATCAACGCCCTCGTTTATACGCATAAGACCCTGATAGAATACAGCGGCTACAGGACCACGAGTATTGCGGCAAATCTCTTTAGCAGCCTCCAAATCCTTACCATCAAGTGCCTTCTCCACGTCAGAAAGAAGTTTCTTTGAATCTGCTGTAGCAAGACTTAAGTAAATGATACGCTCAATAGCAATAGCCAAACCTAAGATAAGACACAATGCAACAGAACTCATGAAGCCTGCACCACCTTCAATGAACTTTGTTTTCAATGCTTGGTGAAGACCTGTCTCAACTTCTTCGGCAGCGGGAGCCACTTCTTCAGCAGGAGCCTCAGCAACTTGTTCTTGAGCGGCTACAGCTTCGTCTTGAGCCTGCTCATCCTGAGCGTAAACGCTCATAAAACTTACACTAGCGATAAACGCTAATACTGCAAATAACTTTTTCATACTTTTGTTTTTAAAATTAAATGTTAATATTGATTGTTAGTAATTATAATTCAGTATTTTACAGTAATCAACAATGCGGAGAAAGCGGGATTCGAACCCGCGATACGCTTTAGGCGCATACACGCTTTCCAGGCGTGCCTCTTCAGCCACTCGAGCATCTCTCCAATGTTAATCGGGTGCAAGTTACAAAATTTACAGCAAAAGGCAAAATAAAAATGCTAAAAAAATAATCTTTCGGCATTATTTGTGGTAATTTCCCCTATTTCCTCCACTGTCTTACCATAAGCAGCCGCTAATTTGTCTGCTATAAACGGCAAAAACGACGGCTCGTTCCTCTCTCCCCGATGTGGAGTAGGGGCAAGATACGGGCAGTCTGTCTCAAGAACAATCATGTCAAGTGGAATCTCTGCAAGACGTTCTGTAAACTTGGCGTTCTTAAAGGTGGAGACACCGCCTATTCCAAAATAGAAATCACCTAATGACATCATTGTTTGGGCATTTTCAGGTGCTCCGGAGAAACAATGCAGCACACCACGCAACTTAGTTTTATCAAACTCCCTTAGAATATCTACCGTGGGTTGAAAAGCCTCTCTTGCATGAATGGCTATCGGCAAGTTTATTTCAACGGCAGCCTCTATCTGATGACGAAATACAATCTCCTGTTCCGCACGTGTGGTCTTATCCCAATATAGGTCCATACCTATCTCTCCCACAGCAATATATTTACCATCGGCAATGGCTCTGTCAAAGGCATCAAGTTCATCTTTATATGATGCCGCATTCACCTCTTGAGGATGAATGCCAATCATGGTATAAACATAGCCAGGATAGCGATTTTCAAGGGCTTTAAGTTTATCTATATCACGCATTGTGACACTTGCAAGCAGGATTTTCTCAACTCCTGCCTGTTTTGCCCTAAGCACAACAGCATCCAAATCCTCAGCATACTGAGGGTCATCAAGGTGGGCGTGGGTTTCAATTATTCTCATAATAGTTAAAAGTTGAAAGTTGAAAGTTAAAAGTAAAAAATAACTTTCAATTTTCAATTAATAATCAGTTCACGAAGGGAACTGATTATGTACGTTGGTTGGAATGGCAAGGGTTCGCCGTTATAGGCGGGTGCATAGTAGGCTTGGTCTATGCCTGCGTTACGGGCTCCTGCAATATCGGCGGTAAAGTTATCTCCCACAACAAGGCTCTCAGTTTTACGGGCGTTGGAACTTTTAAGCATATAGTCAAAAAATGCCTTTTGCGGCTTATGCTCCTTTATATCCTCGCTAAGGAATATCTTTGTAAAATAATCCTTCAGTCCTGAACGATCTATCTTACAATGCTGGACTTGACTGAATCCGTTGGATATGACATACAGTTTGCAACCTTTTGACTTAAAATACTCAAGCACCTCTTTTGCCCCGTCATTGAGTACGGTCTGTTCTCCAAGCATACGCAAATACTCTGTTTTTAGGGCATTTATCTGCACGCAGGCTTCATCGGGGCTTACGCCTATATGACGGAAAGGATACTCAAAACGCTCTGTCTCAAGAAACTCACGCTTTATTTTACCCAAGGCATAATCCTCCCATAACTCTAAATTCCTGTTCCTATATATGGTGTGGAACGTGTTGAAATCGGGGAAGAAACGCTCAAAGCCATAATTACGGAACAACACGTTAAGTGCCTTCTCTGAATTAACCGAGAAATTCCACAACGTGCTGTCCCAATCAAAAAATATGTGTCTATACTTAATCAACCTTTATAATCAAGTGTTTTGACGTGCTCCAAAAATCAGTGGCGTTCCTAATTACAAGCACATACATCCGATTTTCATCACGCTCTAACGTGTATGACGTGGCAGGATGCTTGGTAAGCACCTTAGCACGTTTTGCGTTTGTAGGAATAACCTCAACGTCACGAATATCTATAGCGGTAAACAATCCGTTACGGAATGTGGAACTCATATTTTTGGCATCAATACCATTTTCCTTCAATTCGCTTTTAGTGGCAATCAAATAGTATGCACGGTTAAGAGCCTCATCTTGATTCTGAATCGTCTTATTCTGTTCTTCCATATCCGCAACCATTTGGCGAGCCTGTTCTGTCATAAGCGTATTCTCTACAACAAGACTGTCTATTCTGATGTTCTTTTTCTCCAACTCCTGCTGCAATGCCAATATCTCCTGATTTTTCTCTTCAAGCTGGGCTGTAAGTCTGGCAACGGTTTTCCTAAGCTGGGATGACTGGATACTGCCATTGTCAACCTTAGACTGCAACTCCGCTATTTTTGCCTTATTAGCCTCCAAAATAGAGTTTATTGCATAAAAATTATCTGCCATACGGGCACGCCAATCATTGTTAGGCACACCATCGCCGTTGGCATTCACACTGATGTAATCCTCATTCTCCTTAATGATTTGAAAATTGGAATCCACCTCACTGATTATGGACAGATAGTTATCCATTTCTGCAACTGTCTTCTCTTGTACTGCGGCAAGAGAATCTCTCTCTAAAGTCATCTGCTTATAAGCAGAAGAGTGTTTTGCAATCTGATCGCAAGAACAAAACGCAACGGCTGCTACAACCAATAAAATTAATTTTTTCATGATTATTTCAATTTCTTTCTTATTGTTTCTCGAATATCACATTGATAGTTACTGTTGACCCGTCAAACATATTTGGCATTGAGATAGTATAAAACAATTTTCCATCCTTATGTTTAAAATATATTATCTCCTTTTTAAAATCAACCGTCACATCTTGTTTTGATACAGACCAACTACCCTTCATCGACTGTCCAACCTGAGTAAGGATACACGTTTTATCTGACTTAAAATCAAAAGTCATATCCACCGCTGCCATAGAAAGTGATATCAATACCAGATTTTCAGATTCCATTGCATACTTCTGAAATTCAGTAATTGAATACGTTTTGCCCTCATACTCAATCTGTTGCTCCACCCATTTTCCAACCACACTGGATTCTTCTTTACTAATTTCCGGACTGTTCTTTCCCGGGTCTTCCTTTTTGCATGACACACACATAAAAATGGCTGCTACAGCCATAACAATCAAACTAATTTTTTTCATAATTCACGTAATTTAAAAGTGTTAATAATATTGTTACTGTCTTATATAACTTAAAAACAACAATATTATTGTTTATTAAAAAAAATTCGCCACGCTTCATCGGCTTGTTTTGTAAACATCTCCCATCCGTTCTTGATGGCGGCACCTTTAAGCTCCGCCTGTTGTAGGAACAAGGTGCGGATAGGGTTATATATCAAGTCCACCACCACGTGGTCCGGCGTAATGAACTCGTATGGAATATCGGGGCACTCTTTTGTATTGGGAAAACTGCCCAACGGAGTGGCATTCACTATAATAAGATGGTCATTGATTACCTTTTCTGTCAAATCACCGTATTTAAGGCACCCATCCTTGTCTCTTGATACAAAATCATACTCCACACCCATTTTATCAAAAGCATACGATACTGCCTTGGAGGCACCGCCTGTACCTAAAATCAAAGCCTTTTTATGTGCAGGCGTAAGCATAGGCTTTATCATCTCACTGAATCCAACCCAATCTGTATTGTAGCCTATAAGTTTTACACCGTCATCACTCTTCCTAACCTTGACGCAATTTACAGCCCCAATGTTACGTGCCGTCTCATCTATCTCATCAAGCAGCGACATAACACTGGTCTTGAACGGAATAGTGACACAGAATCCCCTTGCATTTTTATGCGTGTCTATAAAATCCTTTAACTGGGATATGGTCTTAAGTTCCAAGTTCTCAAACAGACAACCCAACAACTTTTTCTGCTCAAATTTCTCATTCCAATATGTAGCGGAATAAGACTGAGCCAATGGTCTGCCTACCACCGCAAACAAATCTGACACCAAATGTTTTTTCATTTTTTTCTGTTTTTAATTATCTGTTTAATCACTATATACGCTATTGCTAAAGCCACTGCCACTACAAGCACTATTGAGAGTTCATGGCTGTATTTGTCTATCAAATCCTTCTGTCCGTGAGCCACATAACCAAGCAATGCAAGCACTGCATTCCAAATGGCGGCACCCAAAAACGTATAAAGGGTGAAACTGCCCAAGTTCATTTTTGAAAGCCCTGCAGGTATTGATATAAGCTGCCTGATGGCTGGTATAAAACGGCCCACAAATGTAGATAAATTTCCGTGACTGACAAAATAAGATTCAGCCTTTTCCACTCCCTCACGGTCTATAAGCAGTGCATGGGCAAATTTGGTGTCGGCAAACTTGTATATAATAGGTCTGCCAAGCCAAAGAGCAAGAAAATAATTAATGTATGCCCCTATCAATGCCCCGATGGTGCCGAACAGCACCACCAGAAATATATTAAGGTCACTATCGGGTTCAGACGCTATATATGCCGCAGGCGGTATCACCACCTCTGACGGAAACGGAATAAACGAGCTTTCAACTGCCATAAGTGCCATAATGGAGCCGTAGTTTGTATTGCGGTCATACCACGAAATTACATTTTGAAGCAGGGTTTCGTCTTGTGAGGCTTTTGGAACAGTTAAAAGTTGAAAGTTGAAAGTTAAAAGTTGACTGTTCCTATGAGCGAGGGCAGAGCCAAATTGGTTTGGACTCTGCCGAGCGAAGACGGAACATGGTTGAGGCAAAGCCTCAACAAAGTGGACAATGAATAGTAATATTAAAGATACAAAAAATTTTTTCATACTAATTTTTTTACGTTTTCTACAAATTTTTTAGCATGCGGATGAATGGACAGAAACACGGAATCGGCACTAGAATCCTGCCTGATGGCATGCATAAGATAATACTTTGCGTTTGTGTATTCCTTTAAAAAATAATATGTTATGGCAAGCGATATTGCAACTGTTCTGGAATCGGGGTCTAATAGTTTAGCCTTGTTTAAGTGAAATATAGCCTCATCATAATCCCCTATGGCACAGTATGCCTGTCCTAACTTTACAAACGCACTCGATTGTGAAGGGTTGATATCCAACGCCCTGTGATAGGCAAAAATGGCATGGCCCCAATTATCAGTGATAAAATAGCATTCCCCAAGCACCAGCCAGTAAAACTCATTGTCTGAATCCTCGTTCAATGCACGCTTTATCCAATATACAGCCCTTGAGGCGTTGGTCTCTTTATCTTCTGAATCAAGAAAATAACTCATTCCTATACCAAACAGAGCCTCAGCGTTATCCTCGTCTATATCCAATGACTTATTGTAATACTCTCTTGCTTTTGAGAATTTATCGGTGTAGTTGTACATGTCCGCCACCAGATTGTAATCCTTAATACCAGGATTCTTTTTACTCAACACCTTAAGATAGCATTCACAGGCACGTTCATAATTTTCCAACTTCACATAGCAATCTCCCATAGCGTGCCATGCATCGTACGCCTTAGCATTTATTGAAGTGGCATAATCAAATGCATTAATAGCCTCTTTGTAATTATCACTGTAGCGGTGCAGCCACCCCAACTTAAACCATAGTTTCTCATTATATGGTGCGACGTCCAACGCTTTCTCACAATACTTAATACCGCTTTTATAATCTGATTTATCCTTTACATAGCATTCTATCAAACTCTCCAATATATGTATGTTATCAGGGAAACGCTTATGACCTTTTTTAAGAATATCAATGGCATACGAGTACATAAAACACTGGTAAAACGATGTGGCAAAATCAAGAAAAGAGTCAATGGCAGCGTCATCGCTCACCCCCTTAATCCAACTGTTAACCTGTTTCACCTCTTTATCTATGGAGATAAAGTCACACCGCTCAATATGGATTTTTGCAAGCATTAACTTTATACCCAATATATCCTCAGAATCGACAGTGCCGCTGTCTTCAAGCATAACATTAAACAGCCTCTCCGCCTCAATCAAATCACCTGCCACTATATGCAGACGTGCAAATTCATACCTTAATGCAATGTCGTTAGGATATGCAGACAATCCACGCCTTATCACTGCAATGGCACTGTCAACATCTATCTCACCCTCATAGTAGTCAGCCACATTGAAGTACTCCTCCGCATCAAAGAAACCGTCAGGATTATCTTTGTAGCGGACAACCTCATCGGGTAATTTATTATTTTCCTCTTCGTTTTTCTTCATTTTGTGCTATAAGTTCATCGCTGTGTTTTCTCTCTATTACAAAATGCTTATAGTAAGAAATTATCATAGTGGTGACAGGCAATGCTATAATCATACCAAGCACCCCAAGTAGAGACCCCCATACAGATAATGCCAAAAGTATTACGGCAGGTTTAAGTCCGGTTGCCTTGCCCATAATCTTAGGTGTCAGCACCAAATCTATGATAAGCTGGACAATGCAGAATGTAATAATAATCCAAAGCACTGTCATCCAGAAACTTTGGTCTGTACGGGCAGACTGTACCAACGCCACAAATATAGGTGGTATCATACCTAATGTGTGCATATACGGAACCATATTAAGCAAGCCTACAAGCAGCCCCATTGATATACCCATAGGCAGTCCTATAATACTGAACCCGATGGCAAACAGACACCCCACTATGGCAGAAATCAACGCCTGCTTACGGAAATATATATCCATGCCTGTAGCCAAATCATGGAACACCATACGGGTAACCTTGCGGTACTGTTTAGGCACAAGTTCCTCTGCAGAATCCTTCATCGTGTCAAAATCCATCAGTATAAAGAATATGTACAGGAACATAATGAACACCACAAACAGTTTTGCCAAATACTCAAATGATGATGACAGTAGAGTGTAGGCTGTAGGCAGCAATTTCTGTACTATCTCCTCTTTATGTTTTACAACACTCTCAAGCACTCTGGACGCAAATGCCTTTGTCTCTGGAGATATGTTATAATCCGTACCCGATGTAAGGTACTGTTCTGTTAAATCCTCAACCATACGCACCTCTGTAGTGGCTGATTTGGCAAACAAAGTGCCGCCCGCCACCAATACACCTATCAACAATACGATGGTAAAGATAACACATACCGCCCTATTGCGTAACCTAACCTTATTTTGCAGAAAATCTACAAACGGATTAAGCATATAGGCTATTAGCCAAGCGGCAAAAAACGGAAGCAGCACCCCACTGAGGCTACCTATAAGTAGCAGCAAGCCTATTATTATAATCAATGAGCCAGCCACCCTTACGGTCCTGTCCAGATTAAATGGTTTTGAAAAGAAAGATTCAGAGTTCACTTTTTGAAATATTTTTTGTAATTTTGCAAAAATAATAAAAATATATGGAACAAGAGGAACTATTTAAAGAAATAAATTCAACAATCGCCAATATTGAGGCGGAAATGGGGAAACTGAAAGAGTTGGTTCAGGAGTTTAGGAGTTTAGGAGTTAAGGAGTTAAGGAGTGAAGGAGTTAAGGAGTTAAGGAGCGAAATCACCGAATCACCATCTCCACATATTGACGGAAGGCTTATAGCGGATTTACACAAGGCAATAGGGCTTAATGACCGTATCCGTTTCCAACGTGAGTTGTTTAACGGCGATGCAGAGTTGATGGGAGCCACCATAGATTTTCTAAATGCAGTATCCTCATACACAGAGGCAATAAAATACCTTGATGAGAACTTTGATTGGAAAGATGATGACGAGACGGTAATCTATTTTAAGGAGATTCTTAAACGCAAAGCATATAATGCCTAAATTATTCATAGTTCCGACACCGGTAGGTAATCTTGATGACATGACAATGCGTGCCATTCAAGTGTTAAAGGATGTGGATTTCATTCTTGCCGAAGACACACGCACCAGCAGTGTGCTTCTGAAACATTTTGACATTCACACCCCACTTTTTGCCCACCATAAATATAATGAGCATCAAAGCCTTGAGAGCGTAATGGATAGGCTTAAAGTCGGTCAGACTGCCGCCGTTATCTCCGATGCCGGCACACCTGGATTGTCAGACCCTGGTTTTCTTATTGTGCGTGAGTGTGTAAGAAACGGCATAGAGGTGGAGTGTCTGCCAGGTGCAACTGCCGCTATTCCTGCCCTTGTAAACTCAGGGCTACCTATGGACCGCTTCTGTTTTGAGGGATTCCTGCCACAGAAAAAGGGAAGACAGACACGCCTAAAGGAACTTGCCACAGAGCCACGCACTATGGTTTTCTACGAATCTCCGTATAGGGTACTTAAAACCTTAACGCAGTTTGCAGAGGTGTTTGGTGCAGATAGGGAGGCATCGGTGAGCCGTGAAATCTCCAAAATCCACAACGAGACCCTCTACGGCACCATAGCAGAACTAATAGACCACTTCAAAACCACCGAACCCAAAGGGGAGTTTGTGATAGTGGTTAAAGGGCTTGATTGATTCCTACGCCAAACAGGGCAAAGTCATACTTGGTGGGGTCTGAGGGGTCAAAGGTGCGAAGTGCTGATGTTACCTCCTCCACCGCTTTCCAATCGCTCTGCTTACGAGTAAGTAAGCCTAACTGACGGCTTATATTGCCACTGTGGACATCCAGTGGAAGATACAGGGCAGAGGCAGGGATTTTACGCCACAGACCAAAATCCACACCGCCATCATCATGACGTACCATCCAACGCAGATACATACACAGACGCTTGCAGGCGGCACCCTTGTCTATTGAAGATATATGCTTATCGGCATGTGGGTTATGCTCTGCACTTAAAAATTCTGTTCTGAATAGGGAAAGCACACGGCGGATATCGCCTGTTTCAATATATTTTTGTTCAAAGAAGTTTCCTAAAGAGCCGTATCCTGCACACACAGCACGCATCATAAGTACAAACGCCTTGAAATCCTCTCCGCTGAATGTGCGGTGAACAAACGTACCAAGAGACTCTATTTCTTTATTGCTTGCCTCTGCTACAAACCTGTATGGCTCACGCCCCATGTAGTCCATCATACGGTTTGCACTCTTAACTATTGCCTTGCGGTTGCCCCACGCTATGGTGGAAGCAAAAAATCCGCTGACCTCTATATCCTCTTTACGGCTGAAACTGTGTGGTATGCTTATGGGGTCAGGTTCTATAAAATCGGGCGTATTGTACTTAAAATACAGATTATCAAGCAATTCTTTTAACTCATTCTGTTCCATAATGTTTGCGGAAAATCAAGAACCATAAGTGAGGGGTTGTGGACATCGGGTTATAAAATCAGAACCGTCATAAACCACTTGTCCGTTAACTATAGTCATAGCCACCGATGAGTGGAATTCCATATCCTCATACGGTGTCCAGCCACATTTAGAAAGCACTTTTAAGGAGTTTACAACCTCTTTTCTGTCTCTATTTATAAGGGTTAAGTCTGCTTTGTAGCCCTCTCTGATAAAGCCTCTGTCCTTTATGCGGAAGATTTGTGCCGGATTGTGGCACATCTTTTCAACCAAATTCTCTATTGTCAGAAAACCTTTATCCACAAGGTTTATCATAGCCTGTAGAGAGAATTGTACAGACGGCATACCCGATGCGGCACTGAATAGGTATCCCTCTTTATCTGAAAGCAAATGCGGAGCATGGTCTGTGCCTATTGTATCTATCTT
This sequence comes from Paludibacteraceae bacterium, assembly GCA_024399495.1. Taxonomy (GTDB): domain Bacteria; phylum Bacteroidota; class Bacteroidia; order Bacteroidales; family Paludibacteraceae; genus Enterocola. The sequence goes on from JAKSNY010000010.1 coordinate 69,664, forward strand.
GTTTGATGACAGCTCACGTAGCAGGGATTTCTTATCTGCAAGGCTCTTTATGGCAGGGTTGCATTTTATTCTTGCACCAAGCCTTTTATAATCCAAATCACAGAAATAGAGGTAGTGCGGACACGTCTCTGCCGTAATGCACTTATCCGTTATAGGCTTGTTTGCAAAAAGTTCAAGTTCCTTCTCTGTACTTACATGGGCAACATGAAGCCTTGTGCCATACTTCTTAGCCAGACCTACCGCATACGATGAAGCCTTGTAGCAAGCCTCCACACTCCTTACTGCAGGGTGGCACTCTATAGGCACATTATCACCGTAAAGTTTAAGGTAATGCTCTTTATTTTTAGCGATGACAGCCTCATCTTCTGCGTGAACCATAATAAGGGCAGGTACATCTCTAAAGATTTGTTCCAGCGTACTGCCATCAGATACCAGCATACCGCCCGTAGATGAACCAAGAAACAGTTTTACTCCACAAATCTTGGAGTAATCCGCCATTTTCAGTTCCTCTAAATTATCATTGGTGGCACCTATAAAAAAACCATAGTTGCAATAGGATTTGGTGGCAGCCATATCCATTTTACCTTGCCAAGCCTCAACCGATGTGGTCTGAGGTTTTGTATTAGGCATATCAAGCACCGATGTAACCCCACCTGCCACTGCCGCACGGCTCTCCGTCTCAAAATCGGCTTTTTCAGGAAATCCGGGGTCACGGAAATGGACATGAGTATCTATTACGCCAGGAATAAGAGTAAGTCCCTTGACATCAATGACAGAACCTACCTCACACTGTGGTACAGGCCTGCCTTTACGTATAATCTTGGAAATAATATCGTTCTCTATAAGAATAGAGCCTATAAACGCCTCACCCTCATTTACAATATGTGCGTTCTTAATTAAAATCATCTCTTTTGAGGATACTTTCTGCCTATACTGCCAAGTTTCAGTTTAATAACTCCAAGCAGAGCCTCTGAGAATATGCCTCCGCTCATCTTTGATGTACCCAATTCGCGGTTTACAAAGACAATAGGCACCTCTTTTATTGTAAAGCCACACTTATAGGCGGTAAATTTCATCTCTATTTGGAAAGCGTAGCCCACAAATTTTATTTTATCAAGTTCAATAGTCTCAAGCACCTCACGCCTGTAGCATTTGAATCCTGCTGTGGTATCAGCTATAGGAAGCCCCGTTACTATTCTTACGTATTTAGATGCAAAATAAGACATAAGCACCCTGCCCATAGGCCAATTCACCACATTTACACCCGATACATAACGTGAGCCTATGGCAACATCGGCACCGCCTGTTGTACAGGCATCGTAAAGCTTTAGAAGGTCATTAGGATTGTGAGAAAAATCTGCGTCCATCTCAAATACAAACCCGTAATCACGCTCAAGAGCCCACTTGAAACCTGCAAGATAGGCACGTCCAAGCCCCTGCTTACCAGCCCTTTCCATAATAAACAGAGAATCTGCAAACTCCTTCTGCAACCCCTTTACTATGGTGGCTGTGCCATCGGGTGAGCCGTCGTCTATTACAAGAATATCAAACTTGCGAGGCAGTGCGAACACCACTCTAATGATATTCTCTATATTCTCCTTCTCATTATATGTAGGAATTAAAACTACTGAATCAGACATAATTCACATCACAAAAATATTGGATTATTTAACCGCAAATATACAACTTTTTTCTATATAATTGCAAATAAAAAACAAACAGGTCAAAGGAGCGGTTATGCTCCCTTGACCCGTTGTAGAATGTCATCTTAAGCATACACCTTCGTCATATCGAACGAAGTGAGATATCTTTAATGACGGGGCTGTGGCTTAATTACTCTGCCAAAACCGCACGCACAGAATACCCGTAGCCGCGGCTGTTGCCGAACACTTTGTGATTGTCTGAGTCGAAGCCCAGGCGGTAGGCGCTGCCACTGCCATTAGGCGTAGAACTCCAATAGTAGCCGATACTGCCAGCGTTGAAGACTCCGTAACTGTCGCAGTAGCCCGCAGTGGGGAAAAATACGGAGTTGCCAGAATAGTCACCCTTTCCTGTATAGAGCCTGCCTGCAACACCATATTCGCTTGTTGCTGATTTCCACGTTACATCACAGTTGGCAAGAAGAGCCTCATAGTCTGCTTTTGTAGCCATCTGCCAGTTAGAACCCCACAACTTAGTAGCGGTGTCAGTGTCGCCTGTAAGAGAGCCAGTGCCTTTGTTGTGGTCATCTTGCCAAGCTATTCCATTCCCATTTTTATAACTGCCACCCCAGCAGTAGTAGCCACCATAGCTATCTGTGCCAGTTGCAGCGGTGGCACCTACATTGTACACAGCCCACTTAGGACCATTCTCCCACAACTGAACCCACTTAACTTTGGTTCCGCCTGTTATCTCTGCCTCGCCTGTGGTTGGCACTACAAACTCAATTGTCTGTACAGGCATCTTATTAACCTCACCTGCTTTAATAGTATTGGCTTTTGTGGTTGACAGTGTTATCTCTATATCATCTGTTGATGTTACCGTTACGTCAAATCCGCTTGCAAACGCCCCAGCAGGAACTACAATCCAGAAATCTGTGGCTGTGCTTGTGCTTAGTGCCACACTTGTACAGTTAAGGGTTACAGATGATGTTCCGCCTGTGCTATATGTGGCAGCCGCACTTGTCTGAGGATTAACTGTAAATGTACCCCAAAGTTGTTTACCCCCATTGTCTGTTACTGTTATACTCTGAACTGAACCTGTCTTACCTTCCATAAGTTTAAGGCTGAGTTTTAACACACCAAATGAGTGCTTAAAATTAAATGTGTTGGTCTCAGAGTAGGCAACGCAAGGCATTGCTCCGTCTGCAAATGTATTAGCGGCGTATGTCTGTGTCTCAGGCATTGTAAATGTTATTGTACCTGCAGAGTATGTTGAGCCTTCAATTGCAGGGCATATTGCTGTCCAAGGTCCTTTCTTGGCACACTGTCCTGCAAACTCCGCTGTATTAGTGCCTGCACCGCTTTTATAGTTACATACGCTACCTGTTTGGTCTTCTGCTGTGAACACTTTCAGGTTGTCTGTTGATGACCATACTGCTTTTGTGTTATCCACTATTGTGGTTTTTAAGCCACCGTTATCAGATGTGGCTGTAAACACCATATCCACTTTCTCTACAGATGACTGTGCCTCTTTTACTGTCTCTTTTTTCTCACAAGATGCAGAGGCTAACATTACCAATGCCGCTCCTGCCATGTAAATAAGTTTTTTCATTGTTTTATGTTTTTTTTTAATTTTTTCTGTTATTGTTTATTATCACCAATTTCCGTCTTTCTCCGTTACGCCGTCAAGCTCACTTGATGGGTCTTTCCATTCACCATCCTTCTCAGCCATTTCATCAAGCACGCTTGTAGGTGCCACAAATTCCACGCCCTCCGCGTCATACGGCTTACCTACGTTAAGTTCTGTCTTCTTATCTGTACCTGTGTAGTCTATTTTGGCTACATCACCATTTGCCGTCTCCATATCCACCGTAAAGCCACCGGCAAGTGTTCCTACTGGCAGGCAGAAGAAGAAATAGGTGTATTCAGTTGTGTTAAGTGCAACACCGCTGCCTAAATTTATTGTAAGGGTGTTGTCACCGCCAGACTCATACTCAAGTCCGTTATCAGATGGTGCGGTAACCTGAAACTTACCCCACAGTTTGGAACTGCTGTTCTTATCTGTAAGCACCATCTTGGTAACTGTAACGTCTGCTGTGGTCTTTATTCCCAGACGCAGAAGTCCTGTTGTGTTAACAAACTGCAACTGGTTGTCTGTTGTGTATGACACCATAGGCACTGTGTTATTGGCATAACTGTTTGCCTCATAGTTTTGGCTGCCTGGCAAATCAAATATTATTATGCTGCCGCCCTGTCCGCTTGCAAGGCTTGCAGGGTATGCGGCAGAGTAACTTGACGCTTTTACCAACTCGCCATCAAACGTACCAAACGTAGTGTTTTCGCCCTCTGTAAGTGTGAACACTTCACCATCTGTATCTTCTGATGAGAATATCTTTATCTCATCATCAGTTGTCCATACGGTTGTCTTGCCGTCCGTATCCATTCCCGTACGCTCTCCGCCTTGTGAATACGCGTAGAAGGTCATGGGAACCTTCTCTGCGGACTGTTTGGATTCAGAGACACCACTCTTCTTCTCGCAACCCGCCAGCACCGCCAACACTGCGGCAAGTGCCGTTGCTAAAATTGTAAATTTCCTCATAATTTAAAATTTAAAAATTAAAATTGTTAATCACCATAGACATGTGAAACTTGCAATGTTTCCTGTGGTTGGCGTTACGCCAGATGTCTGCATCACGGGCGTTTCTGCCTCCATTCTTACTTGCTCCATTTTAGGAGCGGAATAAAATTTCTTCATAAGTTAATTTTAGGTTAATTGGTTAATAAATATGTTAGTTAATCTCGTTACTCTATCGGTGAATCGGTTAATCGGTGAATTGATTTCATACATCATACATTATACATCATACATCATACATTATACATCATACATTACGTAAAGATCTCTCGCTTCGCTCGAGATGACGGGAAGGGGTTACCCTCACTGTCAACTGTCCACTGCCCACTAATTTATAACTCACTAATAATAAGCAAATTACCCCCCCCGATACACTCGGGGAGGGTAATTTCTACCTACATTTATATGTAAGCCGTTTCCGGCTTCTATGTCTTTTCATTGTATCTGATTATCGGCGATAAATGTACGAATTATTTTTTGTTCTACAAAAAAAATCTCTCATTTTTTTGCAAATCTTATTTCTTATCCATACCTTTGTGAAAGATAAACACTATTCTTGCCTAAATTATCTTGCGTTATTTTTTTATTATTTAATAATTATGGATAAAATTAGGTATGTGAACCCGCTTACAGACTTCGGGTTCAAAAAGAATTTCGGCGATGCCGAGGTTATGAAAGCGTTCCTTACAGATTTGTTGGAACTTAGTTCTGAGATTAAAGAGATCACGCACCTTGATAAAGAGCGTCTTGCGGAAACTCAGATGGGCAGAGGCGTGGTGTTTGATTTGCTTTGTGAGACAATGGACGGCTCAAGGTTCATTGTGGAGATGCAGAAGAGAAAGCAGAAGCATTTTGCTGAACGTATGGTGTTCTACCTCTCAAGAGAGGTGGCATCACAGGCAAAAAGCGGCGATGCTGACGAGGAGACAAAGGAGAGGAAAGAGTGGGATTACAACATCCTGCCGGTCTATGGAATCTTCTTCCTTGACTTTCATCTTCCTGACTTCCAGCCAAAGACCTTCAGAACTATAGAGTTCATTGTAAAAGAGACGGGAGAAGTCCTTACCGATAAGGTTAAAGCCTTTACGTTGGAGTTGCCGTCATACAATGGCAAGCCGGACAATGAATGTAGGACGCAAATAGATTATTGGCTATATAATCTTGCCAACATGGAGAAAATGAGGACTGACTTAAAATTCAAGGACAAGCAGCCTGTGTTTGAGAAAATGCAGACCCTGTCAGAGTTGTCCGCCATGACCAAAGCGGAGAGTGACCAGTATTTCATGGAGCAGGATTATTATCGTACCATAAAGAATGCCGAAGGTTATGAGTACGAGCTTGGAGAAAAGAAAGGTAGAGACGAAGGTCTTAAACAAGGCAAACTGAGTGTGGCAAAAAAAATGAAACTTAAAGGTTTTGATATTGCACTTATAGCAGATGTCACAGGTCTTAATGCAGAGGAAATCAGCAAACTTTAACCTTTCTCTTAGAACCATAGCCAATAAAAATCACCACTATCAACTCTAACAAGAGATGGTAGTGGTGATTTACTATTTCTCATCATCATAACTCTTACCGTCATATTGAGCGTAGCGAAGACTCGTGCAAACGAGAGCAGAGAATACACAACACAAAGGAGCGGTTATTTTGTTAAGGCTTCGCCTTAACCATGTTACGTCGTCACTCGGCATAACACAAGTAAACTTGGTTCTGCTCTCGTTCCTAGTAACAGTCCCTTGACCCGTTGTAAGTTATTTGACAGTTATGGTTATTCTGCTAAAATTGCACGCACAGAATACCCGTTTTTGAGGAGGCTGTTGCTCACGCCCTGACTGCCCGAGTTGAAGTACAAGTAGTAGGCGTGGCTGCTGTCATTAGGAGCGGAACTCCAACAGTAGCCGAGACTGCCTGTGTTGTTGACTTGGCCATTGCCGTAGTAGCCCGCAGCAGGGAAAAAGACGGAGTTGCCTGCGTAGTCGTCCTTGCCTGTAAATACCATGCCTGCAACACCATATCCGCTCTTATCTTTAGATTTCCACTCTACATCACAATTGGCAAGAAGAGCCTCATAGTCTGCCTTTGTAACCATCTGCCAGTTGCTGCCCCACAGGTTCTTTGCTGTGTCGTAGTTACCGCCTTGAATATCCCCTTCACCTGTGTAGTGGTCATCTACCTTATCCTGGCTGCCACCCCAAGCGTAGTAGCCTCCATACTCTTCTACTTTTGTGGCACCTACATTGTACTCTGCAAACTTAGGTCCATTCTCCCACAGTTGCACCCATGTTACATCTACGTCGCCTGTCCTTTTTGCAGTACCTGTGGTTGGTGCCTTTGGTTCAGTAAAACTTATGCTGTCACAGTCTGCAACCGTATATTCATCTGTGGTACCATCGTTCATGTACACATAAAATTTCTCTTGTGCCATAGCACACATTGCTGTCATAAGTGCAGCAATAATAAATATAGTCTTTTTCATAATAGTATTGTTTGTTTTGTTATTCTACACTAATAGTTACTGCCTGATTCTCCATATACACTATGTATATGCCTGTTCCAGGCACTGCAAACTGCTTGCCGTCGCATTTCTCAACATTGCTCAGTATCTTGCCGCTTGTCTCTCCTATGCACATAAAATGCTCCTGACCGTCAGTAAAGCGTACATTGATGATGCCGTCATTAGCATACACATCATACCAGCCTGCCTGCTCAGTTGACTCAACGCCTACAGGTATTGTTGATGTTATTACAGAACTTGCACTGTTTGTAGCCCCGTTAGGTGCAGTTACTGTTACTGTGTATGTGCCTGCCTCATTAACGGTTATTGATGCAGTCTCCTCTCCTGTGCTCCACTTATAGGTGACACCCTCTGTCTGAGATGTGGCTGTAATGGTTAACTCAGGTGCTTGTACTGTAAGTGTGCCTTCTGTAGGGTCAACTGTAACATCAGGCATAACTGCAAACTTAAGCATACTGTTATCGCCCTCTGCATCGTCTCCGTTGTTGAAGTTTACTACAAATGCGGAATTGCTTTCTGCTGTTGTCTCAAACGTAATTTTTTGCACTGTCTGCAATGGGTACTGTGGATTCTCACCTGCATACGTGGCAGTAAGCAGTTTGTACTGCACATCCTCACCTGCCATAACACTTACTGCTGTAAGCATAGTGGCAACAAATAGTAAAATCTTTTTCATAATTATAAAATATTTAGTTAAACTTATTTCTCTCTATCAAGTGCAAATGTATAGCTTATTTTCTCTCATTCAAAATTGCACGAACAGAGTATCCGTTGTCGCGTCGGCCGTAGTTCATGAGTTGATAGCCTGAATAGAAGTACAAGTCGTAGACGCTGATACCGCCATAAAAAGTAGTACTCCAATAGTAGCCGAATCTGCCAGCCTCGTCGACTTCGACATCGTAGTAGCCCGCAGCGGGGAAAAAGACGGAGTTTCCAGAGTAGTCTCCCTTGCCGATATAGAGATTGCCTGCAACACCATATCCGTCTGTTTCGGATTTCCACGCTACATCACAGTTGGCAATAAGAGCGTCAAAGTCTGCCTTTGTAGCCATCTGCCAGTTGCTGCCCCACAGGTTCTTTGCTGTGTCATGCTCACCACCTTGGATATCTTCCTCACCTTTGTAATATGCAGCATCAGGGTCTTTGTCTATTGTCATACCCCAGCAGTAGTAGCCACCATACTCTCCTACAGATGTGGCACCTACATTATACTCTGCAAACTTAGGACCATTCTCCCATAGTTGAACCCACTTAACCAAAGTTCCGTCCTTTGTCTTAGCCTCACCTGTGGTTGGTGCCGGTGCCGGTGGTGCTACCAAGCTTAAGCTGTCACACTCTGCAACAGCATACTCTTTTGTGGTGCCGTCATTCATGTACACATAAAACTTTTCCTGTGCCATTGCACACATTGCTGTCATAAGTGCAGCAACAAATAGTAAAATCTTTTTCATAATTGAAAGTTGAAAGTTAAAAGTTGAAAATTAAAAAATTAGTTAATAAATATGTTGTTAAACTCGTTTTCTTTGTTATTTCGTCATGTTGACCTTTTCTCGTCATCCTGAGCGTTAGCGAAGACTGCTTGCTGACCAAAGGTAATCTCAGAATGATTATGAGATTTTTCGTTCCGTTTCACTTCGTGCATTATCGGCTACACTCGGCATAGAAAATGAATTTTCTCTGCTCTCGTTTGCACGAAAATTCACTCCACTCAAAATGACGTGGGAAGGGGTTACCCTCACTGTCAACTGTCTACTGTCAACTAATTTATAACTCGCTGATAATAAGCAAATTACCCCCCCCGATACACTCGGGGAGGGTAATTTCTACCCACATTTATATGTAAGCCGTTTCCGGCTTCTATGTCTTTTCATTGTATCTGATTATCGGCGATAAATGTACGAATTATTTTTTGTTCTACAAAAAAAATCTCTCATTTTTTTGCAAATCTTATTTCTTATCCATACCTTTGTGAAAGATAAACACTATTCTTGCCTAAATTATCTTGCGTTATTTTTTTATTATTTAATAATTATGGATAAAATTAGGTATGTGAACCCGCTTACAGACTTCGGGTTCAAAAAAACTTCGGCGAACTATATAATCTTGCAAACATGGAGAAAATGAGAACTGATTTAAAATTCAAGGACAAGCAGCCTGCGTTTGAGAAAATGCAGACACTGTCAGAGCTATCCGCCATGACCAAAGCGGAGAGTGACCAGTATTTCATGGAGCAGGATTATTATCGTACCATAAAGAATGCCGAAGGTTATGAGTACGAGCTTGGAGAGAAGAAAGGTAGAGACGAAGGTCTTAAACAAGGACTTGAACAGGGTCTTGAGCAAGGTCTTGAGCAAGGTAAACTGAGTGTGGCGAAAAACATGAAACAAGAAGGTCTTGATATTGCACTTATTGCCAAAGTCACAGGTCTTAATGCAGAGGAAATCAGCAAACTTTAACCTTT
>JAKSNY010000011.1 GCA_024399495.1 Paludibacteraceae bacterium
ACATCATACATCATACATCATACATCATACATCATACATCATACATCATACATCACTTTCCTTTATCTTTTATTTTTTGCTATCGCCGCAATGGGCAATCCTAAAATAAGTCCCAAGAAAATATATATCCACAATGTCTGAACCGCCACGGCACTTGCAGACGGCACTCCCACCTCATCAAGTTGTGCCTTAAGGTTTGTTACAGTGGTGGCTGATGCAGAATCATTGTATTTTTCCAAGAATGCAAATAGTGTCTCCAGTTGCTCCGCTATATAATCGGGGTTTATATACTGATAATACACAAACTCTGACACAGCAAGAAACATTGATGCAAAGAAAAACAGATATATACAGAACCTATATAAAGTACCAAACCCTACACCCTCATCATTTGTCATAAACTTAAACCTTAATGTAAGCCAATACGCCACAAACGGCACCATTACAGTTAAAAAGCCTGACAGAAAGATACCTGCATTGCCTTGAACCATAATTTCAAGTACAAATTTAAGCACAAGAAAAAGCCCGAACCACACGCCATATTTCATAGCCTGTCTTGTAGAGAGCATCCTTAATTCAAACTTTTCCATAACACGCATACAAATAATCCGCAAATTTAATAAAAAATATGGAATTTTGCACTAATATTTGCACGATTTCAAAAAATACATTACTTTTGCAGTCGGAAAGGTTCTACACGACCAGCTCCCTTCCAATCCCCCAGGGCTTGACCGCAGCAAGGGTCCGTTGGTTGAGCGGTGCGATGTAGAGCGCCTTTCCTTTTTTATAGATTTTTACAGAAATATTATCACATATAACATGGCAAAAGAAGAATTCATACCCACTGCAGAACAACACAATGTAATTGCCAACGGAACAACAGTCAAGGGTGACATAACCACAAACGGAGATATAAGGGTAGATGGAGGCATTGAAGGTACCATAAATTCTAAAGGCAGAGTGATTATTGGAGAAAAAGGTCTTGTAAAAGGCAAGATAGTTGCAGCCAACATAGATATTATGGGTTCTGTAACAGGAGATATGGTTGCCACTGGCACTATGACTTTGAAATCAACCGCCAAAGTTATTGGCAATATACAGACTGTCACCATAGTTATTGAGCAGAACGCCATTCTTAACGGAAACTGCAAGATGGGTAAGTTTGAGCCACAAGCCGCTCCCGCACCCGCCACAGATAACGCTAAAAAGTAAAACCCATGGTTTCCATCGGGTTATTATCTGACACACACGGCTACTGGGATAACCGGTACGCCGATTTTTTTTCTCCATGCGATGAGATATGGCATGCCGGTGATATAGGCTCTATGGAAGTTTATAACAAACTAATGGAGATATGCTCTGTAAGAGCGGTTGTAGGCAACTGTGACGGATACCCATTACGCACATTCCTTAGGCCGGAACTGTCATTTACAGTTGAAGGGGTTAACGTGTTTATGACACATATAGGCGGTTACCCTGGCAAATACGCACCAGGCATTGCGGCAAAACTTGTGGCAAACAAAACTAATCTGTTTATAGCAGGTCACTCACACATACTAAAGGCGGTATATGACCACAAACTAAAACTGTTGCATATAAATCCAGGTGCGGCTGGACTACAAGGTTGGCAAAAAGTGAGAACTCTTGCCAGATTCAAGATAGACGGAGAAAAAATCAAAGACTTGGAAATAAAAGAATTTCCCCTTAGAACGTACTAACATTCGCTGTCAACTGTCCACTGTCCACTTTGTTAAGGCTTCGCCTTAACCATGTTCGTCGTGACTCGGCATAATCCAAACGAGTTTGGCTTCTGCCCTCGCTACTCCTCACTGTCAACTATCTAACAATAGATACCGTGCCTTTGCGTGTAATCTTCTTTTTGGAGCCGTCTTCCAAATATCCAGTTGCCTCTATAATATATAAGTATGCGGAATCTGCGGCAGGCTTGTTGTTTATGGTGCCGTCCCAACCTTCAGCCGGGTCTTTCCATTCAAAAACTTTTCTACCCCACAAGCTGTAAATTCTACCGTGAAAATCGGTAATTGAGCGATACACTACTTTAAATTGGTCATTCTTTCCATCGCCGTTTGGAGTAAACACATTAGGAATTTGAATAAGAGAATCACCTAAAGACTCCATTACATCTACTTGAAATTCCCTTATTTGAGTACACCCAAAATCAATTCCGCCATACTCTTTTACAATGGCATCGTTGGACACTTGGAATTGAACATAATAGGTGCCTTTCTCTGTAAATGCATAACGAAAGTCCTTGTCTCTTGACTTTATCATACAAGAATTGAATGATTTGTCTTTAGATACGCACCATTCATAATGGAACGCCGCCTGAGATGAATATGTCAGTGCTTCAAAATTCAAAGGTGCGGAACCTTCCAGTTTAAGTATATTCTCATCGGTGGTCTCTTCCAAACTTTCAGGCTCACCTCTATCTTTTTCGTTTGTGGCGTATTCCCTAACACGCACCCTGCCAAACACGTGTGTTTCAACAGCAAACGATTCTACCGTATCCGACACAGCCTTGACAGTGTCATTAAAAGCAATTGAAAATTGATTTCCAAATAGTTTATATTCTGTATTGGTTAATGGTGACGGCACTATTACGTCAACTGCCTTATTTGGAATTACATATTCAATTTTTTCTGTCTCGTATTTATTGTTCTCTGCGTTAAAGTATGTAGAATCGTATGTAATATGGAATTTCTGCTCAACCTCAAACGGCAAGCCTACATATCCGTATGGCTCATACTCCATCGGGGTTTCAATCTTACCTAAATTAAGCTGAATATAGTTACAACTGTCACTTAACGATACGTATGGTTCAACATAATTTATAACAGGCTCAAAATCATAGTAGTTAAACACCCACACGCTTTTAGTTTCAATACCATCAGCCTCTAATATATAACCCGATGAAGACTTATCCAACAGTGGCAGCGATGTTTCTGTCTTAGGCTCCATCTCTCTGTAAAGCTCCTTTTTATCCCCTTCGGCATTATAAGCATACCACACAAACATAGCCTCATCTTCTGTATTGTATTTAAGTTCAGCCACATCTGTGAATTTAACTACAAACACACTGTCCATATTGGAGTATCTATCGGGAGACACACCTTCATAATCTGTTCCTAGAACCGAGAATTGAGCAAAAACAGAAATAATGGCACCAAATAAAAACAATATTGAAATTATTACTCTATTCATCTGAAATCTACTGTTGATAAAAATCGGGTGTAAAGATAGTTAAAATTTGCGAATTATAAATAAAAATTCGTATCTTTGTAGTTTAATATGCAATAAATGTTTCTTTTATGAAAAAAATCAATATTCTGTTCTTTTCTCTTGTCTTATTGGCTATAAATACTGTAGCAGAGGAACTTAACTACCCTAAAACTACAAAAAACGGCAAGCAGTATTATGTTTATACAGTTCAAAAAAGCGAAGGTTTCTATGCAATAAGTCGCAGATTCAATGTCACCATAAAAGAGATAGCGGACGCAAATCCTATGGAAGGCGGTCTTAAATTGGGGCAGGAACTTTATATTCCAATACCTGACACAGTAGTTGAAGAGCCAAAAGTAAGCGGAACCAAGACGCACACTATAGAGAAAGGCGATACATTCTATAACATATCAAAGCGTTACGGGCTTACTGTGCAAGAGGTGCGGGAGGCAAATCCAGGCGTAGAAATTCTAAGCATAGGCAATACTCTTATTATACCGGAAAATAAACCTGATAACACACCACAACCAACAGAGCCACAAACTGTTTTTAAAGAACCGGAAACATTTCAAAGCCAACCCGATGATGAGCAGTTTCTTGTAGAAAAACATCACTCATCTATAAAGATAGCGGTTCTGATGCCTTTTAATCTTTCTGAAAATTCTGACGATGATGATAAATTCATAGATTTCTACCGTGGATGTCTGATTGCCGTTGATTCTCTTAAAAACAATGGTGCTGACATTACCATAAATGCATACGACATAGGAACTACCAAAGAGACGTTGATGAGTGTATTGTCAAAAAACGAGTTAAGCAAAGTGGACTTAATAATAGGTCCCGCATACTCTTCTCAAATTCAATATGTAGCTGATTTTGCGGAACACAATAAAATTAAGACCGTAATACCTTTTTCAAGCAATATACCTCAGATAGAAGATAATAAATACTTATATCAGATAGTATGTCAGCAAACATCACTATACGATGATGTGATTGAGAAGTGTACAAGTGTATGGAAAGGTAAAAAAATATTGATTACGCAACCTGACAGTGCTGGTATAAGATACAATAAAAAGGAGTTTTCTGATAAGCTTATATCAAAATTCGAGAAAGACTCAATCCCATATAAATACGTTTCTGGAGACAGGATTGCAGGAGATGTCAATTTATTGACATCGAAGGATTCATCAGAATTTGTGCTTGTAATACCTACCGTAAACAATGTTATAATTACTCAAATATCCTCTCGTCTTGAACAAATAAAGAGTGACAAAGTAAGTGTTTTCGGATTCCCGGAATGGAACGATATTTTGCATAAAGACATATACACAAAGCCATTGTATATGTTCTCAAATTACAGACTCGATTTTTCTAAGGAAAACATTATTGAGTTCTATAATAAGTATTACGCAAAATTCGGAGTGCCGTCAAAACAGAACAATCCGTCATACTCTATTTTTGGATTTGATATAACCTATTACTTTGCAAATGCATGGTTTAACGGCGATGCAGAGGCTGAAATGCTTCAGATGAACTTCAAATTTGAGAGGATTCCAGGCGGAGGATATGTCAATCATGGCATTCTTATTCAGAAATACGACAAAGACGGAATAACGGAGATAATGCATTAGGGACAAGGAATAGTGAAAAAAGGATTATTCATATTATCGTTGATATTTATTTGCAGTTGTGCTTCAGCACAATACAAATTCAAGAGACCTGAATTGTACGTAGGTACAAATCAAGGAGTGGCATTGTGGACTCACGTAGGGTTTGACCCAATAGTGGAGCAATCTTTTGATGTCAGATATCACGGTGGTATAACGGTAAGATATATTATACAAAAATATTTTGGCATTCAAGCAGAGTTAAACTACACACAACGCGGCTGGTCAGAAAAATCATCTAAAGGTGAGAGATATAGCCATAAGCTTGATTATTTGGAACTTCCGCTTGTAAGCCATATAATGTTCGGCTCTCGTACATTCAAATTTTACGTACATTTAGGTCCTAAAATCAGAGTGTTGGTAAACGACTACGCCACCACCCCATTTTCTGAGAATCCAGGTGTACAACAAACAAAAAAGATAGAGAGCAAGTTTGACTATAGTGTGTTTGGAGGTATAGGCGTAGAATACAGAACTAAATGGGCTGGAGCGTTCTTTTTTGAAATGAGATACGATTACGGATTAGGAAATATCTTTTCTGTACGTAAGGGAGAGGATTTTTCAAAAGCAAATAACCAAGCAGTAACCATAAGTGTAGGATTCCTGTTTGATGTTTTAAGCAGAAAAGACTACTACAAACCATAATAGATTATGAAAACTTTTAAGGATTTGGCAATAAACCGCCGCAGCCATCGTAAATTTACGGATATGGCTATTGAGCAGGAGAAGATTGATTCCATTCTGCAAACAGTTCTTATGGCACCCGCTGGAAAGCGTGCCAACGAGTGGTTTTTCTATGTAGTTACAGATAAAGAGAAATCTCTAAAACTATCTGAATGCAAGCAGTTTGGTGCAGCTTTCGTTAAAGAGGCGCCTCTTAACATTGTTGTTACCGCCGATACCACAAAAAGTGATGTCTGGATTGAGGATTGCTCCATTGCAGCCATCTATCTGCAACTTGCGGCACAAGATTTGGGGTTAGGCAGCTGTTGGTCTCAGGTAAGGGGAAGAGAGTCAATGACAGAAGGTGTTATGGCGGAGGATTACATTAAAAAGTTACTCAATATCCCATCAGAATATGCAGTAGAGTGCATTATAAGCATAGGCTACCCTGCTGATGAACGCCAACTATATAATCTTGAGAAACTTCCATACGAGAAGATAATTAAAAGTTAAAAGTTAAAAGTTGAAAATTGAAAGTTTTTATATACCTTTGACAGAGCGTCCGCACCCACGCGGACGAGTAGTGGGAAGGACCCATAGGCTCACAGAGCCGTATGGGAGGGCCGAACACCTTCACAGAAGGTGTGAGTCTCTGGAAAAGGTATATACAAACAAGCCCGTTCTAGGTGTGACAAAGTATAAATCAGTAAACAACAATCAATTAGAATGAAAATATTTATCATTGGTTCAGGGAATGTGGCTACACATATTGCACTAAGACTTAAAAGTGCAGGTGTGGAGATTGCCGGCATTTACAGCAAGACCTTGGAGAACGCCAAGACATTAGCGGATAAGATAGACGTACCCTACACCAATGACAAGACCAAAATTCCTAACGCCAATATTTATATTTGCAGCGTAAAAGATGATTGTATCACTGATGTACTTACAGGTGCGTCAATCAATAAAGAATCGTTGTTGGTTCACACCGCAGGTAGCGTAAACATGAATGTATTAGAGCCGTTTTCAGAGAATATAGGCGTTATTTACCCTATGCAGACATTCTCAAAGGCAAAAATAGTTGATTGGAATAAAATTCCGCTATATATTGAAGCGAATAATACTGATACATTAGCAAAATTGCAGCCATTCGCAATAAAACTAAGCCCTATTGTGCATATCGCCACATCGGAGCAGAGAAAAATACTGCATTTGGCGGCTGTTTTTGCCTGTAACTTTACAAATGAGTTATATGCTGTGGCATACAGGCTTATGACTGAAAATGGGCTGTCGTTTGAAAGTCTGTTCCCTCTTATGGAAGAGACTTTTGCAAAAGCAAAACTTATGCCCCCCGTAAAGGCACAGACAGGACCTGCCGCAAGAAACGATGTAAAGGTTATGGAAATGCAGCAAGGTCTGCTAAAAGGCACTGATAAAGAGATTTACAAATTATTGAGTAAGGCAATACAGCGTGAATGTATGATGTATGATGTATGATGTATGAAAAATTATAAAGAGAATCTTAGAAATATAAAGGCATTCATATTTGATGTTGACGGAGTGCTATCATCATCCACTATGCCTATGGCAGAGGACGGCACACCCATACGCACAGCAAATGTGAAAGACGGATATGCACTGCAATATGCCCGTAAAAGCGGCTATATACTTGCCGTAATTACAGGCGGCGACACAGAATTGGTACGTAACCGTTGTAAGATTTTTGGCATAACAGACGTTTACACCAAATCCGCCAATAAAATGGTGGATTACGAGGCGTTCAAGAGCAAACACAATCTATCTGATAATGAAGTGATTTATGTGGGCGATGACTTGCCTGACATACCAGTTCTGAAGAAATGCGGAATTTCAGTATGTCCTGCCGATGCAGCCCACGAGGTAAAGGAGATTGTGGATTATATATCTATAAATAAAGGCGGTCAAGGTTGCGTGCGTGACATTATAGAACAGACTATGCGTGCACAAGACAAATGGCTTACAGGAGAAATTTTCATTTGGTAGAAAAGACAAGTCATCACTTTCAACTTTCAACTTTCAATTATGCATTATTATATAAAACTAATCCGCCCAGTCAACTTACTAATTATGACATTAGTTGTGTGCCTGGTGCAGTTTTGCGTCATCAACCCTATTCTTGACGCATACGGATTCTCTATAGTTATGTTTCCGTTGGTGTTTACTCTGTTACTAATCTCTATCCTGACCATCGGGGCATCGGGTTATGTAATAAATGACTACTTTGACACTAAGATAGATGAGATTAACCGTCCTAATAAAGTCATCGTAGGTCACGGAGTTACACGTCATCAAGCGGCAGTGTATTTTCAAACGCTGCTCATTATTGGCAACGTTGCCGGCATCGCTTTGGCTATAATATTAAGGAACATAACACTTGTATTCATCTACGCAGGCGTATCAGGCATTCTGTGGTTCTACTCTTCAAGTTATAAACGCCAATTGCTTTTGGGTAACATTATGATTTCACTATGCACATTTCTATGTGTGTTTTTGGTTGGCTATGTTAATGTTAAAGGGCTTATTATCAACTACCCCGATGCAGACCTCTCTGCCCCGATGCAAAAATGTATAGGACTTTCTGTGGCTATGATATACGCTTGGACACTTGGATTCGGACTGTTTGCCTTTTTGCTGACTCTGCTGCGTGAGATGGTCAAGGATATAGAGGATATAGAGGGCGATACAGAGATGGAGTGCCGCACAATGCCTATAGTTTGGGGCATAAATGTAAGCAAAATCGTAATTACAGTGCTATCTGTAGTGACTATAGCAACTATCTTTTACTTTGCAAACTACAAGATATTTTTCAGGGAGGACAACATAACATTTGTATATAGCATAATTCTGATTCTGTTCCTGCTGATGTTTATAGGGCAATTATGGATGGCAAAATGCAAACCCTCTTATTCTCAGGCAAGTATGACACTAAAGGTGATAATGGTATTGGGGGTGTGCTATAGTGTAGTGTTTAAGATGCTGATATAATTGAAAATTGAAAATTATAACTTTCAACTTTTAACTTTCAACTTTCAACTTTTAACTTTAATGTATGTTGCTGAAAGATAAGATAAAGAATTATGATGTGGTTTTGGTGTCGCAGTCGCCACGCCGCAGGGAACTACTGAAAGGATTGGAAGTAGAGTTTACATCTACAAGCGTAGATACTGACGAGTCTTACCCTACCACGCTTAAAGGAGCGGATATACCTGCTTATATAGCCACT
This sequence comes from Paludibacteraceae bacterium, assembly GCA_024399495.1. Taxonomy (GTDB): domain Bacteria; phylum Bacteroidota; class Bacteroidia; order Bacteroidales; family Paludibacteraceae; genus Enterocola. Next base: position 8,836 of record JAKSNY010000011.1, read on the forward strand.
AAAAAGGCGGATGCCTATATGCCTAAGATGGGCGACAACACTCTTGCCATTACGGCAGACACTGTAGTCCTTATTGACAATCAGATACTTGGCAAACCAAAAGACAGAGCCGCAGCCATTGCCATGCTGCAACATTTATCGGGTAATACTCATCAGGTTATTACTGGTGTTTGCATTCAGACTAAACAGAAACGTGTAGCTTTCAGTGCCACTTCTGAGGTTACCTTTGCAAATCTTACCGCAGAGGAGATTGAGCATTATGTGGATTCTTACAAACCGTTTGACAAAGCAGGCTCATACGGTGTTCAGGAGTGGATTGGGTACATCGGGATAGAGAAAATTGTAGGCTCATACTTCAACGTTATGGGGCTACCTATACAAAAACTTTATAAAATGCTAAACGCATTTTAATTAAAAATTGACTATTTGAAATGGTGATATTTTTTTATTGTGTAAGTATAAATTTAACTTTAATTTAATAAAAATGAAAAAAGTAATTTTATCGTTTATTGTTTTGTTTTTTGCAGTGAATATACAAGCGGGAAGCCTGTATCAGTGGTCCGTTTACGGCTCGAATTATAGCGTCAACAGAAGGGGTGATATTAATTTCTCCGGACATCTGCCTTTCCAAGGGAATATTGTCAATGCTTTGATGCTTGAAGACAATATGCTTTATATTGAGGGTGCTGTAAAAAATGCAGGTACGTACATTTGTACAATGAATGTAACTGATGGTTCAATAACCAGATTAAAGGAACCAATCAACTCCAAAAATATTCATTATCAAAAAGGTGTCAAATCTTTTTGTGAAATAGGAACTAAAAAATATTCATTGGAATCTGACGGGTTATATAAAGAAGAAGGCGGAAAAAATAGTAAATTTTCAAATGTTACAGGGAATAATATAGCATATGTATATGATTTGCTTTGGATTAGTTCAAAAGATAAATTAACCTCTGTCAATCCTGAAACAGGAGAAGTGATTGACCAGTGGCCTTATTCTAACGTGATGATAGACACGGCTCCTAACTATATGTTTGAAACAAAGGAAAAGGATGCGTTGGTATTGGTTACAAATGCTATGATATCCGTTCTATTTAGGGCTGATTATCCAAGTTGTAAAATTGTAAACTATTATTCAAGTGATAAGGCAAGGTCGCAATTGGTGGCTGACTGGCAATATGTTCCTTCCGTGGGAAAGGTGGCGTTAGCTAATGCTACTAGGTTGTATTATACCCCGTATTGCACTACTATTGGTAGTTGGGATGGAACTAAATGGTCTGGCGTTAAATATGATATGCATCAAACGGGTGAAAAGTTATATTTGAAGCCAGAGTTGGTTATTTCAGCATTTGCAATAAAGGATAACTCCATATATGTGGCTCGTAAGGCTGGATTGGCAATTATTGATAAACAGACAGGTTCTGTAACGGAGGTGCCGGCCTATACTGCTACTGTACCAGATCGTATGTGCTTTGACAAAGATGGAATATTGTGGGCATGCACATCTAAAGGTATTGTTAGTTTTGATGGTAAAACTTGTACTTTGTATGATAAAAAGTCCATTGGAATGCCAACTCCTGATGATGCACACCAAATGACATGTGATGAAAACGGCGTGATATGGGTTGCCGCTGACAATGGATTGTTTCGTAAAAATGCAGATGGGTGGACTGTGTTTAACAAGAAAAACGGAGTATTACCATTTAATGGAGTTAGGAAGTTTACGTTCCGTAACGGGCGTGTCTTAATTTTGAAAGAGTGTGGAATGCTAGGTTTAATAAAGGAGTGTGGATGGTTGGAAAATGACAAATACACGCCTATATCTCTTGATGGATATATATCAGATAAAAATTCCGATTTTGATAATGACGGACGACTATGGTTCGTTTCTGAGAAGGGAATCAATTGTTTGGATGAAACTGGTGTAAAAACAGTAATATCTGCGGCTGGTACTCCTTTAGAACTTCCTATCATTTCCGGTGGTCTTTATGTGGCGGATGGGAAAGTTATTCTTATTGTAACAGGTTACAATTCTAATGTATATACAAAAGGATCTGTTACACCAAATATGGATGCGGCTACTGCTGAATATCGTTCATCAATATGCAAAAATGTTTCAGAAATAGAAGATATTTTTTATTCCGGATTGGCATTGGTTTTTGATTTGCAAAATTAACATGGTAAAAAAATGACAGATGTCTTTAATCCGTTCAGCGTAATCAAGTGCTTCTCAACCAAACGTTTCGGACCATAATGGTATGAGACAGGCACGCCGTAAGCTGAAGGTGGGCGTAAACTTCACCTCGGAATCACACACCATAGAGAGTTGGAAAGCAGTGGAAGTCAAGTAACAATTACTGATTATGAATAAATTTTTATTGATTTTTGCATCGCTGTTTGTAAGCATCGTTGTAACAGCAAAAACAGCAAGAGAAGAAATTTATGAGAATATAAATCTGTCTGGAGGCGGTTATTTAACATATCCTGAACCTATTGGAGTGGAATACACCAAAGTTCCCAAAGGATATACACCCTTTTACATAAGTTCATATCACAGACACGGTTCAAGGTTTCTTATCGGGAAAGAGGATTATGTAAAGCCTCAACAACTCTTGCATAAAGCCGATTCATTAGGATTACTTACTGCGGAGGGAAAAAAGGTTATGGGTAAAGTGGATTCTGTATGTGCTTTAGCCAAAGACCGTTACGGCGAATTAACAAATATCGGGTTCAAGCAGCATAAAGGTGTGGCACAACGAATGTACAACAATTTTCCCGATGTTTTCAAAGGCAACAAAACCATAGACGCACGCTCAACCGATGTTATTAGAAGCATACTGTCAATGTTTGCCGAAACATCTACACTTATAGCCAACAATCCTAAATTAAACCTGTTCATAGATGCCTCAGCACACGACATGTACTATATGAACCATTGGTTCAACCCCATAAATAAAACATACGGCAATTTACCAGAGGTTAAAGAATGTAAAAATAATTTTGCACAAAAGCACACTCATCCTGAACGTCTTATAAATGAATTGTTCAAATCTTACCCCTATACCCTATCCCACCTGCTTAATAAAAACAAGACGTATATCTCTTTGTGGGAAATAGCGTCAAATCTGCAAAACATTGACACTGACATAGATATGATGTACCTATTTACAAAGGAGGAATGTTATGAAAATTGGTCTCGTTCTAATGTAGGCTGGTATTTGGAATGCGGTCCAAGCATTCAAACCAAGCAAATGAAACCTTATGTTCACAGCAACCTGCTTAGAAACATTATTGAAACTGCAGATAAAGCCATTGAAAGCGATACTATAGCCGCCACCATGCGTTTTGGGCACGATAGCGTTGTACTGCCTCTTACAATACTCATGCATCTTAACAACTTCTATTATGTTACAGGTGATATGGAAAGCCTTGCTGATAATTGGCACACATACGATATAATACCTATGGCCTGCAACATTCAACTTATATTTTTCAAGTCAAAAAAGTCAGATAATCCTGTACTTGTTAAAATAATGCTGAATGAAAGAGAATGTCACATACCTATTGAACCTTATAGCGATGTCTATTATGAATGGGATAAAGTTAAAGACTACTATCTAAACAATGTCTTAAAAAATATTCCTGTTCAGGAATAATTTGAATTTTTCATATATTTGTTAAAAAAAAACACACATTTTTTAATATCTTTGATTTATATTTGCTATATTTGCAAATCAATATGAGCGTATAAATACGTTCATTATATAGATTTTAATAAAACCACTAAATATCATGGCTCAAAACAAAGGCACAATCACCCAAGTAATAGGTCCGGCAGTGGATGTCTATTTTGAACAAGGCGGAGACAATCTGCCAAAAATCCACGATGCTCTCCAACTTACAAGAGAGAACGGACAAACTCTTATTCTAGAGTGCCAACAGCACATTGGTGAGAATTCAATTAGAGCAATTGCTATGGAATCAACTGACGGACTTGTCAGAGGCATGGCTGTTTCTGCACTTGGCTCACCAATTAAAATGCCTATAGGCAAACAAATAGTAGGAAGACTTCTTAATGTTACCGGCGATGCTATTGACGGTATCGGGGATTTGGACAATTCAGAAGGTTATCCTATTCATAGAGAACCGCCTAAATATGAGGAGTTGGCTACAAGTAAAGAGATTCTGTTCACAGGCATCAAGGTAATTGACTTATTGGAGCCTTATTTAAAAGGTGGTAAAATCGGTTTGTTTGGTGGTGCCGGTGTTGGCAAGACCGTCCTTATTATGGAGCTTATTAACAATATTGCCAAAGGATACGGTGGTTACAGTGTGTTTGCCGGTGTTGGTGAGCGTACCCGCGAAGGCAATGACCTATTGCGTGAGATGCTTGGCTCTAATGTAATTGATTACGGAGAAGAGTTTAAGAAATGTATGGAAGCTGGTGATTGGGATTTGACAAAAGTTGATAAAAAGGCACTTGAAAATAGCAAGATATCATTAGTGTTCGGTCAAATGAACGAACCTCCTGGTGCACGTGCTTCTGTTGCATTGTCAGGTCTTTCCGTAGCAGAATCTTTCCGTGATGCAGTAGGCAAGGACGGAAAAGGCAATGACATATTGTTCTTTATTGATAATATCTTCCGTTTCACACAAGCAGGTTCTGAGGTGTCCGCCCTACTTGGACGTATGCCTTCTGCTGTAGGTTATCAGCCTACGCTTGCCACAGAAATGGGTCAGATGCAAGAGCGTATCACATCTACCAAGCACGGTTCCATCACGTCTGTTCAGGCAGTCTATGTACCTGCCGATGACCTTACAGACCCTGCTCCTGCAACTACGTTCTCTCACTTGGACGCTACCACGGTATTGAGCCGTAAGATTGCAGAACTTGGTATCTACCCTGCTGTTGACCCTATTGATTCCACATCACGTATATTGGACCCTAATATCGTAGGTGAGGCTCATTATAACACAGCACTAAGGGTTATTGAGTTATTACAACATTATAAAGACCTTCAGGACATCATAGCCATTTTGGGTATGGAAGAACTATCTGAAGCCGATAAAATCGCAGTTCACCGTGCAAGACGTGTACAAAGATTCCTTTCACAGCCATTCCACGTAGCAGAACAGTTTACCGGAATGAAAGGTGTTATGGTATCTATTGAAGATACAATAAAAGGTTTCAATATGATTATGGACGGCGAGTGCGACAAATATCCTGAATCAGCCTTCAACTATGTTGGAACCATAGAAGAGGCAATAGAAAAGGGAGAAAAACTGCTTAAAGAGAATGAAGCATGAAAATTTCAATATTAGCACCCGATAAAAAAATTTTTACAGGAGAGGCGGTTGCAGTAACCCTGCCATCTGTAAACGGCAGTTTCACTGCACTTGAAAACCACGCTCCAATTGTTTCCTTGCTAAACAAAGGGCAGATATTGGTACAAGCTATAGAAAACGGCGGGAAACAGACATTTGATATTCAGGGTGGTTTTGTTGAAATAAGTGATAATTCAGTAACAGCGTGCGTTGAAATCCTATGACCAAAAAGTGTTTGATATTTTCATTATTGACAATAATCTCAACAGAAATTCTTTTGATATTATTTAATCAGTTGTGGTTTAAAGGGGCGTATAGATGGACTTACTTGTTGGTGCCTGCAGTTTTTGCCGCATTCCAGACAGTATTCTGTATCAATATAAAGAAGTTCTTCTCAACCAATGAAGGTGTCAAGTACTTTTTCTTGTACAAAGGTTTGAAATTTTTTACGGCAGTTGCGTTTTTGCTAATCTACGTGTTGGTTGCAAAAGACGTTGACAAATGGTTACCTATCAGAATTATCGTATATTATTTGGCATTTCTTATAACAGAAACGGTAATCAGTACCCGATACCAGAAAAAACAAAATTGATGAAGCGTTTTCTAACCATATTACTAATTGCATTGTTCACATCAGTATATGCCAATGCTAACGCAGAAGAGCAAAAATCTGCTGAAAGTGAACCATTTAACGCTAAAGATGTAATATTCTCGCATATCGGTGATGCGTATGAGTATCACATAACAGAGATTAACGGACATCCTATCGCAATTCCACTACTTGTAATTGTTAGAAGTGCGGAACGCGGTTGGTTTGTATTTGGTGCAAGCAAAGTTGTACATGGCGACACCTACAATGGCTTCTATATTGCAAAAGGTGGTAACTATGACGGCAAGGTGGTTGAACTTAACGCCGCAGGTGAGGAGGTTCGCCCATTTGACCTCTCCATAACCAGAAACGTATTTGCCCTACTGCTATCCTGCACCTTACTTATCCTGATTTTTGTGCCAATGGCACGCAAGTATAAGAAGAATCCGCTTGGAGTGCCGTCTAAAGGTCATAATATGCTTGAGGCAGTAATTCTCTATATAGAGGATGACGTTATAAAACCGGCTTTAGGAGACCAATATCTAAAGTATTCCCCATATCTGCTTACAGTGTTCTTCTTTATATTACTAAACAACCTTATGGGGCTTATTCCATTCTTCCCGTTTGGAGCAAACCTTACAGGTAATATATCCGTAACACTTGTATTGGCACTTCTGACTTATCTAATCACTAACATAGGCGGTTCAAAATGCTATTGGAAAGATGTCCTTTGGCCCGATGTACCTTTATTCCTCAAAGCACCTATTCCATTGATGCCTGTAATAGAGATTATATCAACACTTACAAAACCTATTGCCCTTATGATAAGGTTGTTTGCCAACATATTTGCAGGGCACATGATTATATTGGTACTTATCTGTCTTATATTCATATTCTCATCAATTATGGGTATTGCAGTAGGAGCAGGAGTATCGGTTATTTCAATAGCATTCTCATTGTTTATGTATTGTCTTGAGTTATTGGTTGCATTCATTCAAGCGTACGTATTCACAATGCTTTCTGCCATCTTTATAGGATTGGCAAGAGTAAAAGAGGAGTAATGTTACTATGTATGATGTATGATGTATAAATTAAGATAAAGTAAAAAATAATTTTTAATTTTTAATTTTCAATTATTATGTTAGGTATTATTCTTCAAGCCGCCGCGGCAGGTGCTGCTGGCGCATCATTGGCAAAGTTAGGTGCTAGTCTGGGTGCTGCAATCGCTATCATAGGTGCAGGACTTGGTATCGGTCGTATAGGTGGTACAGCAATGGAAGCCATCTCTCGTCAACCGGAAGCTGCAGGTAACATACGTTCAAGTATGATTATCGCCGCCGCACTTATTGAGGGTGTCACCCTATTTGCTATCATTATCTGTGCTTTGGCTATATTGGTATAATTGACATATTCACTTGCGGGTCTTTTTACACCCGCAAGCGTTTATTCTGTTAAACTAAGCCACTGTTAAATTAAAAAATTTATTTATGAATCTGTTTCTACCCGATTCAGGATTGGTGATATGGATGACCATTGCATTCCTCATCCTGTTCATAGTATTGGCTAAATTTGCTTGGCCAGCCATTCTAAAATCGGTTACAAGTCGTCAAGAGCATATTGCCGAGTCCCTTAGAAAAGCGGACGAGGCTGCCAAGGCTTTGGAATCCTTAAATGAGAAAGGAGCCAAAATAATTGCTGACGCTCAGGCTGAGCAGTTAAAAATGGTTCAAGAGACTAAGGCACTCAACAAGACTATGATTGAGGAGGCTAAAGCAAAAGCAGAGGCAGAAGCCGCTAAAATAATAGAGGCAGCCAGAGAGCAAATCAAGAGCGACAAGGAGAATGCTATTAAAGAGTTGAGAAAAGAAGTTGCGTCAATCTCAATAGAAATGGCAGAAAAGGTATTGAGAAAGGAATTGGCTAACGAACAAGCACAAACCGCATATATCAACACTCTGCTTAGTGAGATGGATAAGACCAATCCTGCAAGTTAATTATAATGAACAACGGAAAAATATCCATACGGTATGCGCGAGCCCTACTTCTCAGTGCTAAAGAGAAGAAAGTGGCAGATAAGGTCTATTCTGAAATGTGTGCCATAGAGGAGGCATTTGATAAATTTTCTGACATCAAGACAAATTTAGCCTCTCCTACTATCACAGCCGCAGAAAAACAAGATCTGTTGCTATCTACTCTTGCAAACAAAGCAAGCAAAGAGACAGAGGCGTTCATTAAATTTGTTATTGCACAAAAACGTATTGATTACATGCCGATGATTGCACGCATGTATGGAAAACTTTACAGAGAAGATTGCAACATTGTAATAGGCAACATTGTAAGTGCCTCCGCCCTGTCTGATGAGGCTGTGGCATCTATAAAAAAATATATAGCAAAACTAAGCGGTTCTAAAAACATAGAGTTGCACTCCGCTCAAGACAAAACTCTTGTAGGCGGATTTGTACTTGACATAGACAATTACCGTTTAGACGCAAGTATTAAAGGACAATTAAACAAACTGGAATATTATGCCGGACATTAAACCAAGTGAAATATCAAGTGTGCTAAAGCAGAAACTTGACGGTTTCAAAAACAAATTAGATTTTGAAGAGATAGGCAAAGTTCTTCAAGTAAGTGATGGTGTGGCACGTGTATTCGGTCTGAATAACGTACAGGCTAATGAGCTTGTTGAGTTTGAAGGCGGAATAATGGGCATAGTTCAAAACCTTGAGGAAGACAATGTAGGTGTAGTGCTACTTGGCTCAACATCTCTTATCAAAGAAGGCTACACAGTAAAAAGAACAAAACGAATTGCATCTATTATGGCTTCCGAGGGTATGCTTGGTCGTGTAATCAATACAATAGGTCAGCCTATAGACGGCAAGGGACCTATTGAGGGCAAAGCATACGAGATGCCTCTTGAGCGTAAAGCCCCCGGCGTTATTTTCCGCCAACCTGTAAACGAGCCTTTGCAAACAGGACTTAAGGCTATAGATGCCATGATTCCTATCGGCCGTGGTCAGCGTGAGCTTATCATAGGTGACCGTCAGACAGGAAAAACAGCCATTGCCATCGATACTATTATTAATCAAAAACAAAATTTTGAAGACGGCAAGCCAATATATTGTATCTATGTGGGTATCGGGCAAAAGGGTTCAACTATAGCCAACCTAGTACAGACATTAGAGAAATATGACGCCATGAAATACACCATCATAGTTTCTGCAACAGCATCTGATCCTGCCGCTATGCAGTTCTACGCTCCATACGCAGGTGTAGCCATCGCAGAGTATTTCCGTGACACAGGTCGTCATGCTCTTATTATATACGATGATTTGTCAAAACAAGCGGTAGCGTATCGTGAGGTTTCACTGGTACTTCGCCGTCCTTCAGGACGTGAGGCTTACCCTGGTGATATTTTCTACCTACATTCAAGATTATTGGAGCGTGCAGCCAAAATCATTGCCAACGATAGTGTGGCACGCACAATGAACGACATACCTGAGTCTATTAAAGATATAGTTAAGGGTGGCGGCTCAATCACCGCTTTGCCTATTATTGAGACTCAAGCGGGTGATGTTTCAGCATACATTCCTACAAACGTGATTTCAATCACAGACGGTCAGATATTCTTGGAGTCCGGACTATTCCACTCCGGTGTACGTCCTGCTATTAACGTGGGTATCTCTGTATCCCGTGTAGGTGGTAACGCTCAAATCAAATCAATGAAAAAGGTTGCAGGTACCTTAAAACTTGACCAAGCACAATATCGTGAGCTTGAATCATTCAGTAAATTCGGCGGAGATTTGGACGCTACAACCATCGCAACACTTGACAAGGGTAAAAAGAACGTTGAGATTTTGAAACAACCTCAATATTCTCCACTTCCTGCTGAAGAGCAAATTGCTATAATATTCTGCGGTACAAACGCTCTATTAAAAGACATTCCAGTAGAGAAGGTATCTGAATTTGAAACTAAATTCCTTGAAATTCTGCGTGTCAAACACAGACAAGATGTTCTTGACCCATTAAAGGCAGGGCAAATTGATGACAAAGTAAAGGAAATACTTACAAGTGAAGCAAAAAAACTTTCTGACCAATTTAAATAATGGCATCATTAAAGGAAATACGTGCAAGGATAGGGTCTGTGCAGTCAACGCATAAGATTACATCTGCTATGAAGATGGTTTCTGCAGCCAAATTGCATAAGGCTGAAGACCGTACACTTCAGGCTGTACCGTATAAAAACAAACTTTCTGAGGTTCTTGCCAGATACTTAGGTTCTATTGATGATGAGAATTTTAGAGTGTCGCTGTCTGTTGAACGTGAGGTTAAGAAAATTGCTCTTGTAGCCATATCCTCAAGTTCTGGATTATGCGGTGCGTTTAATTCCAACATCGCTAAATTATTGAAGCAGAAAATAGAAGAAAACAAATCTATTGACAGAGAGATATTAGTTATTCCAATAGGTACCAAAGTGGCGGAATCACTAAAAGCCATACAAAGGCAATATCCTGACATAGAGATAAATAAGGAGTTTGTACATTTATGTGAGAAACCAGATTATAATGAATCATGCAAGGTTTCTCAATTATTGACAGAAAAGTTCCAAAGCGGAGAATACGACAGGGTTGAACTTATCTACAACCATTTTAAGAACGCAGGAGTTCAAATCCCTACCGTAGATCAATTTCTGCCTATTGCAACTATAAGTGCTGAAGGTGGAGATTCAAACAGACTCTATTTTGTAGAGCCTAACCCTAAGGATTTTGTAGAGAGCCTGGTTCCGATTGTAATAAAAACTGTTTTTTACACAACACTTTTAGACTCTTCTACAGCGGAATTCGGTGCAAGAACAACAGCTATGCAGGCTGCTTCTGAAAATGCAGAGAAACTATTATCAGAGATTACTGTTCAGTATAACAGAGCACGTCAAGAATCAATAACAAATGAACTTATTGATATTGTGAGTGGCTCATTGGCTCAAAAATAATGGAAGTAACAAGGCTTTTTGATATTTTAGACAGATACAAGGAGATAAAGCCTAATCAAGAAATAGCTCTATCTTACAAGAGAGAAGGACAATGGATTAATTATAGTTTGGACGATTACATCACCAAAACAAACTATATAAGTTCCGGATTGCTGTCCATCGGGGTAAAAAAAGGAGACCGCATAGCGATTATCAGTTCCTCCAGACCGGAATATAATATGATTGATATGGGTATTATGCAAATAGGTGCCATTACAGTGCCTATTTATCCTACCATAAGTGCCGATGACTACAATTACATATTAAATCACGCCGAAATATCTTACGTTTTCTCTGAAGGAGAGGAATTATTGCGTAAAATAGAGAGTATTCTTCCTACTGTGCCATCTATTAAAGGAATCTACACTTTTAAAGACAGAGGACGACATAAATATCTTGCAGAGTTACTTGAATTGGGAGAATCACAATACGAGGCTAAAAAAGCTGAAATTGAAAAGATTAAGACATCTATAGGTGAAGATGACACTGCCTGCATAATATACACATCGGGAACAACAGGGCTACCCAAAGGCGTTATGATTACTCATAAGAACATTCTTATGCAGGTTAAAGTAACCGCTCAGATTCCCGCCGATTGGAGTGACACTGCATTCAGTTTCCTACCATTATGCCACGCATACGAAAAACTGATGGTATATATGTACCAATACAGGGGTATGTCTATTTATTATGCGGAGAGTTTAGGCACTATAACAGAGAATATCAAGGAGGTTAATCCCACTATAATGACTTGTGTGCCACGTGTACTTGAAAAGATTTACGACAAGATTTTCTCTGCCGGAAAAAAACTTCCTTATGCTAAAAGACAAATATATTATTGGGCTATAAAACTTGCCTTGGAATATAAAAAGGATTTGAATCCTGCATCTGCCGCCATATATAAGATAGCAGACAAGTTAGTGTATTCCAAGTGGAGAGAGGCGATTGGAGGTCATTTTGACACTATTGTGTCTGGAGGAGCCGCTTTACAGCCAAGGCTTGCCGCTTTCTTCACCGCCATAGGAATGCCTATATTTGAGGGATACGGACTTACAGAAACCGCTCCGGTAATTGCCGTAAGCACTAAAGAACCGGACGGATTGGCTTTTGGTACTGTAGGTAAGCCACTGAGAGGCGTAGAGGTTAAACTTGGCCCTGAAACAAATGAGATAATTTGCCGCGGAGACAATGTTATGAAAGGCTATTATAAGGCACCGGATTTAACTGCACAGGTAATAGATAAGGATGGTTGGTTCCATACTGGTGATACAGGCAGATTTACTGAGGCAGGTCAGCTTGTAGTTACAGGCAGACTTAAGGGTATATTCAAAACATCGATGGGAAAATACATAAACCCATTTGTCATAGAGGAAAAGTTCTCTCAATCGCCATTTATAGATAATATTATGGTTGTGGGTGAAAATCAGAAATTTGCAGCAGCCATAATTTCTCCAAGTTTCCATTTCCTGAAATCTTGGTGCAAATCTCATAAAATTCATTACACATCTGATGCGGTCATTATTGAAGACGAGCGTGTAAAGGCAAGAATTAACGAAGAGGTTAAGAAATATAATCAGAAACTTGGTGAGACAGAAAAAATCAAGAGAATAACACTTGTTCCCGAAGAGTGGACTGTTAAAAATAAGCTACTAACCCCTACTCTAAAGGTTAAAAGACCTGAAATAATGAATAAATACAAAGAAGAAATTGAAAAAATGTTCCAATAATTCATATTTTTAATTTTTTTTCATATCTTTGTGCTGTTTAACCATAAAATCATTGCCTATAAGTCAAACACTTTACCCCATCAACTGCATAAGTAAAGTATGACATTGTTACAGGAAATGTCTGATCAGGATTTGGTCAGACTTTACGCAGAAGGCAATAATGACGCTTTCAGGCATCTTTTATTCAGGCATAAGGATTACATTTATTCTTATATCTACTCTTTCATTCATAACCATGATGATAGTAACGACATTTTTCAGGAGTTATTCATTAAGGTAATATCCTGTATTAGGAATAAGAACTACAATGAAGAGGGCAAATTCCGTAATTGGGTACTACGTATTGCTCATAACATGGTGATGGACTACCTTAGGGCTTCTGTGGCAAGCACTACCGTATCTGCAGAAAATGAGGATTTTACGCTACTTAACAATAAAGACATTTGTGACGGAAATATAGAGGATTCCATTGTTGATGAGCAAATTAACACAGATATAATAAAACTAGTCCACCTACTGCCTGAAAACCAACGTGAGGTTGTATATATGCGTTATTATAAAAACATGAGTTTCAAGGAGATATCAGACAAGTTAGGGTGCAGTATAAACACCTCATTAGGACGTATGCATTATGCAATACTCAATATGAGAAAAATGGCAAAAGAAAATAAAATGCTCTACTAAACAATATATGTTTTGTTATTCCGTTATATAGGTAAATACATAAATTATTTGCCTATGACAAACAACTATCACCACTCTTCCTCTTATTTTACATCAAATTTCGTTCCTGCAGAATTGTTGTCGCCAAAACAAAGCACTATTGATGCAATATTGGCATTTGCAGAAAATTATTCGTATCTTTGCAATAAAAATATGAATTATGAGTTTAATAGCGCCTTCACTACTTTCAGCTGATTTTGCACACTTGGCTGCTGATATTGAAATGATTAACAGCAGTGAGGCTGATATGCTCCATCTTGATATTATGGATGGGGTTTTTGTACCTAACATATCGTTTGGTTTCCCTGTTATAGAGTCTTTTAAAAACATCTGCAAAAAGCCGATGGATGTTCACCTTATGATAGTGGAGCCGGATAAGTTCATAGATAATTTTGCCAAGATTGGAGCAAGTTACATAAATGTACACTATGAGGCTTGCACTCACCTGCACCGCACTATTCAAAAAATAAAAGCCACCGGTGCCAAGGCTGCAGTTACACTTAATCCGCACACACCTGTATCTCTGCTTGAAGATATTGTAAATGATGTGGATATGGTGCTTCTTATGTCTGTAAATCCGGGTTACGGCGGGCAGAAGTTCATAGAGAACACGCTTAACAAATGTGTTCAGCTTAGAGAGCTTATTGCACGTAAAAACTCAAAGGCTCTTATTGAGATTGACGGTGGCGTAAACCTTGAAACAGGTAAAAGGCTTGTTGAGTGCGGAGCAGACGCACTTGTGGCTGGTAATTTCGTGTTTAAATCTCCTAACCCGATTGTTACAATACATGAGTTGAAACAATTACGGTGATTCGGTGATTTGGTGATGCGTCATACATCATACATCATACATCATACATCATACATCATCATACATCATACATCATACATCATACATTAAGCATTTATGCACACATATCCATTCTTAAAAATAACTATTCCTTTTGTTGTGGGAATCATAATCGGCTGGATAACATTAAGTTATACAGCCGCTATTTTATTTGCCGCATCGGGGTTATTAGTTTGGATTTTAGGAATTTTATGTGAGCATAAAGAGATTTATAACAACCGCCACATTAAAGGGATAGCACTGTCGCTACTGCTTACTGCAAGCGGAATAGCTGCATATAACGCTTCGCTGCCAACTGAGCTTGCAGGTATTAAACAGGTGTCATCTTACCAGATATATAAATTAAACAAAAACGCCACCCCATCTGCCTTTGAAATAAAAGCCTTGCAAATAAGGGAAAACCTGATAGACATATACAAGGCTCATATTTCTGATGGTAACGTAGGCGTAATATCAGCCCTTACACTTGGCAAGAAAGATGACCTTAGCAGAGACACCCGACAGATATTCTCACTTGCAGGCGGCTCTCACGTGCTTGCTGTAAGCGGTCTGCACGTAGGCATAATATATGCCATAATTTTAGGATTACTGTCGTTTATACCACACTCACAGATTGGAAACATTACAAGACACTCCATTGTTATATTGTGCCTTTGGTTTTATGCGTTTATTTGCGGACTGCCTGCAAGCGTAGTACGTTCAGCATTTATGTTTTCTCTTATATCGGGGTCATACATACTTGGAAAAAGCAATTACAGCCTTAATGCAGTGTTTGTATCGGCATTCTTTATGCTGCTGTATAAGCCTCTGTATCTGTTTGATATAGGTTTTCAACTGAGTTATGCGGCTGTTATAAGCATTCTTATTTTCTATCCTAAACTATACTCAATGCTTAAATTCCAAAACAAGATAATGGTTTGGATTTGGGGCATGATTTGCGTATCGGCGGCGGCACAAATAGGAACCTTACCCATCACTGTCTATTATTTTCACCAAATACCTGTATATAGTATCTTTACAAATTTTATAGTGGTACCGGCAGCGTTTATAATTATTTACATTGCACTGGCACTACTGATTTTCAGCGTTTTACCACCTGTTGCAATGCTTATTGGAAGGCTTGCAGACCTTATAACGGAATTGCTATGCAACGGCGTTGAAGGAATAGTTAACCTACCGTACTCCGTAATCTCTGACATTCACATTGATTTTTATGTGGTATTACTGTTATTCGCCATCATTTTTGCCTCTTATTATATAATATTTTCAGCAAAAATTCGTAACTTTGTGGGTTAAATGTGTATAATCATTACCCAATGATAACCAAAATAATACCTGAAGAGAAGATTATTGCCGTATTAAAACTTATTAACAAGGCAAAAAATATTGTTATAGTATCTCACAAGAGACCAGATGGGGATGCTATAGGTTCATCACTTGGCTTGTATCACTTTCTTGCAACCAAAGGGAAAGATGTCTCTGTTATATTACCCGATGCCATACCTGGCTATATGTATGCCCTGCCATCAGCAGACGGCATTGTCTTTTATGACAATCAAATGACAAAGGCACAGGAGCTTATAAACAGATGTGATTTGCTTTTCTGTCTTGATTTCAATACACTTGACAGGATTGGCAAATTATCTGCTTCTGTAAACGAAAGCAAGGCAAAAAAAATTCTAATGGACCATCACCTACATCACGATGAATTTTGCGATGTAATAATATCTCATCCGGAAGTATCATCCGCCAGCGAACTTGTATTCCGTCTTATATGCCGTATGGGGTATTTTGCTGATATGACATTAGAATCTGCACAATGTATCTGTGCCGGCATGATGACAGACACAGGAGGCTTAGCCTACAACGCAAACAGTCCCGAGGTGTACGCAATAATGGAAGAGTTGATAAAGAAAGGAGTTGATAAAGACGCACTATATCGCAAATTATTTAACAACTATTCAGAAAACAGAATGAGACTTATGGGATATATGCTTTATGAAAAGATGAAGATATACCCAGAATACCATACTGCAATACTTACGTTGAGCTATAATGAAATGTTAAAGTTCAACTATAAACCTGGTGATAGTGAGGGATTTGTAAATATACCTCTCTCTATAGACCACGTGTTTTGCAGCATATTTATAAAAGAAGAGAAGGAGTGCATGAAACTGTCGTTCCGCTCACAAGGTGATTTTGACGTAAACAAGATGGCAAACGAGCTGTTTGGTGGTGGCGGGCATAAGAATGCATCGGGTGCCGATTATAAAGGCACTATGGCAGACGCACTTAAAATAGTGGAGGACGCACTTCCGAAATATATTTAAGTTTAGGAGTACAAGATGGATGTATGATGTATGATGTATGATGAGGAGCCGTAGGCGACAGAGGGCGTATTAGTATGGCGATATAACATATTATAGAAGACTAAATAGAATTAGAGTATTAATGAAGCATATTATAATTTTAGGCGATGGTATGGCGGACGAGCCTATTTCTAAATTAGGTGGGAAGACCGTTATTGAGGCTGCCAATACCCCATATATGGATTTGCTGGCAAAGAACGGCAGATGCGGAACCTTTGCAACCGTACCTGACGGATTCAAGCCAGGCAGCGAGATTGCAAATATGGAGGTTTTGGGCTATAGTGTTGCCAAGTGTTTTGAGGGGCGTGGTTCACTTGAAGCCGCAAGCATGGGCGTGGATATAAAACCAGGTGAGATGGCAATGAGGTGTAACCTTATTTGCATCGAGGGTGATAAAATAAAGAACCACTCTGCCGGCTATATTTCAACAGAGGAGGCAAAAGTCCTTATTGAGTACCTGCAGGAGAAACTTGGAGGAGATATTTTCTCATTCCATAACGGCATAACATTCAAGCACTTGCTTAAAATGAAAGGTGGAGACAAACGTATTACATGCACCCCACCTCACGATGTTCCCGGCACTCCGTTCAAGGACGTAAT
This sequence comes from Paludibacteraceae bacterium, assembly GCA_024399495.1. Taxonomy (GTDB): domain Bacteria; phylum Bacteroidota; class Bacteroidia; order Bacteroidales; family Paludibacteraceae; genus Enterocola. Next base: position 26,051 of record JAKSNY010000011.1, read on the forward strand.
GATAAAGGCAAACTGCCCTGAGGCACAGAATACGGCAGACCGTCTTAATGAACTCACCCTTAAATCAATGGAACTGCTTAAAGACCACCCTATCAATAAAAAACGTATAGCAGAGGGCAAAGACCCTGCCAACAGTATTTGGGTATGGTCTCCTGGTTACAAGCCAAGCATGCAGACATTGGCTCAGAAATACGGCATTAAAAGCGGTTCAGTAATTTCCGCTGTGGATTTGATTAAGGGCATAGGCATATATGCAGGGTTAAAGAGCATAGATGTAGAGGGTGCAACAGGTCTTTATGACACCAACTATGAGGGCAAGGCAAGGGCTGCCATAGAGGCTCTTAAAACCGATGATTTTGTGTTTCTGCACGTTGAAGCCAGCGATGAGGCAGGTCATGAGGGAGATATAGACCTAAAGGTAAAGACGGTGGAATACCTTGACAGCCGTATTATAGGACCAATATACAATGAGGTTAAGGATTGGAAAGAGTCTGTAACCATAGCAGTGTTGCCAGACCACCCTACGCCATGTGCCATCAGAACACACACAAACAAGCCTGTTCCGTTCATTATCTACAGGCCTGGAATGACACCTGATGACACACAATTTTACAGTGAAAAAGAGGCTCAGAAAGGAGCGTATGGACTTATAAAAGGAGAGGAATTTATTAAACAAGTGCTGAATTAAACTTTTCACCGATTCACCGATTAACCGATTAAACAATTAAACAATTAAACAAATTATATGAAATATTATAGTACAAACAAAAAAGTATCGGGAGTAACGCTTGAAGAGGCGGTAGTTAAAGGTCTTGCAAGCGATAAAGGGCTTTTTATGCCCGATGAGATTATTACATTGCCACAGAGTTTCTATGACAACATAGATAAAATGACATTCCAAGAGATTGCATTCACCGTAGCGTGTGCCTTCTTTGGTGAGGACGTGGAGGCATCGGGATTAAAGAAAATAGTGTATGACACCCTATCGTTTGATGTACCTCTTGTAAAAATTGAGGATAACATTTACTCACTTGAACTGTTCCACGGTCCTACCCTCGCGTTTAAAGACGTAGGTGCCCGTTTTATGTCCAGATTACTTGGATATTTCATAAAAAAAGAGAATAAAGGCGGTCTTGTGAATGTTCTTGTGGCTACAAGCGGAGATACAGGCAGTGCCGTTGCGAATGGCTTTTTAGGGGTTGATGGAATACGTGTATTCGTGCTATATCCTAAAGGCAAAGTGAGCAAAATTCAGGAGTGCCAGTTCACAACCCTTGGAAAGAACATAACAGCACTTGAGGTGGACGGTAATTTTGACGATTGCCAACGCCTTGTAAAGAGTGCCTTTATGGATGCAGAGCTCAATGCCAATATGAAACTAACATCAGCCAACTCCATTAACGTGGCAAGGTTTCTGCCTCAGGCATTCTACTATTTCTACGGCTATGCCCAACTAAAGAGACTTGGACTTGCAGAAAACTCTGTTATATGCGTGCCAAGCGGTAACTTTGGCAATATTACGGCAGGTCTGTTCGGCAAAAAGATGGGATTGCCTGTAAAACGCTTCATAGCAGCCAACAATAGCAACGATATATTCCTGCAATACTTAAACACAGGCGTCTATACCCCACGTCCGTCAATACCTACACTTGCTAATGCAATGGACGTAGGCGACCCAAGCAATTTTGCACGTGTACTTGACCTTTACAAAGGCTCTCACAAGGCTATTTGCAGCGAGATATCGGGTTGCCGTTACTCCGATGAGCAGATTGCCACCGCCATGCGTAACTGCTACAAGGCTAACGGATACATACTTGACCCTCATGGGGCATGCGGATGGCAAGCACTTAAAGACGGTCTTAAACCAGGCGAGACAGGCATATTCCTTGAAACCGCCCACCCTGCCAAATTCCTTGACAAAGTGGAATCCATACTTGACACCAAGATAGAGATACCTCAGAAACTGCAGGAATTTATGAAGGGTACAAAACAGAGTGTCCCAATGACCAAGGAGTTTGCAGACTTCAAGCAGTTCCTGCTGAAACAGAGAATGTTGTGACGTGAGAAAACAACTTTTTGTTATTATTGAATATTTTTATACCTTTGTGGCAAATCTAAAGAAGATAATATTCATTCATCAATTAATTACGCACCAATTATGTTAAGAAAAATTAGAATTGTATTAGCGGCTGTCTTTTTTATAATGATTACGCTGCTTCTGTTTCTTCCTATAGAAACATTACAAACCTGTTTTGGTTGGATGGCAGGTCTCCAACTGCCACAGTCTGCCCTTGCACAAAATTTTATAGCGGTAATTGCGGTTGTTGTGCTGACAATCCTATTAGGTAGAGTTTATTGTTCTGTCATTTGTCCTCTTGGCGTATTTCAGGATATTGTATCTTGGATTGGAGGAAAAAGAAAAAAAGCAGACATAAATTATCATTACAAAAAAGAGAATTATTGGCTCCGTTACGGAATGTTGGTGGTATTTGCTGTTGTAATGGCATTAGGTTTTTATGAAATCGCTTGTCTGATAGCTCCCTATAGCATTTTTAGCAATGTTATGGGCAATCTGTTTGCCCCAATACAAAATTGGATTAATCCTATACTTATTGCATCGGCGGTGATTTTAGTGGCGATTATTGTCCTTGCATGGAGAGGCGGACGTACATGGTGCAACAATATATGTCCTATAGGAACGGCTCTCAGCCTGTTCAGCCGATTCTCACTCTTCTGTCCGGTCATAAACAAGGACAAATGTGCAAATTGCGGTCTTTGTGAGAAACAATGCAAGGCATTTTGTATTGATAGTGCCAACCACAAGATAGACCACAGCCGTTGCGTTGATTGTATGAACTGCATCAACAGTTGCAACAAAGGTGCTATAAGTTACAAGTGGCACTACGCCAAACAATCTACAAAAGACAAATGAGGGTGGTTGAACTGAATCAACCACCCTCTTTTTTTAACAAAGGTCTGAAATCAAAGAGATGTCAGCCAATGGGAAGCGGTAACGCAATGAATTGTTTTTCCTTCTGTTTCAATGTTTTGTTCATCTCCGTACATCATTATCAGTGTCAGATTGTTACAACTGGTAAGTTTTGATGCTTTAACAAGTCCGTTCACCTCTCTATTATATTGTTTTGTTGTAGGATTGGTAAAATCGTATGTAACTTGGATTAGTTGTTTTATGTGAAAAGACTCTGTAATTACAAAATCACATTCAAAATCATTATTGTAACGCAAATAGTAAATCTGCTGATATTCACTACGTAGTCTGCGCATCAACTCCAAGGCTATGACATTTTCCAAACGCAATCCATAACTTTCTGTCATAATTACATTTTCTCTTTCTACAATGAAAGATGTGTCTATGGAATATGTTTTTCTTGCAATGTTTCTTTCTTTGCTTTTTAGAGAGAATTTAGGCACCAATCTAAAAAGATAAGCATTGTTTAAATAATCAATGTAATTTTTGGTGGTATGCACTGATTTAATATTCAATTCTTCTGTTATATCATTGTATGACTTTTCCTGGCAGAACCAATCCAACATTCTGTTTGCTAATTCCAAAACGGTTTTTTTATACTTTATCTTGTAGCGTTTGCAAACATCTTTTTCTACGATGGCAGTCAAAAGAGATTGTAAAAAATCATGTCTTGGCATATCTGTATCTGTGATAAGTTCAGGGAAACCGCCAAACATCATATATTTTTCCAATGCGTTATTTCTAAGTCCGCACGCTTTTACAGAACTTGATTTAATATCTATATCAGTTATTGTACAAAATTCAGCAAACGAAAACGGGAACAACTCTATCTGATGGTATCGTCCCGTCAAGTGTGTGCTTAACTCTCCACTAAGAAGATTGGCGTTACTGCCTGTTAGTAGGATGTGTATTTGTTGTCTAAGTAACCTGTTTACAAACAATGCCCAATTTTTTATATTTTGAACCTCATCTAAAAAAAGGTGTGTGAAATTTCCGTAAATAGTGTATAACATTTGTAGAATTTCATCCAAATCATCTGATTTTGCAAAAATCAAACGCTCATCATCAAAATTTACGTATGCGAATTTGACATCGCTTTCAAGCAATACCTTTTGGCACAGGGTTGATTTGCCGCTTCTTCTGACCCCAATTACTATTTGTGCCAACTTGCTGTTTAAGTCAATATCTTTTTCTTCTTTGCGTGGGCATAGTTTGCCCGTATCTATGGCAAACAACTCCTCTTTTTGTGACTCCAATATTTGTTTTAGGTTTTTCATACAATATTGCCTTTTTTTATTGTTTTACAAAGCTACTGATTTATTTTGACTTAACAAAATATTTTGCCTATAAACTGCACAAATTGTGAAAAAATCAATGTCTAAACTGCACAAATTAAGGAATTTTTAGCCTCTAAACTGCACAAAAACATAGTACTATAACTGATAGTCAAAAAAATTCAGATATATCAAAAAAAATTGCTATCTTTGCAAGGTAATATGCATTGGTTTATGAAACTGAAAAGTGGTATCATATTAGTTCTGGCGGCGATGATGATGGCATCGTGCATTAAGGAGAGAAACCTTAATTATGACCAGGCTCTACTTGAGAATGAGATTGGCAATAACAACCTTATGATTGCATACAGAGTGCCTGCCGGCTACAAGATGGTAGATTCTGATTTTACAGATTCCATTGCAAAATTGGAACATGCTTTAGACCCTTTTGCAGAACGCAGGATAGCCATTTTTGTGGATACGCTGCTTGGCAATGCAAACATAAGCCTATACGATATGAGGCAACTACCCTACGAGCGTACAGAAGACCGTCTGGACTTATATAAGGCTGCCTATAATCCTAACAATCAATGGGAAAGCATAGAGAAAAACGTGTTTAAATATGGTGATTTTGAAAAGATAGTGGAGCTTATAATGGTTAATGAGACACAGAACCGCCGCCTGCAGAAATACTATTTTTATGAGGAAGGCAAAGCTCAGTTCAGTGTTGACTACTATTTTAGGAATGACTACTACAATGATTTAAAGCCGTATATTGATGCCTCGTTAGCATCGTTTCATAAAGATATTCAAATTATTATTTCGGGACAAGGGACTTAATTAGTGGAGAGTGGACAGTGGACAATTAAATATTTCCTTCACTTTCAACTTTCAACTTTCAATTTTCAATTATTATGTTTTGCGGAATTGTGGAGACCACCGCTAAAGTGGTAAAAATAGAGAAAGAGAGCGGCAATGTACATTTTACACTTACATGCCCATTTACAAGTGAGTTAAAGATAGACCAAAGTGTGGCACACGATGGTGTATGTCTTACAGTAGTTAAGATAGAGGGAGAGAACTACACCGTTACGGCTATGAAGGAGACCCTTGACCGTTCCAACTTAGGCACATGGGAGGTTGGTACAGAGGTTAATGTGGAACGCAGTATGGTTATGAACGGCAGGCTTGACGGTCATATAGTGCAAGGTCATGTAGATGAGACCGCAGTATGCACCTGTGTTACAGAGAATCAAGGCAGTTGGTACTTCACTTTTAAGTACAAGGCGGATAAGGAGATGCAGAAACGTGGTTACATCACTGTGGATAAGGGTTCTGTAACTGTAAACGGTACCAGCCTTACTGTATGCAACCCTACAGAAGACACTTTTATAGTTTCCATTATACCCTACACCTACACCAATACAAACTTCCATAACATAAAGGAAGGTACTGTTGTAAATATAGAGTTTGATATTATAGGCAAATACATTGCCAGAATCTGTCAGAATGTCATCTAAGACTCTTTTAGGAATGACTCTTGCAGAATTGCAGGAGGTGGTTACAAATTTGGGATTGCCTAAGTTTACAGCATCTCAAATTGCAGGGTGGCTTTATCAGAAGCGTGTAACCTCAATTGATGAGATGACAAACATATCCCTTAAAGGGCGTGAAGCCTTATCTAAAGAGTATGTTGTGGGCAGAAGCAAGTCTGTAAAGGCAAGCAGGAGTAAAGACGGTACGGTAAAGTATCTGTTTAAGATTGAGGAAAATAAATTTGTAGAGAGCGTATATATACCAGAGGAAGACCGTGCAACACTTTGTATTTCGTCTCAGATAGGCTGTCAGATGGGTTGCGATTTCTGTGCCACAGGCAAGCAAGGTTTTAAGGGGAATCTGACATCGGGGCAGATACTAAACCAAATACTTGAAACAGAGCGTTTTGACACCCTTACAAATATAGTTTATATGGGTATGGGAGAACCTCTTAACAATACAGATGAGGTTCTAAAGTCTATTGAAATAGTAACCAGCAACTATGGTATGGCTTGGAGTCCTAAAAGGGTAACTCTCTCTACTGTAGGTATTTTGCCAGGGTTGAAAAGATTTTTGGATGAGAGCAAATGCAATCTTGCAATAAGCCTGCATTTTCCCTATTCAGAGATGAGAGCCGCATATATGCCTGCTGAAAAGGCGTATCCGCTGAATGAGGTGCTTACACTTGTAAAGCAGTATGATTGGAGTGGTCAGAGGCGTATATCGTTTGAATATACAATGTTTAACGGCGTTAATGACTCTGTGGCAGATGCGGAACGTTTGGCAAAACTTATAAAGGGAATTATGTGTAGAGTTAATATTATACCCTACCATACAATACCCGATGTAAAGTTACTGCCGTCAAAGACGGAAACTATGAATGAATTTGTGAGAACATTAGAAAAACATAACATAACAGCAACCATCCGCCGCTCTCGTGGACAAGATATAGAGGCGGCGTGCGGAACATTGTCAACTGTCAACTTTGTTAAAACAAGTTTTAACCATGTTACTTCGTCACTCGGCATAACTTAAGTAAACTTAGTTCTGCACTCGTTCCTAGTAACAGTCAACTTTCAATTAAAATAACAATGAATATGAAGAATATAATAACATCACTTATCTCGTTTTCCGCACTGTTTTCTGCACTGCTTTTGTCATCGTGCGGTGGTGTAAGCACCAAGCCTAACATTACAGGCAGGGCTTTTGAGGTGCTTGTAGTTATTGACGACTCTATCGCAAAAAGTGCCGTAGGAGACTCTCTGTTTGGCATACTTAACCAAGATGTGCCTTGCATGCCACAGTCTGAGCCATATTTCAACATATCCAAAACGCCACATCGGGCATTCTCTGATATTCTTAAACCTGCACGTAACATTATTATAGTTAACGTAGGCGACCTTTACAGCCGTGTAAAACTCTCTAACGAGGAAAACAAGTGGGCTACAACCCAAAGCGTAATGACCATTAACGGACCTGATATAGAGAGCGTTGCCTCCGCCATCGGGAAATATGAGAAAGATATAATAAACTACTTTGTAAAATCAGAACGCAAACGCTCCATATCATACCAAAGCCACTACCCTGAAGCCAAGGCAATGGAGAGAGTGAAAGAGAAATTCGGATTCACTATGGTGGTGCCTAAAGGATTCAACAGATTTAAGGAGGCTGATGATTTTATGTGGATTTCAAACTCAAGCAATGACGTGCGTCAGAATTTAGTAATCTACACATATCCATATAACTGTACAGAGGCATTTACAAGAGAGATGATACTGCATAAGCGTGATTCTGTTATGATGATAAACATACCCGGACCGTCAGAAGATTCTTATATGGGTACTGAATACAAGTTTGAGCCTCCCCTATTCTATAACAATGCTCTTGAAAGCGGAGATTATGCCGCAGAGGTGCGTGGATTGTGGACTGTTATAGGAGACATTATGGGTGGTCCGTTTGTAAGCGTGACATGTCTTGATAAAGAGCAGAACAGAGTGGTTACTGCAGAGGCTTTCATCTATGCTCCCAATCAGTATAAACGCAATATAATGAGACAGTTGGAATCTATATTATACACCATAAAATTCAATAAAGACAATAAAAATGGACAGCAAGATTAAAATAGGAATAACCCAAGGAGACATTAACGGTATAGGATATGAGGTTATTTTAAAGACACTTGAAGATAACAGAATACTTGATTTCTGCATTCCCATTGTATATGGCTCGCCTAAAGTGGCTGCATATCATCGTAAGGTGCTTAACCTCAATACAAATCTTAACCTAATAAGCAATGCTTCTGAAGCATCGGACAAGCATGCAAACATAATAAACTGCAACAGTGATGAGGTTAAAGTGGATTTGGCACAAAGTACTGAGGGTGCAGGCGAGGCTGCATTCCAAGCATTGGAGAAAGCCACCGCCGACCTTAAAAACGGACTCATCGATGCTCTTGTAACAGCACCTATAAACAAAAAGAATATTCAGTCAGATAAATTCACGTTCCCAGGACACACAGAATACTTGGAACAGTTGTTCGGTGCTAAAGGAGATGCACTTATGCTGCTTGTAAGTGAGCGTCTAAGAGTTGCAGTGGCTACAGGTCATGTGCCTGTGTCAAAGGTTTCACAAATTCTTACTAAAGACCTTATACTTAATAAATTAAGAGCACTTAACAAATCCCTTACATTAGATTTTGCAATAAACAAGCCTCGTATTGCCGTATTGGGGCTCAACCCTCATAGCGGAGACCAAGGAGTAATTGGTAACGAGGAGCAGGAGATAATAAAGCCGGCTATTAAGGAAGCCTTAGATGAGGGTATTGTTTGTATAGGACCGCTACCGTCAGACGGATTTTTTGGCAACGATGAATATACAAAATATGATGGTATCCTTGCCATGTATCATGACCAAGGTCTTATACCATTTAAGCTTTTAAGTATGGATAGCGGTGTAAACTACACAGCCGGACTCAGCATAGTACGCACATCGCCAGACCATGGTACAGCATACGATATTGCAGGACAAAACATTGCATCAGAAAACTCATTCCGTCAGGCAATTTATGCCGCTATAGATATAGTAAAGAACAGAGAAAATGCTTAGTTTGGAACAATTACAGGATATTAAGAACCGTTTTGGCATTATTGGCAACGATGCCGAGCTTAACCATGCCATAACTAAGGCTGTGCAGATTGCATCTACAGACCTTCCTGTACTTATTACAGGTGAAAGCGGTGTGGGTAAGGAGAGTATTCCTAAGATAATACACTATTTCAGCCCCAGAAAACACAATAAGATAATAACCGTAAACTGCGGAGCCATACCGGAAGGAACTATGGACTCTGAGTTGTTTGGGCATGAGAAAGGTTCGTTTACAGGTGCCTTGACAGACCGTAAGGGTTATTTTGAGGTGGCAGACGGAGGTACCATATTCTTAGATGAGGTTGGAGAGTTGCCACTCCCTACCCAAGCACGTCTGTTAAGGATTCTGCAATATGGTGAGTACTACAGAGTTGGCTCATCTGAGGTTAAGAAGACCGATGTGCGTGTTATTGCAGCCACTAACATAAATATGATGCAGGCAATAAGCAACGGTAAGTTCCGTCAGGATTTATATTACAGACTTAATGCCATACCTATACAATTGCCACCGCTACGTGAGAGGCAAGAAGACATTTTGCCTCTGTTCAAGAAATTTGCCAATGATTTTGCAGAGGCTTACCATCGTCCGGTAATTAAACTGCAGCAGGCAGCGGTAAACATGCTTACATCTTACTATTGGCAAGGCAATATACGTCAGTTAAAAAACGTGGCAGAGCAAATATCGGCAGTGGAGACAAACCCTGACATATCGGCAGAAACACTCTCCCACTATCTACCCGATGAGTCTCAAAGCCGGCTTCCTTTAGTGGTAAACGGTGCCAGACCAGCCGACGATTTCAGTAATGAACGTGAACTGCTATACAAGGTACTTTTTGATATGAAACACGATATGGACGAGCTTAAAAAGGCTTTTGCAGAGCTAAAGGCAAACGGAATCCAGACATCGGGTGACAATAAAAAACAAAAAGGCATTCAGCAGTTTGAGTGGAAAGAGGCACAACTTTACAATGAGGAACAAGAAAATATACAAAACCAACCCATTGATACAGAGAAAAATAAAGAAGAAGACACAGTTTCTGTAAGCGATATGGAAAAAGAGCTTATAACAAAGGTACTTGACAAGTATAAAGGCAAACGCTCACTTGCCGCCGCAGAGCTTGGCATATCAGAGAGAACTCTGTACAGAAGGCTTGTTGAATATGGACTAACTAAATAGTGGACAGTGGATAGTGGACAGTGGACAATTCTCACTGTCAACTGTCAATTGTCAACTGTCAACTAAATAATAATGAACGTAAAAATATCAAAAACATTACTAATCTTAACCTCCGCACTGCTATTGTGTGGTTGCACCATATCGTATAAGTTTAACGGAACGATTATAGATTACAATAAGGTTAAATCCATATCAATACAGGATTTTCAGAACCGTGCCGCTATGGTGTATGCTCCGCTTACAATTAAATTAAACGAGGAGATTAGAGATATATACACCCGCCAGACAAGGCTTACACTATTACGCCAAAATGGAGATTTGGAACTTGAAGGAGAAGTTACAGGTTACGATTTGACCCCACAAGCCATCACCTCCGACAACTCTTTAGCATCTGAAACAAGGCTTACCATAAAGATAAACGTGCGTTACACAAATAATACAGACCATGAGGAGGATTTTGAACGCAGTTATTCAGCATATAGGAATTTTGACAGCAACAGATTGCTCACCGATGTTCAAGATGAGCTTATAGATGAGATACTTAAAGAGATTTGCGAAAACATATACAACGATACAGTCGCTAATTGGTAATCACTATCCACTGTCCACTGTCAACTAATAATATTATGACCTCTGATGAACTGATTACATATATAGAACATCCGGAACTGCTTAACAAGCGGACTCTGCCAGAGACTAAGGAACTTGCAAAACAGTATCCTTATTTTCAGAGTGCAGCCCTACTCTATCTTATGAATCTTAAAGCCACCAATGATTTGCTTTATCAGTCGGAACTTAAAAGAGTGGCTCTTCTTGTACCCGACAGAAGTGTTCTTGAAAGGATTTTAAATGCTGAGCCATCATCTGATTCAATATATTCCCTACCCGATGTTGATTCCAAAACTACAGAAAGTGCCAAATTGGAACAACAGGAGCTGATAGACAAATTTATTGAGACTGACCCTCATATAAAACCTGTAGATGATTCGGTATCGGGTGATATCGGGGTAAAAAATAATGACGACATAAATGTTACCGACAGCATTTTTACAGAGAGTTTGGCAAATATCTACATAAAACAACAACAATATTCAAAGGCAATTCGCATTTTTGAGAAATTAAATTTGAAATATCCAGAAAAAAGTAGTTACTTTGCAGACCGAATTGAAAATATAAGAAAATTAACAGAAAATAATTAGCGTTATGTTTAAAGTATTAGTTGTATTAGCAGTAATTATTGCAATTTTGCTTATTCTGATTGTAGTTGTACAAAACTCTAAAGGTGGAGGTCTTGCCTCTCAGTTTGCAGCATCTAACAGTGTTATGGGTGTTCAGAAAACAACAGATTTTCTTGAGAAAGCCACATGGACATTGGTTGCAATAATCGTAGTGCTTAGCGTATGCTCTTCTGCATTTATTCCAAAAGCAGGAGCCAATGGTGGAGACACTCTTAGAAACAAGATTGAGGAGACAGCACCTGCACAGTCATCTCCTATTATGGCTACAGAGCCAGCCGCTGCAGCAGAATAAACTGACACAAAAAATTTTTTTAAGCCGATTTGTCAAAAAGTCGGCTTTTATTTTATTATTTTTAGTTTGGCACGAAATTTGCAACGTGTGGTGATGCGGTGATTCGGTGATGCGGTGAATCGAGTATTTATTAACATTTTATATATCTATTATGAACATTAAACCACTTGCAGACAGGGTTCTTATTAAGCCCGATGCAGCAGAAGAGAAATCAGCAGGAGGCATTATCCTTCCTGATTCAGCAAAAGAGAAACCCCTAAGAGGTAAAGTTATGGCTACCGGAAACGGAACCAAAGACGAAGAGATGGTAGTAAAGGCAGGAGACGCTGTACTTTACGGTAAGTATGCCGGCACAGAGATTGAGTTTGAGGGTGAAAAATACCTGATAATGCGTCAAAGTGACATTTTGGCAATCATCTAAATTATTAACAATCTAAAAATTCCAAAATTATGGCTAAAGAGATTAAATTTGACATTGATGCTCGTGACCAGTTGAAAAAAGGCGTTGACGAGCTTGCTAATGCAGTTAAGGTAACACTTGGCCCTAAGGGCAGAAATGTTATCATTGCTAAGAAATTCGGTGCACCTCATATAACAAAAGACGGTGTTACAGTGGCTAAAGAGATAGAACTTGACGACGCATTCCAGAATATGGGTGCCCAGATGGTTAAAGAGGTTGCCTCTAAGACAGGCGACAATGCAGGTGACGGTACCACTACCGCTACAGTTCTTGCTCAGGCTATTATATCTGTAGGTCTAAAGAATGTAGCCGCAGGTGCTAACCCAATGGACCTGAAACGCGGTATTGATAAGGCTGTAGCAAAAGTTGTAGAGTCTATTAAGGCTCAATCTCAAGAGGTTGGAGACGATAACAACAAGATAGAGCAAGTTGCCACCATCTCTGCCAACAACGATAGCGAGATAGGCAAACTTATTGCCGATGCTATGGCAAAAGTTAAGAAAGAGGGCGTAATAACAGTAGAAGAGGCAAAAGGCACAGATACTACAGTAGATGTAGTGGAAGGTATGCAGTTTGACCGTGGCTACCTTTCTCCATACTTTGTAACAGATACAGAGAAGATGGAGGCTGTTATGGAGAAGCCATACATTCTTATCCACGATAAGAAAATATCTTCACTAAAAGATATTCTGCCACTGCTTGAGGCAGTTGTACAAGGCAGCCGTCCACTACTTATCATAGCAGAAGATGTTGATAGCGAGGCTCTTACATCACTTGTAGTAAACCGTCTAAGAGCAAATCTTAAAGTTTGTGCAGTTAAGGCTCCAGGCTTTGGCGACAGACGTAAAGAGATGCTTCAGGATATTGCAATCCTTACAGGCGGTACAGTAATAAGTGAGGAGCAAGGTCTTAAACTTGAGACTGCCACTCTTGATATGCTTGGCACAGCAGACACTGTTACCATTAACAAGGATAACACCACTATTGTTAACGGTGCCGGCAGCAAAGATGCCATTAAGCAAAGAGTTGCCCAAATCAAGGCTCAAATGGAGACTACCACATCTCAGTATGACAAAGAGAAACTGCAAGAGCGTCTTGCCAAATTGGCAGGTGGCGTAGCAGTGCTCTACATTGGTGCTCCATCAGAGGTAGAGATGAAAGAGAAGAAAGACCGTGTAGATGACGCTCTTAGTGCTACACGTGCCGCAGTTGAGGAAGGTATAGTTCCTGGTGGTGGCGTTGCTTACATCCGTTCCATTAAGGCTCTTGAGGGTCTTAAAGGTGTTAACGACGATGAGACCACAGGTATAGAAATTGTAAAACGTGCCATTGAGGAGCCTCTACGTCAGATAGTGGAGAATGCAGGCAAAGAGGGTGCCGTAATAGTTCAAAAGGTTATGGAAGGCAAAGATGACTTTGGTTACAACGCCCGCACAGATAACTATGAGAACCTATTTAAGACAGGTGTCATAGACCCTGCCAAGGTTACACGTGTAGCCCTTGAGAATGCCGCCTCTATAGCAGGTATGATGCTTACCACAGAGTGCGTCATAGCAGACAAGAAAGAGGATAACCCTGCCCCAATGCCTCCAATGGGCGGCGGAATGGGTGGAATGATGTAATTCCTCGGTGAATCGGTGAATTATGGTGCAAGCCGAACACAGACAAACTTGTTTGTATGTTGAGGCGAAGCCCATAATCACGGCGTAGCCGTAATCGGTGATGCGATAAAAGACCTTCGGGAGTTGATTCCGAAGGTTTTTTAGTTTCAAGATTGGCTGTATTTTTTGAAGTTCTCTGCTTGCTCAAAAATCTCCTTGTAAACCTCATCCCTCTCTATTTGAAATCTGAGTCAAAACACCTAAATTTCTATCAAAAATCATCGTTTTTATTGTGTTTTTTGCAATTTTCTCAAAAAATATAAGTATTTTTGCACTGTAACATTGCAGATGTTAGTATTATCAAGAATGGTTACAAGTCATCGTTAAAAATTAGTATTGCCAATAATTTTTCCACAACTTGTCCCATGATTTGAGACTACACTATCCTACCTTTGCGGAAAAATCAAAACTTCGACTCTATGTTAGGCGCAATTATTGGTGACATCGTTGGCAGCCGTTGGGAGTTCAACCCAACGAATGATTATAACTTCCCGCTGTTCTCAGACAAGAACAGCTTTACGGATGATACCATCTGTACCATAGCCGTGGCAGACGCTCTGCTTCATGGCTCGGATGATTATGGTAAGTACATTCACAAATGGTGCCGAAAGTACCCTCATCCGATGGGTGGTTATGGCGGCAGGTTTGCCAAATGGGTAGCAAGCGATAATCCACAACCCTACAACTCATTCGGTAATGGTTCAGCGATGCGCGTGAGTCCTATCGGATGGATGTTTGAGACTCCTGGCGAGTTGTACGAACAAGCCAAGAAGTCGGCAGAATGCACCCATAATCACGAGGAAGGAATACTTGGAGCACAAGCTGTTGCGTTTGCCATCCGTGACTGTCGGATTCTACGTCAGGACATGAAGGGCAAGGAAATCACGGAAGAGGACATCCTGATTATGGGTATTGACCATGCCGTAATGCTCTACTACGAATGGCCACAGAACTTCAAACTCGACATCTCCAAGTGCGTGAATAAGTTCGATGAGACCTGCCAAGGAACGGTTCCTGTGGCTCTCTGGATCATCCAGCATAGTAAGGGTTTTGAGGATGCCATCCGTCAGGCTGTTGCCCTTGGTGCAGATGCAGATACGCTTGGAGCCATTGTAGGCAGTATAGCCGAAGCCCTCTGGGGAATACCTGAGTGGATTAAGGAGAAGGCTCTCTCCTATCTGCCTCAGGATATGAAAGATGTGGTCATGGAGTTCCACAAGAGGTTGAACCGTCCTTCTTGCCAAGGAAAATCTTGACATTTTGCGTAACTTCGGTGTCAATGGCGACGAAGCAGGAGCCTGGCTCTTCCGCTATCTCGTTACCGCAGAGATTTGAGCTGATGCTAATGCCGCATGGCAAGCCTACCTCAATGCGTGGGAAATGTTGAATGAAAAGTATAAGAAGAAGTAAAATCAAACAAATATGAGTTGTAATCAAAACCACATTGATATTCTACCTGTATCAAAGTGTTTACAGTTGAATTTTTCAATACCTGAATACCAAAGACCATACAAATGGAGTGTTCAGAGCATTGATGAAATGCTTTGGGATATTAACAATTCTATCCAGCAAAGTTTATCTTACTCAAATTACAAGTATCGTATCGGAACCATCATTCTTCACAAATTAGGTGACTTGCTTAACGTAGTTGATGGACAACAACGACTGATTTCTCTTACTCTCATTTCCAAATATCTGGATAATGATTTCGACAATGTCATTCTACGGAATACGTTCTTTGACAAGATAACTCAAAAACATATTCATGATAATTACATCCATATCCGAGAATGGTTTACTCTCAGAGATAAAGACACAAAAGAATCTTTCAAGAAAGCTTTTCAGGATATATTAGAACTGGTAGTAATACAAGTGGGTAGAGAATCTGAGGCATTTCAACTTTTTGATTCACAGAACACTCGCGGACGAGCTCTTGATCCTCACGATTTGCTGAAAGCTTTTCATTTGCGTGAAATGCAGAATGATAAATATGAAATGGAATATGCGGTTACGAAATGGGAAGCAAAAGATGTATCTAAAATACGTGAGCTATTTTCCGCATACCTATTTCCTATATGGAACTGGTCACGCGGAACCAAAACATGGACTTTTACAGACCATGACATTGACACATACAAGGGCATACCATCCACTTCAACATACACCTATGCGCGTCGTGCAGGCAAAGCATCACCATATTTCCAGTTAACCGAACCCTTTATTGCCGGTTCGGACTTCTTTGATTTGGTAGATCACTACCTCAGAACGCTAGAAAATATAAAACATGAATTGGCGACTAACCCTGCATTTGAATTGCTTCGTCCATTCTGTCTGCCGATGAAACACTCATCTGCAGGTTTAACTCACGTAAGAAACCTTTTCTTTGCAGTTGTATTATATTATTATGACAAATTCCATAACATGGATGAGTTGGCAATTAAAAAACTTTTTATGTGGTCTTTCATGCTCCGCTTGGATTTACATAATTTAGGTGCTGATTCCGTAAACAAATATGCCATTGGAGAATGGTCTGGAAATTATACTAACTATATTCCTGTCTTCTCAAAAATAAGTTTAGCACGATTACATACAGAAATTGGCAATCTTCAGATTGAAATAGACGCACGTAATCTCGAAACAGAAGAACAAAAGAGCTTGTATGAATTATTGCAAAAAATGAGTGGTTATGATGAAAACTAATAAAGTCGCTGAGCTACATATCATCGAAGCTAACAAATCTATTTTCAAGTCAGTTAAGTATTGCATACCTCTATACCAACGTGATTATGCTTGGGAAGAGAAACAGATTTTACAACTCATAGAAGATATAGACGACGTAAACTTGGGAGAGAACTACTACATCGGTTCTCTCATTGTAGCCTGTCATGATGGCTTGTATGAAGTGGTTGATGGTCAGCAGCGACTTACTACCTTATTTCTCTTGTTAAGCTATCTGGGACTTAATACAGGAAATGAAGAAGCATTATCCTTTAGTTGTCGAGACAAATCAAACTACACCCTGCGCCACATCAAACCTATATTGGCTGACGAACGCGACAAGTACGATGCAGACCACCTACAACAGAATATTATAAGCGGTTTAAATATCATCAAAGAAAATATTGAAAAGTTTAACGATGAGCATAGGAACGCATTTGTAGAGAAACTGCATAACGTTGTTATTTATCGTATAGAAGTTCCAGAGCATACTGATTTGAACCATTATTTTGAGATAATGAACACCCGTGGTGAGCAGTTGGAACAAAGTGATGTACTAAAAGCTCGATTAATGAGTGAACTGCAAGGGAAAGATCAGCAGGTTTTCGCTACAATATGGGATGCATGTCGAGATATGTCTGGATATGTTCAGATGCACTTTTCGCCTACTCAGCGAGGAGAATTGTTCAGTTGGGATTGGGCACAGATTCCATCACATAGAATGTCCGACTACAGAAATTTGTCTCAAACGTCATCATCAAAAACAGGAGCAAAGATTTCCGAGATAATACGTCCGGATTTTAGCGTCGAAAAAGACGATGGTAGTTTGGATGACGATACAAGAGTACGATTCGAAAGCGTTATCGAGTTCCCATATTTCTTGTTACATGCACTGAAAGTATATCTTTCAATTCATCCGGAAATTAAGCATAAAGATGGCGGAAAGCTGATAGATGAACTACTTGATGACAAGAAACTTACTTCTGCATTTGAACGTATTCTGGATTATGGAACAATCAATGGAGAATCTTTAGATCGCTCTAAATTTTCCCGAGGATTTATGGTATGTTTGCTTCGTACCAGATACTTGTTCGACAAATATATCATCAAACGAGAGTATGCCAACGAATCGTCAGATGGCGAATGGAGCTTAAAGTCGTTATTTGTATCTGGCCAGAAATCGCACAAGAAAGCTTACTTTGCTAACACTCGTTTCTCAGCTTCCAAACAATGGGCATCTACGAGCAAATGGTATCATCCAGACAATCTGATGCTACAGGCAGCACTTCGTGTTTCTTATACGTCTCCGAAAGTTATGCATTGGATAACACAGTTACTGATTTGGTTATCGCAAAATGTCGACAAACTTGATACGAATATCCCTCACTATACAAATGCTATCAATAAAATAGCAAAACGTCCAGTGCGTGAATTTCTTAACAATAAGGATTATTCACTTGGCGTCAACACACCACATGTGGTGCTAAATTATCTGGATTTACTGTTATGGAGAGACAAATACAATAGAAATGTTGAATTTGATTTCGAGTTCCGCAATTCTGTCGAACATTGGTATCCTCGCAATCCTTCAGAAGGTACATTTGACAGATGGGAAGATAATGTTGACAGGTTTGGTAACTTGTGTCTTATTCAGCGTAATATAAATTCAAGGTTCTCAAACATGTCACCTGAAGCAAAGAAGAGTACCTTTAAGGATATGATCAAGAAAGGTAGTTTGAAACTCCGTATCATGAGCGAAATGACTCAAGGAATAAATGCCAGTCAACGATGGAAAGAGAGCTTCTTCGCTCAACATGAACAAGAAATGCTTAATTTGCTTTTAAACGAAATAGGTACAGATGAATTGTAAAATGAGTTACACATATAAATATCCACGTCCTGCTGTAACGGCAGATGTTGTTGTCATAACAAAAGAAGAAGAGCCGAAGGTGCTGCTGATTCAGCGAGGTTTTGAGCCATATAAAGGATGTTGGGCGTTCCCTGGTGGCTTCATGGAAATGGATGAGACTACAGAGGAATGTGCCATCCGTGAACTTGAAGAAGAAACAGGTTTGAGGGTTGACAGCATGGTTCAAGTCGGAGCATATTCCAAGGTTGACCGTGATCCTCGTGGTCGCACAATCACCATTGCGTACCTTGCTATCGTTGATGAACCGCTATCAGTCATTGCTCAGGATGATGCTGCGAAGGCAAAGTGGTTCTCAATCAATGCCCTCCCTACCCTTGCATTTGACCATGATGAGATAATGGCAGATGCAATTGCTATGTATAACAATCTAATGAATGAGTAAAATGAAATACGAAATCAAAGATATAATAAAACGATATGATGCTGGTGAAAAACTTGAATATGTTTTCTTCTGGGGGCATCATGGCAAAGACGGCCAAGTAACAAAGGCTTGTTTCAGCCAATGGTTTCCATGTAACTTTGAGGTCGATGGAATTACGTATAATTGTGCAGAGCAATATATGATGGCAGAGAAGGCTCGTGTTTTCGAAGATGAAGAAACAAGAGCCAAGATACTTGCTGCCTCTGACCCGAAGATTATAAAGGTCAGAGATGCACTTTTAGCAGAATAAAACTAGCAAAAACCACACTAAAAAGACAATTTTCGGGAGATTTATGCGTTAATTCGGTAGGAATTGTGTAATTTTGCAGTCACATTAAGCCTTGGAATGGTGTATGTTTGAATGTGGTCGTTCTCTTGGTTTAGTGTATAATGGCCATTTCTTTTTTTAATAATGAACCAAATAAAGCGATAGAATAATTGAAATATGAGACGCAAAATATATGAACAACTACTGGAATGGAAAGAGAAGCGAAGTCGGAAGGAGGCTTTGCTGATTGACGGTGATGCGGTGATGCGATAAAAAACCTTCGGAAGTTAATTCCGAAGGTTTTTTGGTTTATGATTGGCTATATTTTTTGAAGTTCAAAAATTAATCCATCTACTTCAACCTCATACTCAGGAAGATATCTGTTATATTCAACCACAAATGTCTGGAACTATTTGGAATTAGACTCTGCTACAGGTGCTATTTGGAATGTACTCCCACTGTCAATGAATGTTTTTTGTTATTAGACACATATAATGGTAGAGTTTGGAGAATCAAATGGGATCTTAACATTTCTAAATGGGTTGATGTTGAAATAAAATAATAAATATTATGTATACCCTACAGAAATTATGACATCAAGATTGTAATATTTCACATCCCTCGTTTGGGTTATACCATCTACAGCACCATGTTTAGTGGTATGTCGGAAATTCCGACATACCACAGTTTCCTGTAATTCACCTTGAACTATTTCAATTTTTCGGATAGTTACTTATCTTCCAAAACCTTGCTTTTTCTGTAAGTCTGTACTGTTGTTTAGGATGATGCGGCTGTTCTTTATATTCACGTTCTATGGCACCATCTTCCAAAGCAGGAAGCACATAGTTCGTTCTAAATGTTTCTCTATGCTTTAACCCACATTTTTTCATCATCTCAGACATACTCATATATTCATTTGTCATTGATAATATAAGTTTTTCAACAGACACACTACTTGGACGATACTTGCCCGATGCTTGCTCGGTACTTGCTCGGTACTTGCTCGGTACTTGCTCTATATTTGTTTGGTCTGCAAGATTTGGCTGCACACTCCACTCCTCCGTAGGATTAATGTGTAAATATCTATTCCTTAAATCCCATCGTTCACCAAAAAGCAAATTGCGAAAAAACCTCTCCAAGTATATCGGGCTGTAACCGATACCTTTTTTAGCATTCCTATAATTTGCACGAACTAAAGCGTTCCTAAAATACCACGAATGTCTTGCGAACATATTATTATCTACACTGAACCCGATAGAACGCAAAAATAATATAGAAAAAACCGCAGTTGTACGAGTATTTCCCTCTCTGAATGCGTGAATCTGCCATATACCAGATACAAATCTTGTAATATGAACAATCAACTCATCAGTAGATACACCCTTATAACTGAATTTGCGTTCTTGTTCTATATCATATTCCAAAGCTCTTCTAACATCTTCAAAATTCAAGTAACTGACCGTGTCGTTTTCCAAAATCCACTCTTTCTTAGTAATGTTATAGTCACGCACTTTGCCAGCATGTTTAAACACGCCGTCAAATATTCTACGATGCAAGGCAATATACCCTTTTGCAGAAAAATCTAATGTTGCAGAAGATAGAATCTTTGTAATGTTTGATGAAACCTTATCCGCTTCCTGTATCTCATCTTCATCAGGTTCCCGTTGCGTTTTGGATTCATAATAGGTATTAATCAAACTACGAACCTCATCTATGGTAATCTCCCCCTCAATATGTCTGCGTGCTGTTTCCTTAAGATAATCAGAAGTCTGCAAACCATCAACAGCCTGCAATCCAATAGCCGCACTCCAAATAGAAGCCTTTTCTCTCTTATCTGGCTCTCCCTGCCTTATATATTCCTCAAAATCAATAGTATTGTTGTTCATATTTATTTTCTAGTTTACAGTATCATTTACAGTATCATCATCTCTTAATAAACAATAACAATTATTGTTGTTCGTTATTGTTCACTCTCTTGCTGCTTGCGTAAATCATTTAACACCCTGCCTTTATAACAAATCTTCTAACTTTTACATTCCAAATTTAGTAAAAAATTTTGGTATAACAAAAAAAACCGCCCCATAAAAATTTGGAGCGGTTTTTTTTGGTTGCAGATAAATGGTATGATTATTTAGATTGATTTTCTGATATAAAATTTTGTACATCACCAATAATCAAAGGTGTAAACTCAGATAGTTTATCCATTGTCTCCTGAGTAATTGCAGCTGAATTTTCAAAGTATTTTTTTCCGACAGATGATTCATAAAACGCATTAATTTCTTTTATTTCACTTAATGAAAAATATTTCTTATATACCTCTGTAGCAACAGGCACTAACATTGGCATCATCTTATTAGCCATAAACACCCCCAGTTCCAAACATTTTTGCTCACTCAAATTTAATTTATCCTTCATTTTCACATACACTCCACCAAGTGCCGTTGCAACGACCTGTTCTGTATTTGACAGAGCCAGGTTCCTTTCCACCTCAAGTGTATATTCATCCTTAGTCTCTTGTGCCATAGCTGACAGACATACCGCCACTATAGTAATAAATGTAATAACAATTTTTTTCATGGTATAACTTAATTATAGATTATTGAACAAAATGAGGCTGCAAATATAGTATTTTTTTAATCCAATTGTGCATTTGGAGCGATTTTTCATTGGTTATCTTAAGTAAAATTAACTTGACGGATACTTATTCACCATTTTATTTGCGGTTTACCTATTGAGGCTAAGTACTCATTGGCTTTGATGAAGTGATTATTGCCAAAGAAGCCACGATATGATGACAACGGCGATGGGTGCGGCGATGTAAGCACACAATGTTTTGAGTTGTCTATGAATTTGGATTTGCTGATGGCGTAACTGCCCCAAAGCAGAAAGACTACTCCGCTTTTTTTATCTGATATGGTTTTTATTACGGCATCGGTAAAGACTTCCCAACCTTTACCCTGATGTGAGCCTGCGGCATGCTCACGCACCGTAAGTGTGGCGTTCAGCAGCAGTACGCCTTGGTCTGCCCATCGCTGTAAATTACCGCTTACAGGTATCGGGGTACCATATTCTGTAGAAATCTCTTTGAATATATTTTGCAATGATGGTGGAAACTGAACTCCATCATTTACTGAGAAGCATAGCCCGTGAGCCTGTCCTGGCTCGTGATAAGGGTCTTGCCCAAGCAAAACCACTCTTACATCTGAGAACGGACAAGAGTTAAATGCGTTGAAAATCTTACCTGCAGGTGGGTATATGGTGCGTGTGGCATACTCTGCACGCACAAAGTCTGTCAAGACCTTAAAATAGGGTTTGTCAAATTCCGATTGCAGAATTGACTTCCAACTTTGTTCAATTTTTACTTCCATAATTGCAAAAATACAAATTTTTATATCAAAATTCAAATATTATGAAAAAAAATCACTATCTTCGTAACTTATTTGCATCTGAACAACTATGAAAAAACATTTTTTTTACGGGCTATTAGCCGTCTGCGTCTTTTTTCAACATAACATTGTATTGGCGGCACCGGATATAACACATCCCACACAAACAATCTGTAAGGGGAGCAGTGCCACTCTGTCTACTACAACCATAGGAGATAAATATGAATGGTCTCCATCTACAGGCTTGTCAGCCACAGACAAGCAAAGTGTAACCGCCAAACCTACACAAGAGATAACATACACTTGCAAGGTTACACAAAAAGGCGGTTCCTACGATACTGGAAACCTTATATCAATAGGTGGGTTTGAGTTCCCCGCCAGTTGCCTTAATTATGACTCGGGGAATCAATGTAGCAAGGCAAAAAACAAGATGGGAGACATGATTGTATATGACTATCCAAATTTTCAAAAAAGTGGACAAATATATGATTACGGTCAATCTACAACCACTGATAACACCTCCAGTTTGACAATGCGTAAATTTTACCCAATAGCTCCTCATAGTGGCAATTATTTGTTTGCTTGTGACGGAGGTTCAAATAAAGATGCTGTTGCTTGGAGTGCAACTGGTATTACATTACAGAAGGGTGTGACATATCAATTCAGTTGTTGGGCTGCCAACATCTTTGCTAATCAACAGAAAGGGGTTACAACGACATGTTCAAAAATTAAATTTATGATTAAAAAGGGTTCTTCAGGCTCTGCAGAACTCTTGGCTGAAATTACAACATCATCAACTCCTGGTGTCTGGAATGAATATACAAACGCAAAATTCACTGCAGATAATGATTATTCAGATTGCACTATTTACATTGTTAATGATAATGTGAGTCCACAGGGTAATGACTTTGCATTGGACGACATCTATTTTGGAACCGAAATAAGAACTGAAGATGAGGTTACCAATGAGATATTTAAGATAAAGATTGATGAGCCAGCCACAGCCACCATTGCAGACCAAACAATATGTGCGGGAGACCCTGTAACAGTAACCGCTAAAATTACAGGCACATACGACAAAATAAGCTGGACTAAAAACGGGAACCCCATTACAGGCAGTTCAGAATCAGTATCAGGCACAGCACCTGCAAATGTGGGTTCAAGTGATACATATACAATCAGTGTTAAAACAGGTGTGTGTCCTGCAGAAACAGCATCGGGTAAAGTAACAGCAAAAGATTGCGGAACCGATATAAATTGGGATGTTTACAAATGCTATAACACAAAATATGACTTAACAGCAAAAACATCGGGTGGCTCAAAGTATGAGTGGAAGACAGCAAGCGGCACAGTGTTGCCTACCACAACACAAACGCTCCCAATAGAAAGTGTAAAACCTGAAAAGTATATCTGCGTTGTAACCAAGCCAAACGGCTCAACCGTCACAGAAAACATAGAACTGAAAGTTTATCCGCAATACACGCTGACCTTTGGAGACGAAACAGGCAATCCGCTTACAGAATGTAGTGATGAGACAGGGCTTAAACTTTATGTTGGTTTTGCCATAACGCCAAATCCATGTGATTTAACACAAGGATGCGATGAGAGCGGCACCACTTATACAGTAATATGGACAAAGAACGGAGCGGAACAAGACCCTGCCAAATTCATAAAGGGTGCGGGAAAGTCATACATAACTGACATTACAGCACCCTCACAACCTGGAAACACAGATGACTACACATTTACCTATAGAAATAACAAAGACAACAGCTGTTCTTGGACTGCACATACAAGTGTAACGGCAAAAAACTGTTCCAATCCTCCAATACCACATACAGAAACAGCGTGCGAAGGAGATGAGGTTACCCTGACTACAGACACTGAGGGTAACTCCTACTCTTGGAGTGACGGAACATCTATTTTAGGCACAGAACGCTCATTGGTTATAAAAGATGTAGAGCCTGGAGTTAAGAAATACACTTGCACTGTAACAACCACAACCTCCACCACTGAATCCAACCTGATTCCAAATGGTGACTTTGAAGATGTTTCCACAGTATGCCCGTTCCCTGGATTTACAACAGATTATAAATGCTTTGGACTTGACGCACCGTTTGATCATAGTTTAAGTTTTAGAGGTTTTATGAGAGTGTCATCAATATCTTTTCTTGCTAAGCAATCCCCTCACTCCGGGTCATATATGCTTGAAATTGACGGTGATAAGGTTGCAAACAACAAAAAATTCTGGCATACGTCAGTATCGGGAACTTTCAAAAAAGGCGAGGTTATGAAACTGTCTTTTTGGGGGTCAATGGATCACCCGGACAACCCGGTAAAAGTCGCTCTGTACGCAAAATATGGAAGCACAGATGAATTGGCTCAGCAATCCACTATTCAAATTGGGTGGAAAGAATATTCAAGCCAATATACACTTAAAGAGGACTGCTCTGTAATTGAATTGTATATGATTGACCTCACAGCCGAAGATGGAGGTAATGATGGTGTCATTGACGATATATTTATGGCATCCACGTCAAAACCTGCCATACAAGATGAAATTTTTACTCTGACAGTGAATCCAAAACTGGAGAAAAAAATATCTGATACGGTTCATAAAGGCAACGCCTATAATAAGAACGGATTTAACATACCTGCAAGTGAAATAACCGCTACAGGTCAGATTACTAAAGAAATCACAGTACCGTCAAAAGTAACCGGGTGTGACAGTACAACCATCTTGACTCTTAACGTATATGACACAAAAGAGGTTACTGTGTGCTACGGAAGTGAGCAGACGTTTGAATCTTTGACATCGGGTGATTCATATCAATGGAATATTGTCGGCAAGGACGGCAGCGATAAGAAAAGCATTACAATTGATGCCGATGTATTTGACCTTGCATGTATGGTAACATTCCCCGATGGCTCTTTTGTAATTGACACTATTTTCATAAATGCGTATGTTTACCCCGGAATAGGCACTACAGACAATTATGAAGAATGTGCAGGGACAAAAGCGACTCTTACAATCACTTTTAATCCAACCCCTACAGACTATGCAAAATCAAAAAGATACCAATGGAATCCGCAACATCAGTGGTCATTAAACGGAACGGAGATTCCCGAAGCCACAACTACCACTCTATCTGATGCAGAGTTCCCGATGACTGTTGGAAGCGAAAACACATATACTGTCAGAACAGACAATGGAACCTGTAATTCCACATCATCGTTCATTCTAAAGGCTAAAAAATGTGAGCCTAAACCTATTGAGCACACCATTACTGAGTGTCAGACAGAAGGCAAGACAATAACAATAGAAACGCAGACCACGGGAGACTCTTATCTGTGGAGTGACGGCTCTACAGAACGTTCAACAACTGTTGATGTTTCTATAGCAGGTACATTTGAACTAAGCTGCACTGTTACCATAGGCGATGATGTGACAGTCCCTGTGACAAGACAAATTGAGAATTTTACTATAGTAGTGAATCCTATTCTGTACAAAACAATCACAGATAAGGTTTGCCAAGGAAAGCCATTCAACAAATACGGATTTAACATTCCTGCATCTGAGACTGCCGAAACAGGTATTATAGAAAAGTCTCTTACCACCACATCTGTTGTGACTAAATGTGATAGTGTTGTCACTTTAAAACTTACGGTATTCCCTGTAAAAGAGAGCACACTTAATGGTGAGACTTGCCAAGGTGAAAGCTTCAGTAAAGACGGATTCACATTCTCATCTGCCGAGACAGCAAATATTGGCACTATATCCAAAACACGCGTAGAGAAGACAAAAGAGTGTGGTTGTGACAGCACCATAACATTCTATCTCAACATAAATGAGAATCCGCAATTTTCCACAGCTGTAGATGGTAAAGTTGTTGTAATTACAACAACAAAGGGAGCTTCTCCATTCACTTATACAATAGACAGCCATAAGACATATACAACAGAAACAATAACTGATTTGGGCGTTGGCAAGCATTCTATATTGGTAACCGATGCTAACACTTGTAAAGCATCTGACAGTTTTGAAATACTACCTGTGCCCATTGAACCTATGGTTTATTTCACTCCAAATGACGACGGAATGAATGACCTTTGGCTTGTTAAAGGGATAGATTTTTATCCTATGGCGGTTATTCAGATATTTGACCGGTTTGACAAATTGCTATTCACGTGCAAAGCGTCAGAGTTTGAAGGTTGGAACGGTGTTTACAATGGTCACCCATTGCCAATGGACGATTATTGGTATCTTATTACCATAGAAGAGTTAAACAAGAAGCTTAGCGGACACTTTACTTTGAAGCGATAGACTTATATGTCATAAGTTGATATGCCAAGCGTGCGGCAAGGTAGTCTGAAGCCTTGTCTGTGGGGTTTGGGCATAGTTCCACAATGTCAAAACCAACAACATTACGCTCTTTAATGACGCTACGCAAGAAATGCAATACCTGATAGTATGTAAGTCCGCCTGGCTCAGGAGTACCTGTAGAAGGCAACACAGAGGGGTCAAACACATCTAAGTCTATGGTTATATATACATTTTCTGACAGCGTTTCTATAGCCTTGCTCTGCCAATTATTGTTATCAAATATATTGTGAGCATAAAATGTACGCTCCTTTTTAACGTATGGCAACTCCTCTACACATTGACTGCGTATGCCAACCTGTGTTATAGGGCAAAGTTTCTGTGCCTGATACATTACGCAGGCATGGTTAAGTTCCGTGCCCTCATATTCAGGTCGCAAATCTGAGTGTGCATCAAGTTGAAGAATGGTCAAATCCTTGTATCGTGAAGCCATAGCCCTGATAGAGCCTATTGAGCAAGTGTGGTTACCGCCTATCATTATAGGAAACTTGCCGTCATTGAGCAGTCTTGCAGTCTCTCCTTCTACGGCACTGCATAGCAGTTCAGGTGTCCTATCTTCCAAAACAGGCTTTAGCGTGGCTATTCCTGCCTTGTAAGCCTCTGTTTCTGTCTCCACATCATAATTCTCAAGGGCAAACGACGCTTCAAGAAAAGCATCGGGGCCTTTATCGGCACCTTTTACCCAAGTGCTTGTCTTATCGTACGGAACAGGCAGAATGGCAAACTTTGCCTTGCCGTAATCTCTGTAACTATTATCAAAATCTCCAAACATTTAGTATCCAAGTATCTTTAGCATTGACTTATAACTCTGCTCTTTAGCAAATAGTTTGGTATAATACTCCCCGTTCTCATCAACATCTATGACAACATGTTTAGGTGACGGTATCAGGCAATGCTGAATGCCGCCGAACCCTGCCAACGCCTCTTGATACGCTCCTGTATGGAACAGACCTATATACTGCGGTTGCTCATCGTTAGGGTTTATTTTAGGAAGGAATATGGCATTATTATGACCTGCACTGTAAAAATCCTCACTATCGCAGGTAAGACCGCCAAGATATACACGCTGATACTCCTTATCCCAATTATTGATGGCAAAAAGTATGTATCGTTGGTTGATAGCCCAAGTATCGGGAAGCGTGGTAATGAAAGAACTGTCTATCATATCCCAACTCTCACGGTCATTCTGTTGTTTCTGATTCACAATGCTATAGAGAACCGCACCGCTCTCACCCACAGTAAACGAGCCAAACTCTGTAAAAATGTTAGGTTCAGGAACATTATTCTGCTGACAAATGTTCTTTATAAGTGCCACAATCTCCTCTGCCATATACTCATAGTCATAATTATGGTCAAGATGAGTGGCTATCGGGAAACCGCCACCTATATCAAGAGAGTCAAGTTCAGGGCAAATTTTCTTAAGTTCACAATAAAGTTCAACCGCTTTACTAAGTTCATTCCAATAATATGCAGTGTCCTTAATGCCCGTATTTATAAAGAAATGGAGCATTTTAAGCTCTGTATGCGGATTGTCCTTAATCTTTTCATAATAATAAGGCAGAATGTCATTATAGCGGATTCCTAACCTTGATGTGTAGAAATCAAATTTAGGTTCCTCCTCCGATGCTATCCTAATGCCCACCTTAAACTTCTTATCCATATCCTTTAGCAGAAGGTCAAGTTCAAATTTATTATCAAGTATTGCAACTACATTCTCAAATCCCTCATTTATAAGATTTTGTATGTTTTCTATATATTGGGGACGTTTAAATCCGTTACAAATTATAAAGTTATCTTTCTTAAATGTACCGGATTCATACAAACTTTCTATCAAGTTTATATCAAAAGCAGAAGAAGTCTCTATGTTTACTCCATTCTTTAAAGCCTCCTCCATCACAAACGAGAAGTGTGAACTTTTAGTACAATAGCAGTAGTGATAATCTGCATTATAATCTACCTTAGCCATTGCCACATTAAACATACGGCGTGCTTTCTGTATCTGTTGTGTAATACGTGGCAAGTAAGTGATTCTCAGTGGTGTACCATACTGCTCAATAATGTCCATAAGTGGTATGTTATGGAAATAAAGTTCATTATCCACCACCTGGAACTCCTCCGTCGGGAAATCAACGGTCTGCTCAATTAAATCTAGATACTTATTCTTCATAAATTTTTAATTCTTAAAAATTTATGCAATTTTGTCGCGACTCGGCAGAATCAGCAAACTGATTATTAATTTTTCCACCGTAGTCTAATTAGAATAAATTCTATCAGACTACGATGTAAAAATTTAATCTGCTACGCAGATTCTGCACTCGCTGCTCCAAAAAGTCATAAAACAATTCAACTGTGTTTTGTAAATCTAAGTGAGTTACATTGTAAAAAATTTATCAATGTAAGTGAGTTAGATTTGTAAAATTTGTGCAAAGGTAGTGCAAACCGAATACAAAACCAAAAAATGTGAAACATTTTTTGAAAAAAGTACGTTTTGTGAATTGGGAGTTTACTCACATATTCACAAATAAGGACTTTTTCAAAAACGG
Organism: Paludibacteraceae bacterium; assembly: GCA_024399495.1. GTDB lineage: Bacteria > Bacteroidota > Bacteroidia > Bacteroidales > Paludibacteraceae > Enterocola. The sequence continues at coordinate 55,469 of JAKSNY010000011.1, forward strand.
AACGTTTTTGGTTTTGTTGAGGTGCAGCCTACCTTCACGAGGAGCGAAGCGACGAGTAAAGGTAGTGAAAACAAAGTTGGAACTACACGAGTAAAACAAACCACGTGAGTTTTACGAGTAAAGGTAGTAACAACGAAAGTTGGAACTACACGAGAAGCGTAGCGACGAGTAAATAAAGTTTTTAACTTTCAAACCAGAGTGCATATTTGGGGATTCTGTATATTTTTGCGTAAAAACATTTGGGGATTTGGAAGAAAAAAAATGTACATTTGCACTGAAAATCAATACATAACATATAATTATGGCAATCAGAAACCTCAAACCATAACTATGAAATTGATTTCCTTTTATCAAAAAACGGCAAACTATGCCCTATAGAGGTTTACACCAAGGATTTACGAAAAGACAAAGCAGTGACACTCTTGCCTGTGTATCTGACTATGTTTTTATAGGAAACAAAAGGGTCAAAGGAGCGTTTATTCTCCCTTGACCCTCATACATCATACATTATACATTACTCCGCAGGAGTATCCTTTATGCAACGCACACTAAATCCTTCTTCCTTATGATTATCGGTGCAATCTAAATGATTTTCACCTGCTTGAACTGTATGACCTAAAAATGCATCGGCAGTTTCAGATGGGTCATCTGGATCATAATAAGAATCCGCAGATATGTAACAACCATCCACGCAAATACCACCTATTTGAGAATTTCCCTGTGCTTGACCTCCACCCAAAAGAGAAAGACCAGTAGCATTATCAGCACCATCTCCATAAGAGGGATCCCATCCAGTAGCCGATTTTAAATGATATCCGGCTGACCTTTCTCCACTTGGCTCCCAATCTGTTCTACCTTCTACATAATCCCTTAATTTGTGCCATTCATCCTCACTTGGTATATGCCAACCGTTAGGGCATATACCCTGACGGACTCCTTCATATATACCTACTTGTGCTATTGCCTCTTCTCCTGTTGCAATACCAACAGCCGCAGCCCAATTATACAGCAACCCTAATTTACCATATTGCTCCTCATCCATCCATTGCCAAAGCATATAGTCATCATACCAAGAACCATCACTATACTCCGCATAGTATGGATCAAATGTTGTATCCTCTACTTTTTTAAGTGTTGCTCCACCAAGCACGCCATCTTCATATTTATTACAACGCATATTCTCTGCCATCCAGTACTGGTTGCCTATTTTAACAACCGGATACTCGTTATTGCAAACATCCTTTACCGTAGGTAGTTGCTCTTCAAATACTATGGACATCTCCGGCATTGGTTTTATCTCACCAGCCTTAATTGTATTGTCTTTTGCGGAGTACAATCTTGCCTTGCGGTTATCTGTTGATGTTATATTCACCTCAAGACCCTTTGCAAATGCACCGGCAGGTACAACTATCCAGAACTCTGTAGCCTGACCAGCACTTAGAGCCACCCCTGTTCCGCAATCAAGCGTAATATTACGAGTTCCGTCTTTACATTCCGGAGTGGCAGGCCATGCATCAACAATCTTTTCTGCCGTAACATTCCCTGTTGATGGGTTTACTGTAAATGAGCCATTTATTCTCTCTCCATTAGCATTTGTAACTTTTATGTTCTTTACAGAGCCCTCACCCTTAAGTTGGAGTTTCAAAACACCAAAAGCGTGCTTGAATTCCAAATCTGTTGTGGTTGAGTATGCAACACTCGGCATTGTGCCTTTAGCAAATGTCGCTCCAGCGTATGTTTGCGTGGCTGGCACTGCAAATGTTATAACTCCGTCTGCAAAACTTTTTGCCATTGAAGATGGATATATGGCTGTCCAAGGTCCTGTCTCACTGCACTGTCCGCTAAACACTGCGGTTGATTTTCCATCTCCGCTTTTTAGTGACAAAGTACTGCCTTGTGTATCACTTGCTGTAAACACTTTTATGGCATCACCCTCTGACCACACTACTGTAGTACCATCTGGTTTTACAGTAGTTTTCAACGCTCCTTTAGACGTGGCGGTGAACTCCATATCAACTTTTTTTACTGATGATTGTTCATCACCCTTTATCGCATCATTTTTCTTACATGATACTGAAGCCAGCATTACCAATGCCGCTCCCATTATGTAGATAATCTTTTTCATCTCTTTTCTGTTTTTTTAGTTAATTACCATGTGCCGGTGCCACTTACTGACATAGACGCAATGCTGCCTGATTTTGACGGAGCCACAGAACCTGCCATTACCGGCATCTCCGCCTCCATTCTCACTTGCTCCAATGCGGGAGCGGAATAATTCTTTTTCATAGATTAAAAATTTAGTTAATAAAATTGGTTGATAATATGTTAGTTAATCTCGTTCTATCGGTGATTCGGTTATGCGGTTATGCGACAAAAAAAAGCCGGATAGTCTTATTCCCAACGGAAAGACTATCCAGCCTGAATTTTCACTGCAAATACACCTATAGTTGTTATACTGTGTGTGTGTGTGTGTGTGTGTGTGTGTTTATCATAATTTTTGTAATTTCCAAATTTTGTGGGCGTAAAGTTATGAATTATTTTTTATTTTGCAAAATGTTTTTTAAGAGATTCTTCAAAGTTTTTAACTTTCAAACCAGAGTGCACATTTGGGGATTCTGTATATTTTTGCGTAAAAACATTTGGGGATTCCGTAGGTTTTTCGGTAAAAACATTTGGGGATTTGGAAGAAAAAAATGTACATTTGCACTGAAAATCAACACATAACATATAATTATGGCAATCAGAAACCTCAAACCATAACTATGAAATTGATTTCCTTTTATCAAAAAACGGCAAACTATGCCCTATAGAGGTTTACACCAAGGATTTACGAAAAGACAAAGCAGTGACACTCTTGCCTGTGTATCTGACTATGTTTTTATAGGAAACAAAAGGGTCAAAGAAGCGTTTATTCTCCCTTGACCCGTTTGATTCATTTTATACTCGTCATCTCGAGCGTAGCGAGAGATCTTTTCTTAAGTATTGCACAATTTTTTAGTAAAGATCTCTCCCGTTGGTCGAGATGACGTATGAGGACAGCACTGTCCACTGATTTAATCTTTTAGACAACGCACGCTAGCAGATATATTCTTATAGCAATAGCTACTCACGTTAAGTTCATCATTTGCATTAACGAGGGAAGGATTGTAAGCATAAACAGGAGACATAGCCATTTTCGTCGACCAATAGTTGCCATTTTCACCGACCATTTTCCAATTGCCACCACCGATATCAAAGCCTGCAGGCAGACCTCCAAAACCATATTCGTCTGTACCTGGGGTGCCTGTACCAGGTGCCCAGCCCTTGGAGGCCTTCAAATAAATGCCCGCTTTACGTTCCCCCTTGCCGTCTGTTGTCTCTATGTAGTCATTAAGAGTCTGCCACTCACTTATTGACGGAATGTGAGAACCGTTGGGGCAGATGCCTTGACGTGGGTCTGATACCGACTGTTGACCGACCGAAACTCCAACTGCCGCAGCCCAGTTGTACTGCATACCTAACTTGTCTGACTGATCTTTCAAATATTCAGGTACACTTGCATCTGGGATGGCTGTGCACCATGGGTTATATGCAGAAGACGATATTGTAGATATAGTGTTGTTGGTAAGCCAAGAAGCGTTGTATGCTTCAGAATTTGTGTCATACTCTATGCACTTTGCGTTTTCCTTGAGCCAGTATTGTTCTCCTATCTTAACCCAATTGGAGGCATCATCCAAAGCCTTCTGACACTCAGGACGTACAGGTTCAACAACACTCACTTTTGTTACATTGTTCGCTGTAACAGTTGTGGCACCCAATTTAACCTTAAACGTTGTGTCGTCTGATTTTGTAACTGTTACCGTAAGATCATTAGCTGTATAGCTTGCCGCTGGAACCACTATGCGGAAGTTTACGCCGTCTGTAGCCAATGCAACGGCTTCTGCACAGTTAAGCGTTATTGTTTTTGATGAACCGCTTGTTACAGTATAGTTGTTAGGATTTACGGTAAACACACCTGCAAGATTTTTTGCCGTTGATGTCAATGTTATGCTCTTTACCTTATCTGTGGTCTCTCCCTTGACTATAAGGCACAGCACGCCAAAAGGATTGCCAAGTGATATTCCGTTCTCTATTGTACCTGTACCTATTGATGGATATGCGTTCTTTGCAAGTCCGTCCTCTACGTATGTCTGTGTGATTGGCATATCAACAGTAAATGAACCGCTGTTGTATGTCCAAGCACCGCCTGCCCAGCCGTAGAGCGGAGTGTTGTCCTCTATGCCTGAGTCTATAGAACCCTCAAATGTGCCTGATGATGTGCCTGCACCGTTTTTTATAGCAAGCGCCACGGCATCAAAACCGCCTGACGTAGGCACTATGTTCAGTTGGTCATCATTTGACCAAATGAGTGTTCCGCCTGATACTACGCTGGTCTTGGCTGTTCCCTGACCTGCCGCAGACACTGTGACGTGACGCATTACGCCTGTAGGTTGCGGTGCCGGCTCTTTAACTTCTGCATTCTTCTTGCACGATACGGCTCCCGCCATTACCAACAGCGTGGCAGCCAAATAAGTAAATTTCTTCATTTGCTTCTTCTTTGTTTTTAGTTGTTAATTACTTTTGTTTACCAGTTTGCAATAGCGCTTAGTGTTCCACCTACGCTTTTGCCACCAGGGGTCGCAGAACCAACCATCACGGGCATTTCCGACTCCATTCTTACTTGCTCCATTTTAGGAGCGGAATAATTCTTTTTCATAGTTGAAAGTTGAAAATTAAAAATTGAAAATTAAAAAATAAGTTAATAAATATTTTGTTAAATCTCGTTTTCTATATCGGTGATGCGGTGATGCGAATCATACATCATACATTATACATCATACATTATACATCATACATCAAATAGAGATTCTTCGCACTTTGTGATCAGACTGTTTACAGACCGTTAGGTAATGACGGGATAAAAAAAACTGGATAGTCTTTCCGTTGGGAATAAGACTATCCAGCCTGAATTTTATATTTATATATTAAGGTGGCGGACGCTATATATAGCACCGCAAATACACCTAATAATGTTATACTGTGTGTGTTTATCATAATTTTTGTAATTTCCAAATTTTGTGGGCGTAAAGTTATGAATTATTTTTTATTTTGCAAAAAAAACTTGTAAATTTTTTAAGTTTCAAAGCATCCAAATTTTGTGGGCGTAAAGTTATGAATTATTTTTTATTTTGCAAAAAAAACTTGTAAATTTTTTAAGTTTCAAAGCATCCAAATTTTGCACTAAAAAAAGTGCAATAGCTTAAAAAGATGCGGCAAGCATCTCTGCACAACGCTCGCCGTCTATGGCGGCGGAAACAATGCCTCCTGCATAGCCTGCTCCCTCTCCACAGGGATACAGGTTCTTTATTTGGATATGTTGTAGTGTATCCTTATCTCTGATTATGCGGATTGGCGACGATGTTCTGGTCTCAACACCTATAAGGCAAGCCTCACGTGTAAGGAATCCGTGAGACCACTTGCCAAAGTTGAGAAAACCTTGTCTAAGCCTGTCAGAAACGCCCTGCGGAAGCAGAAAATGCAGCGGTGCGGATATAAGCCCAGGCACATACGATGATTCAGGCAAGTCAAATGAGATTTTACAGTTTACAAAATCTGTCATTCTTTGGGCTGGGGCAACCTGCGTTCTGCCACCGTTAATGTATGCCATACGCTCCATTCCCTCTTGATAGTGCATAACGGCAAAAAGCGGGTCTGCAGTGGCATCGGTGGTTATATCCTCAGGTCTAATTTCTACAACCATACCTGAATTAGCCCAACGTGAGCCACGATTACTTGGTGACATTCCGTTTACAACCACCTGCTCTGCTCCGCTTGCGGCTGGCACAACAAATCCACCGGGACACATACAGAATGAATATACTCCCCTATCCTGCACCTGCGTAACAAAGTTATACTCTGCAGGAGGCAGAAATTCCCCTCTGCCCTTAAGACTGTGATACTGGATTTGGTCTATAAGTGTCTGCGGATGTTCAAGACGGACACCTACGGCAATGCCTTTAGGTTCAAGTGCCACCTTATTATTATGCAGCATTTTATATACATCACGGGCTGAATGCCCTGTGGCAAGGATTACGGGACCAAGGAATTCCTTACCATCGGCAACAACCCCTTTAACCTCATTATCTTTAATAATAAGGTCATCAACACGGGTTTGGAAATGCACTTCACCACCACAGGATATTATACGCTCACGCATTGCCTGAATAACGGCAGGTAACTTATCTGTACCTATATGCGGATGAACATCAACAAGAATGTTAGGATTAGCACCGTGCAAGCAGAATATGGAAAGGATACGGTCTGTATTACCCTTCTTCTTACTGCGGGTAAATAGCTTACCATCAGAGAACGCACCTGCTCCACCCTCGCCAAAACTATAGTTTGACTCTGGATTTACTTTTGCCTCACGTGATATAAGTGCAATATCAAGCCTGCGGTCGTGAACATTTTTACCTCGTTCAAGTACTATTGGTCTGAAATCCAACTCTATAAGCCTTAATGCGGCAAACAGTCCGCCAGGACCTGCACCCACCACTATAACCTGAGGGCGGTCTGATACATTATGATAATTGGTTTTAACAAGTTCAGGTGCCGTAGGTTGCTCATTTACAAAGGCACGCACCTTTAGGTTTACAAAAACCGTGCGCTGACGGGCATCTATTGAGCGTTTAAGTATTCTGACACCGTTAATATATTTTGCGTCCAAGCCTTTCTCCTGACTTAGATAACGCTTCAACGCATCTTCTGACGATGCTACTTGAGGCAAAACACGGATGTCATATTCTTTTATCATAGATGAGAGTAAAGGAGTTTAGGAGTTTAGGAGTAAAGGAGTGAAAAAGTAAATAAATTAAGGAGTTTTGGAGTATTTTAACTCCTTAACTCCTTAACTTTTAACTTAGCACCGTAGGTGCGACAAACTCTATTTTAACTATTCTGCGGCTGGAGCCTCTGCTGCTGGAGCGGCCTCCTCTACTGGAGCCTCACCTTTAGCCTCTGCTTCTGCCTCTGATGCCTCTGCAGCGGCTTCCTTAGCGGCAGCCTCAAGTGCCTCCATAGCAGCGGCTTTCTTCTCTGCTACGGCTTTGGCTTTAGCGGCGTTAACTGCCTGCTCTGCCTTTAGACGGGCGGCAGCACCTGCTTTCTTGTCTGATGCAAGTTTATCTGCAAGTTTGGCAGCCTCTTTAGCCTTGGCGTCTTTCCAAGCCTGGAATTTCTGATTTGCAACTTCCTCTGTGAATGCACCTTTCTTTACACCACCAAGAAGATGTTTCATAAGCATTACGCCCTGCTCTGACAGTATATTGCGAACTGTGTCTGTTGGCTGGGCACCTTTCATAACCCAATCAAGGGCTTTCTCGAAGTTTAAGTCCACAGTAGCTGGATTGGTGTTAGGATTGTAAGCACCAATACGCTCAATGAACCTGCCATCACGTGGCGAACGTGAGTCTGCAATGACGATATGATAATAAGCATATCCCTTGCGACCATGTCTTTGTAATCTGATTTTTGTTGACATTTTGTAAATAATTAAAAATTAAACTTCTATTGCATTTCACGAATGCGGGTGCGAAGGTACAAAATATTTTTCAAATAATTGTAAAATTCAAATAAAAATTGGTATTTTTGCAACCAAATTATAAAACAAGCACACGGTATGAAAAAGATTGTTTATGCGTTATGCGTTTTGTCAATGACTGCACTTATAGCATTGACAGGTTGTAAAAAAGACTCAAATTCTTCAGAACCACCTGCTCCCACAGAAAAACAAATTACAGGCACATGGAAAATTTATGGTCTTAATGGGTCGTTCACAGTTGATATATTGGGAAAACCTATGTCTATTCCTGTAAAAGGAACTCTTGACGAGATTATGATTATAGTTGAAGGTATGAAAATACTGATTCCAGAAGAGCAAAGAGCCATTTTGGACAACATTACCAATGTAATAACATTGGCAAAAAAGACCTCAGTTACATTTAACGCAGACCACACATGGATAGCAACAGATGTTCCACTACTCCCAATTGTAACAGGCTCTTGGTCTCTTAGCGGAAACAATGTAAATGCCACAACACTTTTGGGTTCAGACCCTATAGTTTTTATATACGATAATGGGAAACTTAAATACCACCTTAACACAGCAATCACAGACAATACCAAAGCTGATATTACAATAATCTTTTCAAAAAAGTAGCAGTATAAAAAATTGGATTCATCATTACACAAGCAAAATAAATTGTTAATAACTTTTTAATGTTTTAGACCGATATAGTCTAAATAAGCGTTAAATTTGTGGTTGCAATGCAGACATTGATTCACAATGTGGAGAAACTGCTACGCAACCACAATTTTATTGCCCTACCCGGTTTTGGTGGTTTTGTAGCGACTGTTGACGGCTCATACGAGCGGGACGGTATTCTGTACCCTCCACACAAGTCCGTAGGTTTTAATCCGTCTCTTAACTACAATGACGGACTTCTTGCACAAGAATACGCCACATCGCTTAAAATATCCATAGATAAGGCTAATCTCATAATAGATAAAAGCATTGAGGAACTTACATCTATGCTTACTGAACGTGGGCATTTCAGATTTGGCAGTGCCGGCATATTCCACCGTACAAGCACAGGTGTGGAGTTTGAGCCATCACATAAGGAGTCTTATTTAAGTTCCTCTTTTGGGTTGGTTCCTGTATGTTTCCCAATTATAAACCCCGATGTAAAGCACTCAGCACCATTACAGCAAGGCACAAGCACCGCAAATACCGCAAACAAAGCACGTTTTACACGTAATGCCACTTGGGTGGCTTCTGTAGCGGCAGTGATTTTGGCATTCCTGCTGGTTCCTCTAAATCTGAACGATGGCAAATCAATATGCCAATCGGTACAATTAGAGGCATCATTTGCACCTATAAAAAACGCATTCAGCCATACAGAACCTGCCATTTATAGTGATTCAGAACAGAATTACAATGCAGTGGATAACGCTGACACCAATGCCTATCACCTGATAGTGGCAAGTTTCCAGACAGAGAGCAAGGCACAGGAATTTATAAAGGAGCTGAATGTACAATACAGAAAGAGTTGCCATATTCTTAAATCAGACAATCACTACAGAGTGTCTGTGTGCAGTTTCAGCACAGAATCAGAGGGTACAGATTTCTTAAAGATATTTGTAAAGGACAACAGAAAGTTCAAGGATGCGTGGATACTAACTAATTGAAAGTTGACTGCGTTAGCTGACTGAAAGTAAAGTTGAAAGTTGAAAATTAATTCATAATTATTTAATATGGACAGAAAAATTTTAATTACCGGCGCTGCCGGATTCATCGGGTCTCATGTAATACGCAGATTTGTAAACAACTACCCTAACTACATGTGCTACAATCTTGACGCACTTACATACGCAGGCAATTTGGAGAACCTTAAAGATATTTGCGATAAGCCTAATTATCAGTTTATTAAGGGCGATATTACAGATACAGACTTTATAGAGAAACTGTTTCAGGAGTACAAGTTTGACGGTGTTATCCACCTTGCCGCAGAATCTCACGTAGATAGGTCTATTACAGACCCTCTATGCTTTATCAAGACCAATGTGTTAGGTACGGCAAACCTTCTTAATGCAGCCAAGAACCTTTGGAAAGGAGATATGGAAGGCAAGCGTTTCTATCATGTATCCACCGATGAGGTTTATGGCTCACTTGGCAAGGACGGCTATTTTACAGAGAAGACTCCATACGACCCACGTAGCCCATACTCAGCATCTAAAGCAAGTTCAGACCATTTTGTAAGGGCTTATTTCCATACATACGGCTTGCCTATTGTAATGTCAAACTGCTCTAACAACTATGGTGCAAACCATTTCCCGGAGAAACTTATTCCGCTATCTATCAATAACATTAAGCATAACAAGCCTATTCCTATTTATGGCAAGGGCGTTAATGTACGTGATTGGCTATGGGTAGAGGACCACGCACGTGCCATAGACCTTATATTCCATAAAGGCACACTTGGAGAGACATATAATATAGGTGGTCATAATGAGAGGACCAACATAGACCTTATTAAGTTACTCTGCAAGATTATGGACAGGAAACTTGGCAGAGAGCCAGGCACATCAGAGAAACTTATAACATACGTTACAGACCGTGCAGGACACGATTTGCGTTATGCCATAGACCCTACAAAACTTAACACCACACTTGGGTGGAAGCCATCGCTACAGTTTGAGGAAGGGCTTGAAAAGACTGTAGATTGGTACCTTGCTAATGAGGAATGGCTTGATAACGTTACATCGGGGGCATACCAAGAGTACTATAAAAAGCAATATAACAGATGATAGACGTAGTTGAAAGATTCCTTGGCTATGTAGTTATAGACACCCAGAGCAAGGAATCTTCAAAAAAGACACCAAGTTCTGACGGACAGTGGACATTGGCTCACATTTTAGAGGACGAACTGCACTCAATGGGGGTTAATGACACCAAATTGGATGAACATTGCTATTTATACGCTAAAATCCCTGCGAATACCACTAATAAGCATTATAATATAGGTCTAATCGCACACCTTGACACATCACCAGATGAAAAGGGTTTGGGCGTTAAGCCTCATATAACCAACCTTAAGAACGGAGAGGTGGCAATAACCTCAGACGGAACCACTCTGTTAGGTGCCGATGACAAGGCCGGCATAGCGGAGATTATGAGTGCCGTTGAGTTCTTTATGGAGAACCCAAATGTGGAACATGGCGATATTTACATAGCCTTTACACCCGATGAGGAGATAGGCAGAGGCACAGATTTCTTTGACCTTACTTACTTTACACCTGATTTTGCATACACCATTGACGGCGGTGAGATTGGAGAATTGGAGATAGAGAATTTTAACGCGGCAAAACTTACCATAGAGATTACAGGTAAAAACTACCACCCAGGGTATGCCAAAGGCAAGATGAGGAATGCTGTGCTTATAGCCTCCAAGATAGTGGAGGTTCTCTCATCGGAGCAAATACCTGAAACCACCGACGGACAGGTGGGATTTTTTCACGTTACATCAGTAACAGGCAATGTAAGCAAAGCAAAAATAGTCTGCCTTATCCGTGATTTTGATGAGAAAGAGTTTAATGCCAAGAAAAAATTCACCAAATATATCACAGATAACATAAATGAGCAGTTTGGTGAGGGAACTATAAAACTGAGCATCGAGAATCAATATAAAAACATGTTTGAGGTTATATGTAAGTACCCTCACATAGTGGATTTGGCTAAAAAAGCGATGATAAAAGCAGGGGTGACACCCAAACTGACACCCATCAGAGGGGGCACAGACGGTGTTAAACTGTGCTTTATGGGTATGCCTTGTCCAAACCTGTTTGCAGGCGGCATGAATTTTCATAGTAAAGACGAGTATATTCCCGTAAAGTCACTCACAGCGGCAAGAGATACACTTATAGAACTGATAAAAGGGGGCAGAAAACAAGATATGGACTAATTGTTAATAATTTCTGCATATTTATTTCATAAAAAGTTTGAAAAGTAGTAACTTTGCACCCTAAAACTAAAAATACAGTAAAACTCATATTACATATTATGAAACACAACTTTAACGCAGGACCGTCAATTTTACCAAGAGAGGTCATTGAGGATACAGCAAAGGCTGTTCTTGATTTTCAGGGTGAGGGCTTGTCCATTCTTGAGATTAGCCATAGAGCCAAGTATTTCCAACCAGTAGTTGATGAGGCAGTTTCTCTTTTCAAAGAGTTACTGAACATTCCGGAAGGCTACTCTGTAATATTTCTTGGAGGCGGTGCAAGCACACAGTTCTGTATGGTGCCTTTTAACTTGCTTGAGAAAAAGGCGGCTTACCTTAACACAGGTGTTTGGGCTAAGAAAGCGATGAAAGAGGCTAAAGGTTTTGGTGAGGTGGTTGAGGTTGCATCATCAGCAGATGCTAACTACACATTTATTCCAAAAGGCTGGACAATACCTACAGATGCAGACTATTTCCACATTACCACTAACAACACCATCTACGGAACAGAGATTCTTGAGGACTTTGACTCCCCTATCCCTATGGTTGCCGATATGTCGTCAGATATTTTCTCACGCCCTATAGATGTAAGCAAATATGCAATAATCTACGGTGGTGCACAAAAGAACCTTGCTCCTGCAGGTGTCACTTTTGTAATAATTAAGAACGATGTTCTTGGCAAGGTTAGCCGTTATATTCCTACCATGCTTAACTATCAGACACATATAGACAACGGCTCAATGTTCAATACGCCTCCTGTATTGCCTATTTATACTGCACTTCTTAATCTCCGTTACCTGAAGAAGAACGGTGGTGTAGAGGCTATGGAGAAGAAGAACATTGCTAAGGCAAATCTGCTCTACGATGCTATAGATAATAGCAAAATGTTTGTAGGCACAGCACAAAAAGAGAGCCGTTCACGCATGAATATATGCTTTGTTATGAAAGATGAGTACAAGCCACTTGAAGATGAATTCCTTAAGTTTGCCACATCTAAGGGTATGGTTGGCGTTAAGGGTCACCGTTCTGTAGGCGGTTTCCGTGCATCTTGCTACAACGCATTGCCTATTGAGAGTGTACAGGCACTTATTGATTGCATGAAAGAATTTGAAAAAGCACATTAATTAATTATTTCGGAGCGATTATGAAAATTTTAGTTGCCACAGAAAAGCCGTTTGCAAAAGTTGCTATTGACGGTATAAAAGCAGTAACAGATAAGGCTGGTTACAACCTTGTACTGCTTGAGAAATATACAGAGAAAAAGCAGTTACTTGATGCCGTAGCCGATGCCGATGCCATCATTATCCGTAGTGATATTATTGATGCAGAGGTGTTTGCCGCAGCCAAGAATCTTAAAATAGTGGTTCGTGCAGGTGCAGGTTACGATAATGTTGACCTTGAAGCCGCTACAAAGGCTGGCGTTTGTGTAATGAACACTCCAGGTCAAAATGCCAACGCAGTTGCAGAACTTGCTCTTGGTCTTATGGTTTACGGTGTACGTAACCTATATAACGGCACATCGGGTACAGAACTTATGGGCAAGAAACTTGGTATTCTGGCATACGGTAATGTAGGACGTAATGTTGCCCGCATTGCAAAAGGATTTGGAATGGAGATTTATGCATACGATGCATACTGTCCAAAAGAAGTTATTGAGAAAGACGGCGTTAAGGCTCTTAACTCTACAGAGGAGTTGTTTGAGACCTGCCAAGTTGTATCACTTCATATTCCTGCTACAGCAGAGACCAAAAACTCTATAAATTACAACCTGCTTTCTAAGATGCCTAAGAATGCAATGCTTCTTAACACAGCACGTAAGGAGGTTATAAATGAGGCTGAGCTTATAAAGATTATGGAGGAGCGTGCAGATTTCCGTTACATTACAGACATTATGCCTGTTGCTAATGATGAGTTTGCCGCTAAATTTGCAGGACGTTACTTTGCCACCCCTAAAAAAATGGGTGCACAGACAGCAGAAGCCAACATAAATGCCGGCATTGCAGCCGCCAACCAAATTGTAGGCTTCTTAAATGACGGTATAGACAAGTTCAGAGTAAATAAATAATTAGGAGGAGGATTGTCTGAGTGGTCTAAGGTGCCGCACTCGAAATGCGGTGTACGCCCTAAAGCGTACCGGGGGTTCAAATCCCTCATCCTCCGCACGCGAAAAGATAGGGTTTCTTATGAAAAAGTTTTTTTATTTGATGACCGCTATGCTATGTGCGGCGGTATCTGCCAATGCACAAGTTATTGATGCCTCTAAGGCTAATGGAACTAAAGAGAAAAAGAGTGTGCTTGTAGCATATTTTTCTGTTACAGGGAACACTAAAAAAGTGGCTACGGAGCTTGCCGCAGCCGTAGGGGCTGACGCGTGGGAGATTATTCCGCTTGTACCATACACAGAGGAAGATTTGGATTATAAAAACCCTAAATCACGCTCTACCATTGAGATGCAGGACCCGTATGAACGCCCTACCATTAAAATGTGTACGGATATACGCTCCTATAAGGTTATCTTTTTAGGATTCCCTATTTGGTGGGGAGTGTGTCCAAAAATCATAAATTCATGGATAGAGAACAATGACCTTACGGGCAAAATTATGGTTCCGTTTGCCACATCGGGTTCAAGCCAGATAGCCCCTGCTGTAGAGTATCTTAGAAAAACCTACCCTGATTACACTTGGGATGACGGCAAACTGCTAAACTCCTACCCCGATGGGTTCCTAAAGGAGTGGACCTCAAAATATATAAAATAGGATCAAGGGCGTAGCCATAACATTATGACCACGCCCTCCTTTTTTACCACAATTAATTAATTTTACTTTTCCTGAGCCTTAGGTGCTTTTGGACAACCTTTGTGCATTCCCTTATGGCAGCATTTGTGCATTCCTTTATGACAATGTTTAGGACATCCCTTGCGATAACCGTTCTTGAATAGGAAATGACTCTTGAAATCAAGCAATTTCTTCTGCTCATCTATTGAGAGGCTGTCAAAATTCTCCCAATCCTTTTTAAATTTCTCAAATGCTGCTTTACGTGCGGCATCAATAGAATCAATTTTAGCCTTACGTTTGGCTATCAAATCCTTTTGCTCCGCCTCTGAAAGTTCATCAAATTTAGCCCATTTTTCCATATCGGGGCACTTTTTGAAATCACCCTTGTGGCATTTGTGATGCTTGTGGCAAGGAGCCTCGCACGCTTGCTTTTGAACGTCACACTCAGAGTTGTCATTACTGTTGCAACAAGAAGTTGCCATTAATACTACCATGGCTACTGAAGCCAATTTAACAATCTTTTTCATAATTTTCTGTTTTTGTTCCCCATCGGGGCGTTAATAATTGAATTTGTCTCTTTGACCACAATAGAAACACAAAGGTTTAATCAGTTTTAAATTTTTTTGGAAAAAAATTGTTTATAACTTTCCGCCACACCTATATTATACTGCAAAATATATTCATTAACTTTGCAAGATAGAGATTTTAACATTAAAACTATGATAGTAAAACCATTTAAAGGCATCCGTCCGCCAAAAGAGTTGATTGAGCAGGTTGCCTCACGTCCATACGATGTGCTTAATTCTGAGGAGGCAAGAGCAGAGGCCGCTGGTAATGAGAAGTCACTTTACCACATTATCAAGCCTGAGATAGATTTTCCATCGGGTAAGAATGAACACGATGAAGATGTTTATGCAAAAGCCGCTGAAAACTTTCAGAAATTTCAGGATAAGGGCTGGCTGGTACAGGACAAGAAGGAGTTATATTACGTTTATGCCCAAACTATGAACGGCAAGACCCAATACGGACTTTGCGTTTGTGCATACGTAGATGACTACATGACAGGCAAGATTAAGAAGCATGAGCTTACCCGCCGTGATAAGGAGGAAGACCGTATGAAACATGTACGCATAAACAATGCCAACATAGAGCCTGTTTTCTTTGCCTACAAGCATAATGATGAGTTGGATAGCATAGTGGCAAGAGTATGTACAGGCAATCCTGAATATGATTTTACCGCACCCGATGGTTTTGGGCACCGCTTTTGGGTTATATCAGACGATGCTGTAATCAAGCGTATTACAGAGATTTTCTCATCTATCCCTACCATGTATATCGCCGATGGGCACCATCGTAGTGCCGCCGCTGCCCTTGTAGGTGATGAGAAACGCCGTCAGAACCCTAACCATAAGGGAGATGAGGAGTATAACTATTTTCTTGCAGTCTGCTTCCCCGATAACCAACTTAACATTATAGATTACAACCGTGTGGTTAAAGACCTTAACGGACTCACAGATGCGGAGTTCCTAAATAAACTAAGCGAGAACTTTACAGTCCAAGAGAAAGGCACAGATATTTATAAGCCATGTAAGTTGCATAATTTCTCTCTTTACCTAAGTGGCAAGTGGTATTCACTTACAGCAAAAGAGGGTACTTACAATGATTCAGACCCGATAGGGGTACTTGACGTAACGGTATCGTCAAATCTTATACTTGATAAGATTTTGGGCATCAAAGACTTGCGAAGTGATAAAAGAATTGATTTTGTAGGTGGTATTCGCGGACTTGGAGAGTTAAAAAAGCGTGTTGACAGCGGAGAGATGAAAATGGCACTTGCACTCTACCCTGTCACCATGGGGCAGATTATAAACATAGCGGATTCAGGCAATATAATGCCACCTAAAACCACTTGGTTTGAACCTAAACTCAGGTCTGGGCTGGTAATACATAAATTGATATAGAGAGGGTGAATTATGGTGCAAGCCGAACACAGACAAACTTGTTTGTATGTTGAGGCGAAGCCCATAATCACGGCGTAGCCGTAATCGATTAACCGATTCCACGATTAACCGATTCCACGATTAACCGATTAAACAATAAAATATGAACAAACTAGTATCAATATCAGACTGCACAAAAGAGGATTTGCTGCACATTGTAAATCTTGCAGAGAAATTTGAGAAGAATCCAAACCCACATCTGCTTGACGGAAAATTGGTGGCAACACTGTTTTTTGAACCGTCAACCCGTACCAGACTCAGTTTTGAGACTGCCGTTCAAAGGCTTGGAGGCAGAGTCATTGGATTCTCAGATGCAGCCACATCAAGTTCATCTAAAGGAGAAACTTTGCATGATACCATAAAGATGGTAAGTAACTATGTAGATTTAATAGTTATGCGACACCCCATAGAAGGTGCTGCAAGGTACGCATCGGAGATTACAAACATACCTGTAATTAACGCAGGAGACGGGTCTAACCAGCACCCCACCCAAACCATGCTTGACCTCTACTCCATCAAAAAAACGCAGGGTACGCTTGAGAATCTGACCATAAGTATGGTGGGAGACCTTAAATACGGCAGAACAGTACACTCACTGCTAATGGCTATGAGATTCTTTAATCCTACATACCATTTTGTGGCACCCAATGAGTTAAAATTGCCTGCCCAATACCCTGAGTTCATGAGAAAAAACAACATAAAGTTTGATGAGCGAGAGGATATGAACAGCGTACTTGCAGACTCTGATATTCTTTACATGACACGTGTTCAGCAGGAACGCTTCACAGACTTAGTTGAGTATGAGAAAGTTAAAAACACATACACTCTGCGTAGCAATATGCTTGAAGGTACTAAGAGCAATCTTAAGATTCTGCACCCGCTGCCTCGTATAAATGAGATAGCCCCCGATGTAGATGACAATCCTAAGGCATACTATTTTGAGCAGGCAAGAAACGGAGTGTTTGCACGTCAGGCGGTGATATGTTCTATATTAGGAATGTGTTAAGGCAATAAATTAACGGTGATACGGTGATGCGAATAACCGAATTAACGAGCAAGCCGAATACAGACAAACTTGTTTGTATGTTGAGGCGAAGCCATTAATCACGGCGTAGCCGTAATAACCGATTAACCGATTAACCGAATCACCGAATAACCAAACAAAAATATATATGAGTAAGAAAGAATTAGTTGTTTCAGCATTGGAGAATGGTACGGTTATAGACCATATACCGGCAGACCAAACATATAAGGTGGTAAAACTTCTTGATTTGGAATCTATGCCATACCAAGTTACCATAGGTGTTAATCTTAGCAGTAAGAAACTTGGCAAGAAAGGCATTATAAAGGTTGCTGATAAGTTTTTTGAGAAAAGTGAGCTTGATAAGGTTGCCATTATAGCCCCCGATGCCAAGGTAAACATAATAAGGAACTATGAGGTGGTGGAGAAAATAGAACTCACCCTACCCGATGAGGTTACCGGCATTCTGCAATGTATTAACCCAATGTGCGTTACCAATAAGGAGCGTGGTGTTGAAACACGTTTCCACATCCTTGACAAGAAACATTGCACAGTGAAATGCCACTATTGTGAGAGAATAATAAAACAAGAGGATTTAATATTGAAATAGTTTTATGAATATAGTTTATATATACCCATTCCAGTGGCTCATACCTTCTGTGAAGGTATTCGGCCCTCCCGTAACGGCTCTGTGAGCCTACGGGTCCCTCCCACTTTGGTTTCACCCATTCGTGGCTACGCTCGGCATAACCCACAAGTGATTCTGCCCTCGCTTGCACACGAAGTCTCGTCCGCGTGGGTGCGGACGCACTGTCATAGGTATATATAAACTCTTATTATTTC
>JAKSNY010000012.1 GCA_024399495.1 Paludibacteraceae bacterium
TTGTCAGCAGAGCTTACAAGTGATGCGTATGCTTGTAATGATTTGGATACCACACGGTTACGTTTAGGCTTAAAGGCATCTTTGCCTTTTGCCTCTTCTGCCTTACGCCTTGATGCAAACTCAGTATCGCTTACAAGTGCGTTGATTTTACGTGCAGGTATGTCAATCTCTATAATATCGCCGTCTTTAATAAGTCCTATATTGCCACCCGATGCAGCCTCAGGAGATATATGTCCTATACTAAGCCCCGATGTTCCGCCTGAGAACCTACCGTCTGTAATTAAGGCACACTCTTTGCCAAGGTGCATGGATTTAATATAAGATGTAGGGTAGAGCATCTCCTGCATACCGGGACCGCCCTTAGGACCCTCATAATTTATGACTACACAGTCTCCTGCGTGAACTTTGCCTCCCAAAATGCCGTCACAGGCATCTTCCTGTGAGTTGAAGACCACTGCCTTGCCTTTGAACTTCCAAAGGCTCTCATCTACGCCTGCTGTCTTAATAACGCAACCGTCTATGGCTATGTTGCCTTTCAGTACGCCAAGACCTCCGTCTTTAGTGTAGGCATGCTGTAAATCACGGATACAGCCTTCTGCTCTATCGGTGTCAAACTCAGAGTATCTGTTATCTTGTGAGCCAAGTACAATATTGAATTTTCTGCATGGTGCGGCAGAGTAAATCTCTTTAGCCTTGTCAGAAATAGTATTACCGGTAATACTATATTCGTTGATAGCCTCACCAAGGGTGAGTCCGTCAACACGCTTAACGTCAAGATTCAGCAGACCGCCTTTTGCAAGTTCTCCAAGTATTCCAAGAATACCACCTGCACGGTTTACATCCTGTACATGATATTTTGCGGTGTTAGGTGCAACCTTACAAATGCAAGGTGTCTTACGTGAAAGTGCGTCAATGTCGTCCATAGTGAAGTTTACTCCAGCCTCATGAGCAATGGCAAGCAGGTGCAACACCGTATTGGTGGAACCTCCCATCGCAATGTCAAGTGTCATTGAGTTAAGTGCGGACTCCCTTGTAACTATAGAACGTGGCAATACACTCTCATCGCCGTCATTATAATACTTAAACGCATTCTTAACTATCTGCCTTGCCGCTTCAAGTGCAAGACGGCGGCGGCCTGTGTGAGTAGCCAGAACAGTGCCGTTACCTGGCAATGCCATACCAAGAACCTCATTCAGACAGTTCATTGAGTTGGCGGTGAACATACCTGAACAGCAGCCGCAAGTAGGGCATGCTGTTTGCTCAACCTCTGCCATATCCTTGTCAGAGACACTCTTGTCAGCACCCATAACCATAGCGTCTATAAGGTCAAGGTGTCTGCCGTTCCACTCTCCAGCCTCCATAGGCCCACCCGATACAAATACAGCAGGTATATTAAGCCTCATGGCTGCCATAAGCATACCCGGAGTTATTTTGTCACAGTTACTTATGCAAATCATGGCATCTGCCTTGTGGGCATTAACCATATACTCCACACTGTCTGCAATAATATCGCGGCTTGGCAGTGAGTAGAGCATACCATCGTGCCCCATAGCAATGCCATCGTCTATGGCAATGGTGTCAAACTCCGCTGCAAAACAGCCAAGTTTCTCAATCTCAGCCTTAATCTCTTGTCCTATCTCATGCAGGTGTGTATGACCCGGTACAAACTGTGTAAATGAATTGACTACAGCAATAATAGGCTTGCCAAGTTGCTCACGTTTCATACCGTTGGCAACCCATAAAGCCCTGGCGGCAGCCATACGTCTGCCCTCAGTGCATTGTGCACTTCTTAATTGATGTTTCATTTTTGTTAAAAATTAAACTCTATGAGAGTTGTTTTAAACTGCAAATATAGCACCTTTTAGTGGAAAAATCAACTACTTTGGGGGTTGTTTATAAATTTTTGTTTTTGAAAGTGCTATTGTTGTGCATAAATCAGAAAAATTATTTATATTTGCGTGTTGAATTATGAGAAGATTTTTACTGATAGTATTGGTTGCTATATCGTTGGTTTCTTGCGGTAAAAAAGCAAGGGAATGTGCTGTGAGTCCAATAGATACAAGACCCGATACTCAAAAAATGTTTTTGAAGGGTTCTGTACGCTATCTTGATGAGAACTATACTCAATATGGTGTAAAATACACTTACCATTATAAGTTTAACGAATTTGGTTATTTGGAGAGTGAGGAATTGATAGGCAACGGGGAGAGAGAATATCTGCGTAAGTATATATATGATGAGACAGGTTATAATCTGCTTGAGACGGATATCTACACCGATGACAACGATACCATTGTAGATTCGTGGATAATCTATGACACCGATGTCAATGGTTCTCTGCTTGAGATATCAAATTATGCGGCTGACAGTTCGTTGCAATTCACACAGGTGTATAAAAAGATAGATTTAGACAAAATAGAGATAAGTACATACATGGCGGGTAATAAGGATTCGCTGTCAAGGTGTGATGTTATAACCTACGATGAGCAGTGCCGTAAAATCAAGAGTGAGAATATGTTTCCGTTTACAACCCCGCAGGATAATTGGTCGGAATTTGTGTATTATGGGGATACTTGCCGTGAGGATTTCTACTTTAACGGAGAACTTGATATGCAGCGTTATGTTATCGGGAAAAACAGTGAATTGCCAAATAGGCTGATAATAGAATCAGACAATACAGTTACAGACATAAAATACTCGTATAACAGGTATGGTGATGAAACTGATATGGTGCGTAGAATAACAGAAAACGAAGATGAATTACTGTACGAGACTAAGACAGAGTATGATTACGATTCCATTGGCAATTGGGTGGAGTGTATTGACACAGAACATACCATCACAAGAACAATAGGTTATTACAATTAGACATATATATGGAAAAAGATTTACTTCAAGAAGTTAGAGCCAAAGCAAATGTATGGCTTAACGGTGACTATGACGCTGATACCAAGGCAAAGGTTAAGGCATTGTTAGACGCAGAGGATACTACAGAACTTGTAGAGTGCTTTTACAAGGATTTAGAGTTTGGCACAGGCGGTCTGCGTGGTATTATGGGTGTAGGCTCTAACAGAATGAACATATACACCGTGGGTGCCGCCACACAAGGTTTGGCTAACTATTTACGTAAAAATTATGGCAAAAATGCAGATATCAAAGTGGTTGTAGGTCACGATTGCCGCAATAACAGTCGCTTATTTGCAGAAACTACCGCTAATATTTTCTCAGCAAACGGCATCAAGGTTTATTTGTTTGAGAACTTAAGACCTACCCCTGAAATCTCTTTTGCAATACGCCATTTGGGTTGTCAGAGCGGTGTGGTTGTAACAGCCAGCCACAATCCTAAGGAGTACAATGGCTACAAGGCTTATTGGGAAGATGGTGCACAGGTTATTCCTCCACACGACACAGGCATTATATCAGAGGTAAATAAAATTAAGAGTGTGTCAGACATCAAGTTCAATGGCAATCCAGACCTTATAGAGACCATTGGAGAGAATGTAGATAGTGTATTTCTTGAAAAAATCAAGGCATTGAGCCTGTCACCTGATATTGTCGCTAAACATAAAGACCTTAAAATAGTTTATACCCCGATACACGGAACAGGTGTGACGTTGATACCACGAGCATTAAAAATGTTTGGTTTTGAAAATGTTATGGGGGTTGATTCCCAATACGTAATAAGCGGGGATTTTCCAACTGTAGTTTCTCCTAACCCAGAGGAACCGGCAGCAATGAAACTTGCTGTAGAAAAAGCAAAAGAGGTTGATGCAGACATAGTTATGGCATCAGACCCCGATGCAGACCGTATGGGTATCGCTGTTAAGAACAATAAGGGTGAGTGGATACTTGTAAACGGAAACCAAACCGCACAAATGTTTATCTATTACCTTATTCGCCGTAATAAAGAACTTGGATTGCTTAAAGGTAACGAGTATATAGTCAAGACCATTGTTACCACAGAGCAGATTGCCGCTATGGCTAGAAAATACAATGTACCTTATTTTGACGTATATACAGGATTTAAATGGATTGCGGCTGTAATGCGAGAACAAGAGGGTAAGAAACGCTATATAGGTGGAGGTGAGGAGAGTTATGGATTCCTTGTAGAGGATTTTGTACGTGATAAGGATGCCGTATCTGCCTGTGTTATGATAGCGGAAGTTGCCGCATGGGCTAAAGATAACGGCAAGAGCGTTTATGAGTTGATGCAGGATATTTATCTTGAGTTCGGGTTCTCCAAAGAGAAAGGAATCTCTGTAGTTAAGAAGGGTAAAGAGGGTGCAGAAGAGATTAAGAAAATGATGACTCAGTTCCGTTCTTGTCCGCCAAAAGAGATTGCCGGTTCCAAGGTATTAGTTGTAAAGGACTATAACTCTCTACGCAGAATAGATATGATTTCCGGCTCATCTACAGAGATGGATATGCCTGAAGCAGCCAATGTGCTTCAATACTTTACAGAAGATGGCACCAAGATTTCTGTACGTCCGTCAGGTACCGAGCCTAAAATCAAGTTCTATATAGAGGTACGTCTGCCACTTGCAAGCCGTGATGAGTATGATACTGTGAATGCGGCGGCAGAGAAGAAAATAGAAGCTGTAAGAGCAAGCCTTGGAGTGTGATATTGTTAAAGGCGAAGCCTTAACATTAAGCACAAAGAAAAGAGGGTGACTAAAAAGGTAAAATTAGTCACCCTCTTCTTATATCATCTATTGGATAGTGTGTTATTTCTGCGGATTATTCCACGGATCGTAGTTGCAACCGTGTTTTACAAAGTTGTAATCACTATATGGATCGTTAGGGTCTGATTTGCAACAATGAATATTGTAATAACTCTTGTTTGTATCACGCTCATCGTTCAACCAACTTACACCATAAACTACATTGTCATTCGCAATATCTACATAATTCATTGAGTATTTATTTTTTTCAATATATTCAAGATACTCTTTTGCCATGTCTGTGCAGAATTTATAGACCACACCACCAGGATTCCATTCGTTATCGGCACAGGCTCCCTGAAAATACGGCAGGTGCTTGTTTATTAGATTTTGCTCATCTTTAAGATATTGTTTTCTGTCTTCGGCAGTGGCATAACTTTTTCTCCCATTTATACCTATAACCTTTTTGTTTTCAAACGCAAACTGATATTCTAAACCATATGAATTATTCATGTAACAAACATGCATTCCGTGGTATATTTCACCACCTTGAATAAAACCCTGTTCAACAAGATTGTTTACCACTGAGACTGAGTCCTGTCCGTAGCAACTTTCAATGAGTTCCATGGTCAAGTTAGAGAAATCAAGGCTTTTTGAAGGCTCGTCCTTCTTGCATGAGATACACACTGTCACTATCACCGCTACGGTGAAGACTGACAAAATTGAAATAATTTTTTTCATAACTGTTAAGTTTTTAGTTGTTAATAAAATGTTTTGTTATAGAATTAATTCTCTTTTTGCAAACAGGGACATAAAAAAAGCGTGGAACTTAACAATTGCCGTTCCACAGCTTGAGGCTCTCGCATGCCCAAATAAATAGAACAAACAACGTAAGCCCACGCAGATACAAGTATGTAGAGACCATATTGTTGGTCAAAATCATAACTCATATCACGCAGGCATCTATCGTTGCAATGCTCTGATTTATTTTATGAAATTTGCGAGATTTCAAACTGCCAGAACAAAGCGTCAATAAACGCCCTAAATATGTCAATCAGGAGACGTTTCTCCTGTTTGCCCACCCTCCACTTTTACAAGTCAGCGTGGACATCGGGACAAAGATACGAATTTTATATAAATCTATAGACGCTTTTCAAAATAAAATCATTAAATTTGTGCAAAATTCATTTTTTAATGAAATGACTTTTGATGATTTAGTAAATATTGTTAGCGGAGGTGAGAGTCGCACGTTGGAATTGAAAAAGACTACGAGTGAGCTCAAGGATGGTATGCATACTGCTTGTGCGTTTTTAAATGCTGACGGTGGATGGTTGATATTTGGGGTGGCACCTGTCTCCAATAAAATAATAGGACAACAAGTTAGCGATAGTACACAACGTGAGATAGCTCAAGCATTAAGTGCAATATATCCGCAGATAGATGCCCATATTGAATATATTGATATTCCTGCAAACACCGGTAGTAAAGTAATTGCTATGCATTTTGATGGGTGGGTTTGGGGTAAAGTGACATACACCTATCATGGATGTCCATATTATAAGGTAGAAAGCACAACTAAAGAAATGCCAAGAGAGATGTTTGAGGAAAGATTGAAGGCGGCAAAACCACAGTTTTTTGCATGGGAAAGGCAGAAGGCAGATAACATAGGAATGGAACAACTTAACGAGAGTCGTATTCGTGGGGCAGTGAGGTTGGGTGTTGAAGGTGGTAGAATGTACCCATCGGCTGATACGGAATCAATAGATTCCATACTGAGTAAGTTAGACCTTCTTACTGATGGAGTTCCAAATAACGCTGCGGCAATGCTGTTTGGTACAACTGTTAGTGGATACACTCAGTTCCAAATGAGAATGGCAAGGTTTTATGGGAAAGATAAAAATTCATTTATAGATAATCAGCGTGCCGAAGGCAATTTTTTTGATTTGTTGGATGCTGGTATGTCGTTTTTTTTCAAACATTTATCCTTAAGTGGTGTAATAAAAGGATTTGTTAGAGAAGAACATTTGGAAATTCCTGCAGAGGCATTAAGAGAAGCATTGATTAATGCATTGTGCCACAGACAGTATGAAAAATATAATCTTACAGTAGGCATTGCCATCTATGACGATCGGGTTGAAATAGAGAGTCCAGGCATTTTTCCGCCTCAAATTACAGTGGAAAACATTAAACAGAATCATGTGTCTTATCCTTACAATCCTGTTATTGCATCTGTGCTGTTTAAGACAACTTTTTTGGAGAGTTGGGGCTCTGGAGCAAAAAGGATTATGGATGCTTGTAAAAGACAGAATGTTCCCGAACCAATATGGAGTGTGAATGGTGGCTTTATTTTAGTAACATTTCCAAGGAAAAATGTCACCGATAATGTCACCGATAATGTCACCGATAATGTCACCGATAAATTGTCAGACAGACAATCTAAAATCATTGCTATACTACTACAGAATGGTGACATAAGTGCAACTGTATTAGCACAGAAATTTTATGTCACCAAACGTACAATAATAAGGGACTTGAAGAAACTGCAAAATTTAGCTAAAATAAGATTTGTGGGGAATGCCAAAAGTGGGCATTGGGAAGTTTTGCAGTAAATTTCAGCTTAATTTTTTGGAACCGCCGTTTCTTAATAGAAAATATGCGGTAATTCCTGTAAGGACAATTGATATCACTATTACAATTAAAAACAGATTGTTGAATATGGTGGTTCCTGTTTCAAGGTTCATGCCAAAGTAACTTGCTATCAATGTAGGCAACATTAACACTATGGATATGGTGGTCAGACGTTTCATCACAATATTCAGATTATTAGATATAACTGAAGCGTAAGTTTCCGTCATTCCAGAAAAAATATTGCTGTAAATATTGGTCATCTCAAGAGCCTGCTTTGACTCAATCTCCACGTCCTCCACAAGCTCATAATCATACAAATCCTGATACGTACGCATGTTTTTAAGACGATGTGCAAGCATATCATTACCACGCAATGATGTGGTAAAATATACCAAACATTTTTCCAACTTGAGCAATGTTTGCAAATCCTCGTTCCTAATTGACTGCTCCAACTGATTCTCCGCTAGTAATGCACGGCTCTTAATCTGCTTCAGGTACTTTAAGAACCAAATACTTGATGAAAGCAAAAGGCGGAAAATAAAATTAACATTATCTGTACGCTTAATGCCCTTACGTTTAGTGTAATTAATAAAATCGGGAATCAGGTCTGTTTTGTAAAAACATACAGACACAAACACATCGCCCTTAAACATAATACCCAACGGCACAGTAGTAAATGGTGCGGTGGTCTCATCTTCCTCAACCTTACACGGTAAACGCATAAGTATAAAAGTCCAGCCATCTTCAATCTCAATACGAGGACGCTCATCCACGTCTTCAATATCCTCATAAAATGCAAGTGGAACACCAAGTGTTTCCAGAGCAAATTCTTTGTCCTCTTGAGTTGGTTTTACGATATTAACCCAGCAGTTGGGTTCCCATTTAGGTGTGGCAACCAATCCGTTACCATTTATCAAAAATGATCTCATAGGCCAAGCCTCCAAAATCTGTGGATGGAGAAGTCTATGAGCCTTCCACCCTAGTTAAACATAAAGTTATCCGGATGATAATCGTCCATTTTTGAAAATATATTGGTTTTCGACTGCAAAAATAGTTGTTTTTTATTAGAACAGCAACAATTTTTAAATATTTATTATAAATTTGTGATTTAATGGATGGAAAATTTTGATGAATTTTGCGTATCTTTGCAAAACGAATTAATACATAAATATGACTGCAGTTGAAATTTCCACAGCAATTCTGACACTATTTGCCGGTATTGGTATCTTTTTGATAGCTTGCCAGATGATGAGTGAAAATTTAGAGTCGGCAAGTTCCAAAAAACTAAAAACACTTTTTAAGAAAGCATCAAAAAGCAAACTGCTTGGTGTGGGTATTGGTGCGTTAGGCACTGCGGCTATTCAGAGTTCGGGAGCCACTACTGTAATGACCATTGGTTTTGTAAATGCCGGTATAATATCACTTGTGCAGGCGGCTACAATAATTTATGGTGCAAATATTGGTACAACTATTACCGCCCAGATTGTTGCATTAGGTATGTTTGGAGGCAATTCCGTTTCCACTTCCATAATTTTTTCTGCATTCGCAGGTGTCGGAGCATTTACAATATTGTTCGCAAAAAAGGATATTCTTAAAAAGTGGGGTGGTATAATAACAGGTTTCGGAATGCTTTTTGTAGGATTGACTCTAATGAGCGACTCAATGTCGGTTTTTGCTGAATCAGAGGCGGTTAAAGGTTTCCTTGCTAAAGTAGGCAACCCTGTGCTACTTGTTATAATTGGTGCAATTTTTACAGCGATAATACAGAGCTCGTCTGTTATGACTTCTATTGCCCTTGCTATGGTTGTAACGGGGTTGATTTCACTTGACCAAGGTATCTATATTACAATGGGTTCCAATATAGGTTCTTGTGTTGTAGCCATTATTGCGGGTGCCACAGGTAGCACAAACGCAAAACGTACCGCTCTTATTCACTTGCTGTTTAACTGTACGGGTGTGGTGGTATTTATGATAATAGCCACCTTTATGCAGGCATTTGCAGGTATCGGTTTTGGAGCAATATTCTCAAAAATGTTCCCCGGTGTTCCACAGACGCAACTTGCCATGTTCCACACCATATTTAACACTGTTACAGTATGTTTTATGCTACCGCTTACAAACCAATTGGTTAAAGTGGTGTGCAGAATGATTCCAGATAAGCCTATTCAGATTGAGTCTGATTACCGCCACGTGTATTATATAGATGAGAACTTGCTTAAGACTCCGCCAATTGCTGTAGAGCAGACCAAAAAAGAGATTCTTAATATGTCTAAAATTGCGATGGGTAACTTTAACAGGTCAATAGACATTATTACAACACTTGATTTTGAAGAGGAACAGCAGTTCCGTCAAGATGAGCACGAGCTTAATTTCTTGAATCGCTCAATAGTTGATTATGTTGTAAAATTATCTGAGAGTCGCAGCCTTAATGAGCATGACCATATTTTCCTTTCGTCAACATTCCGTGTGGTGCGGGATATTGAGCGTGTGGGAGATTATGCGGAGAATATAATAGAGTATGCTGGCACGCTTAAGGATAGCGGGCAGACGTTCTCAAAAGAGGCTTTGGCAGAGATATCTCATTTAAGGGAATTGATAAATTCTCTTTATGAGCAGGTTGAAATTGCCTATCACAAGGAGAATGTTAATGCTCTTACCGCAGCAGAGTCTATAGAGGATGATGTTGATAATTTTACTAGGGTGATGGAAGAGGCTCATATTAAGAGATTGTCAAGCGGAGAGTGTACACCTTCAACAGGTGCTCAATACTTGTCGCTTACATCAAATGCAGAGCGTATTGCAGACCACTTGCTCAATGTAGGAAAATCAATAAAACCATTATTATCTTCTATTGTATAATTTTGCGTTAAAATTTTATTCATGTGTGGAAGATTTTGATGACATAATAAACTTGCCGCACCATACATCAAAGGTGCATACCCCTATATCAAGAGAGGCAAGGGCAGCACAGTTTGCCTCTTTTGCCGCATTGGGTAGGCTCAATGATAAAGAAAACCCCGATGCCCGATAAAACATACATAGCAATAGACCTGAAATCTTTTTTTGCCTCAGTAGAGTGCGTGGAGATGGGGCTTGACCCTCTTGTCGCCAAACTTGTGGTGGCAGATGAGAGCCGTACAGACAAGACTATATGCCTTGCCGTATCTCCGGCACTGAAGGCTTACGGCATAGGAGGTAGGGCAAGACTGTTTGAGGTGAAACAGCGGCTGCGTGCAGTTAGTGATAAACCTGTGGATTTCCACATAGCCCCACCACGTATGGCACTCTACATTGAGTACAGTAATCGTGTGTATAATGTATATTTAAAATACATAGCCCCTGAGGATATTCATAGGTACTCAATAGATGAGGTTTTTATTGATGCCACTGATTATATGAAATTGTACAAACTCAGTGCCAGAGAACTTGCAATGAAAATGATTCAAGATGTGCTGACAACAACGGGTATAACAGCCACAGCGGGCATTGCGGAGAATTTATACTTGTGTAAGGTTGCAATGGATATTGTGGCTAAGCATATACCTGCCGATAAAGACGGAGTACGCATAGCGGAACTTACAGAGATGGAGTATCGCCGCACGCTATGGAACCACACGCCCCTTACAGATTTCTGGCGTGTAGGCAAGGGTACAGTAAACCGTCTTGCCCCTTACGGAGTAAGCACTATGGGGCAGTTGGCACGCTTCTCCATAGAGAATGAGGAGACACTATATAGGCTGTTTGGAGTAAACGCCGAGCTCCTTATTGACCACGCATGGGGTTGGGAACCTTGCACCATAGCGGATATTAAGGCTTATCGCCCTGAGACCAATTCCATTAGTCGTGGGCAGGTGTTATCGGAGGCTTATACCATAGAAAAGACAAAGGTTGTGGTACGTGAAATGGCGGAAAATGCAGCCCTTGAACTTGTAAACGGGCGGTTGGTGACCAATCAG
Source organism: Paludibacteraceae bacterium (assembly GCA_024399495.1). Taxonomy (GTDB): domain Bacteria; phylum Bacteroidota; class Bacteroidia; order Bacteroidales; family Paludibacteraceae; genus Enterocola. The sequence goes on from JAKSNY010000012.1 coordinate 11,246, forward strand.
GTGGTGCTTACCATAGACTACGATACCGCATCTATGGAGGGTGGTCGTCTTAATGGCTACGATGGGGATATTGTTCTCAATTATTACGGAAAGCCTGTTCCTAAACATGCCCACGGAACGGCAAATTTGGGCAAGCACACATCATCGGGGCATAAAATAGTGGACTCTGTAATGGAACTTTTTGACAAGATAGTGAATCCTGCGTTCCTTGTACGCCGCATTAACCTTACAATAAATAATGTTATAAGTGAGTCAGATATCCAAACAGCCAAGCAGGAGCCTGTTCAACTTGAACTTTTTGGTACTGAAAAGCCTGATACCGCAAACAGCGATGCTGAAGCTAAGGAGAGGCGTGTGCAGGAGACCGTTCTTGACATAAAACGCCGCTATGGCAAGAACGCCATACTTAAAGGAATAAACTTTGCCGATGGAGCCACTGCCATAGAACGTAACCGTCAGATTGGCGGACATAAAGCGTAAATTTTGTAGCAAAAAAAATTGTCTTTCAAAAGAAATAAGTAACATTTTGTAACTTACATTTTGTTACTTGAAAAATTATATCTATATTTGTGGCAAAATATTGTCTATATGGAAAATCCGTTTGTGTTATTGCCGTACGTGAGTAAAGAGTTGTTCTGTGATAGAGAACGGGAGTTGGAATTGTTATTGGGATATATACAAAATCACAATAATGTTACTATGATTTCTCCTCGCAGACTTGGCAAGACAGGTCTTATATTCAGGCTTTTTGATGAGATAAAAAGCAGAAAGTTGCCGTTTAAGACTGTTTATGTAGATATAAGTTCATCACAGGGTATAGATGATTTTAATACATTATTGGCTGAATCCATAATATCAGCATATCCTCCATCAATATCAAAGCAAATATTTTCCGTTGTTGCCGGTTTAAGACCTATAGTTGCGTTTGATGCTGTTACCGGACAGCCACAGGTTTCCCTTAAATATATGACTGACGATGAGAAGAAGCATACAATTAAAGACATACTGTATCAACTTGAAAATAGTGGAGAAAAGGTGGTAATTGCCATAGATGAGTTTCAACAGATAAGAGAATACCCCGATGTAAATATGGAGGCTGTTTTAAGAACCTACATTCAGCCTCTTAAAAATGTCTCGTTTATCTTTTGTGGAAGCAAGAAACATATAATGACTGATATGTTCTCAAATGCAAAGAATCCTTTTTATGACAGTACTACGTTCCTTTTTCTTCATAAATTGGACAGAGAGGTGTATTCGCAATTCATTAAGACAAAATTCTCAGATGCAAGAATGAGTGTAACAGATGATGCTATGAATTTTATTTTAGATTGGACTTGTTCTCATACATTTTATACTCAAACGCTATGCAATATGATTTTTTCATCGGGGATTAAAAATGTAGATATTGATTTGGCAAAAGCCAAGGCATCAGAAATACTTGAATTCAACAAGGAGCGTTTTTATGAAATAATGAGGCTACTTACATCAAAACAGTGGCAGTTCTTAAAGGCAGTTGCAAAAGAGGGTGGGGTAATGCAACCTACAGCATCTGATTTCCTGACTAAATATCAACTTGGTGCTTCCGCCTCTGTCCTTAGAATTATAGAATCACTGAAGGATAAGGAATTATTGTTAGAGGAAAATAATGAGTCCGGTACAAAGTATTATGTGTATAATGTGTTCTTAATGAGGTTTTTACAGTCAATATGACAATCAATTATTGAATCTTAGTTGCTCTGTATATCAAATGCAGATACTTGATAGTATTGCCAATGTGAGTAATGATCAGGAATTGATAGAAATTCGCAATATTATTGCTGAGTGCTTCTCTAATAAAGCTTTGAATGCAGTAGATGAACTTTGTGATGCTGGAAAACTAAGCACTAAAATAATAGAATCTTGGTCTAAGGAACATTTACGTACACCGTATAAATAGATGTATATGGATGTATCACAACTATTTTTCAAGAACAGCCCAAAATTCTTTAGGTAGATTGAGTCACTTTTATAATTTTGATGGTTATATTGCCTTTAGGTTGAATGCCTCAGAATAAGGAATGAAACTATGTGTCTGTTCATTGTTAGACCACGCAGTTTCATTATGGCTCATTTCTATTACTTCTGATGTTCGTTTAGGTTGTAGAATTGAGGATATTTCAGTCAGGGTGTCTATCTCTTCTTTTGTGAGTGCTGTAATCTGTTGGTCTTCATTGTCATAATGAAGTCTGACACTTTCACAATCATTTGTTATGATTATTGATTTTGTAACACCCACTATATTGTCATAAATGGTATCAAAATGTTCTGGTACAGGACCATATTGTATGGCTCTGTAGTGTAATCCGCTAATTGATTTGCCATATTTGCGAAAATGCAGAAAATCAGCGTAAAACATTTCTTTATTTAATTTTGTTGGACATACATAGCCGCATTCTTTTTGAATAAGAAACCGAACCATATCCTTTAGTTTTGCAACATTCATTTCAGAATATCCATTGTATAAGCCTCTTTTTGTTTGCCCATAGAATAGTTGTTGTTCTGGATTGAACTTTGGAAGTTCAGGAGCGGCGGATATTCTTGCGTGAATTTTAACGTATTCTGAATCTTGAAATTCACTGCGGCTTGATTCCAACAAGTCAAGCATACACTGCTTTTTACTCATTGCAGCAATCATTTTACCATTGCTTTCTGATGGTACAACACCTTGCTCGTACTGTTTCCATTGATTAGTACCAAACCCTGTTATTTTGCTTATTTGGGTATAGTTTAGTCCATATCTTTCCCTTATCGACACAATTTCATCAGCAAATGGAATGCCATGCTTAATACGGTACTGACCATAAATTTGGTTTAATGTCAGGTCGTCTTGTCCTTCTAAAGAGAATTGCTCTCCAGTATCTTCGCAAATGCAATAACGTACATGTACGGAAAACTTTTCATTGCGGAATTCTTGTTTCTCAATGTCCTCTACTAATTTCACACGTCCTCCTGTTAATGGACTTTTCATATCTATGTATCGTTCTGTTTTCATTGTTCTACCTCCTATGATTATTTATATGCGTATTTTATAGGGTATTCTGCTTTATGAAATGATATACAAATTGTATTGGTGTTTGGTTTCCCCATTGATATTTTTATATATAATTCCGTATTCTCAAAATCTTTCCCGAATACCCACATGTCACCAAAACTTACGGCATCTTTAATTGTTTCTACATAATCATCCACCACTATTGTTTTAATAACTTCTTTCCTTTCCAACTCGGTTATGCCAAGTATTTTTAATGCCTCAAAATTCTTTTGTCTGTTCAAAACAATTATTCCGAATATGTCAAGTTTTGGAATGAATCTATGTAGAAATGCCTCTACTTCATTTTTACTGTTGATGACATGACTCTCCATAATACATCTTTGCTTATTTGCTACAAAGGTACGGATAAAATGATAAACAAGCAAATAATTTCACTATAAAGTGAGAAATATTTGCTATAACTTATTCATTTGATTTTTTACTATTGCAAAAAATGAAGGTTTTTCTGAACGATGCTAAAAGGGTGGTGAGGGGTATAAAAATTATTTCTGATTATCAAGAACAGTCCAAAATTCCTTCGTCTATGCTTGTTTAATCTCTGGTAATTTAATACCCACTTTGTAAAATCTCACATATCCAGACACTTTATCAAATAGAGGTTCTTCTGTGCGTGTAAATAAAAATCGTTCATCTTTATCCTGGTCTGGATATATGATAAGGCATTTTATTGGTAGAGTTGTATCTTCATTTAATCCAAGATTTTTGTATATCGAACGAAGTCGTGCGTAACCACTAATCTCACGTGCATCGTCAATAGAGATGTCTTGACTTTTGTATCTTGGCTTATATTTAGCATCAATAATGTATGGTTCAGGCCATTCTGTTGGATTAAGCAAAAAATCCAATTCTTGATAATGTGCAGATATGTGATACTTGATTTCGCTTTTATTTGTGAAAATTTGTCGAAGGTGGTGAAACACATACAACTCAAACAGTTTACTCATATCTATCCAAAAAGGAGGTGTATCTATTTCCTGTTTTCCAGTAACGGAAATATTGTAACTAAATCTTCTAAGAAGTAGTTGTGCAAATTCTAAAGCTTGATTATATTCCTTAAATATAGGATTCCCTTTGTAGGTCTTAATTGTTTTCAATGAAATTTCATCTCCAATATCATTAAAATATGGTTTGATAAAACGGCATTTTTTCTCAAGGTATGTTGTTTCAATATGTTTATAGAATTCTAATTGTTTACAGCAAAAATACAGAGCCTTTTTCAAAATTCTATTTTCTGGAGTGTCAATATCATAAACTTGATAACGGCAGACATTATTTGTAATGCGTCCTTTTACCAAATTTTGGTGTATGTTTTTCCCTATAAGAATTTTTCCTTTAACCTTGTTCTCTATATTCTCTTCAACTACATAATAACTTTTCTTTAATCCTTTAATAATAATTCTTTGAAGAAGATTCAAATATTCGGTAACAAGAAAAATACTAAGCAAATCTTGTTGTTGAGTTACTCGTATTGAAGGTTTGTCAAAATGAATTGTTACAAGATCTTTTAGATGCTCAAAATTTTCAGGTTCACACAAAGCATCGTTTAACATACGGACATAGTCAATCTCAAATCCATTATTCATTTTGGGGTTTACCTGAATAGCAACTTTATGTTCTTTCAACCAATCAATTCCTACAAAATATGAACCTGTAGCTTTTATTTCTCCCTCGGAACTTACAAGTTTAAAACATAGCTCGTTTTGTTCCCTGCCTCTTCTAACTGAATACACAACTTCCTTACCATCTTCCAAAAAAGGAAGTATGGCAGATGCATCATCTTGCTGGATGATGGTGTTTCCCAACATCTGCTCTTGAAATTGTATAACTTTCATTCTTTTGAGGCTATGTTATATAGTTCGTCAATTGTTTCTTGAGCTTCAGGTTTAAGAACTCCATCACGAACATATTCTTCCAACAATGGAATGATTTCGTAGCGAAGTCGGTCGCTTGTGCAATCAACGCCATTTTCGTCTGTCATAATGAAGTAACTATGACCTATCCAAACATCTTCTGGTTTATATTCTTCCGATAGTGTTTCTGCTGGTATAAGTTTTAAACATTGCGACCATCCGCTTTCTTCGTAGTCATCATAGTTTGCAATAAATAGTTGACTGACTTTTTTGAAAATGACAGCATTAAATCCGTCCACTTCTAAATCTAACGATATGGGTCTGTCAGCAATAAATGCAAATCTTCTTCTAATAGCATAATCAAGAGTTCCAAGAGAGCGGTCTGCTGTATTCATTGTACCAATAATATATACATTGTCTGGAATCTGAAATGGTTTCTTTGAATAGGGAAGCAACACACTTTCAGCATCTTTGTGTCCCTTTCTTTTATCACGTTCCAGAAGCGTAATCAATTCGCCAAAGATTTTGGAAACATTACCTCTGTTCATTTCATCAATAACCATAACATAAGGTTTTGTGTTATCCTCCATTAACGTTGGCTTTTTGTATTTATCAAGGATAGATTTTACATTATCCAATGTTATAGAATTGAGTTTATAAACGGTGCTAGGAGTCATAGTTTTTCCATCGTTCATATCAACTATATTCTCATTGATTCCTTTGATAAGCCAATTGACTTTTCTGACACGTTTGTAGTGTGGAAGTTTATCAATATATTCATAATCGCCAGTAATGACACCAATAGCATCTATTGTTTTATTTGAGTAACAACTCATTACAATATCTCCTTCTTTCATTCTATTTATGAAAGCGTCCAAAATTTGCTTGCCCTCACCATTATATATATTCCAATCTGTTTCATCAGAAATCACAGCACCATAATCATCCCATCCAATGCGTATATAATTATTTTTCATACAATCAGTACGAACAGATTTGTCCTTGGTATTCTTGGTACCATTTAGTGAGACTTTCCAGATAACGGCATCATCCGCAATGCCGATGTGCTTATCTGTTATTATTGGTCGTTCGGCATCATTACATAATTGTTTGAAAATACCCGTTTTAATGTCGTAAGTAACCTGATTGTTGTCATTAACAATAGGACATAATCCTTCAATCCAATCCTCGTAGTCCATAGATTGGTGAAAGGTAGTAAAGGCTATTCGTTTTCCCTGTTTAAGTTGATTATATCTATTCATCAACTCTTCCCTTCCTTTTTTATCAGCATTAAATTCAGGGTCACATAAACGAACCGCTAGTTCTGGCACATTGTAAGTTTTGCCAGTTCCTGGAGCACCATAAAGAACAATGTTTTTACATTTCTTCCAGGTATTAACAATATTATTGTATCGCTTGTTTTTGGATTCTTTATATTCTTTTTTTATCAATGTCATCCAATCGTCAATATACTTATATTGTTCCGGATAACTTTCACAAGAAAATATTCCACCTTGTTTATCTGTCTTAAACAATCCTTTGTCAAGTTGCCTGTTCCCATTTGCCCTTTCTAAAATTTTTACATATTTAAAGTATTTTAACTTATACTTTTCTTCTAATTCTTTTTGGTATTTGTCATCAATAACCTTATTGATGATTTTGCAAAGTGCAATTGCTTTATCATCAGTTCTAACAAGGATGATGTCTGCCTCTTTGATTCCGGATTGAATATAGTTATCAAGGGAGTCATCTTTCCGTCCTATTACAGGCTCTTTTTCATTAAGCATTTCACTCATTTTAATTGATTGTGAGTCGTCTGGTAACTTATATTGCAAATATCGTTTAGATTCTGTGCTGTTTCCCATAACTATTATGATTTATTTGTTTGTAATTATTTAATTTTTTGTATTGTATGCTATTTGAATATGTTTATTCCAAAAAGTCAATTCGCAAATATAATAACTTTGTTTCAAAAAAACAAAGAGAGTTGTGTCTACGCCGATTCGTAATGTCACCACCCAACATTCTTGTAGTTTATAAGACGAATATCACCGACTGTATTCTCAAAAAATGGTGCAAATTTGAAATCTGATTTCAAATTTACACCATTTTATTTTAAATAAGCAATTTTTTTATATAAAAACTCATCAATGTTTAAAACAATCTGCCATAATTTGTCAGTTTGTTTTTGTATCTTTGCAGAAAACAAATTTTAAGTTATGGCAAAGGAGACTACCGCCGCACAGTTTGCGGCATATATTTGGTTGCTTGATTTAATTTTTAACAGGGGACCCATATCAAAAGATGAGATTGTACGCCGTTATGAGCGTAACAGCTATATTAACCCCGATGGTCATACCCTGACTGACAGGACTTTCTATCGTTGGCGTGATGATATTGAGCATCTCTTTGATGTAAACATTAAATGCAATCACAACAGGGATAACTGTTACTACATTGAGTGTGATGATGATATACGCAAGGATGGTGTAAAGCGTTGGTTGCTTAATTCCTTTTCATTAAAAAATATTCTGAATGAATCGGGTAATGTGGCTGACAGAATTTTGGTAGAGGAGGTTCCATCGGGGCAGAAATTTCTGACAGATATAGTCAGTGCCATCAGAGACAGCCTTGTCTTAGAGATTACTTATCACGGTTTTGGGCAGAATGAGCATACGTTACGGATTCATCCATATTGCGTTAAACTTTTTCATCAACGCTGGTATGTTTATGGCAAGTCTTTATATAATAATGAGAATCGCCTGTATGCTCTTGACAGAATTTTGGATTTGAACATAACTTCAGATAAATTCAAACTTCCAAAGGGGTTTGACGGCGGTGCCTTGTTTGCCGACAGATATGGTGTAAGTATGAATGAAGGTCCTAAACAGACTGTAAGAATAAAAATTGATGCCTCACAAGTAAAATATTTTATGACTCTGCCGCTTCACTCTTCTCAAAAGATTGTTGAGTCAAATGATGAGTTCTCTATTGTTGAGTTCAATCTTGTACCCACCTATGAACTCAAGCAGGAGCTACGTAAGTATGGTTCCGATGTAGAAATCCTTGCACCTGAGTGGTTAAGACAAGAGTTCCTGAATGATGCAAAAAGGGTGGTGAAGGGGTATAAAGGTAATTGAAAAATTGTGCATAAATTTGTTTTTAAAATTTGATTGTATTACATTTGCAAAGAGAAATAAGAATGCTATGCCAAAACAGTATCCTATAAAAGATAATAATGCACAACAGGTTAATGAGCCATCAGTTGCATATGCTACTCAATCTGTTGCTTCATCAATGATATCTGCATGTCAAATGCAGATACTTGATAGTATTGCCAATGTGAATAGTGACCAGGAGTTGATAGAAATACGTAACCTTATTGCAGAATACTTTTCTAATAAAGCTTTGAATGCAGTAGATGAACTTTGTGATGCTGGTAAATTAAGTACTCAAAAAATAGAATCTTGGTCTAAAGAACATTTACGTACACCGTATAAATAGATGTATATGGATGTATCACAACTATTTTTCAAGAACAGCCCAAAATTCTTTAGGTAGATAAACATTATCCAGCGTTGATGCTTCCTTAAACCAAGGGGCAACCATTTCCGGTGTGTAGCCTGCAATGCCACAACCAACTTGAGTTACAAGAAATTTTAATTCAGGATGCTCTTTGGCACAAACAGTAAAATGCTCCACCGCTTTGCGGAAGTTTTCATCGCCCTCCATTGTGGGTAGTGCGTAACATTTACCGGTAAGACCTTCTCCAACGCCCCATTCCGCCCCAAAATTTTCAAATGCAAAACAAGCCGCACCACCTCCGTGGAAGCCATGTATATTACTGCCAAAAACAAAGATTTCATTCTCTTTTAGTTTTCTGATAGAATAGGGTGATGTGTGTTTCATTTTATACCTCCTTTATGTTTATGCATAATATACAAAAATTATTCTTTTATTCATCTTTTTCCCTTCTGTAATACACCAAATCCAACAGTTCGTATGGAAGGCAGACGTTTCTAATCATATAGTCTTGTATGGGATGGAATTCTGCTTGTATTTGATTTATAATATAGGGAGTTAGGTTCATCTCCTTTATACAATTACAAACAATAAACCTGATTTCGGGATGGTGGTACGCCACATCAATAATTCTTTTTATCGGGTTACGGAACCGCATAGCCATTTTATCGCTAATATTTAAAGTGTCGTCATCGGGAAAGTCATCAAGGGGAATGGTCTCATATTGCTCATTTGGAATGCGACAATTCATATCAGCATATATTGTGGGTATATAGGTATCCTCATCTTCGTAAGGTGGAATCTTTTCTGAAAATGCACAAATATGGTATGGATAATCTTTTATAACATGCTTGATGTCATAATACATCATAGGCATTGATTTTATTGCAAGTGGCTTTATGAATTTAGGTCTTTTTATTGTCTCTTTTATTTTATCCAACTCATTATTACCGTAGATATTCCATTGTCCGTGATACTCTTCACGCCTTATTTCAAAAATGGCAGGGTCAATATCGTACCAAATGGTTCCAACCTTTTCAAGCCCGTGAGTGCAGTCTTGCAGAAGCAGGTCACAGTTGTCTCCCTCAAGGCTTGGAGCTTCATCTCCTTCTAAGAATCTGACTACCGATGTGCAGCCGTTTGCACAGCATACGTCATCGGAGAAAATGGGTTCCCTGTTGTCATATTTGAAACCAGTATCTATCCCTGCAAAAATTACTGGCACAGTTGACCAATAACCCATCGGCTCATCCATAATGCGATATTCTGTGTACTTACGGCGTGTTATAAGCATCATCACTCCCATTGAGTCAAAATAGAAGTGCCCGAATGTGGTGTATTCAAATTGACCAGTAGGGGATATGTATCTGACCTTACTGTTTTTTAGTACATATCCAAGTTCTTTGTGCTCTTTGATTTCAGTCATGTGGTCCAAGCACAGTTGCATTAGACCATGCAGAGTTTTGTGTAGTTCCATAATCTTTTTTTTTACAAAGATATACACTCGTTCTGCCAAATAGTGTCAGTTTGTATCTATTGTTAACAAAAAAAGGGCAAATCGCCCTCTTTTTATTTTTTCTTATTCTTTTTAATTTGGAGAATCACTACCGGTATAATGCAAAGAGCCAGTAGAATTACCCCTATTATTGTAACTCCCATAATGTAGTATTATTTGATGGTTAAAAATGTGTTATAAACTCTCTCTTAAAACAAGATGTTATTTACACAAAACCATGATATGGAAGCAGCCTGTGACAATTATCCACAGAACGTAGGCAGTTTAGTAGTTTAAGTTCTAAATTACCATAAAATGACAGTAGCAATAGTACTGACGTGAAGATAAGTATAAATGCTGTAGTTATATTACGTAAAATAGTAAACGCAGACGGCGGCACAGTCAATCCTGTAACGCTGATTGCACAATCCGCCATAGGAAGAGACCCTGTGGCATCCACTTCCGCTACACTAGAGTATGTGCCTAAACCATTGTCTATTACATACTCAGTAACGCTAACTATGCTATGTATAGCAAAGATTAGCGTTACTGATAGTAATATGGATAATATAGTTCTCTTCACAGAGTGTAGAGTTAGTGATTTTAGGTTGATTTCTCACATGCGTTTGGGATTTTTGGGAAACCAGCCTTTCTCAACCCGTTTCTTCTGCTCAAATAACTCAAAAATGCTCCATAAACATGTGCAGCCCAATACGCCTAGTGCAGGGCTCAGAATCACATTAGATACTATGAGGCTTGCGGTTATGAATAGCACCCCTGCAATGGCAAACACCCACCAACACTTTGTTCCAAAATAATACTCACTTTTAATTACAATAGGGTGAAATACACCAATAATAATGAATGTTATGATTGCAATTATTAGTCCTGTGTAGTTCATATTACACCAAACTCTTTACAAGGCTTTCTCTGTCGCCTGGCAGAAGGTCCATAGGGGCTATCTCTGGTAGAGTGTAGGCTCCAGGATTTTGCTTTACAACTGCTCTTGCACAGGATATAAGCACTTGTGATGTTAGGGCAGGGTTGTTTATGCTCATTGAGAAGCTGAAATTTTGGTTCTGTGTCTTACCCGATACGCCTTTACGCTCAAGCAATACTCCATGCCCCATATCCTTAATGGCATCTACGCTCTCAACTGCCATAACGTGAGTCTCATCGTGGGCAAAGTAATCATCAGCCTTAATGGCTGCAGTAACCTGCTCAAGAGTTGCACCCTTTTCAAGTTCTACATATACCATACGGCGATGTATGCCTGTACCTGTAGGAATGGTCATTGAAAGGGCATTTTTTACACCCTCTTTTGAACGAGCCACTACAGAGTGTCCCATACTCATGCCAGGACCAAAATTGGTATAGGTTATACCTTTTGGAGCCATAGCCATAAGTAGTGTACGGATTACAGAGTCTGTACCAGGGTCCCAACCAGCCGATAAAATGGCTGCGGCACCTCCGGCTTTGGCGGCGGCATCAAGTCTGCATCTTGATTCCCATACACTTGTGTGTATGTCAAAACTGTCAACAGTGCAGATTCCCTTTTTCAGCAGAGGTTCTGCAAGTTCAGGTACAAGTTTTGAAGGACCGCAAATTACAGCCACATCAACCTTGCCAAGGTCATCTATATTAGAAACAACCTTTACACCTTCAAGTTCCTTTTCTGCAGTTCCTACGCTGGATGCACGGCGTACAACACCTGCAAGTTCAATGTCGTCAGCCGCTTGTGCAGCCTCGACAGCAAACTTGCCGATGTTACCGTAACCAACTATTGCAATTCTAATCATAACATTTAGTTTAGGAGTTTAGGAGTTTAGGAGTTTAGGAGTCTTTTTACTCCTTAACTTAGCCACGAAGTGGCGACCCAACTCCTTAACTTAAAAATTTATCCATCTCTGCTGCGGCTTTACGTCCGTCACCCATTGCTAAGATAACGGTTGCACCACCACGAACTATATCACCACCTGCAAATATCATTGGTATAGAGCTTTGCATATTGTCTCCAACCACAATGGTTCCCTTTGGAGATACTTCCAATCCTTGTATAGAACGTGGAATAAGTGGGTTAGGTGATACACCTACACTTACTATAACTGTATCTACATCAAGAAGTTCTGTTGCACCCTCAATGGCAACAGGACGGCGGCGTCCCTTCTCATCGGGTTCACCAAGTGTCATCTTTTGCAGAAGAACTTGTTTTACACGTCCTTTCTCATCGCCAATGTATTCTATAGGGTTATGCAATGTACGGAATTCAACACCCTCTTCTTTAGCGTGTTTAACCTCCTCTTTACGGGCTGGCATCTCGTCCTCGCTTCTACGATAAATTATTGTAGCAAGCTCAGCACCAAGACGCTTAGCGGTACGGACAGAGTCCATAGCGGTGTTGCCGCCACCAACCACTGCCACACGTTTGCCTTTAAGTACAGGTGTGTCAAACTCATCTTTAGCGGCACCCATAAGGTTTACACGAGTAAGGTACTCATTAGATGACATTACACCTATAAGGTTCTCGCCCTTAATGTTCATAAAGTTAGGAAGTCCTGCACCCGATGCTACAAACAATCCCTTGAATCCTTGCTCTTTAAGGTCATCAAAACTCAATGTCTTGCCAACTATGCAGTCCTTAATGAACTTAACGCCCATTTTCTCAAGGTTGCTTATTTCAACATCAACTATTGAGTTAGGCAGACGGAATTCAGGAATACCATATTTAAGCACACCGCCAATCTCATGAAGTGCCTCAAATACAGTAACATCGTAGCCTTTCTTTGCCATATCGCCGGCAAAACTAAGACCTGCAGGTCCGCTACCTACAACGCCCACCTTAATGCCGTTTTTAGGCTCAAGTTCAGGAAGGCTGATGTTTCCGCTGTTACGCTCATAGTCAGCGGCAAAACGCTCAAGATAACCTATGGCTACAGCCTGCTTGCCCATCTTAAGATGGATACATTGGCTCTCGCACTGTTTCTCTTGCGGACAAACTCTACCGCAAACAGCAGGTAGGGCAGATGTCATTTTAAGCACCTTGGCGGCACCTAAGAAATTGCCACGCTCTATGTTTTTTATGAACGAAGGTATGTTAATGCTTACAGGGCAGCCTGTCATACAACTTGGATTGGGGCAGTCAAGACAACGCTTAGCCTCAAGCAATGCCTGCTCTTCTGTAAGACCTTGATTAACCTCCTCTGAGTTATGACTGCGGTATTCACCGTCAAGTTCATTCATCTTTACACGGGCAATCTCTGTACGCTCCTTGTTTTTCATAGACTGACGCAACTCATTACGCCATTCTGCATTTCTATCAGTAAGTTCCATAATATTAACCGTTTATAGATTCCTTATACTTGGCAAACGCTGCCTGTTCCTGCTCTCTGTATGCACCCATACGTGACATCATCTCGTCAAAATTAACCTTGTGAGCATCAAACTCAGGACCGTCAACGCAAACAAACTTGGTTTCACCGCCAACGCTTACTCTACATGCTCCGCACATGCCTGTACCATCTACCATAATGGTGTTAAGTGAAGCAACTGTAGGAACATTGTATTTTGCTGTAAGCAACGATACAAACTTCATCATAATTGCCGGACCTATTGTAACGCAAAGGTCAACTTTCTCTCTGTTTATTATGCTCTCTACGCCGTTGGTAACAAGACCTTTAGTGCCGTATGAGCCATCGTCGGTCATAATAATAACCTCATCAGACACTTTTCTAACCTCGTCTTCAAGAATTACAAGGTCTTTGGTTCTTGCGGCAAGTACTGCAATTACCTTATTGCCAGCCTTTTTCATAGCCTCTGCAATAGGTAGCATCGGGGCAGTGCCTACACCACCGCAAGCACATACAACAGTACCAAACTTCTCAATGTGAGTTGCCTTACCAAGAGGTCCTACAACGTCAGCCACATAGTCCCCGACATTAAGGGCACAAAGTTTAGTAGAGGAGACACCAATCTTTTGTACAACCAAAGTGATGGTGCCTTTCTCTATATCGCTTCCTGCTATTGTAAGAGGAATACGCTCGCCATTCTCATCAACGCGTACAATGACAAAGTGACCTGCCTTGCGTGATTTTGCAATCATAGGTGCCTCAATGTCAATTCTGAATACATTTTCAGAGAACTGCTTTTTATTAATAATTTTATTCATTTTTATCTGTTTTGATAGTTTAGTTAAAATTCTCTGCTGTTTCTCTCCATAAGGACATAACTTTCAACTATCAATTTTCAATTTTCAATTAAATTATTCCTTGTGCCATCATAGCCTTGGCAACCTTCATGAAGCCTGCAATGTTAGCACCTTTAACATAGTTGATATAGCCGTCAGGTTCTGTACCGTACTTAACGCAGTTCTCGTGGATGTTAGCCATAATGCCTTTAAGTTTGGAATCAACCTCCTCTGCACTCCAGCTCAGACGCTCAGAGTTCTGGCTCATCTCAAGACCCGATGTTGCAACACCGCCGGCGTTAGAAGCCTTACCCGGAGAGTAAAGCAATTTAGCCTTTTGGAATGTAGCGATAGCCTCTGGAGTAGAAGGCATGTTAGCACCCTCTGCAACAGCAATAACGCCGTTAGCAACAATCTTCTTTGCGTCCTCACCGTTAATCTCGTTTTGGGTTGCAGATGGCATTACAATGTCTGCCTTCTCACCCCAAGGACGCATACCCTCATGATAGATTGCTGTAGGATATTTCTCAGCATACTCACGGATACGTCCGCGTTGTACTTGTTTCAAGTCCTTAACATACTCAAGTTTCTCTTGGGTGATACCATCGGGGTCATAGATGTAACCGTTAGAATCAGAAAGAGTCATTGGTATGGCACCAAGTTGAATCAGTTTCTGACAAGTATAGGTAGCAACGTTACCTGAACCTGAGATAAGGACTTTCTTGCCCTTAATATCAATGTTACGAGTCTTTAGCATTGAGCAAAGGAAATATACGTTACCGTAACCTGTAGCCTCAGGACGGATAAGAGAACCGCCAAACTCAAGACCCTTGCCTGTAAATGTTCCTGTAAACTCACCGCTAAGCTTGCGATACATACCAAACATATAGCCAACCTCACGTGCACCTACACCTATATCGCCTGCAGGAACATCAGTATCGGGACCAATGTGTTTCCATAACTCAAGCATATAAGCCTGGCAGAAACGCATAACCTCATTGCTTGACTTGCCACGTGGAGAGAAATCAGAGCCACCCTTTGCACCACCCATAGGAAGTGTTGTAAGAGCGTTCTTGAACGTCTGCTCAAAAGCAAGGAACTTCAAGATTGAAGGGTTAACTGATGAGTGGAAACGGATACCGCCCTTGTAAGGACCGATAGCCATATTATGTTGAACACGGTAAGCCATGTTTGTCTGTACATTACCTTTGTCATCTACCCAAGATACACGGAATGTAAAGATTCTGTCTGGAATACAAAGCCTCTCTATAAGATTAGCCTTCTCAAACTCAGGGTGTTGATTATAAACATCCTCAATAGACTCCAATACCTCTTGTACTGCCTGAAGATATTCCGGTTCATTAGGAAATCTCTTCTTTAGGCTTTCTACTACGTTTTTAGCGTTCATAATAAAAAAGTTTTAAAAAGTTATATAAGTTCTTTATTCTCTTTTGTTTATACCCCGATGCACAAACCTGTGCATTCTATTTGGATTTGCAAAGATACTCAAAACCTAAGAGTAGGGGAGCAAACCACTGCAAAAATACAATAAAAATTATTAACAACTTACAAATTATTACAAATTTATTGCAGTAACTTGTAAATTGTTAGTATAATTAAGGTTGTTTATTGTAGTTTGTAAGTTTGTTGTTTAATCAACCCTGCCACTACAGGTGCGGTGGCAGGGGAATAAATGTAAAGGGAAACATTTTCTATGCTTCCATTATTTTTTTTAGTAGTGGCAATACTGCTTTACGCAGCACTTTCTCATTCAGGCGATGCTCACCCTCAAACCATTGGGCATTGGGGTAATACTCCTTAAACTTATCGTAGGTATGAACTGTGGGGTCATTAGTGCCAAAGAGTCCGTAGGTGTTTTCTCTGTCAAAATCTGTGATTCCCTTAAACTGCAACCTCTCCATCTGGTTATAGTGCTGTATAATGTCTTTGGTAATCTTAAATGTCTTGGCACTGTCCTTTCTGCCGTTAAGGTATGGATGCTCACCTGTTTTAAGAATGCCGTACCTTGTCATAAAGAAAGCGGGATTCACTAAAATCTTCTTGAATCCAAACATCTGCTGGGCATACATTCCACCCATTGACGTGCCTATGATGACATCGGGTTTAATATCCTCACAATACTTACGTAGATAAGGCAATGCCTCAGCAGGGTCCACAGGAATATCAGGAGCCAAAATCTCACAATCCTTTAACTCATTACGCAGAGTCTCCACCGTTCCGCTTGCACCCGATGATGCAAATCCGTGAAAATAGACTATCTTCATATTCTCGTTAGTTACTGTTGGTCACAACTTAAACTCCGCTCTTTGCGTTTGCGGAATTTCAGCTAAACATTGTTGGAATAAAGCATTATGCGTGGTCATAATTCAAAAAATCAATTGCAAAGATAGTCAATGTTAATGTAATAAACAAATTCCCTCTGCCACTACAGGTGCGGTGGCAGGGGGAAGAGTTTAACTTTGGTCTGAAAATATTTTTTGTGGAAATTAAGGATTTTTCGTATCTTTGTACAAGTTAAAACATCTGCAAAAAATTAATGACAGACATACAATTCATATTATATAACCTACCTGAAGAAGACGGCAAAGTACAAGTGGTGATTAAGGATGAAACCATTTGGGCTACGCAGAAGGCTATTGCACAATTGTTTGGTGTTGGCATTCCTGCCATTAGTAAGCATCTAAAAAATATATTTGATGAAGGTGAATTGCAAAAAGAAGTGGTTGTTTCCAAAATGGAAATAACCACTCCGCATGGAGCCATTGAGGGGAAGACACAACTTAGCGAAACATCTTTTTATTCACTTGATGCAATCATTTCTGTTGGTTACCGCATTTCATCGCCCAAGGCTACAAAGTTCCGCCAGTGGGCTACGCAAGTTCTGAACGAATATATAAAAAAAGGGTTTGTGATTGACGATAAACGCCTGAAACAAAGCAAGACCGTATTTGGAACAGACTACTTTAAGGAGTTGTTAGAGAGAGTCCGCTCAATACGAGCAAGTGAACGCAGAATCTGGCAACAGATAACAGACATCTATGCAGAATGCTCATTTGATTATGACAGCAATTCGCCTACAACAAGGGAGTTTTTTCAAATGGTGCAGAACCGTTTTCATTATGCTATAACGGGCAAAACCGCACCTGAGATAATTTATACTAAGGCAGACCACACTAAAGAGAATATGGGATTACAGACGTGGAAGAACTCACCTGATGGTCGCATACTTCTCTCCGATACAAAAGTGGCTAAAAACTATTTGTCTGAAAAGGAGATACGCCAATTAGAAAGAGCGGTTACAGGTTATTTTGATTACGTGGAGGATTTAATAGAACGTGAGAATGCTTTTTCTATGAAACAATTTGCTGCCAGTGTCAATGAGTTTCTATCGTTCCGCAGATACGCACTACTACCCGATAAGGGCAAAATCTCACGTGAAGATGCTGACCGCAAGGCAGAAGAGGAATACAAACTATTTAACCCGACACAACAAATTGATTCTGATTTTGACAAGCATCTAAGAAACCTGCTTGAAGATGATAGTAATACTACTTTACCTTAAACCAACCCCTGCCACTACAGGTGCGGTGGCAGGGGGGTAAAACATTATATGCTGAAAATCAAAACTGCATTGCCTTGCTTGCAGTCATAGACAATGCGTTGTTAATGTACTTGTTTAAAGACAATCCGTTCATTTGAGCCAACGCGTCAAGTTGAGCATGCAGTTCCGGCGATACCCTAACATTAAATGCACCTTTGTAAGACCTTTTAGGCAGAACACCCCTTGCACTGCAATCAGCCAAATAATCATCAACTGCACCTATAAAATCATCTCTTAATTCCGCTACAGTTTCACCCTCGTAAGTAATTTTTACATTGTTAGGCAAGCCAAGCACTTCTCCAAAAAGACAATTATCCTTTTCGCTTACTTCAATACTTCCTATAAATCCGTTATAACTAAGAGTGCTCATAATTAATGTTCCTTTCTATTCTTTAATTGTTCCTCTAGTTCGTTAATTTTTATAAAATCAAGAATTTGTTTCATTACGTATGATTTAATGAATTTTTCTGGATGTGGTTTGTGTGCTATGTATGAACTGTCGCCATTTACAAAAATTACTCTTGACCCCGATGTTTTACCTTTATTACTCAACGTATATCCAAAAATTGAGAACAATTTTACTAATTCATTCCAAGTAAAATCTACTGGTTGCCTCTTAAACCTTTCTATCAGTTTGTCTTGTGTGCTCATAATTCTTCCACGATGCAAATGTAACTATTATTTAGTTGCAAACAAAATTTATTTGGTTATTTTATACAAATATAGTGAATTATCTCCAGAAAACCAACTGATTTTATATCATTTTGACAAAAAAAACTGCCACTACAGGTGCGGTGGCAGGGGGAATTTGTATATTATTGGAAGATAGTTTGTAGCTGTTGTTGAGTTAATTTAGGTGTAATATTGTTCTCCTTTATTGGTCCCCAAATCATTGGAGCTATATATAATTCGTAGTTGTAGGCTTGTCCTATGCTTTGCAATGTGATATTAATGTAATTACAAGGATTTGTCTGTTTTGCTATCCATAAAGTGAGATTTCATGAAATCAGTAAATTTATGTTTAATTTCAAACTCATTAGGAATTCTACAATTTATCGTATCTATTACTATTAAACATTTTGCTATTTCTTGCGTAATTTCCATGTTGTCAATAGGTAAATGCCGTTTTGCAGAATCAATGCGAATTTTTACAAATTTGTCGTTTAAATCGATATTCTTATTAACAGATTTTACAGCACAATCCCATACAAGACCATAATTACAAAAACAATCTGGATTTTCATTTAGAAACTCTATAACTAAATTGTTCTCTTTAATATTGTTTGCAGAACATTCCCAACTAATCCAGTCTGTTAATGAAAGTTCATAATGGATAATATCACATCTATTTGACAGTATCTCAATTTCATTAGGCAAATTCTTTTTATTAATTATCCATATTAAAGGTATTGAGGTTATTATCTCTGACAAAAATTCAAAATACTGAACATCATTGGAATCGTATTCATAGGAAGAACTATGATCGGGACAATATACATATACCTTATTGTTGTTTTCGTATTGCTTATAAGCTGTTAGCTCTTCACGTTGATGGCAACTTCTATCTTCAAAAACGCCATCCCAATTAGCTTTATTAATTGGTGATCTTTGCCCGAAAAGTTCACGTATAATACTTAACTTTCCAGATGTAGGACTTCCGTACACTATTAGTGGTTTCCTTTTTGACCCGGATTCTAAAGATTGTAATTTTTGAATTAAAGCAATTCTTCCATAAATTTTTTCTTCCATAACGTTAAGTTTTTAAAAGTCAATAAATTAAGTTAATATAAAAGTTTCTGAATAATTTTTAGGTTAATCTTTGAGACAACGCACTGACAGTGCATAGCTCTTACTGTCGTAGCTGTCGTAGTAACCCAAGTAGCCAGAGTTGTAACCGAGACCGCAAATGTAAGCGTAATATCTATCATCCATATCCGCGTAAGGAGTAGTTGTTTGGAATTCGGTTATTGTACCAATGTTTTGAACTTTACTTCCATAAGCGGTGCCTGCCGGCAAAGCCGCAAAACCATACGTGTCTGTGCCGTTGCCATTATTATACCAACCTGAGGCGGTCTTTAGATATTTGCCAACCTGATTTGATGAGAGGCTCTTGTCTTTGTATATGTAATCATACAACGTCTGCCACTCCGCTCTTGATGGTACATGCCACCCATTAGGACAGATGCCTTGACGCTTGCCACTGAAATAGCTTGTTAGTTTTTCCCCGTCAGCAACACCTACCGCTGCCGCCCAGTTGTAAAGGTAACCAAGCTTGGTAACCTGCTCTTCATTGAGATTTACGCCTTTTTCATATTTAATAATATAGTCCCATTTAGTCTTATACGAAGCATCGATGTAGTATGGGGTGGCGTATGTGAGATTATTTGGTGTTGGAATGGTATTTTTTTCAAGCCAAGAGGCTTTATATGCCTCGGACTTTGTGTCATATTTTGAACAGCGGTAGTTCTCCGCCATCCATACCTGTGTACCTATGGTTATCTGTGGGTAGTCTGATGCCTTGCACTTCTCCATTCCTAATATTATTATTGAAGTTGAAGCGGTTTCTCCCAATGCTGAGGTCAATGTAACAATAGCCGTGTCAACTTTGAGACTTGTGTTTTTTGAAATTGTCGCTGTGACTATTCCATTTCCGCAGCCGTAAGAAGCCGATAGTGTAACCCAACTCTTATTGCTTGATGCAGTCCACTCAGTATTTGATGTAACAGATATAACTACAGTGCCTCCATCAAACATAAATTCTTTTATTATAGGACTAACAGAAATCTTGTCACTCTCTCTTGTTACTATACACTCTGCGGTTTTGCCATTTGATGTGATTATATTTATTGTTGCTTCAGTTGATTTAACCTTGTCACTTTTTGCTATATTCACCTTTATACTATCGTTTAAAGTGCCTTTTGTCTTGTCAAATGTTACCCAGGACTCACTTGCACTAACTGTCCAATCAGTGTTAGATGTTACGCCTATCTTGTATGTACCTCCAATGGGTGCTAATGTCTTTGAATATGGGCGAACATAAACTTCATCACCTGCCCTAATTACACTACACTGCGTGGTTTCACCTTTTGATGTAGTTATAGTTATTGTTGCACTTGTGGATTCAACCTTGTCGCTTTTTGCTACAATCACCTCTACACTGTCGTTTAGTGTGCCTTGTGTTTTGTCTAATGAAACCCAAGGCTTATCGGCACTTATAGTCCAATCGGTATTAGATGTTACACCTATCTTATATGTACCGCCTGCAGGTAGCAATTTCTTTGACGCTGGACTAACTGAAACTTTGTCACCTTCTCTAACAACTCCACAGTATGTGGTTTTACCGTATGATGTAGTAACTGTTATAATTGCTTTTGTGGATATAACCGTGTCACTTTTTGCTACAATTACCTTTATACTGTCGTTAAGGGTGCCTTTCGTTTTATCAAATGTTATCCAAGGCTCACTTGCACTTAATGTCCAATCAGTATTGGATGTAACGCCTATCTTATATGTACCACCTGCTGGTGGCAATGTTATTGTTGCAGGATTAACAGAAACTTTGTCGCCCTCCCGTGTTACTCCACAATGTGCAGTTGTGCCGTTTGACGTAGTTATTGTTATTGTTGCATTAGTTGATTCAACTCTATCATTCTTTGCTACAATCACATTTATATTATCGTTTAAAGTGCCTTTTGTTTTGTCAAATGTGACCCAACTCTTATTACTTGATACAGTCCAAGATGCATTTGATGTAATTTTTAAAACATCTTGTCCTCCTTTACATCCAATATTAATATTGTTTTTGTCTAACTTTAAAATTGTATTAGCTGATGCTCTTACAATTGTATATTTTTTAGTTGCACCATCTTGTGAGTTAAATGATAATAATGCAGTATCTTGTTCTGCAAAAGTGTTTTCTGTTATCATAACATCTATTGAACTAGCTGAATCTTTGCCACTGCTTTGAGAAGGTTCTGCCCATTTTTTGTTGCTTGATATTGTCCATTCTCCCTCACTGACAATATAAAAGGAAATAGCGCCACCATCAGCCGACATTATAATGGTATCTCCATCATCTGAAATTGTAAATTTATCTGTACAATATTTATATTTTGTTGTTTCATAAGAACCCGTTCTGGAACGTAATTCATAGTAAGTTGGTAATTCAATATTCACAATATCCTTTGTTTGATAACCGCCATCATACTTGCTTACTCCATTACTCCAAATAATGTTTATTGGGGAATTGGTTCTAAATGTACAAGAATACAGATTGTCAATTTTTGTTAGTATTATACCAGGAAATTTTCCTAACAATTCTTGCCCTTGATTATCCCACGCATACAAATATACATTTGACCAATATCCATTGCTATTAAGACTTACAGTTATATTTTTGGGTTTACTACATAATACCCCAATATTCATTGGATACCCAGCCCTACATATTTGTACTGTTTTTTTTGCTCCGTTTGTGGTTTTAAATGCTACTGTGGCGGTATCCGCTTGCATTAAATCAGTGCTCTTTATACTAAATTTCACCTGTTCATTGCCTTCCCCTTTAGTTTTTGACAGTGTCACCCAAGTTTTGTTGGTTGACACGCTCCAAGAAATATTACTTTTGACATCAATTGTAAATGAACCTCCTTCAAAACCAATGTTCTTTTTTGTAACAGATAATTCTATCTTATCTTGCCAAGGTGCCGTTATAACATTTAATTTGTTTGGTGTTCCGTCTTGCAGTATAAACTTTATAGTGGTTGTTCTGGCACTTAAACTTGTGTTTTGCGCAACTATAACTTTCAATGTTGTGTTACCTGCTCCTGCAAATTGAGAAACCTTTACGCTATTTGGGTCACTGATGCTTACCGTCCAAGGCTGGCTTGCAACCACATCCAAATCAAAAGTACCGCCTTCAAATGGAACATTTTTCTCCGATACCGATAGTGCTATGGTACCTGGCGTAACGTATGTTATACTGTCCAGTTTGTCATAATCAAACCCTAATCGGGTGTTGTCATTCTGATATATCCAAACCTTTGATGCCACCGCTATTGAGATGGCTGCAACTGATAGTATTGATATTATAATTAAATTGCGTTTCATAATAGTGTTGTGTTACAGGTAATTAATATGGGGTTACTGTTATTGTAAGTGTTTGGGTATAACCATCTTTAAGTCTTACGGTAACAGTCTCTGTTATTGGGGTATCTCCGTAGTTTGGCACCGTTGACACCTGTAAAGTGGAGTTGCCTGTGCCTTTTGACTGAGATAGCATAATATTGTATATGTTGCTTACCGTAGTCTCCCAAGCCATATCGGCGTATATGTATAAATTAAATGTACCGCCCTCCTTATCAAGGGTCTTTTCCTCAGGGCTAAGGGCAAGGTTGCCTGGAGTTACAAAACTTATGCTGTCTATTTTAGCGGACTCTACTGCCGTGCGTGTTCCGTCGCTCTCATACACCCAAAGTGTCTTTGCACCACAGAATACCACTGCACTGCAAAATGCCAATATTATTAATGCTATCCTTTTCATCTTACTATAACTTTTTGTTCTGAATTGTTGGTCTTTACTATGTACATTCCCGATACTGAGACTGTAGCGGCACAGCGGTCTGTATGTACTGTCTCTCCAAGTTGCTGTCCTGCTGAGTTAATGAATGTTATGTTGTCCGCACTTGGGCAGTGTACGTGTATTGTCTTCCCCGATGTGTAGATTTGCGGCTTCTGCTCACTTGGCATACCGTCAAGCGTTACATTCTCTGTCGTGAATGTTCCGCTATCTTCTGTAATTACAGACTTCTCCGCATCCATTGCTGCAAGGTTATACGGGTAGGTGGTGTTCTTCTCCAATCCTGTTACCGTAAATGATATTGAGGCAAGTGCGGAACGCACCTCTGCAGGTCCCGTAGGACTGAAGTCTATGTTTATAAGTTGTCCGTTGCTATTGAATGTTAGTGTGCATACCCTTGTGGTGCAACTCTCATCGGTGTAGATTACAAGTTGGTATGTGGCTGCTGACGGAACGGTAGGCCAGGTTATTGTTGCGGTAGATTCTGTGGTCTCTATCTCAATCTCTTCAGGTGCAGGTTCCTCTTCCGCTACATTGAACAGTATAGATTTAATTCCTGTGGCAGTGGCTGTCTTATCAGAGAATGCCACATTAAACTCAGGAATTGCACTTCCTTTCTTTACCCCGATGTGCTGGAACACATCCATTGAGTACGTCTTACGCACTCCGTTTGCACTGATGGTGATAAAGTTATCATCGGCGTAACAATAAGCCACGCATAGTGCAGACAACGTTAATAGTAGTAGTTTTTTCTTCATATTAAATAGTTGTTAAAGTATATTTATCGTAATAATTAAGACATAAAAAGGACGTGAACTTCCATTCTATTGCCCGTAACTTTTTTCAAGGCTCTGGTAAGCCCAAACTAATGAAACGAGCAATGTAGAAGCCCACGCTGTATGTAACATCTATAGAATTGACTATAGGTAGTTTCATACCCGTAGGACATTCATTGCAACAATGTTCCGATTAGTTTTTATGAATTTACCAGATTCTGAAAAAACGAAACAAAGCGTCAATAAACGCCTTTTTATATGTCTTTGGGGCATACGCCCCTATATAAGCCCACCCCATTACCGCTCTCATCAGAGCATCAGCGTGGACATCGGGTACAAATTTATGGAATAAATTTTGTTTTTCAAAATGCAACGTTAAAAAAAAGAGTTCATTGACATATTGTGGTGGCGAGAGAAAATTGTTAATAACTTTTGTGAGTCTGACAAATTATTACTAATTTTACACCGCTATGAAAGTAGAAGTTGGAATATGTACAAAGCCTGAGGTTAAGGTTGATTATTATGACGGGTACGCCATAATACACGATGTTATGATAGGTGTTCAGTTTCACTGGCAGCGTTTTGAGAATCAGAAGTTTAAGGGTGAGATTAAAATTCTTGAAAACCCCGATGGCACTAAAACCGCTGTTAACATTATAGATGTGGAGGAGTACCTTAAGAGCGTAATATCGTCTGAGATGAGCGGCACATCTATGGTGGAACTGCTGAAGGCTCACGCCATAATATCACGCAGTTGGGTGATAAGGAAAATACAGGCACGCAAGGCTTTGTCTAATCATGATACCAAAACAGATGTTGTGCTTGACGGTGACGGTAGGCATATAGCATGGTATGGTGCGGAGCCGCACCTGAATTTTGATGTGTGTGCCGATGACCATTGTCAGCGCTATTACGGTTGTCAGCGTGCTACAAATCCTGTGGTGGCTGAGGCGGTGGAGGCAACCAAAGGTATGGTGCTTACCTATAACGGCGATATTTGTGACTGCCGCTACCATAAGTGTTGCGGTGGCAAGACTGAGCGTTACAGTGTATGCTGGGAAGATGCTGATTATCCGTATCTTACACCTGTTGAAGATAAGTTTTGCGGAGAGGCTACACCCGATGTTCTGCGTCAGGTGCTGAATGACTACGATTTAGAGACCCGTGGCTATCACGATTGGGAGGTAACATACTCACCCGATGAGCTCCGTTCCATCATAAAAGAGCGTTCAGGCATAGATTTTGGCACCATATTGGATTTAACGCCTGTAAGGGTGGGGGAATCGGGTAGAATATATGAGCTTAAAATAACAGGCACGCTAAAAACGCTGACAATAGGCAAGGAACTTGAAATCCGCAAATGGCTATCGCACAGTCATCTATATAGTTCTGCATTTACAGTCAGCCGTACTGCCGATGGCGGTTTCCGTCTCACAGGCAAAGGGTGGGGGCATGGAGTAGGGCTATGCCAGATTGGTGCCGCAGTTATGGCACACAAGGGATACAATTATAAAGAGATTCTGCAGCACTATTATCCGGGAACGGAAATAAAGATGTATAATGTATGATGTATGATGTATGGGAGCCGTAGGCGACAGAGGGCGTAAGCCCGAACGCTTGGCGAGGGGGTTCGGGGTACTCCCCGTAAAAAAGGATAAAAATTTTAACGAGCCATAGGCGATGTTAAAATGATGTATGATGTATGGGAGCCGTAGGCGACAGAGGGCGTAAGCCCGAACGCTTGGCGAGGGGGTTCGGGGTACTCCCCGTAAAAAAGGATAAAAATTTTAACGAGCCATAGGCGATGTTAAAATGATGTATGATGTATGGGAGCCGTAGGCGACAGAGGGCGTAAGCCCGAACGCTTGGCGAGGGGGTTCGGGGTACTCCCCGTAAAAAAGGATAAAAATTTTAACGAGCCGTAGGCGATGTTAAAATGATGTATGATGTATGGGAGCCGTAGGCGACAGAGACTGTTCCTATGAGCGAGTGCAGAACCAAGTTTACTTGGGTTATGCTGAGCGAAGACGGAACATGGTTAAGGCAGAGCCTTAACAACGCTTAAAAGGTTTGGGGATATGCCCCAATAAAAAAGGAAAAATATTTTAACGAGCCATAGGCGATGTTAAAATGATGTATGTTGTTCCTTGTCCCTTGATCCTTGTCCCTATAGTAGTACTCCTAATGTGCTTTGTTTAACGTTATAACCGTTATTTCCGGATTTGCACCAATTCTGAAGGGAACAGTACAGCCTAATCCTATATTCACATACAGTGTCTGATTACCGTCTGTATAAGCTCCGTCTGTCTCACTGAACATCCAACTTGACGGTGTCCAGCCTAATATGCGTACTTGTGCGGCGTGAGTGTGTCCGCTAAGTGTTAAAGGTATATCGGTATTTGGTACAACCTCTGCACGCCAATGCGATGGGTCGTGGCTGAGCAGTATGCGGAATCCGTCTGTGTCAGCCATCGCCTTGGGCAAATCGCCACGGCTTATTGTCTTAAATCCCTGATTAGAACTGTTTATATTATCCACCCCTATTATGGTTATGGAATCGTTACCTCTGTGTATAATTTGGTGAGCGTTGCGTAATAGGTTCCACCCAAGTGTATCTCTCTCATACACAGACAGTTTCTCTACTTCCGCATCTGTATCGGCGTTAGGCTTTTCTGACCTACTCAATGTGTAAATCATAAAATCGTGGTTGCCTAAAACGGATATTACTCCATTTTTTGCTGTAAGACGTTGTAAATCATTGGTGTATGGCTCCGCCTCTATTTTCCCGATGGTCACCATATCGCCGGTAAAGCATATCAAATCAGGTTCAATGGCGTTTATGGTATCAATCAGTTCTGTAAGTTTCTGCTTGTTGTCATCAAATGTAGATAGGTGTAAATCAGAAATTTGCACTATTCTGTATCCGTCAAATGCCTCTGGCACATCGGGGTTGGAGTATTCAAAACGGGTTACGGCATATTTCCATCTTCCTATGTATGTACCGTAGGTTAATAGTATTACACATAATACTGAAAGCCCGATGGCACTCCACCCAAATGGAGCGTAAGGCACCTTGAAACCACAAATTTTTCCTATAACATATAGCAGTAGCCATATAATGTGGGGCAGTGCCGCCAATATCAGCACTAATACAACCGCTGTTAATGTAAGCATTGTGCAATACATATCACTCTGATATGGTATATCCGTCCGTTGTCTTTTTTACCTTTATGCTCCCATCTTCGTTAGACCACAAACCATCGCCTATGGGTTTCAGCATTGTTATGCCTATAAGTTCGGCTTCTTTTTTGTCGTCAGAAAATACAATGTGATAGGCTTTTGTGTATGTGTCGCCGTCTTTTTGGGGAACAAACACCTCGGCTCCTGTTTCCCATGGTCTTACGCATTCCTGCAGAATCTCGCTCCAAACATAACCTGCGGAACCTATGCATCTATGTGTTTTTTGTTTTTGTGGCTCATCAACCATAATGGAGTTCTCCACACCCTTACAGCCTACATACACCACTTTTAGTATGACCTTGCCTTTGCCCACGTTTCTGCCATTGTGTATCTTGTTCTGCATCTCAAAAACATTGTCGCCAGCACTAAAATCTGTGTATCCGTCTTCTGTCTCAACTCTTAGTGTTCCCTTCTCCACAAAAGCAAAAACAAGGTTCTTATGGTAGTGCCACCCTGTGCTTGCTCCTTTTGGAAATGTGACGGTACACATTGTAACCTGAGAATCACAATCGGGTAGTATGAACTTCTGCCCCACACTTGTAGTGTCAGATACAGAGACACCACTTACACTAACCCCATTATTATACGCAAATACGGTAGTTGTGGCTACGCAAACTGTAGCCGTTAATAGTAGGTTTTTAATTGATTTGAGCATACTCAATATAGTTTTTTAATTTGTGTGCAAAGGTACTAAAAATCTTTCATTTATATTTGCTCTTTAGATTTTTGCCGTATCAGACATTGATTTTTACCAAATATCACTATATTTGTAATCAATTATTGTTACTATAGATGCGTATTCTTCAGATTTCAGACACACATAACAGACATCAGCAATTGACAAACTTGCAAGATGCTGATGTTTTGGTGCATTGCGGTGATTTTACCGATATGGGAACCGATGATGAGGTAATTGATTTTCTGAATTGGTTCTTTGAACTGCCATATCCTCACAAGATTTTTGTAGTAGGCAACCACGATTTATGTTTGTGGGAGGCTATAGATATTGAGGATTTACCTGATAATGTCTATTTTCTACAGGACAGAGGTTGTGAGATTGATGGTGTTAAATTTTTTGGGCTTGCCTACAATCATTCGGCAAAATTAATACCCGATAATGTTGATGTTTTAGTTACGCATGAGCCTCCCATCAATATTCTTGATGAAGACTTTGGCAAGCATTGGGGTAATGACATTTTAAAAAGCAGAGTGCTTCAGGTTAAACCTAAATATCATCTGTTCGGACATTCACACGATTCATACGGAACAGAAAAGCACGATGGAATAATATTTTCCAATGGTGCTTCCATTGATAATTCATATAGCGTGTTTCACAAGGCTAAATTATTTGAGTATAAGTAATTTAGATTTATATCTCCCTTTTTAACGCCCATAAATCAATATCATCAATATGTTTGGGGTAAATCCTATTGGGGTTGATCAACTTATCAAATGCTTCAAAATCCATATTGTTTTTTTTGCAATTCTTAATATAGTTTTTCTCTTTGATATCGTCTCTGGCAAAGACAACTACCAAAAATATAGCATTCTTATAGTTTTTATCATGAGCTACTCGCAAAGTACCCATTGTTGCAGTTAATAATTGATATCCAATATAACACTTTTGAATATCATTAATTTTTGATGGAAATAAATAATTATATAGCTTATATACTCTGGTTTTTTCTAGTTTTATGTGTTTTATTTGTTGTTTAGCAAGGACTTCCTTAACAGGTTTACCAAATGATTCTGAAACCTTTGCTTCTATACCAATAACACAGTCTTCCCCTATCATAAGAAGGTCATGATTTCTGCAACCGCCCTTTCCAAATCCACGGCCCAAACTTGTTGTTGCCTCTGGTTCACAATTAAAATCTTGTTCTTTAATTTTGAGTGAACTAAGCAATTCGCTAATCATATCTTTGAATTCATTTGAAAGAGCAAATTTTGCCATTTCCATTGAACTTCTTCCACTTTTCCATTGCTTAAGGCTTTTAGGTTTTCCATAAAGTTCCCATTCAAGGAAATTTGAGATAACATGTCCTCCTTTTTCTATTTTAATTTCCATAATTATTTTTGCAAATACATAAAACTTTAAAAATGCCGTTCTTATAGTTTAGCACCTTTTCCTTGTGAATTAAGAAATATTATATCCAAGTTATCGGAAACTTTTTCTGATGAAGTAAAAATTTTATAGTTTGAAACACCTGACATATCATATTTAGTATTTTTATCTTTGTGAATTGGGATGACACCAATTTTTGGATTTACTATTTTGCACACTTCCTCTAATGTTGCTATGTCAGCATGACCGCTGGTGTGAAATCCATCTTTTGTGCCATCAAGAATGTTGTTGTTAAATAATTGACGGATTTTTAATATGTCATTATTGGTATAACTTTTTCCTTCTTCAGCATAACCACTCCACATTGAGTATATTAACCAAGGATTCTCATCATTATATACACTCATCATACTTTTGACGGTTGGCAACATACTACTACGTATTGGCATTAAGAATCCTGTGCTTTTTAATACAGTTACAACTTTTGGAGCTCCAAAATCTATTAATTTGAATGTCTTGTCAAATTTAAATAAATTTGAGTGTTTTCCAGAATATTTAGAAAATACATTAAGCACTTCTTGTTGATATTCATCCACAAAAAATGTTCTACCTATTTGTTTGCACGCATCGTGAAATGAAGCAAGACGGTCAATATCTGTCGAGGAGCAAAGAGCAAACACATATTTATGTTCTTTCAGGACTGCAATTGTATTACTCTTTATATCATTTTCATGTAATACAGTTTCCTGAGAACGACCAAGCATAGTTCCTTCTGTAATCAAAATATCCACATCTTTGATATATATTTTAAGTACATCAAATAGTCTCTTGCCAATATACCCATGTTGTCTAAAATCGCCAGTATGAAGTATTTTTATATTATCACATTCAATTTTGAACATATATGCGTCAAAAGCAGAATGGCTCACAAGATATGGAGTAACTTTAATTTTGTCGCAGCCTTTAAATTCTATAGGCTCAGATACTTTATAAGGACGCATGTCCTTTGTGGATTTAATCTGAGCAGAGTAGTCATTGTGTGCGTTTAAGGCATTGTATTTACACAACATTACTTCTTTAGCACCTGCACCAATGAATTGAGGAATATTAGGGTCAATAAGATGGTGAAGACCAGTATGGTCTCCATGATAATGAGTGTAAAGAATGGCGTTTGCACCACTTGTTATTGAGTCAATGTCCTCTTTTGTCAACTCTTTTTCTTTACTCCCTGGTAAATTGCTGCCAAGGTCTATAATGATTTTACAACCATCATGTTCAATTGTTGTTATGCAACCACCTATTTGATTTCCTCTGTGAATTGTGATTTTCATATCGTTAAATCTCCAACTTTAATTCAAATTTATACGAGTTTACCTTGTACGAATAATTTAACTTTTTAAACACAATGGGAATTTTATTTGTTTCGGATGTATTGTTTAACAACTCTAAAATTGAACAGGACTCTAATAATGGGTGAAATCCATTAGAAAGCATAAAGGCATTTATCTTATTTATATTTTTTGTGTTTGAATATAACTGTATTTCATCTTCTATAATTGGTTTTTCTGGAATAATTGTTCCATTTATAATATCCTCTATAACACACGCATAAAAAAACAATTCAGAAATAATGCCTACCTTGATATTTTTGGTTGGTTTTTGTTCATCAATGTATTTGAGTTCAAACAATGAAAAAGTATGTTTGTCATTAGACAATCCCCAAAGGTCTATTGCAGATTGTTGTCCAGTAAATAATAATGAGTCGTTAGACTTTACGCCAACATGTAATTGATGATTAAACAAGCTCAAATCATATTTGTTTATGAACATTTGACGAATAATAGGATTTATTTTATCGCAAATTTCGTATTCTACAGCATTTTCATTATTAGATTTTTTTACTGGTATTGATGTTGAAACATTTACTGATAGGTCTTGCCATTTGTTTTTTAAAAAATCTTTTGTTTCGTTGATATTTGAGGGATTAATTGTAAACCATGAATATTTTTCTTCAAATTTAATAACACGATATAGAAAACGATTATAATGGTTGTTTTTCTCTTTTTCGGGTGGTATATCCCATTGTAAAATAACATTATTTATTTGTGACTTAAACCATGTTTTTAATGTGATAGACCAACCTTCAAATGCGGCATTATCAGTTTGCATATTTTTACAAGTAGGATAGATAATTTTCTTATCTTGTGTAGTTTGCGATTTAATGTGTAAATTAAGATTTCCCGCATTTGTGTTGAAATAAATGTACTTGGGTAGTTTAATACTTCTTCTTTCTCCCAATACTGATAAAACCTTTGACTTTAATGGTTTGATGAATGTGTTATTTTCATACTCTTGCTGTGGCTTATCCGAATCTTTCGTATAACTTACTTTTGTTTTTTTCATTCTTTTCATTTTTTATTTTAAGGTTAATTATCATATTTATAGGTAATTTTTAATGCCTCGCATTTTACTTGCTCCCTTAACCCTCCTGCTCCAGCACCTCTATTTCCGTTCCTTTTGAGAGAATGGTTTCATAAAGCAACCTTAGCACCGCATTGCACCCAATGTTAATATCGCGCCATGCCGCATCAAAATCACCAGTGTACCAAGGGTCTGAGACCTCACGATTCTCCCCTGCCCAAGACATAAGCAAGGAGACTTTGCTCATAGCATCGGCGGAGATAATACGACTTAGATTTCTACGGTTCCACTCATCCATTACAATAAGATAGTCATAGTATTCCCCATCTTTTTTAGTAACCTGACGTGCAGTTTTGCCATCACACTTTATTCCATGCTCAGCAAGTTTGCGTCGAGCGGGTGGATATACAGGATTACCAAGTTCTTCAGTGCTTGTTGCGGCAGACGCTATCTCAAACTCGTTTTCCAAGCCTCTGTCTTTTATCATTTTCTTTAGTACAAACTCTGCCATAGGACTACGACAGATATTTCCATGGCAAATAAAGAGAATCTTTTTCATAGACTTATTATGAGAGCAATCTCACAATCTCTTTAGCATCATTTTTTGTAAATCCCTCTAATTTTGTAATTTGACCACCATTAGTCTCTATTATTATGTCTGAGAAGAATAGTCCTGAACTCATACTAACGCTACCTATGTTTGATTTGAAGATATTAGTTTCGTCGTGACCTATCAGATGTGGTTTGTAGTAGGTGATTTTATCATCGTCAATAATAATTTTGTCTGGGAAAACCCTGTTGCCACCAGTCAATCGGCTTGCTTGAAATGAGTATGTCATAGTATTTACAATTATTATTCTATTACTACTTTCTTGTAAAATTTTTCATTTAAAATATCATCTATTTGAAGATTTGGGAGTGTTGATTCAGAAAAGTAAAATATTGGATTGAAATTTTTGTCGTTATTAATGATTTGGAAGTAGTCTCCCTTATCCTTCACATCTTTGGAAATCTTTTTACAACCCCACCTTTTATCAGAAAATAAATATCCACTCATAGTCATTTCTGGAGAAGAAGCTTTGGCACTTTTAGGGTTGTTATTAAGGGTAATAATATAGAATTGTGGCTCGGAATATAATTGAGTCTCTTTTAACTCATGTAAACAATCTGGGACATCCACTCCTAAAGCAATCAATTTCTCGATGATAGAAATTATCTCTGGCTTCAATTTATCAAAATCACAGCCTCCATCAGCATCCTTTTTAAAAAAATTATAGAAATCCTTTATATGAGTACGAATGCCACTATTCCCTCCTATAGCCATATTACCATATTTTAGTTCAATCAAGGCAACTCTGTGTTCTGAATCTTTTGAAACTGCAATTATATCATAACGCCAATCAACTCCTGACCTTGTATACTCCACATCAATACAGAACCAATTTGAGTTTTTATTTAAGTTGTTTTTTATATATAATTGCTCTTGAGCCTGTTTTTCCAACTGATTCCTTTTGTTACTTTGTGTTTTAATTAAGTTTAAATTTTGCACCAATTCGTTAGCTTTAATTTTTTTAGTTCCACCTCCCTTAATGTCAAGATAATACTTGGATATTTCAGCTTTAAATTCTTTGGAAGAAGCGGAAATTTTAGCAATACTGTTGCAATTGTGATATAAGTTTATGTATCCATCACGAATACCAACAATGACATCGTTGATGTTTTGTTTATAAACAATCTTATAAAAATCACTTTTCTTGAAATTACTGGCAAATGTTTCTTCTAAGCCAGTACCCCTGAATGAAGAACTTGTTGTTGACATAATTAGTCTTTTTAGATTAATATAGGTTTGGTTGTTTTTCTGATTACAAATATACTCATTTTTATTAAGAGAGGGTAGTGCTTTCTATAGATTAATATTTTTCATAAATGTGTTTTGCTAACTCTTTTATCTGCTCCCTTAACTCCTCCGGCTCCAGCACCTCTACTTCCGCTCCTTTTGAGAAAATGGTTTTTGGTAGGTCTGGAGTCAGGTATAGATAGTACTCAAAATCACTGTACTCAGCGGTTGTGTTAATCTCTTTTTGGGTTTGTTGCAGTGGTAGTGCTCGTAAATATTTGGCTTGAATGCCGTAGGCTCGCAGAACCACTCTTACAGCATTCGGATTGTCAGGAACCCAAATGCTTATGCTGTTACGGTAAAAATCTTCTGGAGAAAAATCATCGGGGTAGGTAAAAACAGTATCCGTCATCTCTATTGAGAGAGTGCGGTCAAGTGCAAAATTACGCAGATTTTCACGCTCCTTAAAGTAACCCAGCACATACCATCGTTGATGATACACCTTCATACAGTATGGCTGTACTGTAAATTCTGAGGCATCGTTGTCATAGAATGGTTGGTACTTTACATGCAATTCCCTATTCTGTTTTATAGCCTCAATTATCGTTGGCAAGAACTCTGCACCGGCAGGTATTTCTTCTAAAAGTATGCGATTGTGTATCTGCTGCCCCTCATTTACAAGCCCCACAACATTGAATGAGTTTATAAGCCATTGGCGTGCCTTGTCCTGTGCGGCTGGAATGTTCTCATCTATATAATATTTGTAGCCATCTGATGAATCACACTCAATGTTAAGGTCAAACATCTCCTCTACTGCATTCTTATGCAGGTGGAATGTACGCAGATTCAAAGGCTTTTCATCGTAGTTAAACACCGATGACTCCCATTTTTGTTTGATTTCTTCAAAAGAGAGCCTTTTATTCTGCATCAGGGTGTTCAGAAGCCACAAATATCGGTTGTAAGTTTTGCTTATCATAGTATTATTATGGTTGTTCAATATGCAAATATAGTGATTAGGTATGAAAAAACATTACATATAATAAAAAATTTCAAAAAAATATTATCTGTGAAGAGTTAATTCATATCGTGTCATTTTATTTGCAGTGAAACCAAATTACACAGATATGAAACAAGAATCAGAGTTGCAAAACATTAAAACTGCATTTGAAGTGTGCCAGTATGCGCAGGGACATTTTGATTGGTCTGCATTACGGTCATTGGCAGACTCATTAACAAATGATGTTGAAGATATAGTTTTATCATCAAATTCCATAAACGCTCAATCTGCCATAATGTATGTTTACAAGGCTAGAATAAAAGCAGTAACGCAATACCCAAAGTACGGCACAATAGCACAAACTATTAAACGCTTTAACACTAAGGGTCTCCGCCAGAAGGCTCGTGCCGAATTGCGTATTCGGTTGCCTTACATAACCTATAAAGAGCAACTACAAGTAATACAGACATTGATTGATGGAGCAAAGGTGGACAGATATTGGGTTTGCCGTTTTTATAGAGAAAATTGGGATGAGTCTCAACTGCCCGTTATTATAAAACTTTATGAAAAGTATAAAGAACCCGATGCCGCCTATTTAGTTGTTCGTCACGCACCTGTGGAGTATATCAAGGCTCACGAGGCAGACCTAATCTGGGATGACTCATATCTGCATGTACGCCTGCGTTATAATTCAAAAGAACCAATATTGGCTGATAGACTAACTAAAATGGAGTTGTTATACTTGTTTGCAAAACAGCAAATAGATGTTGCCAGACTACGTCAATGTGGTTATGATTCATTAGAGGCAATGGTCAAATGTATGCTTCTTGATGCTTATCACAAAAATCATTATGATGATAGAACGTTTGGCGGTTTATTATCGTTGAATGATGTACGTATGATGAATTGGTGTTTGGGCAAACTGCATCAAACAAACTTGATTCTAAAAATAATAGACCTTGATAGAATAACCAAATTACACGCCAACGATGATACTCCGCATATTATTGATACTCTAATTGATGAGTATGACTTTGGAAAGTAAAAGAATAAATTGTATATTTGCATAAAACTTAGTATTAACCGTTAAAATCTAATCATTATGGAAATCAAAAATGAAAATTTCAAAGCCTTGATACAGTCTTGTAAAGAAGGTGATTATATTGGTCAAGGGAACCCCGATTCAAAAATTTTGATAATAGGGAAAGAGCATAGTATTAATAATGAAAAGCAAAAGCAGTTAGAGATTGGTAATAATTGGAAGCAATGGCAGAATGATGAATTAGAGAATGGATATCATCCTCGTTATTGCTACAAACATATAACCACTAGGTTTGGTGAGGGACAAAGATTTCTCATTGCACCTAAAAGCGGTGGCACAAGTGCAACTTGGTATGCATATCAAAAATTAATAAACACGATATATCCAGATATTGCAGTCAAGAAAAATGAAGTGCTAAATTTCTTTGACCATTGTTTTATTACTGAATTAAGTGCAGTGTCTCGTAGTAATAATAATAAATTAGAAGATGATGATATTAAGGCTACAGCAAAATCAATAAAAGAGCGTACATCATTATTATCATCCGCTTTTTATCGCTCTTTTCCTGTCGTAATTTTATTTTGTGGACATTATCCCAAGCAGTATGACATCAATATAGAAGAGATGTTTGATGTAAAATGGGAATCTCCTACAAAAGATTTTGAACTTGCCAACAAAAAAGGGTGGTATAATATACATTATTCTGAGGATAAACAACGAATAGTGATTCATACATGGCAAGCTTCTGCATTTGTAAAAAATAAAGAAGAACATGTACAAGATTTTTTTAATAAAATTATTGTAAAATTGTGCAAATCGCGGTGTCAATAATATTTAGTCCAAATAGATTAAAAAAATGAGAATTAATACAATGAAACTCACCAATTGCAAACTAATGGAAATGACTGAAACCGCAGATGGTTTCAGTCTTGATAATCTGACTCCGTTTTATATGGAGAAACATATTGATGAATTGCTTAAGCAGGCAAAAATCGGGTTAAAAATTTACAAAGATTTAGGAAGAATAGCATCGGCGGAGAATATGGTTGCTATAATAGAAATTATTAAGAGAGCTGAGTCAGAAAAACAAGCCAAGGCGGAGCTTATTCAAAAATTCCAAATAACTGCTCATACCGCCAAATATTTAACAGATTTGCCACTTAGTGAACTGACTTTGTTTGATACTCGTGATTACGCCTCTTTGATTATCCGTTATCAGAAAGCGGTCAAAGCCTTAACCTTAATACATAACCTGTTTCTTTGATTTGTTACGCCAGCCGGCTTGACTTTTGTACTTTACAAAGTATATCTTAATGTCTGCCTGTGAGGCGTAATCCACAAAGAAAATCTTTTTATCTGCTTGGGAAGTATAATCCACAAAGTACCAACAGCCGTCATTCTTGCCTGCTTGGGAAGCGTAGTCAACCTTATAGACACATAAGTCCGCCTGACTCTCAAAATCCACCACATAAACCTTGACATCGGCTTGAGAGGCAAAATCCACGCTGTACACTTTTTGTGCCGATACCATAGTAGGTACAATGAGGCACATTACTGAAAATAATATATTTTTCATTGTCTTTTCGCTTTCTGCAAAAATACAAAAGTCAGGTTATTTACGCAAAAAACTTGACAAAAAAAATCAATTCCCCTGAAATTTATAAAAACATTAGCATAATAATGTATTATTCAGTATATTTGCATCACAAACCAACTATATGAGATATTTTATACATCTGGCATATAACGGAGAGAACTACCACGGATGGCAGAATCAGCCCAATAGTGTTAGCGTTCAGGAGGTTATAGAGACTGCCCTAAGTAATATATTGGGTAGCAAGACCCCTATAACGGGTGCAGGTAGAACCGATGCAGGTGTCCATGCCCGTAGTATGTACGCCCACTTTGATTTGGAAACTCCTCTTTCAAATGAGACGGACTCTCTATCCGCTGAAACTTTGACAGAGAGGCTCAATGCTTACCTGCCTAATGACATTGTAGTATTTTCAATAAAGCAAGTTCCCGATGATATGCACGCCCGCTTCAGTGCTAAATCACGCACCTATAAATATTATGTGACCACAGAGAAAGACCCTTTTGAGTGCATGTATCGTATGCGGGTAAAGCCTTCGGTTGATTTTAATAAAATGAATGAGGCTTGCAAATATCTGTTTGAGTATGTGGACTTTACAAGTTTTAGTAAACTGCACACCGATGTAAAGACAAACAACTGCCACATAACAGAGGCACATTGGGAGCAGACATCGCCCATACATTGGGAGTTCACTATTACCGCAGACCGTTTTCTGCGTAATATGGTGCGTGCCATAGTAGGCACACTGCTTGATGTAGGCTCTGGAAAACTTACCGTAGAGCAGTTTGCGGAGGTCATTGAGAAAAAAAACCGCTGCGTAGCGGGAATGTCAGTTCCTGCCAAAGGTTTGGTGTTAGAAAAGGTGGAGTACTGATTTTTCAAATTCTGTATCGTGGGATAATTTTTTTATATCAATATATCATAAAATAAAGAAAAAGTGTTATATTTGCAATCGTAAATAAAGGTTACGCTATTTATGGGAAAGAATACAATGGGTACTATGCTGCCAAGAAAACTTACGGAAAAAATGCAGATAGTGGGTGAACAGATACGGTTGGCAAGACTACGTAGAAATCTCACTATGGCTCAGGTGGCAGAACGTGCAACCTGTTCAGAACTTACTCTGCTAAGAGTGGAGAAGGGACTGCCTACAGTAAGCATAGGCATTTACTTACGTGTACTATACGCATTACAGCTGGATGATGATATTTTATTTATTGCCAAAGATGACCCTATTGGCAGAAACTTGCAAGATTTACAATTAAAGCGTAGAGAGCGAGCTACAAAAAAGGTTTAAGATATGAAAAAGTTATTTGTATATGCTGATTTTGAATGGCTTTCAAGTGTGGAGTTGGTAGGGGAACTTACTATGGACAGTATCCGTGGTACTGAGTCGTATGGCTTTAAGTTTGACGCTGATTGGTTGAATAATCACTCCGATATTATATTGAGTGATGATATAAATAACTATAATGGAATGCAATATACAAAGCAGGGGAAAGATATATTCGGATGCTTTGCAGATTCTTTACCAGACCATTGGGGACGCACACTATTATTACGCCGAGAGCAGATAGTGGCAAAAGAAGAGAAACGTCCTATCCGAAGACTATCGTCTATGGATTTGTTGCTTGGCATAGATGATACTACAAGAATCGGAGGCTTTAGATACAAAGAAGATTTAGATGGAGACTTTATAAATGCAGAACAATCATTGCAGATTCCCCCTGTCACAAGCCTACGGGAACTTATAGAGGCAAGCCTCCAGATAGAGTTGAGTGAAGAGTTTAATGTTTTACCACAGAAAAAATGGATTATGCAGTTGGTACATCCAGGCACTTCGCTTGGTGGAGCAAGACCTAAGGCATCAGTTTTGAATGAACAGAAACAATTATGTGTTGCAAAATTCCCATCGAGGAATGATTTTTATGATATAAGTCTATGGGAACACTTTGCAAATGTAATGGCTAAGCGTGCTGGAATAAACTGTGCTGAAACTTCTGTTATAAAAGTAGGGGATAAATATCATACATTGATTTCAAAGAGATTTGACAGAGACAGAAATGGAAGGCGTATTCACTTTGCTTCCGCTATGACAATGCTTGGCTTAAATGATGGAGACAACGCCTCAACTGGGAATGGCTATATTGACATTGTTGACTTTATTATAAGAGGATGCTGTAATGTTGAGAAAAATCTTGAAGAATTATATAAAAGAGTTGCTTTTAATATAGCAATAGGTAACTGCGATGACCACTTCCGCAATCATGGGTTCATTCTTACAAAAAAAGGATGGACTCTTTCTCCTGCGTATGACCTTAATCCATCCCTTGCAAAAGAGCAGTGCCTTTTAATAAACAAATATACGGCAGAATCAAACCTTGATACATTGTTAGAATCTTGCGAGGATTATATGCTCTCTAGGCAAGTGGCAAAAAACATCATTGATGAAGTTAAGAGTACAATGAGCAAATGGCAAACAGTAGCAAATTCTCTTGGATTGTCACGTTCAGAGCAAAGCATGTTTAAAGACAGATTTGAAAAAACATTCCATTGACAAAATATTACAATATCATGATACGCACATCATTAAATCCTATTTTGCATTTTACATTATGGATAGGCCTGATGCTATCCATATCGGGTTGTACAAATAACAGTTTATATACAGAGGATTTTCCCGATACCTTTGATTGGTCTAAGGCTACTGTATATTTTGTTATGACAGACCGTTTTTGTAATGGAGATTCAGCCAACGATGTAAACTATGGCAGACGTGTGGATTATGGTAGCGAGCAAATGAATGCCGCTACATTTCACGGCGGCGATTGGGCGGGAATGCTGCAGAAGGCAAAAGAAGGATACTTTACAAAACTTGGTGTTGATGTAGTGTGGATTACAGACCCATACGAGCAGATTCACGGCTGGATGACAGGTAGCGGTGAGGTCAATGATTTTCCTCACTATGGGTATCACGGCTACTATCCGTTAGATTATACGCAAACAGATAAGAATTACGGCACAGTTGAGCAGTTGCACGCCTTAGTGGACACACTTCACGCACAAGGCATAAGGGTTATGATGGGTGCCAATATAAATGACCCCGGATACCCCACACTACTTGACGCACTTCAATATAAATTCGCTCCTGTTCCTGTAAATACAGAGGCTGAGGCTACGGAGCATATAAAGGATTGGAATTATAACGCTTGGTATGCCACAAGTGAGAGTTG
Organism: Paludibacteraceae bacterium; assembly: GCA_024399495.1. Taxonomy (GTDB): domain Bacteria; phylum Bacteroidota; class Bacteroidia; order Bacteroidales; family Paludibacteraceae; genus Enterocola. The sequence continues at coordinate 51,789 of JAKSNY010000012.1, forward strand.
GGAACGTTGGTGGACAAATGAATGGCTGCGTCTTGGTAAGGATTGTAACTGTAATGACCAACTTACTTGTACACTTTATGGCTTACCCGATTACCGTTCAGACAAGACATCAACTGTAAAAATTCCACAATTCCTAAAAGATAAATGGACTGCTGAGGGCTCAGATAATGATGCATATACTTGGAGTTCTATAAAATCCCTGCGAGTTGACTGTGATGCCGCACCGCTTGACTATGTAAGTAGTTGGATTGCCGCTTGGGTAGAGGAGTTCGGGTTTGACGGATTCCGTTGCGATGTGGTGGAATATACAGAAGATTGGCGTTGGCGTCAGTTATATGATAAATGTGATTCCGCCCTTGTCCGCTGGCGTGCCGCCCACCCTGATGACCCGGCGTCAAAATGGACAAGCCGTATGTACTTTACGGGAGACCACGAGGACGCCTTTATAACCTACCTGCCAGAGTATGCCAAAGCAGGATTCAGTTCTATGGTAAATATGAAGTTCCCAAAAGACGGCAATCTTAATACTATTGTAGGCACTTGGCAGCAATATTCAGATTCCCTTAACGCACACACAGATTGGTGGCCGTTCAGTTATCTTAATAATGCCTATTTCCGTGAGTCAGACCCTAACCGTGCTTTTGAGTGTGCTACATCATTTGTTTTATCGCCTGGAGCAATCCAAATTTTCTACGGCGATGAGGTAGGGCGGCAGATGTCTGACGCAAAATATAACGTAGATGCCGCACAAGCATTTCGCTCAGATTATGATTGGAGCAATATGGATTTGGAACTTATGGAACATTATAGTAAACTTTGTACTTTCCGTAAATACCATCCAGCCGTAGGAATGGGTGTGCAAACCACTATTGACTCAACAACCTGTGTCAGAAAGTTTAATACAGACGTAGTTTTAATTAAGGTTCTGCCACCAACTAACACCCCAATTAACCTTGGCGGAGCATTTGCAGATGGCACAGAGGTTATCAACGCCTATACAGATGAAGTATGCCAAGTACATAACGGAACCATAACCCTAACCAAACCAAGCGGCACAGTAGCGTTGATTGCAAAGTGATTATTTCCCGATGCAGAATTTAGAGAAGATGTTGTTAAGAACCTCTTGAGAGTGGATTTTTTCATCTGATCTACTGCAATAGATTCATTAGGGTGAGCCCGGTCTTATTTCCCACTACAAATTTAACAGGAGCGTGGGAACCTTGTATAAGGTTATCAATATAAAGAGGTTCTCCAAGCATAAATATAGAGCAAGTGAATGTATCACCCGCTTTTATTTTTGAGTTCTCCGCTTCAATGACAACGAACTGCCTATTTCCAATATAATTAAGCAACAGACGGCGGTTTGGTTGCCATCTTATTTACCGTTTCTACGCTCTCTATTACGAAGTAACTCTCATCATAGGAGTAGGTTTACTCTTACCTAAAATTTTGCTGTCTCACTTTTACTTAATCCATTTTGTAAATACGCTGAAATTTCGTACCTTTGTCCTTCGGTGGTTTGTATACTCATAATGCAACCAGCTCGTTTGGGAAATTGAGGTTTTGAAGAATCCCTCTTCCCCAAGTTGCATTATTAAGTTGAATTTAGGAAGTAATATTATGAATAATACACAGAATCTTCAGAATCTGGTAAACCGCTTCTTAAAGGCTAAGATAGAAGGAAGTCTTAAAGATGCATCGGAAGCAACTATGCGAACATGGATAGATGAACTTCTCTCCGTGTTTGGGTGGAATGTGCAAGATACCAGACAGGTGCTTACAGAACACACTCTCAATAAAGCAGAACGTCAGAGACTGAAAAATATTGGTTCAACAAACATACGACCAGATTATACACTTGTTAACGGCAAAGTGCCTCTGCTTTTTATAGATGCTAAAAGCTTAATGGTTGATATTGAGAATGATAGAGATGTGGCATTTCAGATTCGTTCTTACGGCTGGTCTATTGGTGCACCTTATTCTATTGTTACAAATTTCAGTCAACTTGCTGTCTATGATTGTTCTCACATGCCTTCAATTTCAGAAGGTGTGTGTTTTGCGAGAATCACATTCATGACAGCGGAAGATTTTGTCGAGAATATTGATAAGTTGTCAGTTTTTCTTTCAAGAAGAAATGTTTTAGATGGCTACATTAAATTCGTACAACCAGAGAAAGAAGCACTTGATAAGAAATTCTCGGATATACTCGGCAAAACACGAATTGACCTTGCTAAAGCAATTATTGAGAAGAATAAAATAGACAATGTAAACAGACTAAGTTATTATGTCCAAATCATAATAAATCGCATACTATTCATTCGTGTATGCGAATCTCGTGGCTTGGAGAAGAATGGTTTGCTTAAGAGCTTCCTTCATAAAAATTTTTGGGAAGCGTTCAAGCAAAGTTCTTATGGAGAGTTCTATGACCATTACGATGGGCCTATGTTCAAGAAGATTTCTTCATTACATTCATTAAGAATAGATAATGAGGTTTTTGAATCCCTCCTGAATAACCTTTACTACCCATCGCCGTATCGCTTTGATGTTATTCCACTAAAGACTCTGAGTGATATTTATGACTTATTCCTTGGCTACCAGCTCGTAGTTAAAGGGGGAAAGGTATCAGATGAGTTGAAGTCTGAATTCAAGAAGAGTAATGGTGCTATCACTACTCCAGAACACCTTGTAAACCAGGTTATAGAAAGCACGATGCCATCAAATGTCATTTCAAATCTATCTATTGAACAATGCTTCAAACTGAAAATCATAGATATTGCATGTGGTAGTGGTGTCTTCCTCGTAGGAGCATACGACTATTTAATCAAGCAAATTGAAAAGAAGCTGGAATATGGAGAAGAATGCGAAGAAAGCCTTTTCACTCAATTAGACACACCAGTACTCAATATCGAAGGAAGAAGAAAACTCATCAATGATTGTATTTATGGAGTTGACATCAACCCTGAAGCAGTAGAAGTTTCAAAGATGTCTTTGTGTCTAAAATTGATTGATAATTTCTACATCAAGGACTTTGAAGCCGTTGGTTTACTGGGGTCTCAGATTTTGCAGGGGATTGGAACAAACATCAAGTGCGGCAACTCACTTGTTGGAACGGATATTATTTCAGAGTTCCCTTCTATAAAAAACAATATTATCGAACTTCAAGAGACAAACGCATTTAACTGGGAGGAATCCTTCCCTGTTGTTTTTGAGAACGGAGGTTTCGACTATGTAGTCGGGAACCCACCGTACGTAGAAGTAAAGAATTATAATGTTAATCTACCTTACATGTCTGCGTATATTAAGAGGATTTACTCTGCCGGCAAAAATGGCAAGATTGATTTGGCAATACCTTTCATTGAAAAGGGTGTATCTTTGCTCAATGCAAATGGACGTTTAGGTTACATCGTTCAGAAACGTTTCTTTAAAACTGAATATGGCAAAGGAATCAGGAAACTTCTTACCACGCAAAAGAAGTTGAATGGCGTATTTGACTATGTAGAAACAGATTTGTTTGCTGGTCGTATCACCTATGTTGCCATCGTAGTATGTGATAACAATGAGCATAACAACGATTATGTATGGTATATGCAATCGGATACTCGTGAGACGCAATTACTGAATCACACTTCCTTAACAGAAACACCTTGGAATTTTGAGAATGCAAAAATGAATGCTTTGAGGTTGCGACTTACGGAAAGCTTGGGTACACTAAAGGATATTTGCAATGTAAAGGTTGGTGTGCAAGTTCTGTGGAATGATGCTTTCCAAATACATGTAAGAACTATTGAAAGTGGCATAATTCGTGGTTATAGTGCTATTGATGATGATGTAACCATCGAGTTAGGTGTATGTAAGCCGTTGCTTTGTAACGAACAGTTTGCTCCTTTGACGAAGCGTGAGTACACAACTTATGCATTTTTCCCATACGATGTTACTGATGATGGAGATGTTGCAGAATTAAATATCTCTGATATTAAAAAGAAATACCCACTCGCATACAGCTATTTGACAAAGCATCATGACCAAATTGTTGCAAAGGTTGAAACACTACCGTCAAGAAACAGGGAATACAATATGGATGAGCATTGGCATCTATTCACAAGAGCTAATAATCATGGAGCTGTCTATGAAAAATTAGCAGTGCCCATGACTTCACAATATCCACAAGCCGCTGTTGTTATGGATAAATACGTTTATTGTGACAATGCAAATATGTTCTTTATTCAAATTCCTAACACTTCAGAGACGAAACTTTACGCATTGTCTGCCATAATAAATTCAAGCGTTTTTTGTGCTTTAGCTCGTTCTATAGCCAATCCACAGCAAGGTGGGTATTATAAGTTCAACAAGCAATTTCTAGATCCTGTACCGGTGCCTGTGGACGCTTTTAAGAAGTGCAACGCAAATATTCGTAAATTAGCATTGGTAGCAAAACAAATAGAGGCAATTAATGAACAGATAAGAATAAGTGTTGGCGAACAGACCTCAGGACTTGAAAATGCGTTAAAATCACAATGGGAAGAACTTGATCAAATTTGTGACAAGCTTTATGGTCTTACCATCAATGATAAAAGTATCATTTACTCATCACGTAGATTCGATAGAAACCCTTATGGACAAGAAGATTAAACTCCTCATAGAAAAGTATTCAGACAACGAGTTGTTGCTAAATAGACTTGTTGTTTCTGCTTTCGCACAGTTCAACAATATTGAAGTTGGCGAAGGCTTCTTGATGCAGTATGTTGAGAAAACAGATGAGAATCTTCTCTCCGACATCGAGATTCTTTCTAAACAATGTTCTGTAGAAGATGTAATAAGTGTGTTTGAGTTAGCCATTCCAAAAAATGAGAAAACTACCAATGGTGCTGTCTATACTCCTAAATACATCCGTGATTATATAGTTGAGCAAATAACTCATTCTATAAAAAAACCTTTATCTGACTGCCTCTGTGCAGATATTTCTTGTGGATGTGGTGCGTTTCTCTATACCCTTGTTGAGACAATTCATAGTCATAGCGGAGTGAGTTACAGAAATATCCTTCATCATCTGTATGGTGTTGACATTAGCACAACAAGTATAGGTAGAGCCAAAATCATGCTTGCACTTGTCGCATTGTTTAATGGTGAAACTGTATGTGAGAGTGACTTTAATCTGTATGTTGGAGATTCTCTTACTTTTGACTTTATGGGAATGCAAGGGATAAGTGAAAACCATGGTTTGGATATTGTTGTTGGCAATCCTCCTTACGTACGTTCCAAACATATTAATCCAGAGACAAAGCAAAAACTACCATTATGGAGTACATCAAAAGTGGGCAATGCTGATTTATACATTCCTTTCTTTGAGATTGGGATGTCTGTACTTAACGAAAATGGTTTACTTGGTTACATAACCGTTAATACGTTCTTTAAGAGTATAAACGCAAGAGTTTTACGCAACTATTTTGCAGATAACAATCTTTCGTTGAGTATTATCGACTTTGGTCAACAGCTTGTATTTAAGAAGAAACTTGCTTATACTTGCTTGACATTTTTGTCAAAGCAATGTAGCGACACCATCCTTTATGTAAAAGCCAATATTGCTGATGTAGAAGCACATAACAACTTTGTATATAGTCGCATTAAGTATGATTCGCTTGATAATCATCGTGGTTGGCATCTGAACAGAAGTGAGGTTCTTGATAACATCAAACTTATAGAAAATGCTGGCGAAGCCTTGGGTGACAAGTATATAATCAAGAATGGTATAGCAACACTAGCAAATGATGTATTCATTTTCCGCTCTACAAGGAGCGATGGTACTTATTATTATCTTACACGCGATAATGTGGAATATGCCATTGAGAAAGGTATTTGTCGAGACATCATAAAACCCAACATTATCAAAAGTGAAGATGAAATATGTGAGAAAGGGGAAAAAATAATCTCTCCTTACGATGCTCAATGTAATGTCATATCCGAAGATTTCTTCATTGAAAATTACCCTTGTGCATACAGATACTTGCAGACATGCCGCAATGTTCTTGATGCACGTGACAAGGGAGAAAGAGAATACGAAGCATGGTATGCCTTTGGTAGAACACAGGCGATTGCAGATACAGGCAAGAAGCTTCTGTTCCCATATATGAGTGATATGCCGCATTTTATTTATACCTCACAGAAGGATATGATGATATACTGCGGTTATGCCATCTACAATGAGTCAGAGACGGAACTTTTATTTCTAAAGCGAGTGCTCGAATCCAGTGTGTTTGATTATTACATGAAGAATACAAGTAAGCCGTATTCAACTGGCTACTATTCGTATGCGAAGAATTACGTCAAGTCGTTTGGCATCTATCCGTTTACAGAAAAACAGAAACAACATCTGCTTTCTTTAACATCAAAAGAAGAGATAGACCGATACATTAGGGATATTTATAAGATTGCGATGTGAGATGCTTAAAACAAAAAAGCATAAAAAACTAATAAATAGAATCTTCCTTAATATAATTATGTAAAATATATATACGCCTAATTTCTCAATTGTAAATACTATAAGGATATTGCTTGAATAAACAATTTTCTGCAAATATATGTAGAAATGTCAACACTGCGAACATTTATCATAATTAAAGGAGTTCCCAAAGCTCTTCAGATTGAAAAGATTTTTCAGCATGACAATAATGTGTATGATGTGAAGTTTAAAGGTTCTAACACTACTTTCCATTACCGTAATTCAGATATTGTGTGGCTGAAGAATGCGGTTTGGCATGATCCTTTACAATGTAAGGTTTTTATTGGCGGTAGGGAAAAGACGGATATCTCGGATATTCATTCATTCCCACACGGTGAATGTATTCATTGGCGAATAACATTCTCTAATGGAAATGTAAAAGATTATCTTCATGGCTCCATTTGTGTTGTAGAGTCATGTTTGGCTAATGATGTAGCAAAAAATTCTTTTGAATATTTAAAACGGGTGGCTTTGACTAATGAACTTGGTAAGGATGAAGACAAAGGTGGAATATTACCTGCTTTGTACCAGAATATTAATTTTATTGATGAAAAATTGGTAATTGCACCATATCTTGATCCCACCAAATACGTAGTTCGTAGTATTGAGACTCCATTATTGATTTTTCCTTTCGGTTGCAATTCAAGTCAAGAAAAGGCGGTTGTTGCTGCGTTTACAAATCAGTTGAGTGTTATTCAAGGACCTCCTGGAACTGGCAAGACACAAACAATATTGAATATTATTGCAAATATTATTTTACAGGGCAAAACCGTAATGGTGGTTTCTAATAACAATTCCGCTACTGATAATGTTTTGGAAAAATTACAAAAATATGGTTTTGGATTTGTGGTTGCTCCACTTGGGAAAAGAGAAAACAAGGAGAATTTTATTAAAAATCAGCCTCAAATTCCTTCTGAACTTTTACAGTGGAAGATTGACCGAGAGGAGTGTATAAAAAAGAAGAAACGAATAGATAAGACGTTATCCCAACTTTGCAAAGTATATGAACTACAAGAGTCGTTGGCCACTTATAAACAGGAACTCAAGGATTTGAATCTTGAATGGCTTCACTTTAAAACAGACAATAACATTGATGAAAATAATTATCCTGCTAAACCTAATGTAAAGTCTAATAAGTTGATGTCTCTATGGCTTGGATTTCAGGCATACACTGAAAGGTATGACATTGTTCATGGAGACTTGTTTCAGAGGAGTGTAGCCAAAATCAAATGGTTATGGTTGAATCTTAATAGATTATGTTTGTTGGGTAAAAGTTTTGTCTTTGATTATGAAAATATTAACTCCATAATATTAGAATTACAGACTTTGTGTTATCTTGCTATGATAAGCGAGTTGCAAAGCAAAATAAAAGTTTTAGAGGAAAAATTGGATGCGGTTGATGCAAAGTTACTAAGTGATGATTTAGTCTCTGTATCAATGGATTTGTTGAAAGGTGAACTTTATGATAAATATTATGATAAAAAGAGGGTGGTATACGGGAATGTATCGGAATTAAAACAAAAAACTGATGATTTTCTGTCTAATTATCCAGTTGTGCTTAGCACTACATTTTCTGCACGCGTGGCTCTTTCTGTTACTACTGTGTATGATTATGTGATTATGGATGAAGCGTCGCAAGTATCAGTAGAGACTGGTGCATTGGCTATGATGTGTGCTAAAAATGCTGTTATTGTTGGAGATTCTTTTCAGTTGCCTAATGTGGTAACTGCTGATGATAAATTGAAAATAGATGCTATTTTTAGTGAGTATAATGTTTTGCAAGGATATAATTCATCAGAGTATAGTTTTTTACAATCTGTTTGTGCTGTTATTCCTAATGTAAAACAAACGTTGTTACGTGAACATTATAGGTGTCATCCTAAGATTATAAATTTTTGCAATCAGAAATTTTATGGAGGCAAACTGCTTATAATGACAGAGGATAATAATGAACAGGATGTAATGAAGGTAATAAAAACAGTTCCTGGTAATCATTGTCGTGGACATTACAATCAGCGAGAAATAGATGTGGTAGTAAATGAGATTCTGCCAAGCCATTCTAATACAAAGAATTTGGGAATCATTACACCATACAATTCACAAGTGGAGGCCTTTAAACAGCAAACATCTTTTGTTGAAGTTGCTACTGTACATAAATATCAGGGTCGTGAAATGGATACTATTGTAATGAGTACGGTTGATGATCAGATAACGGAATTTAGTGATGACCCGAATCTTTTGAATGTTGCAGTTTCAAGAGCAAAGAGTCAGTTCTATATTGTTCTTTCAGGAAATGAGCAGAAACTTAAGGGTAATATTAGTGACTTGGTTGATTATATAAGTTACAACAATTTTACGGTTACGGATAGTAAAATAAGTTCTATATTTGATTATCTGTATAGTTATTACACTGAACAGCGTGTTGAATATATGGCTAATAGCAAACAAATATCTGAATATGATTCTGAAAATCTTATGTATAGACTCTTGTCAGATATTATTGCGGAAAATCGGGAGTTTATGCATTTGGGTATTCTTTGTCATACTCCTATTAGAAATATTTTGCGAGATTGGTCTTTGATGAATGAGAAGGAGAAGTGTTATGTATCTCATTATGCTACTCACGTGGATTTTCTTATTGTTAACCACGTAACAAAAAAGCCTGTTCTTGCTATAGAAATAGACGGCTATAATTATCATAATGACACAACCGAACAACATCAAAGAGATTTGATGAAAAACCACATTCTTGAGATATATAACATTCCGTTACTTCGTCTCTCTACAACAGGCAGTGGTGAACGTGAGAAGATAGTTTATTTTACACATTTAGCTTTAGGACAAATGTCGTGGATGGCCTCGCAAATCTGAAATTCATTATCGGGTGGGCGATAGTTTGTGATACCCACACGGCATTGACGGATGCTGAATTTAACTGAAAAATCTGGTATAAAAGGCAATGGAAGTCAATCTTTTTCAGGATATGAATTTACTTCCCGATGCAAAAATGGCTGAAGATGTTGTTAAGTACCTCTTGTGAGTGGATTTGCCCTGTGATGGAGCCAAGAGCGTCAAGGCAATCGTGTAAATCCATAGATACAAGTTCACCGCTAAGACCTGCGTTAAGTCCGTTTTTTATCCTGTCTATGGCACTTAATGCGGTGCAGAGTGCCTCATAATGCCTCATATTTGTAATTACCACATCACCCTGAACAGTGTCAAGATGAGCGGCGGAAATAAGCTGTCCCTTTAAGTTTTCAATACCCCTGCCATGCTTTGCAGAAATAAGCACATGCGGAGCGTCAATATCAGAAAAAAGGTTTTCAAGAGTGGGAATTTCATCATCGGGTAGTAGGTCTGTCTTATTAAAAACAAGCACAAGACTACGGTCTTTACATAGCGGAACTATCTTGCCCGCCATCCAATCTATATGCTCATTCACATTTTTACAGTCAATTACCCAAAGCACCACATTAGCCTTCTCTATAGTTTGCAGAGAGCGTTTTATGCCAATATTCTCAATTTTATCAGAAGTTTCACGAATACCTGCGGTGTCAATAAAACGGAACATGAATCCGTCTATCACAGCGGTGTCCTCTATGGTATCACGTGTAGTACCGTGAATATCGCTCACTATAGCCCTTTCTTCCCCGATTAGCAGGTTCAGCAGAGTGGATTTGCCCGCATTAGTCTCACCCACGATGGCAACGTTAACCCCATTCTTAATGGCATTGCCAGCATCAAAAGATTTAGTAAGAGCCTCAATTTTGCATTTTATGGTATCTAATAGTTCAAGCATTTGCCCCCTATTGGCAAACTCTACGTCCTCTTCAGAGAAATCAAGTTCAAGCTCAAGCAGCGATGTAAAGTCAAGCAACTTGCCACGCAAACTTTCAAGTTCTGTAGAGATTCCTCCACGCATTTGATTAAGAGCCACCTTGTGTGCAGCGGCATTGGATGAAGAAATAAGGTCTGCAACAGCCTCTGCCTTAACTAAATCCATCTTGCCGTTAAGGAACGCACGCTGTGTGAACTCACCTGGCTCAGCCATACGGCACCCAGCCTTGATTAGAGCCTTAATTATGCTTTGCTGAATATAAACAGAACCATGGCACGCAATCTCCACAGTATCCTCTCCTGTAAATGAATGAGGTGCCATAAATGTGGTTAAAACGCAGTCGTCAATATCGTTGCCGTCAGCATCCATAACTGTACCGTAGTGGGCGGTATGGCTCTTAAATTCCTTTAGGCTCTTTTTGCTGCGGAACACACTGCTGCATATAGTGGTTGCATCGGGTCCCGAAACCCTAATAACAGCAATTCCCCCTACACCTGCCGGCGTTGATATGGCACAAATTGTATCCATGTTATTTGTCAAATACCGCACCCATGCGGTTATGTTTTGTCTTGCAAAGATAATGAATTTTTTATTAACTTTGCAAGTCATTATCCTTGCTAATCTTTACGATGTTAAAGAGAAATTTATTAATCGTAATATCTTTGTTGTCTTTCCTTTCTGCCGTGGCTCAGGTGGAATACCCTGATAATATTAAGGTAGTGGAATGTTCCATACCACCTGATGTATATGATTGGAGTGTAAAGAGTGACTGGTCAAGTGATATTGGTATGTCTCCGCTTGTAATTCCTCTTGTGGGCGATGTAAATGATGACGGAGTTACTGAAATAGTATGCTTTGCCCCTAATGACACGTATCAATTCTGCGGAGCCACGCATATAAATATAGTAAGTGGTCAAACTCATGAAGTGATAGATGACTTTGACATAGTGTCTAATGTATCAACACAAGATGCCGGTGTTTATGGTATGGTCAGGTTGAATGACGGCAGAGTGGTGTTGGTGGTATATACCCTTGATAATTATTTGCGTGCATATAATTTGTCTGGACCAGATAAAACCCCGATATGGGAATCTCCCATATCATACAATGTTACTAATGTAAGTTTCGCCGATTTTAACAATGACGGATTCCCTGAGGTTTATTTAGGCAGTTCCATATATGATGCTCAAACAGGGGCATTACTTGCAAAAGGGAACGGAAACTCAGGATTGTCATTATCCCATGGTAATGGCGCTACGTTTAGTGGAGCCTACAAACCAATGGAAATGACTTTTGCCGCAAATATGGATGGAGATGCATCTCTTGAATTGGTGGCTGGAAATGAAATTTATTCAGTGGAGATAACCAATAGAAACGGCACTGAAGGAAATTCCATAACGTTAGAGTATTCCATTGCACCTCCATCAGGAGTCCCTGCCGACGGACATTCACAAGTAGCAGACTTTAATCTTGATGGCCATTTGGATGTGTTGGTTAGTAAAAAATCAGAAACTTATGGTGATGTTTGGGTTTATGTGTGGGATGTATATAATGGAACAGTGTCTGAGCCTGTGAATATAAAAACATTGGGACCTGGAGCAAGTTTACCCCTTATAGCAGATATAGATTCAGATGGTGTGCTGGAGATAGTGATTCAGTGTTACACAAGAATCAGTCAAAAAGATTTATTGGCTTACAAGTATAATATTGCAAGCAATTCGTTTTCTGAAATGTGGATACTTGATGTGGACGAGGATTCATTTTCAAACTCTATGTCTGCCTTTGACTTCAATCAAGATGGCAATATGGAGTTGATTATTACAGACCAGTCAAGAGTGAGAATAGTGAACGGGAAGGGTGAAGTGTTAAGTACTTTCGATTTTGGAGAATGTACGGTTATGCAATATCCTGTAATAGCGGACGTAGATGATGATGGCAGTGTGGAGATACTTACAATAGGTGCGTATGGTGCTACTCATATATATAATGGACACATAAATGTTCTTTCTTCTGCTACAGGCAAATGGACTTCCGCCCGTAAGGTTTGGAACCAATATATGTATAACTCATTGAATATAAATGAGGATTTGACTGTTCCTAAAAATATGTTCTCAAATGCTTGGGCTGTTACAGACCCCGATGATCCGTCTGTAGTGAGAAGACCATATAATAATTTTTTGATGCAGTCTGCCTATACAGACCAATATGCCCGTCCTTTTGCAAGTGCGGCTGATGTGGCGGTTGGTAAATTAGAACGTAATGAAGTTAAAAATGGTGAATTGAACTTATCGTTCTATTTCTGTAATAATGGCGAGGCTGTGCTTTTCGCTCCCTATAGTATTACTGTATATGCAGAAAAATACAAAGGAGATATTTTGGATATTGTGGAGTTAAATGATAATTTGCCCGTTAAGAAATGTTCTGAAGCCAGTATATCTATCCCGATGTCAAAATTATGTCCGATGGAGAATCTGACTCAACTTGTGATATCCATAAATGATAAAGGATTAGGAGTCGCCCAACATGGTCTTCAGCAGGCAGAATGTGACACATTGAACAATTTTATAGAGGTTCCAATCAGTATAAATAAAGATACCACTAAGGTTGAAGTTTCCATTTGTGATGCACAGTTGCCTTATACATATAAACCCACAGGCACTGTATTCCCTATAGGCACTCCGCAATATTCAGAGACAGATGTAACACTTACCAGTATTGTTTCTGGCTGTGACAGTATTGTAAGAATATGTCTTACAGTAAACGATGTTATACATACAGAGGATAAAGACATAACATTGTGTGAGGGAGAATCTTTCTTGTGGAATGAGTACAATATTCCAAGTGTAAAGCCGTCAGACACTAAAGTCTATACTTCAAAATTAGTCTCTACGTCCGGTTGTGACAGTATAGTTACTGTGAATCTTACGGTGAATGCTGTTAAATATAATGAGGATGATGACATAACATTGTGTGAGGGAGAATCTTTCTTGTGGAATGAGTATGATATTCCAAGTGTAAAGCCGTCAGACTCTAAAGTCTATACCTCAAAATTAGTCTCTACGTCTGGCTGTGACAGCATAGTTACTGTGAATCTTTATGTGGAGAATTGTGAACCTATTAAACCAGACCCTTGTGATAGTGGTAAGATATTCCCTGCGGCGTTCTTTACTCCTAACGGAGACGGAATGAATGATTGCTGGACTATAGGTAATATTGAATGCTATGGTCACAGTGTTCAGATTTATGACAGATATGGCAAATTGCTAAAAACTTACGTCAATGATTTTACATCGTGGGATGGAATATATAACGGGCACGCAATGCCCAATTCTGACTATTGGTATATAATTATTTATAATGAAGTAAAAAAATTATCAGGGCACTTCATTTTAAAGAGATAATTAGACTGTTCAGTAATGCACAAAACGAAAAATTTTATAATTTTATAATTTTTTTGCAAAACAAAAAATAGTGTGTAACTTTGCACTTGATAAAAAGAAGAAATGTCAAGACATAGAAGCCTGGAAAAGGCTTATATAAAGGTATCAGGAAATTACCCTCTTGTGTAAACAAGGGGGGGGTAATTTGCTTATTATCAACAGCTTACAGCGTAGTTGTAAGTTAGGATCAAGGGGACGCCACTAACGTGGCTAAGGGACAAGGGTTGATGTATGATGTATTAAACTCCTACGGAGTTATGTATAATGTATGATGTGTGATGTATGAAATCGATTCACCGCATCACCGCATCACCGAAAAAGAACGAGATTAACTAACGTATTATCAACCAATTTTATTAACTAAATTTTTAATCTATGAAAAAGAATTATTCC
>JAKSNY010000013.1 GCA_024399495.1 Paludibacteraceae bacterium
CCATCAGGTATTTCAAACGGAGTGTTTTCCGTTATATTCTCATAATGGCGCTTATCGGAAGGATTTTTAGAAACTTTTTCCGCTTTGATGCGTTCTAGCAATACACTTGCTGGTTCGTCATTAGGGTCTTGTGGTACAAGTTTTCCGTGGATGGCAAGGTCTAATATTTTCTGACGCAATTTCTTTGTTTCCATACTTTATTCTTCAATATCTGCCATTAGTGCTTTCAGTTGCTTGACAGCCTCTGAAATATTGATACTTTTATCTTCTATGTTTGCCAATAATTCTGACAGGGGAATATCCTCTGTATAATCTTCTTGCTTTAACCACGTAATGTCAAGGGATGTTTTGTCTCTTTTTATTATTTCGTCATAAGAATACTTACGCCATCTGCCATCTGTGTTCGTTTCTTCATTATATGTTTCTTTGCGATTATGTCTGTCTGTTGGATTATAGCAAGAGATAAACTCATCAAGATCTGATTCTTTTAATGGGTTTTGTTTTAAAGTATGATGTATGTTTGTTCTGTAATCATATATCCAAACTTCTTTTGTGTGAATAGTCTCAGAAGCTGGTCTTTTTTCAAAAAATAAAACATTTGCTTTCACTCCTTGAGCGTAAAAAATACCAGTTGGAAGCCTAAGAATTGTGTGTAAATCACATGTTTTTAGTAAGTTTTTACGAATAATCTCTCCTGCATTTCCTTCAAATAGAACATTATCAGGAAGAACAACAGCCGCTTGTCCACCAACTTTAAGCATAGACTTAATGTGTTGTACAAAATTAAGTTGCTTGTTACTTGTCGTTGCAATGAAATCTTGACGAGTATAACTGTCTTTTTCCTTTTCTAGAACAGTTATTATGTTCCCATCTTTATCTTCTTTTTCTACTTCAATAGTTTGTGATGCTTTCTTGCCAAATGGAGGATTTGTAAGAACATAATCACATAAATCACCATCTCCTGGAGCATGAGCCAAAGAGTCTTGGCATTTAATAGGCGGAACGCCATTAAAAGTACCAATACCATGTAGTAAAAGATTCATCAAACACATACGATATGTGCTTTCAACATATTCTGTACCACGAAAAACAGACTCCTGCAATGCTTTGTTCAATCGCTCGCTGTGTACGTTTTCAAAATATTTTCGTGTTGCTAATAAGAAACCGCCTGAACCACAACATGGATCAGCAATCTTTGTGTCTTCACTAAATTTTGGATTGACACATTTCACAATCACATTTATTAGTGCTCTTGGAGTGAAATATTGACCGGCACCAGATTTAGTGTCTTGTGCTATTCGCTGCAAGAGACTTTCATATATATCTCCTTTTACATCTTCGCTTTGAGAACTCCAGTCAACAGCATCTATCATATCTACAACCTTCTTCAATAAACTTGCTTTTTCCACTTTGTTCCTTGCCCCTCTGTATATTTCACCAATCATACCTTTGCGTTTTGATAAATCTGCAAGAAGTTTTTCGTAATTAGAAATTAAATCTTCACCTTGTAATGAAGCAAGTTGAGTCCATTCAAAATTATCAGGAATATCCATTCCTTCCATACTGAACATTTGGAGTTCAGGATCGGTAGCAGCCATTTTTTTGTTTTCATCAACCATTTTCAAGAACAACAAAAATGTTATCTGTTCCAAATAATCACCATAAGATACACCTCCATCACGAAGGACACTTGCTATGTTCCATATTTTATTGCTAATCTGTGATTCTGCCATAACTTTATTTTTACGCCACTAAGGCTTCATTGAGTTCAACTAATAGTTCTTTGCAATTTGAACCAAAAATTTTAACGAATTTTGCAGTTCCTCCCATTTGAGCGAACTGACCTATTTTTAATGATGCCAGAGATATGCTTGCATTTGCGGATATATGGTCTCTAATAAGGCGTAACCATTCCATTTGTTCATCTGTAAAAGGGTTGCTACTATTGGATTTTTTATTTTTAGAAAAAACCCAAGTTTTGAAGCGGGCTCTAACATCTTCTTCAAATGGTGTTAATTCTTCTATATAGTTCCATTCATATTTTATAATTTGAATTATATCAGTTAGCTGTTTGAATGCATTTTTTGATTTTGTAAACTTTCTATATGCTATGAATACATTTTGTTGTGTTAGAGAAGCATTGAATTCTTTCATTCTATCAAACAAGTCATGTATCATTCTTTCTGTTAACGGTTTGTTTTTGTAGTTTTGATGATATATAATATCCAAGGCTTCTATTTCATTTCTGCGAGTTTCATCGCTAATAAACTCTTTAAAAGTAGCCATAACTTCCGTTTCCTTCATAGGTTTAACAGATGCACTGACTAATGAATCCAAAGCTGGGTCTATAGTTTGGTCATTTGCATTCCCAACTTTCATTAAAAAATCCCTTACTGCTTTCTTGTTTATTGGTAGTGCGGCCAAATGACAGCGTTTAGTAATAATAGACTTTATACATTCTTCTTTTTGCGAATCTGTAAAGTAGTCATAATTAGGATGTTCTATTTTAACTTGGCTTTCTATAGCATCAATATTATGTGCGTTTTCCAAATTTGAGGCAAGAGCAGTTAAACTAATACCTCCTGTAAGTTCTTTGAATTCATCTTTTTGTTTGGAAGTTAGAGTCTTTTCCAATCGTACAATTCGTCTCGAAGCAGCTTTGAAAATATCTTCGTCAATTTCTGCGTTGGCAATATCATCAAGTAGCGTTTTGAAGGCAATTGTTGGCTTGGGGTCTCCAGATGCCTTCGGTTGCATCTTGGGAGATTCGGTAATGCCTACTGCATCTACAACAACATATCCTAATTTTGCACTTGTTGCAGAAGGCGAGGCCTGTATCAGTTCTTCTTTTGATAAGACTCTTCTTGCTCTTCCAAGCATTTGTTCGTAGAAATTTTCATTGCGAATATCACGCATAAATATGAGAATTTCAATACATTTTACATCTGTACCAGTGGCAATTTTTGTTACTGTCACAGCAATGCGGGGGTAATATTCGTTGCGAAAATTATGCAATAGTTCACTTTCAGATTCTTCGCTTTGATAGGTGATTTTTTTTATAAAATCGTCTCCTTCGTCAAAAACTTCTTTGGCTATTCTTATTATATCATCGGCATGACTATCGTCTTTTGCAAAAATAAGTGTTTTCGGAAGCTCGTTTCTGTCAGCAAAATATTGCCAAGATTTCCAACTATCACGGAAGGTGGAAAGAACAACTCTGATTGTATCAAAGTTTACAACACTTCTATCCAAATCATTTCCATCATATCTTTCATCTTCATCTGCAACTTCCCATCTTTCCGTACGCTTCCGTTTGTCTCTAATATGCAAACGCTTTTCCATTCTGTGTACAACCCCTCCGTTTTGCATTTTATCGGTTTTTATCACAAAGGTACCAAAAGATCCGACATTAACTCCGTCTACTATTGCTTGTTCGTGGGAATACTCACTAACAACATTTTTGTTGAAGAAAGCATATGTTCTTGAACTAGGTGTTGCCGTTAATCCAATAAGGAACGCATCAAAATAATTAAATATTTGAATCCATTTGTTATAGATTGACCTATGACATTCATCTATAATAATGAAATCAAAATATTCTGGGGTGTATTTTGGATTGTAATGGACTTCTCTTACTGCTCCTTCGTCTGTTTGCTGCTCATCATCGCTTCCATCTGCAAAATTTTCTAAGTCACCGCAGAGCATAGAGTATAGCCTTTGTATTGTTGTTATAGTAATATTTGTTGAGTCTTGAATGTATGATTTCTGAATTCGTTCTATATTGTATAAATCTGTAAATTTCTCTTTCGTATCATATGTCTTGTAGTTCTTAAATTCAGATTCAGCTTGTTCACCAAGATTATTGGTGTCAACAAGGAATAGAACTCGTTTTACTCCTGCATATTTTAAAAGACGATAAACAGAAGTAACGGCTGTATATGTTTTACCTGCTCCAGTAGCCATTTGGACTAAAGAACGCTCACGATTTTTCCCAAATGAATCCTCCAAACCAAGTATAGCTTTTATTTGGCAATCACGAAACCCTTCATTTGGCAATTCTGGAAATGTTTGTAGTCTCTTTCTTAAAGTAGTACCCTTGTATATTAGGTGCTTTTTATATTCATCAATCAACCTCTTTAGACTCTCAGGACGATGAAATGAATAAATTGATTTGGTGCGTGGGTTAGGGTCTTTTAAATCTTTATATAGAATAATATTGCCAGTGGCTTCGTATATAAAGCGAATATCATCTTTGTCATAATTACCCTTTAATCCTTCGTTTTGATATGCTTCATTTTGTCCAAGAGTGTCAATTATAAGATTCACTCCCTTGTTGTCTTCTTTTGCTTCAATTATACCACATGGGAATCCTTCAACAAACAGAGCATAATCAACCTCATTACCCTCTTTTGTTCGGAACTCTCTAACTGCTACACCTAAGGCTGCTGTTCTGTCAAATTCTGCTCGGTCTTGGAGAATCCATCCTGACTCATTAAGTTTTGAATCAATGTTAATTCGTGCTTTTGCCTCTGGATCCATAAATTATAATTTTAAAGTATGTACTGTACTGCAAAAATAACACTTTTAAGACAATTTTACAACTAAAAGTTATAAAAAAAACAGGTGTTACTTAAAGAGGCCTCTGCACCCACGCAGGGTAAGTGGGTAGACTCTGAAATGGTCACAGACCATTTTAGAAGGGATAGCCGCCATCACAGAGGCGGCGTACCTCTGTAGTAACACCTGTTTTTATTAAAAGTTATAAAATTGCACTTTTATGACAATTTGATAATCAGTAAGTTAAGTGGGATTTTATTTGGAGATTATGGCAAAATTCAGTATCTTTGCATATTCGTAAATCAAGAAATATAATGGATATGGAAAAACGACCATACATCTATACGGTAAGAGGTAAAAAGGTGGTGACAGACCGTGACTTGGCGGCAGTGCTGGGTGTAGAAACTAGACAGTTAAAACGTGTAGCAAAATAAATTTAATAATAACACAGGAGTTAATTATAGTAAAAAAACGAACAACTCTTGCATAGTATTCATAATATTACTATATTTGCAAACAATTATGAGTTATAAAAAAGTTAAGGATGTAATAGACCTACTTATTAACAATGGATTCTTATTTGTCAGACAAAAAGGAAGTCATCAAGTATATTCAGACGGAACACATATAGTTGTAGTTCCAGACCATGGGAACAAGGGAATTGAAAAGGGAACATATTTCAGTATATTGAGGCAGGCAGGACTAAAATAACAATAACAATGGAAAAGCAAATTGTAACAGTAATAGTAGAATATTCCGGGGATAATCTTAGTGCATATATCAAGGATGCTCCAATCATCACAACAGGCAAAGACCTCAAAGAAATTGAGAACAATATCAGAGAGGCTACGGATCTATACAAAGAGACCTGCATTGAAACTGGCATTCAACTGGTAAAAGTGCTCCAAGGCGATATTGAATTTAAATATAAAGTTGACACAGCATCATTCATCAACTATTATAGCAACATATTCACCAAAGCGGCTTTAAGCAGAATAACAGGCATAAATGAAAGGCAACTCTGGCACTACGCGGCAGGCGTTCACAAACCCAGGCGACGTCAACTTGAAAAAATTGAGAACGGAATACACAAACTATCCACAGAACTAAGCAACATAATAATGCTGTAATTTACTCCGATGAGGCGTAAGCAAACACAATCCAACATATAACTTGTAGAAACAGAATAACAGCGACTCTGTACAACACAGAATCGCTGTTAAAGAAAAAATTATTATTTGCTAACGACCACTAAAGTGTTACCTTTCAAATTAGCCTATAGACTGTCCTTTGCTTCTATAGTTCTGTACCATCTAAATCAAATATACAAAGGCATGATTTAGAGAGTGGCTGAAACATAATAACACCACAAAGTTACAAGTTTTTATTATAGCAAACAAAAGGCTTATCACAAATTATTTGGTGGTTTTGTATATCTTGTGCAACACAGGGGGAACGCAGAAAGACATTATGACTACACTTGCCATGCCTATAAGAGTTACAATGCCTAATGAGAATATGGCAGGGTGTTTGGCTGTTACAAGTACCCCGATGCCCACAAGCATAATAAGTGCGGAGACTATAATCTCCTTTTTGTATTGCGGAAGCATACGTTTGCCGGTCTTGCGTTCATACTCAAGCCCCTCCACTATAAATACAGAGTAGTCATCGCCCTGTCCAAATATGAAGGTGGCAAGAATAACGTTAACTATATTAAACTGAAGGTCAAGCAAAGCCATAGATGCAAATATGACCACCCAGCAAAGAGCCATAGGCAGAAACGCCATCAGACCAAGAGCAATGCTCTTAAAACTTATACATAGGAATATAAGCACTATGGCTGCACATAACAAACCCAAATACTCAAAATCATAATTAAGAGAGCCTGCTATGTAGGAGTTCATGGCTTCTGTATCAAAACGCCCGGGCCACAATGCCGCCAAAGTTTCAGAGTCAGAGAGGTCAAGCCCCTGATAAGGAGAAGATATTAGAGTATAGAAAGGTTGGAATACATTGCTTTTTATTCCGCAGGCATCAGCTTCTGATTTAATGGTGCTGATAAGAGAATCTGCATTGTGAGCAGCCCAAAAAGAGTTCCATCTGTCAATACGTGCATTAAGTTCCGCTTTGGCTGACGATGCAAGATAAGCAGGCTTTGATGACATCGGGGCTAAAGACTCAATCCAGGCAAAATCCGCACGCTGCCGTTCTGTCATATAGTTAAGATGAGAGATATTGGGGTCAAACATAGGCTTGCGGTCAAGCGTAAGCACTAACGATGAGCCTATAAGTAGTATAAGAACAAGAGCCACATCAACCTTTAGCCATACACCTGAGCCTTTATCACTCTTAAAAGTAATATCAGAATGTTCTGCCACAGAATTTATTTTCATTAAATGGGGTAGCCATACAAGGCAGAACACTATGGTGCCAGCCAAATCTGCCACAGCAAATAAACCAAGTTGTTTAAGTGCTGCAGAGTTTAATGATATAAGCACTATAAATGCCCCGATGGTGGTGATATTGCCTATAAGCAGCGGCTTTACAACCTCACGTACCGCTTGCTTTACGGAACATGTATATTGTTTGTGAATTAACAAATGAAGAGGATAATTGGCTGATATTCCAATGATTATAGACCCCATACCCAATACTATCACAGACACCTCACCCTTAAATACAGACAGAGCCGCCATACCGCACAGCCACCCAAAGGATATGGCAGCCAAGATAAGCGGAATCTCCTTTTTGCAAGGGAATACATACAGCATAATAAGCGTTATCAGTACAATAGCCAGCCCAATGGCAATAATGGTGTCAGTCTTAATTCTGACAGCATTGCCGGCAGCCACCACAGGTGCTCCAAGCAGTCTGACCGATACAGATTTCACTTGTGCCTGTACAGCACCGCAAACACTGTTCAGAGAATCTGTAAGCAGGGCGTTTTTTTGAGATTCGGTACTGCCGTATGGAGAGTCATAGAATGCAAATCCACATTTGTAATCGGCAGTCATCATATAGCCGTTATATGATGTGAATGCTGAGGCGGTACCTGCATATTGGCTGTTAGATACCTCTGTGGGCGATATAAGCCTTAGTGGGTCTGACTTTAGCCAAGGTAGCAGGAACGATGTTCCGGGAGTTGCTATAACCTTTTTAGTGTCAAGCAGTCTGTTTCTTATATAGTCTTTACCCGATACAGAATCAAAACACGCTTCAAGTGCCGTATAATCGCTATCAGTAAGATAGTATGGCAGATTGCCACATGCAAAATCAAGTTTAGTGAGGAATCCGTCCATATCCACCTCAGTGGTGGCATCGGGTAGGGCATTGCCTATGGCATCTATTGCAGAGCAGATGGAATCGGGGTTCTCTCCGCTGACTATAAAGACTATCTTTGAAGCCTCTGATAAAGATGAATATACACGCATAGATTCTGCATATTCACTGTCAGAAGGCAGAAAATTAAAAATGTCTTCATTGTAACGGACAGTTGTAGCCAGCAGAATTAACACGGCACACAGCAGGCCCAATCCGCCCCATAGTAATATTTTGCTTTTAGCGTTCATCTATAAACTTTATAGGCTTACGGCTTTTGGCTGGGAAATTTATATGGGCAATGACATCGGCGGGCAGAATCTCTACTTCAGGAGCAACCCTTAGTCTTGCCCTGAAACTGTCTTTCAACTCCTTAATGAATGCCTGCTCAGATGTGTTCTCCATTCCTTTGCCGCTAAGCCCTATGCGAACAGTTACGGCATCTGTACCAGCTTCAGAATTTTTTACATATACTACGTAGTTTGCTATCTGAGAGTGATTGTCAAGTACATCGTAAATAGCTGGCGGATAAATGGTTGTACCCTTTAATTTTATCATGTTGTGCTTACGTCCAAGCAGAGGGGTAAGCCTGTACGATGAGCGTCCGCATTTGCAGGTGTCAACTATTTTGGCTGCAATATCACCGGTCTTAAAGCGTAGCAGAGGCATAGCCTCCACACCCAATGTGGTTATTACTATCTCTCCATACTCACCATCGGGTACAGGATTGCCGTCTTCACCTATAATCTCCACTATTATAAGTTCAGGGTGAACGTGACCACCGCAACCATACTCACATTCAGAGAATGTGGCACTCATCTCTGTAGAAGAGTAGGTGGCAAATAGTTCCACCTCAGGCCATTTTTCGTGTATGCGGCTACCTAATAGGTTAAGGGTGAAATCCTGATTCCTAAGACCTTCGCCAATGCCTATTATTTTACGGATTGATGATTTTCTGTAATCAATACCGTTTTTCTCTGCATATTCAATAAGTTTTAGAATGAATGACGGAACGCACATCACCGCATCTGGTTTTATGCGTAAAATGGTGTCCCATTGCAGTTCAGGAATACCGTTGCCCACACGCACCACACCTGCCCCCATCTTTCTAAGCCCCATAAAATATGCTAATCCAGCCATAAAACGCTTGTCAAGAGTGGTCATAAGTTGCAGTACGGAGTCTTTTGTAAGCCCTGCACATGAGAATGATTTTGCCTCATTATAGGCAAGCCTTTGCAAGTCTTTATCAGAGCAACAAAATGTTACAGGCTCACCTAATGTACCCGATGTGGTAACGTAGTCTATGACATCTTGTTTTTCACAGCATAGAAAGTCATAATTGTAACGTTGCAGGTCAGATTTCTCTGTAAATGGAACTTTTGTAAGGTCTTCTAAAGTGCGTATGGCAT
Source organism: Paludibacteraceae bacterium (assembly GCA_024399495.1). Taxonomy (GTDB): domain Bacteria; phylum Bacteroidota; class Bacteroidia; order Bacteroidales; family Paludibacteraceae; genus Enterocola. The sequence continues at coordinate 9,285 of JAKSNY010000013.1, forward strand.
TTATGTCTATCCCGTTTTGCTTGAAAAGACGCTGATAAAATTTTGACTTGTTTTGCAGGTAAGCCAACTGTTCGTGTAACTTTTGCTCTTGAAACGCTTTTATCTCAGAGCGTGATGCAAATTCAATATCCATTGTAAAAACTCTTGTTTCCAACCACGGCTCTCCTCTGTACCTTTGGTGTCTGATGCACCAAAACCGTGTCCGCCGGTGTTGTATTGTATATATTTGTGATTTACATTGTTAGCGGTAAGTGCAGAATCAAGCAAAACGCTGTTCTGATACTTTACTGTTTTGTCATCTTTGCAATTTACTAAAAACACAGGCGGACATGTGCCGTCTATATGTTTCTCTATAGAAAGTGAGTCACGCAGTGTCTTGTTATTTTGTCCCCATACCCCCAATGCACCTCTGCGGCTACGCTTATGGGTGTAGTTCTTGTCGCTCATTGTAACTACAGGATATATAGGACATAAAAAAGTGGGCTTGTATGGCGTGTCGTTATACAGGTAAGAAGACATAGTCAAATGACCTCCGGCAGAGAATCCCATAACGCCTATCATATTTTTGTCCAGATTATACATTGCACTGTTTTCATATACATGTTTTAGGGCTGCCTCCACATCAAGCAGCATATCGGGATATTTGTTTCCGATGCCAAAAATCCTATACCCAAGAATGTACGCCGATACATTTGCAACCCTATATCTTAGTATGTATGCGTTTATGCCGTTTGATTGCAGCCACTGTGCTGTACTTATTCCCTCTATTTTAGTATCAAGCCATGAGTAACTGCCACCTGGACACACAATTACGGCAATGCCTGTATTGGAGGCTGAGTCTGCAAGGTACGGAGTAATGGTAACCTTAGCCTTCTCTCCTTTGGAATCGGGGTAGAGTTTTATAGCACCATCTGCCCAGATGTCAGTTATTGCTATCAGTGTAATCAGTATGGCGTAACAGCGAGTCATAATATTTTCTAACGTTTATAGCCCTTGCCCTATAGTCTGTTCCAAACCGTTTATCGTCAGGTTCTATAGTTGGCAGTATAGTGACTTTCATCTCTTTGGCTGCTCCCACATGGAACGGGTGTTTTGGCAGTGCCTGTGCAAATCCCTCAAATAGTATAGGTTGTATGGGCAAGTGTAATTGCTCCGCCACATAAAAGGCTCCCCTGTGGAACCGTAGCAGAATGCCGTTAAGAGAGCGTGTGGCCTCTGGAAAAATAACTATTGAATAACCATCTTTTACATAACTTTCAAGAGTTGAAATATAGTTCTCAACCCCTTCGCCTACAGTTATAACCCCGATGGTGCGTGCTATTCTGCCAAAAAATATATTGTTTACAACCCAATTCTGCCCGATAACCACTGTTTTTTCATTTAAAAAGAGCATAGCCACAATGTCAAGCATAGATGTATGGTTGCCAATCATTACGCAAGGTTTGGTCTTGTCTATCGGTTTTGCCTTGGGTGATATATGTGTGGAAAATTTACAGCAAGGGAAAACTGATATCAACAATTTACACCCGGAACTAATGCGTTGCCTTAATTTTTGATACCTTTCTTGAGTAGGGTGAATAAGATATGAATAGCATAAAATATTTGCAATCAACGAAATAAACAAAAACTCAGGTCCGTATATAAAGAATCGCCAATGGCTGCGTGGCCATCCGTAAATAATGGCAAGTATGCACAGTATTGTATTAAGTATGGATATGCGTGTAAAATCACGTGATGGTCTGAAATGTGATACTCTCTCATCTTTAGATGGGTACCAAGCCTTTATTGGTACAGATATTATAGGGGTGTTAGCCCACGATGAGAACACAAGTACAGTTAATTCAGCCTCGTACTTATTAGTCATAAGGTGCAATCCATGTAATCCTGCAAGGGGATAAACCCTAAAACCACTCTGCGTATCGGGTATAGGGAAACCTGTCTGTACTGTAAACCAAAAGTTTGAGAATCTGTTTGCAAAAGAGTTTTTCTTAGGCACGTATCCGTCTTTTATGGCTCTGTTGCCTATAACTATGGCTTCGGGGCGTATCTCTGCGGCATGGACAAGGGTAGGTATATCATCGGTACTATGCTGTCCGTCTGCATCTATTGTAAGGGCGTGAGTATAGCCACTCTCTTTAGCGTTAATAAATCCTTGTTTCAGTGCGTAGCCTTTGCCCTTATTCTTTTTATAGGAAATTACAGTGAGATTAGCATCTTTGATTGATTGTAATATTTCAAGTGTGCCGTCTGTGCAACCGTCTGCCACAACAATCACCGGAAGTTGTCTTAATGTACTTAAAACCACTTCTTTTATTGTTTTGGCATTGTTATATGTAGGTATTATGGCACAGATTTTCATAGTTTGCTTGGCCAAGCCTTTATATTGTTGTTTACTAGCGATGCCGTTTGGAATGCGGATATTGTGGTACCCATAATTCCATGTAGTATCATAGATTGCCCTGTAAGGTATAGACCCGATAGGGGAGTGTATGGGTAGAGCAGTGTTGTTTCCAGCGAATTGTTATCTTTACGCACGCCGTATGCAGTCCCTTTTGGAGAGAGTAGGTAGGTTTCCCATGTAAGTGGGGTGGAACTCCAATGGTTTACAATGGCTTTCCCAAAATCTGGTAATACAGTCTCCACCAAATCAAGGCACTCATTAAGTTTCCGCTCCTTAAATATTACATAGTCCTCACCTCTGCAACCAGCAGGCATATCACTCCAACGCTTTACGCTATCCCACGACATCGGGGTAATTATATCCGCCGTATTTTGACCTTTATAGAAATGAATCAGCACTTGAGTTACATCATCTGTACTCATATCCCAAAAATCTGACCCTGGCTTGTGTATATAGATTGGGTCTTGATTTTTTATTATATAGTCATCGCTTAACTGTAAATTGGCGGTAAAGCAACCCAATGTACACTCCAAATTCTTAACTCTACGCCTATATACGTGCCTAATGCAACTGTCTTCCTTTATCATACTCATTAAGGCGGTAGGGTTTATGGCTGATATAACCACATCTGCCTCTATAATCTCTCCTGTATCCAGCATTACGCCTGTAACTTGGCGGCCACTCTCCATAATCTGCACAGCGGTGGCATTGCATCTTATTTTGCCGCCGTTGGCATTTATCCCTTTTACAAGATGGTCTGTTATTGGTTGCCCTCCTGCGGGCAGAATGTGTATGGAACAGAAATAACTGTACAGAATCTCTGCAAATGCAAACAGTGGCAGATTCTCTTTACGCAGTTCCAATATAAATGACATGCCTGAAATCACATCCCTTAACTCAGGCTCTGTTATTGTTTTCTCTAACCACTCCCATGCGTTCTGTTCCCAATATTTAGTAGTGTCAGCGATGGGGCAGTAAGTAATGTCTCTAAGTGATTTTATAAAATTGTGGAGTTCCGCTTTCTTAGATGGAAACATTGTTTCCATATACTCTAACCATGCGGACTCTCCGCAGGGTATAAAATAGTGCTTATCTCCGCAATGTACCTCGTACTCTTTAATCTCCATCCAAGGTAAATCAGTAAGCCCTAATTCCTTAAAGAAATAGTCAAGTGGTCCGCCTGTATTAAGTCCGCCTAAATAGTGCAGTCCTGTATCAAAACGCAGTCTGTTTCTGTAAAAAGATTGCAGACAACCTCCAGGCTGTTTCTGATGCTCAATAACAGTTACGTTCTCACCATGTTTTGATAACAAATAACCTGTTGCCAATCCGCCAATCCCTGCTCCTATAATAACAATTGTTCTCATTTAAATTATTCAGTAACCACTACTTTAAGTTCTCCTGTGGCAATTATTTCTCCGTTTGCCGTAGTCTCAGATTTTATAAGGCTTATATTGGCAAAACTACCTGCAATGTATGCTTTGGTTTTTATTGTTTCCCCCACGCAAGGTAGTTTGCTGAATTTAAAATTCTTTATAGCCCCAATAAAACCTACTTTTGGTGTGTTTCCGCTATTCAAATTCTCTATTCCAATAATAGCGGCGGCAGATTGGGCTGTATGCTCTATTATTCCCACTTCTAAAAATTTGCCGTTATCGGCAAAAATATTATCGTTTGTAATTTCAAGTTCTGTCTCCACACTTCCATCATCATAGACTGTCACCCCAGAGAGCATCACAATAGGTTCTCTTTGGGGTATCAGTTGTTCTATTTGTTTTGAATTATAGTGTTTCATTCGTTTGGAATACCTGTTATTTGTTTTACAGTGCAATATAAGTAAGGGTTGGTATTATAACATTTCTCAGACAGATGATCCATAGTGGAGAACCGTCCTAAAACAGTATATGTGTGCCTTGCACCAAAGTCATAGCTGTGATCCAATCTCTTCCATTCAAATTCACATATATTACTGGGGTCCCTGCACAATACACATACGGACTCACACCAGGATATTTCTCTGCAAGGGGATCTACGCCAAGCCACAATGCCGCACTTGGGTCATAGTAGCGGGCACCGTGTGGTTATATGTGTACAGGCTCATTGTGCTGTTGCATGTGTCTTCTATTGACAAATATCTTAATCTTACAAAATTGTTTCCATTTTTATCGAACATAATACCATTCATTCACCTCATCGCCCATACCAATAAGAATATCATTCTGCCATAACAAAAAACCGATGTAATCAATTTTTTTACCATCAGTATTACCTTCAAGAAATATGTTACCGTATTTATTAAGGTCATAATGCTGCATGAGCGAGTCCACCCCGTATTGTTTGTAATAATTGTATATTTCTTCATCAAATTCAATATTGCCGTACTTGACGAGTTCTTTATACGCCGAATCCGAAACGACATAAGGCACAGAAGGATGTACATTCTTCTTTAATTGGTCTAAAATACTATCTCTTTTACATTTTTGCGAATCAAGTGTTGTTAACAGTCCTAAAACATCAACACCAATCCACTGAATCTCTGCTGTCTTCTCATTTTCTATTAACACATACACTGGGCAAAAACAGCCTTCACCACAACCAACATCAAACGCTGTCTGACGGTTTGACTGATTGTAACAACTGACACACAAAAGAGTGCATATTACACATATAAGGTGCTTCATATCAATTATCTTCTTTTTTTACTGTAAAATAATTGTAATCTCTTTCTGGATATCCCATTGCATCACGAACTTCATTTTCTCTACTTATTGCATTTATTTCATTTCTTTGACACTTGTCCATTTCTATTACATCATGATTATTTAATTTATTTCGGTCATAGTCAATTCTATTCCCATTTTTATCATCTTCAGCATGTCCTAGCTCATGTGCCAAAGCCGCCTCTAATGGGCGCTCTTTTCCATCATAACCAGTAGTTTTATCCATATCAAAATATATAGTTTTATCGGACTTCCTGTAAGAATTGCCAGATCTAGAATCTGTTTCTCTCTTATTATCAGGGTGTTCAGATACTGACTTAATACTATAAGTGTTTTTAGATTTTTCTAAATCCGTCACCATTTGATTCAAACCAGGAGATATACTTTTGATATTATTCAACTGCTTTTGAACTTTTGCTTCAAAATTATCAACCCCCAATTTTGCCAAAACCCTACCATACCATGTTCCAATCTTTATTTCGTTTCCATCCGGATCCACGTACTTGACTGGATTGCCAGCACAATAGACATACGGACTCACACCTGGGTACTTCTCTGCAAGGGGATCCACGCCAAACCACAATGCCGCACTTGGGTCATAGTAGCGGGCTCCGTAATAGTATAGTCCTGTCTCTGCATCCAACTGATACCTGTATGTTATGCATGTTGCTATAATCCTTGAGAGCCTCTTTCTTCTCTTTTGAGGGTTGTTTTCCACCGCTGGCGTTTCCGTCGTTAGCGTTAGTGTTTCCGCTTCCATCAGTTAGTCCTGTTTGCTCTGATGTTTGCCCCGATGCCATCTCAGATGCCTGTTCCGGTGAGTCGGGTTGCTCAGCCTGCTCAGGTTGCTGTGGCTCTTCACCCATTCCCTGCGGCATGAACTCCACCCTTGACGCCATACGCTGCGTGCCTGCGTAGTAGTGCTTGGAGTAGCGTCCGCTCTCGTCATCCCAGCCGTAAAGGTAAGCATTTTTTTATCAATGTTCACATTTTTGCCGCTTAATTCATCATATTTCTGAATATTCTTGCGTACATTGTCAAAACCGCTCAATTGTTCGTGTAATGTACGTAGTTGTATATAGGGAAGCGTACAAAAATAGTAAACAAACGAATCGTTCGCTATTCTCCTGATATTTTCAAATCTATATACTCGTCTATTTTGCTCTCTTCGGATGATGGATAATTGAGTTTCGCGAAACAATCATCTTCCCGCCGCCATGGCTGCAATATACACTCCGTACTTCTCCCAGCAGAGTCTACCATAATCCAACATTCATTCTCCGCACAATATACGAATTGGTTCTTAGTGATTATTTTTAGTTTTAAGAGATTACCTGTAGGGACTAGCAACGAATCGAGCACAACTCTGTCATAAACATAACACTCATTATCACCAATATAACACACTCCTTTTAAAGCTACGCCAATGTTATCATCTCGGTGTGCTCGCCATAATGTATGATGTGTCCGAACAAGAACCTTAGGAATGTATACTCTATTATCCGAGTGACAGTTGATTGTATCTGGATTAACTTCAAAAAAGATATCAAATCTGCACTCATCGTTATCACACTCTTTAAAACTGTTTTGCAAACTATCTATTGCGCCCCTTATAGCTCCTGCATAAATTCCATCTTGAAATGTGTATTCCTCGACATCCAAATACGATATGTTAGTGCCACAACTAAACAAACAATAGGCTACGACTAAAACGACAATCAACGCAGCTGAAGACAAGATTAATATTAGTTTTTTCATTTGTTATCTTGGAAAACAGTATTTAATTTTTCCATAAAAGAATCCTTTTTATTGTATAAAAAATAATCCCATTGTGTTGGTTCGCTTTTAGGTTGCCAATTGCCATCATATCTGTCAACCTCTTTCCCGTTTTTTAATATTACCCAATCTCCATCATTAAGGACCTTCACCTGATCTCCATTTTGCTTGACTTTATCAGTCGGAGCGATAATAGTTTCCTCTGGCATTGCCACCGATAAATCTTGTGCAATTCCATTTTTAATATTTGCAGCATCACACGACATCAATATTGTTGTATTATTAGATTTGTCAACTGATTCTTCTGAGAATTCTGATTTAACAATTTCTTTCAATTTCTGACCTGAATCAACAATATTTTTATTATTAATTCTACTATCAACTATTCCTTTCCCATTTGAGATACCATGGGCAAATAATATTTTTGCATTATTGTCATCTGGATAATGTTTTGCAAAGGAATCATCATATTTATTCGAAAATAGTGTTTTTATCTCGTTTCCGTCCAGATCCACGTACCTTACTGGGTTCCCTGCACAATATGCGTAAGGGCTGGTACTGTAATATTTCTCAGACAGAGGGTCCATAGTGGAGAACCGCCCTAAAGCAGTATATGTGTGCCTTGCACCAAAGTCATAGCTGTCATAGCCGTGCATTGAAATGTATTCCTTTCCTATATATAGATTTGGTTGAAAGCTCGTACCCCAACTGTTGTTCTTTGGTAGTCCGTCAGCATAATAGTCTGTAAACTGAATGGGATAGTTGACATTGACATCCCACACAGATGTAATGCTACCTTGTATGTCACGTTCATAGTAAAATGCTGTTGCGCTACTCCCATAGCCGTTGTAATATCCTGCTGGATTGTATATCCTTGTTAGCGTGGTTGAGCCGTTACTGTCCACTCCATAATCCACATTGCTCCCGAATCGCTTTTTAGTCACAGCCAAGCCAGGTAGTGTGTTCGTCTGACAGATAGTGCCTATTGGTATTATGGCATCTGTGGATACTGTGTGATACTCTGTTAGCACTTTGGTTCCGTCTGCTAAATAACGGTTTACTATCTGGCTGCCGTTGCAGAACTGTATGGTATCTGGCAAATTTAATAAATTATAACGAATTGCCACTATTTTTCTGTCCAAATCTACGGTCATATTGCCGTTTGCATCATATTGGTGTTCATCAGGTACATCTGTAAATCCCAATTGAGGATCCCATCCAACCAATTCATCTCCATACTGAGATAACTCTTGAGAATAGTCCTGATATTCCTTAGTGGTATAAGATGACTGACTTCCAGCATCGTCAGATACTTCATCAATATGATTACCTATGTAAGATATTGAAAGATCATCTATTAGGGTGCCGTTATCATTATATCTTTGTAATGCTGTTATGTTGCTCATTTTGTCATACTCCCATTCGGTGCGATATGAATTACCTCCATCATACGGTATTGCACTTACAAGCCGGTTTAGTCCGTCATATTGGTAAGTGTCACCACTTATTAAGGTTGCTCCACTATAAATTCTACTTTCACTAATGTTCCCGTTATAACAGCCTATTCCATTTGAACTTGCAGGTTGCTCATAATAATAGTGCTTGCTATACTTTCCGTTTATTGTGGTGTTCTGACCGTGTATATTATATGTGTATATAGTGTTAAATAAGTTGCTGTTATAACTTTTCTTCTGTACCAATTGCCCTAACTCATTATAAGTGTTGTATATTAGTTGAATCTCTGAATTATCACCCAACTTATATTTGGTCATAAGTAACCTATCTGCATCATCATACGTATTGGTATATACCTCTTTTATTTCATCTTCCTCAAAATTGTTTGTTTGGGTATGCAACTCTTTTAATACCTTACCTGAAAAACTATACAAATAGTATTTATGCTCGTAACCGCCAAGTCCCGCTATTCCATTGTGTTCTTGAACAATCCTTCCATAGGAGTCATAATAAAATGCTTTTGCTATGTAATAAGTGCCAGGTCCGTACAAGGCATATATGCGGCATCCTGTCAGTCTGCCTGTTGCGGATGTGTGACATACGTCATATCCTTCCTTTTGTTGGTAACTCATCTCAGTTTGCTCATTCGCTGTAAGATTGTTCAAGAAATTGTATTTGTCATAGTAATTTACAATTAATGGCCATGTTATATTATTACTATCTGAAAGACCAACTGAAGTTAATCTGCCGTATTTGTCATACTCCATAACTTGATGACATTTCTTTGCTCTCATATTGCCATCTTCTAATGACACCAACTGGTTCTTATTATTATATTCCATATATACTGGCTCACACCCAGGCAATCGTTTTTCAATACAGTTGCCTTTGTTATCATATTTGTACAGGTATGCGTACTTTTTTAAGAACTCATTATTGTCTGCAATGTATGTTCCGGAAGTAATATGGTCTGCCGCAAGAGGTGGCAATACATAGCATAACTGTCCGAAATCATCATATACGTAATATGTGTTGACTTTGATATTGCCGTCAAATTGACGTATTAAAACAATCTGACCACTTTTATTTTTATATTCAGAAGTAATTTTTCCATCTTCATCAATGTTTTCTGTCATATATAATTCCCCTGTATTATAAAATCCCCTCAGGTACAGTTTTCCTTCATAAGAAAAATAGTGAAACACGTCGTTGCTCCTGTTTGACTTATAATTAATAGTGCTTGGATGAGCTCTGTATACAGAGCCTGATTTCTTTGCACCTATAATCCTGTCTAAAAGTGTATTGTCATACAGGATCTCGTTATATGCGGAATCTCCGTAATATTGGTTAGCGTTTTGTAGAGAAAAAGATGTTTGTGAATTTGCTGGCGTGGGGAGACTTATTTTCTTTTGTCTTCCAAAATCATCGTACTCAATTTTTTGAGCTAAAGCCTCTCCTGATGGCGTGTAATTCACTCTGCAAGTACTTTCCAAGTTTCCTAAATTGTCATAGTAATCAATTCTTTTTAATGCTCTACCATCGGTAATAGCGTTCACTCCAGAAAAAACAACTGAACTTGTGGGGTCAATAGGTGTTACTGACAATATATAGTTTTGTGTCCATTGTGCTGAACAAATCAATGGAAAACAAATAATCATCAATATGCAATATACAATTTTGTTATTCATCTGGTCCTTGATAATTGTATTTATATGCGTTTAAAATATTTCTTTCTCCATTTGAGTTGTATCTATATTCATATTTAAGTTCACCTGATGGATAGTATTCATAGTAGGTTGTCACACCAGTTATATCTGTTATTGAGGTGACTCCAAAAAGCGGTGAATGTTGATATGTGGTTACCTGCATAGTGGAGTTCCTTAAAGCATTTGTGCGACTGATATGCTCATCTGTCGGATATCTATCTCCACCTCTGTAATACATTATCATTTGTCCTTGTCCTCCACCCCAATTATTTGAAAAACTTGTATATTCACCTCCTACTACTGTTGCGAGTAAACGTTGATTGCAATATGCCCATATGTATGAGGTTGTTAATCCGGTAATATTATCATTAAACTGCAGTAGTCTGCCTGATGGATTATACAAAACAAATGTTTTTGTTGTTGAAAACATATTGTTGTTATATACAAAAGAACCATTCCTGATGTATGATTTGGCATAATTATACACACATATTGGAGTTGTTAGTCTTGTCTCGTAAACGTATTTGGGTTTAGGCAATGAGCAGTTTTGGTCATGTCTGTAATCAACAATGGTACTTCTTACTAAAGCCAGAGATGCACAACCTGAATTACTTGTCATACGATATCCTCCGTTTTCCACATATTCAAATTGCTCTATGATTGGGGATACAATATTTTTCTGCTGCAATTCATATATGCCTTGTGCTTGAGCACCACTGTATGAGTTCATTATCCCGTAGTCAAGAGGGTGTAAATACTCTATGGTTTTACAATCTCCATTGGACAACGACATACACTCACTTGTGATTAAATTGTGTGGGGTATTATATGATAAACCTTTTCTATCATAAGAATGTGATTCGTACACCCATTCGTTGTTTAAAAGAGTTCCAGTTACTTTTGTCATTTGATCATAGGAGTAGAGATATGTTGCATATGCGTTAGCTGCACCTCTGTTATTCGTAGAAAATACAACATCTGTTCCAACAATATATCTTTCATTGAGTGATAAGTTATACCCATAATAGTATTCAATACTTTTACAGAGATTTGTTCCATTATAAACATATTCTCCAGTCAGAAGACCTCTCTCCATATATTTGCTTGATGGAACCAAGAACTGATTCATTTCTGCTTTAAAAATGTTGGAGTTCCCTATATCCCCCATAGTGATTACATAACTATTATTATTTAGGATAAAAGTATCGCCGTTGGTTAATCTGGAGGTAAAGGTCATTTTCTTTTTCTGTTGTCTTTGCTGAGGTGTTCCAATGTGTTTTTCAATAACAGATGAATATCCTATATAGCTCTCTCCAACCGTATATTGAAGATTTAAGGAATTCATAGATATTTGGTACCAACTATTAGTAGAATTAGGTGTTTCATAAAATACAATATATGCACCATCATCGTGAAATATACCTGATGATGCCCCATTGTCATTTTCATATATGTATTCTATTTTTTCACCATTGGATTTACTGATTGATTTTATTCGTACTCCACCTAAATAACCATTTGAATTCAATATTTCCTCTCCAATACCGCCATCTATTTTTCGTCTTATTTTTTTGCCGTACTGATGAGACTCAAACTCAAAAATAGAGGAGCCACCTGTGGGATAGGTAATAGAGTAAATCATTCCTACATTAGCACACGCTGGATTTGTATTTCTATGAGAAAAATCCTGATTAAAAATGGTATTCCAATCTAGATACGGATTTAATGGCAATAAATTTGTGCAATTAGAATTTCCATTATAGTACATTTGCATATCCAATTGCTTTGTAGAGGGATGAGGTAAATTCTGGTCATAATACTCACATAAAAATTCCTTTATTCCAACTTTTACTGATTTCAGGAACTGGCGACCACTTTGTGTGTCTGATACACCACCAGATGTGCTTAATACAGTTTTATAATCAAATTGAGCCTTTATTGTATCTCTATAATCGCTTATTTCAATTTTTTTTAGTAGAAAATTGCTGCTCGTAAACCGATTATTATAGTTGCTACTAGTACCATTTATAATTCTTGTTATTGTGGAACCTTCATTTCCGTACAAAAATGTATTGGTTTGTTCGTATGAAAAAGAGACCTTGTATCCATCAGTGGTTATAGTGGTGGGAATTACCATTTTTGTAAAATGAAGGTTTTCGTTTTTTACTGTTCCATCACTTGAAATGTTTTGATATAAACTGATGCTTTTCTGAATATATGGAGCATCTGTCAGTATGTTTTCATCTCTGATAGCTGTATTCATATAAGAATAGGTTGCAACTGTTCTGTTATTCGGTGTTTGTATCGTCTTTAAATACCAGGCATTAATGACTCCGTTGTTTATGCCCATTTGAATATAACTATTTGTTGCATCATAGTATTCCGCAGGATAGGAGATCTCAAGGTTAGATATGGCACCTCCAAATTTATATATATAACCATTCTCATCTGTAACGACAATTTCGCTTGATGTGATTCTAGAATCGTGACCTTGTAATGGAACTCCTGTGATATTCACCTTGCAAGCTCGTCCCCCTATTATTTGTATCTGTCCGTTATTGTCAATCATAAATTGAAATGATGTCCTGTTTGGAAGTAACACTGTAAATAAATCTGGGGAATGACTAAAACAGGTTTTATTATTTAACATAAATTTTGGGAAATAGTCAGGATTGTAATAATTAGTAACATTGAGTAGATACTCCTTACTGTTGGTCTGGATTGAACGGACTAAATATAGATAACCATCATAGACTCTACCACCAATCGATATTTGCTTATCATCGGGAACACCTCTAACTTGTCTTGTTATTATGCCTCCATACATTAGTCGCCAATTTTGTCCAGTCAAGCCATCGTTTTGATTTGGTCTGAAACCAGATGCATCATAATCTAAAGTGATGGGAATTTCAATATCTTGATTTTTTATTGTATAAATGGGTATTGTAACATCGGTTGTTCCAGTATAATAACTGACAGGATATGTACCATATCGAGTCATTGTCGCTGCTTCAGGTGTCATTACACAGGTTGGCATAGAACCATCATATATAGAATTTGATACAGCGTATGATGTTACACACAACAAACAAGACAATTTAAATAGTATAAATGTTTTAATTCTCATTCTTTAATAATAACCTTTGAAACAGATTTAGGTGCGTTTGTTGAGATTCTTATAATGTAACTACCTTTAGGTAAATGGAATGTGGGAATCTTCCATTTGTTCTCACCAGCATTTGCTATTTTCTCTGTTGAATAGTATGAAATACCATTTTCAGAATAGAGATAAATAAGAATATTTGCCTGTTGATTGATGTTACACCATACGGTTGTGTTCTCTTTAACTGGATTAGGATAGACATCAAAATATGAAATTTCTAAAGCTTCTGTGCCTCTCATTTGTTCCATATAATTGTATCCAAATATATCAATGGCATTATCAGTGTCCATTATTCGTTTTTCTTGTTGGTTGGCTGAGTATATAAATGACGCATTGAATACAGTGGAGTCCTTTGCTGCGGTTGTATGAAATACTGTTTCTACACTTTCAAAAACAGGATATCTGCAATCAGAAGAATACCATTTATATGTGGTCTTCTCTATCTCAATAGAGTCAGATGTCTTAAATGTTTCTACGCTTTTTATTCGCAATACATTTAATTTCTCATATGGCAGAATAATTGTTCCAATCGCATCCGCAGTGATAGTTTGCTTTCCTTTAATATGCAGAGACAGTCCATTGCCATACTCACCATTGCCTGAAAAAAATGTTGACATAGAATCTCCATAGGTGAACTGAAAAGGCAATGACATAAAAGGCTTGTCGAATTTTATATAAGTATTGGCGTTTTCAAAACCAACGCATTTGATTCCATTTTCATTTTGTGAATAAATATAGCGTGTTCTATGTTCCAAGCTACAAATTGAATCTTTTTTTCCGTCATACTTTAATACATATTCATCTGTCAGTGTGGTTAAAACAGAAAAATCCCATTCGATATCTTTACCTGCTGATCCAGGTTTTATATATGACACTTCTTGTTTAATAAGACTATCTTTTGGAATGTAGCAATGTGACAGATAATTTATACTCTGACTTTGTGCAATTTCTATTGACAGTACATTTGCCAATAGAACACCCATGAGAAATATTCTCTTTTCCATATATAGTTGCCTTATTTTTTTCATCCTTTCGTAGAGATAGAGATCCTGTTGTGTTCTTACGGTGTCATATTATAAAAGAGTTGACTTCTGTTTACAAAGGTAAACTTTTTTCAGGTATATTCAAACTGGTATTAATATTTTTTATTATTAGTGTGGAATTTGTGCCTCCAAAACCGAATGAGTTTGCAAGGAACATATCAAAGTGCTTGTCAAGCCTACGGTTTGGTATATAGAGATTGGCACTATCATCATCGGGTTCTTCAAAATTAAGATTAGGGGCAATAAAACCATTCTGCATCATAAGCATAGAGTATATTACATCTGAAGTGCCTGACATCCACATTTCATGCCCTGTCATAGATTTGGTGGATGTAACAGGAACTTTAATGTCTCCAAAAATATTATGCAACGCTTTGGCTTCACAAGAGTCTCCAAGCGGAGTTGATGTGGCATGAGCGTTAATGTAACTTATCTCCCTTATATCAATTCCGGCATTGCTTATGCAGTTTCTTATGGATTTTTCAGGACCCTCAACATTGGGTGCCGATATATGGTCTCCGTTGGCTGAAAATCCCCATCCTATAACCTCTCCTAATATGTCAGCCCCACGTTTTACAGCGTGTTCATATTCCTCTAACACTATGGTGGCGGCACCGCCAGATGGCACAAGTCCGTCTCTGTTCTTATCAAACGGACGTGACGCTTTTGTAGGCTCGTCCATACGCACAGAGAATGCGTAAGTGCCGTCAAACGCTCCTACGGCATACGAGTTTGTCTCTTGAGCACCGCCCACTACAATCATATCCTGCATTCCGTTACGTATAAGCATAGTGCCTAACCCAATGGAGTGGCTACCCGATGAGCAGGCAGACGATATGGTCATGTTTATTCCCTTTAAGTGGAATATGCAGCCAAGGTTCATTGTAACGGTTGAGTTCATAGACTTGAATGTGGTGCCTAAACCGCATAGGGTGGTATCGTTTACAAGCCTCATTCTATCTACACCCTCTATAACGGCTTGTGCTGTGGAATCATTGCCGTAAATGAGTCCTACATCTTCTTTCTCTATATCTTCCGGTGTGAGTTTGGCATTTGTCAGAGCCTCTTTGGTGGCACAATAGGCATATAGTGCCTCTTCTGGCATAAGTGCACGCTGGTGACGGTTTAGTTCCGCCTTAACATCGGGTGGGGGAACTATGCCTGTAAGTAGGCTGCGGAATCCCATATCCTTTCTTGAAGGGTCTGTGCCTATGCCCGATACACCATTGTACAAAGACTGCCTTACACTGTCAAGATTAGTGCCAATGCAAGAGTATATACCCATTCCTGTAATTACAACACGTCTCATTTTTTTGTATATGTCATGTTAAGAAACTGAATATTTGTGGTATTCCCCGATTTCTCATCTACAAAAACCTTGTCTGCCACGCCGTCTTTTGTAAATGTTATGGATATGGAGTTAAGTATATTTGACATTATTTTTTTCTTGGGCTTTATGGTAAGAGTGTTGCCGTTCCAGGTCTTTTCAAAATCTTTTTGGAATGCAGGGTTGTTTGTCTCATCGCTGTCATTAACCTTGGCAATGAGTTTTGTAAGTATTTTAGGCAGTTTAATGGCATCGTCTGAATCGTAAGTCCAAACCACACTGTCGGGATATACATACTTGAACTTGCCTGTTGTAAATTCAGGCTCTGTAAGGGCTGCCGAGGTTCTCTCTTGCTTAAAATCAGCCTCTATTTTTGATAAGTGAGCCACTTTTACCTGTGCGTTTAGAGTTAGGGATATAACTGATAAAACAAATATTATTATGCTCTTTTTCATATAGTTATTACTTTTGATTCTATAATTGTTTCTGCTTTTATTCCTGCTTTGTTAAGTAAAGACTGCCATTTTGTGTCGGTTTCATTAAAGACACAAACAAGAACACTTTTAGCCACCCCTCTTTTTATAAGCATTTCTGCTTGAAACTCCGCTTTTTTCAAAGGATTGTAATCAGACACCAATGTTATGTTAAACCCTTTACAATCTAAAGTGCGTGCCAATGTGCATGCCGCCGTGTTGTGGGTGGAGTTCATAAACGCTGTTGGCGATAGTGAGTTTTCTCCGTTCTCTGTAAGTTGGTCAAGCAGAGATACTGTTTGTACTATGCAGCCCCATTGTGTGCTTACAACTATGGCATCGGGTTTATCTATTCCTGATTGTTGTAGGGCAGAGTGTGCAGTGGCAATAAGCTGGCATAATGATGGTGTCATTCTGCGTGCCTGTAGTGGAGGAATTATTTTTTTATAATCTAAATTGCCGTTGTATTCAATAGTTTCAGTACTGTGAGGCGTTATGTTTAGGATTGTGTTACAAGGTGTAACGGCTACTTTTGACAGTATTATGGAAGAGTCGTTGCCTCCAAACCCAAAGGCGTTGCAAACGGCATATTTGTAACCGTTTTCTTCCATTTTCCATAAGGTGAATATGGACTCTATGCTTCCGCTTGCCGATGTGGTATGCCCTGTAAGTGGTTTTGTAGATTCTATTTTCACCGTATGATTTTCTCCAAAAAGCCTCTCTATGGCATGCAGTTCGCTTGCATCATTATTTTGGGTGGCAGTGCCGTGTGCATTTATGTAATCTATATCACCCGATGTCAATCCAGCCATACTCATTGCATGACTCATAGCGTTATAGGCTCCGTCACCATCGGGAGATGATGCTGTCTGATGGTATGCGTCACAGCAGTTGGCATACCCAGCCAGATAGCCGTAAATATGAGCACCCCTGTCTCTTGCCTCAGATGCGTCTTCTAAAATAAGATAAGCCGCACCCTCGCCTAAGTTTATGCCGTCACGGTCAGGGGCAAACGGACGGCAAATATTTTCAGAAATAATTCCAAGTGAGGCAAAACCGTTTAGATGAAATTTTGTAAGGGCTTCTGTTCCTCCTGCTACCACACGTTTGGCTGCACCTGTAAGTATAAGGTCTGCACCATAGATTATTGCGTTTAGTGCCGATGAGCAAGCGGTGGAGATTGTAGTGTGGTCAGATAAAGAGAACTCGCTTGCAAGTGTTTTGGTTGTCCAATCAGCCTCCAACTGTTCAATACAGGCTATATTAGAAAAATCTCCTTTGCTCCAATCCCCATAATGATTTTCAATAATATCCATACCACCTACAGTAGTGCCGTTTATAAAAGGCAGCGTTTTTACTTGCTCACAGTCTAATCCAGAGTCTGTCAAACACTCTTTTAAAGCAATGTTACCTAATAAAACGTTACGTGAAATATTGTTGCCTTTAAAATCAAGCGATACCTCACCTACAGGCCACTCTTTATGAATTGTAGGCAGAATCTTAGGTGCTTTTACAAAAGACTTGCCAGACAACAGGTTTTTTCTGTTGTCTATGGCACCCACTCCCAAAGCGGATATAATCCCTATGCCTGTAATGGCAATCTGCATACTATTTTGTGCGATGCTCAGTTACGTACTCAGCCAGTGTATCTATACTTTTAAGTGCAAGTTTTGATTGCTCCTTGTCTGCAAACTTAATGCCGTAATTCTTATCAAGAATCATAACAATCTCAAGAGCATCAATAGAGTCAAGCCCAAGCCCCTCGTTAAAAAGTGGGGCGGAATTATCTATATCGTCGGGTGTTATGTCAAGCAGATTAAGAGCCTCTATTATCTGTTTTTTTAACTGTAGCTTAAGTTCTTCCATATTCAATTTTTATTTATTTGGTTTAATGTTTTTCAATCCACATTGTGCAATTATAATCATCATCGCCGTTATATTCTACCCAACCTACTAATGCATCTGATTCCAACTCAATGGTTTGTAATGTATTTCTTAGTTGTTCCATATTTTCCAAAACCAAGAAACAAGACTCTCCGTAATACTTGTTACGTATTGCTATCTCTCCCGTTATTATGTTAGGCAGAGTATATACAAACAACGATGGAGAAGGGTAGTAGTTGTCTTTGCCAATGGTTCCGCTATATTTTAAATCTGTGTTCAGCGATGCGTTATTGTTTGCCAAAATTATTTTCCTGTTCTCGTTTGACTCAAATCGGGTGGTTCCGTTTAGTTCAGCATCCTTTTGTAAAACAAGTTCGGAGGCAATGAAACCAAGGCGGCTTAAAGAGTCCATCTTGTAAAATTTGGGATAGTCGCCAACATACTTACGGTATAGTTCCATAAGCACTTCCGCCCCTGTTTCAGAGCAATTTAACTTTTCTCCGTTAACAGTGCATTCCTTACCCGATATTTCAACACTAATCTTACTCATTATCTTAAAGCCCACCTTACAGCGGCATTGCAACCGCCAAAACCACTCAACACCTTAATAAAACTGTTGCCATTTACTTTTGTATTGGAAGTAGGCAACAAACACTTGTATGTAGTGCCTTGCTCATTATAGCCTAAAGCGGTTGGAATCTCACCATTCTCAACAGATTGCATTGATATTATGGTTTCCAAAACACCTGCCGCTCCAAGCGTGTGTCCATAATAGCATTTAAGAGCGACTACCGGTTTGCTGTCCAATCCTGCTCTGTGCAGAGCAATGGATTCCATCTCATCATTGTATGCAGTGCCTGTTCCGTGAACCGATACAAAAGCAATATCTGTTGTGTCTATGCCTTTAACGCAATCTAAAAGGCATCTGTAACTCCCTTCTGCTGTGCGGCTTGGACCCGATATGTGGTTTGCATCGTTATGGATTGAACCAGCCTCATAAAGCCAGCACTTTGATTCAGAGTTGCCGCTTATGGTACTTAAAACCATACATGCCGCCGCCTCACCTAAATTAAGTCCTTGCCTGTTTTTGTCAAATGGCAGACACTTATCAGCCGATAACGCTTTTAGTGATTGGAATCCGCTTACTATAAACTTAGACAATACATCACAACCAATAACCACAGCGGTCTTGTACATACCTGCTGTTAATAATCTGCTTGCCATTATTTGGGCATTTACCCCAGATATACATGCATTGCTCACAATTACAGGCTGATTGTTGTTTCCAAAGTGTCTTGCCACCGCCACAGATGGCTCCCATAATCGCAAATCCTCACCTTTAGTGGTGGAAAACACAAAAACAACATCGCTTGAGGCAGGGTTAATATCTGTGTCTTTCAGTGCTCTTGATGCAGACTCTATACACATTTGTGAGAAAGTCATTCTTTCCGTCATTGCTGAGGCAGTAAAAGGTTCCACATTGTCAAACATATCGGGGTAAAACTTTAACCCTGATATGCCAGACATCACCGCCTTGAAATTATCTGCCGTTGATATTCCAAGAGGTGAGTAGATATTGTCCGCTATTTTAATTATTGCTTCCAAAATTCATAAAAATGGAACCATTGACGCGGATAGCGTTCCAGAATCCACTCCAACTTGTCTCTATATATGTTAAGCAGTTCTTGTGCCTGCTCATTATGGTTTGTCCCTTTATAAGTGCCGTCAGATAACTTAAACACGTAAAGAGTATATTCCTTATAGCTCTCACGCATCATAAACAGCGTAATTACAGGCACTTGCTCTGCCACAGCCGTTCTGAAAGGACCTTCTGGAAACGATGCTTCCTTACCAAGAATCTCCGCTTTCAGTGTTCTGCCTCCATAAAACATTCTGTCACCATGAACGGATAGAATGTTACCACCGCTTACGGCATTGTGCATATCAAATATATGGCTTCCGTCCTCTTTTACAGGTATTATATGTAATCCCATCTCTCTAAATTTGGAATCGCGGTTATCATTCACCGTCTTGGCATCGCCCGTAAAAGTAAGCACGTATGCCTCTTTTTTCATCTTGAATGAGTAGCCTGCAAGTTCCTGATTCCCGATGTGGGAGTTGAGGATAATAAAACCGCCAGGCTTACAGGTCAGGTTGTCTAAAATCTCAGGGTTTACTATTTTTATATCTATATGTCTGCCAGCCCATACCGCAAAACGGTCAAGCACCGCCTTGCCAAATTCCAAGTAACTTAAATATACGTTTTTAGAGGCTGATAAAACGCTTTCTATGCGTCTGTTTTTCCAATAGTGGTAAATACCTTTTCTGCCAGGTCTATGTGCCGCTATTGATACAATAATCCAACAATACACAATAGGATACACAAAGGGCGGTGGCATCAGTCTGAACATCTTAAGGAGGCTTTTATGCATCCAAGTTGCTCCCTCTGATTTGCCTGACCACGCTCTGTTTTGCATATACAAATTCCCCGATATTATTTTACGTGAGAGTAGATCAATTCATATAAGTCTGAGAGTGTCTTTACGGTCATAAGTTCATCTTTCTCCAACTTAAACCCAAATTTCTCTTTCACACTTACAATAATATCTATAATGTCAAGGCTGTCTATCCCTAAATCAGTGGTGATGGTGCTTTCAGGTGTAATTGAATTTTTATCCAAATCAAAATCCTCTACCAAAAAGTTGTTTACAATTTCTATAACTTCTTCTTTTTTCATATTGTATAAAGTGGGTTCTATTTATTACTTTTTTATTAAACTGCAAAGATAGTGATTTTTTGTAATTTGTTAATATTTTTTACATACAAGAATAGAGTGACCTCCCATTCCAATTAAATCATAAATTGTCTCTATTTTCAAATTTGCGTTTTGTGTCATACGTACCATATCATCGGTATTGTACATCTTACTGTTACCATTTGCCATAGCGGTAAAATACAGACTTGTCATAGTAAGTGATAATGCGGCAGACGTATATTTTTGACGATCCCACAGGGTTTCCATAATGTAAAGTCTGTTAGAACTATCCATAATTTTAGTTGCTCTGTTAAGAATGCTTTCAATTTCATTTTCGTTAAAGCAATCTAAAAATTGACTCATCCAGATTACATCATAATGGTTAGATGTAGGAAATTCATCATTGTCATTCAGCAGGTTCATGCTGTAGCCGTGAATTCTGCTTTCTCCAATGTGTCCTGCAGTTTGTTCCTGCATCATGTCCAACTGCTGTTTTAAATCGCAAATGGTCACTTCGGTATCGGGTACTCGTTCTGTAACAAGCCGGGCAAATTTACCTGTATTGCCGCCTACATCTAATAAATGCCTGACCTTATTTTTAAATATAATCTGTATAGCCTCATTAAATGAGTTATCTGAGTAGTAGTGGTCAAAACCAAACCACGATTTTTGAACTTGTTTTGGCAATGAACTTAAACCCTCGTAAATGGTTGCCCAGTCACCAAATTGTTTCAGTCCGCAAGGACGACCCTCTTCAAGTGATTTGTCAAGTAAAAACCAACCATTATAATTAACATCGTGATTAAAATCAATATCAACGGCGATAAGGTTATCTTGCAAAACAAACCAGCCTATTTTTGACAAGCGGTAAGTATCTGTTTTTGTGTTGATTAAAATAAGTTGCATAGTTAGAGAAGCCTCTAACAGACACTTGATGGCATACGGAGATAATCCTGTTTTCTCAACTATTTGCTGTGCGGTCAAGCCATTTTCAGTATCGTGCAGCATTTTTAAGATGCCATATTTACGCATAAGCCTTGTAACTTGAAATATTACAGGTCCCCATGAGTAAATATGAGCCAGACTTTGGGCTTCTTGTGCAGAAAACTGCTCTTGGGAATAAACTTGCTCAAGTTCTTTAAACAGGTGCATATTTTTAGATTCTTGATTTTAAATATGTCTCTATTTTAGCGATGTCTTCGTAAAATGGGGTGTCATCTAAAATAACGGGTGTTAATTTGCGAATCTCATTATAAGAGTGTTTGGTTTGCATACAAAGTTTGTTTTGAATTTTCAGACAATCTGTCGCTTGTGCCAGTGCCATCATTAAAATGGTCATTACTTGATAAGCGTTCTCAATAACATGTTTGCAAATCAAAGCAGAATTTGTTCCCATTGATACAATATCCTGATTATCATTATTGTTGGGAATAGAATGTACATAGTTTGGCATTGATAATGTCTGACTTTCAGCAGTGGTGCTTGTGGCAGTGAACTGACACGCTTGCATACCATAATTCAGTCCTAATGTACCCATGTTTAAAAATGGTGGTAAAATGCCGTTAATACGGTCATGAAATAAGTAGTTTAGTTGGCGTTCTGCTGTCATGGTAAGACGTACAAGTGCAATCTTAACCTTATCCTCTTCTAATGAGATGTAGTCACCGTGAAAATTTCCACCATGAAATACGTTCCCAGCCTCTGGGTCAACAATAGGATTGTCTGATGCCGCATTCAACTCTTCTTCTATTATGCGGCGTGAGTTCTCAAGTGTCTCGTAAACAGGCCCCAATATTTGTGGTGTGCAACGTAATGAGTAATATGATTGTACTTTATCGTGAAAAACGGTGGTGTCTTTATGACTGTTATTGTATAAAACGTGTTCACGCTTTCTTAAACAAAGACTGCTATCTGCAATGTCACGCATTGCGGTGGCAATATACTGTTGACCATAATGAATGCGACATCTATTAAGTGGTTCGGAAATAAAGTCATCGAACGATTCAGCAATCTCATTTATCCATACGCCGCTTAAAATAGCCCAGCGTAATAAATTCTCGGCATGTAATTGATTAACAGCACTTATACCTGTCATTACACTTGTACCATTGGTAATGCTTAACCCCTCTCTAATGTGAACTGACAATGGTTTTAAGTTTTCCAATTCCATTACCTTTTTTGTGGATTCCCACTTGCCATGGTAATGAACAGTTCCTTCTCCTATCATACAAAGTGCAATGTGAGCCAACTGAACAAGGTCTCCACTTGCACCTACACTGCCATGTTCAGGTATAAATGGAATAATATCTCTATTTATAAACTCACACAATAATTTTACCGCTTCTGTATGAATGCCACTACGGCATTGCACAAAACTGCCCAAGCGTGCCACCATTGCTGCCTTGACATATTCATCATCTAACGCCGCTCCTGCACCGGTTGAATGACTGCGAATTATGTTATATTGCAAATCTTTAAGGTTGTGGTCATCTACACGCCATTGTGCCATAGGTCCAAAACCTGTATTTATACCATATATTATTTTATCGTTTGCAAAACATTTTAAAAACTGATAACAATCATTTATATTTTGCAAATCCTTATCCGATAACTCTACCTTTGCATTTTTGTAAAGTAAATCGTGTATAAATTCTAACGTTATTTTCATTGCTTTTATTTTAAATTAAAATAAAAACTATCCATAAAATTACCCGATAAAACCGTTTGGCTGAAACCTCCGTCATTGTATAAGGTTTGCATTGTAAGCCCTTTAGTGTAATCAGAGAATAGCATTACACACAAATTGGCACAGTCGGTGGCAGTGGCTCTGCCAAGCGGTGCCATCTTGTCTGCATATTTATGGAAGTATTCAACTTTAGAAAAACATTTTTCCGCCCTGGTATGGGTAGGCGATTGTGAAATGGCATTCACTCTCACTTTTCTGAGCTGACCATAAATTCCACCCATATTTCTTACAATGCTCTCAAGCAGGGCTTTGGCATCTGCCATATCGCCGTATCCCTCCATAAACCTACCCGATGCTATATATGTAAGAGTAACAACAGATGCCCCTTCAGAAAGAGCATCTGTCTTTATGCATGTTTGCAATATTTTATGTAGTGATATTGCAGACACATCCAATGTTGTATTGTAGTAATCGTAATTGGAATCGGGATATTTCCTGTGCCTGCGTAAGTTTTGGGACATTGCCACAGAGTGGAGTATAAAATCAATCTTACCACCCAGAGTCTGTTGTGCCTCAGTAAGCAGGTTCTCTATATCGGGAACTTTAGTGGCATCGCACGCAATCACCTTACAACCAAGTTCATTCGCTATCAGATTGGTTTCTGCCAATTTAATAGCCTTATCTGTATTGGTTATTACAAATTCAGCCCCCTCATCCTTGCATTTGCACGCAACATACCACGCCAAGGAGTTCTTATCCATAACCCCAAATATAATACCCCGTTTCCCCTGTAATATGCCCTGCATGCTTAAATTTTTGCAATATTACTTAATTATATCCGTACCCATATAAGGTTGCAATGCCTTAGGTATGCGTATGCCTTCAGGAGTTTGGTTGTTCTCAAGCAGGGCGGCAACTATACGTGGCAGTGCAAGTGCACTTCCGTTAAGAGTATGGCAAAGTTGAGTCTTCTTATCCGCTGTTCTGTAACGGCATTTAAGACGGTTAGCCTGATAACTCTCAAAATTGGAAACTGAACTAACCTCAAGCCAACGCTTTTGGGCTGCGGAGAATACCTCAAAATCAAATGTAATGGCAGATGTGAACGACATATCGCCACCACATAGCCTTAATATTCTGTAAGGTAACTCCAATTTCTGCACAAGGCTCTCAACGTGAGCAATCATCTCATCAAGACTTTGATAAGAGTGTTCAGGAGTGTCTATGCGTACAATCTCAATTTTAGAGAACTCATGCAGACGGTTAAGACCGCGCACGTCTTTACCATAACTTCCAGCCTCGCGCCTAAAGCATTGAGTATAAGCACAATTCTTTATAGGCAGGTCTTTCTCGTTCAGAATAACATCACGGTAAATGTTAGTTACAGGAACCTCTGCCGTAGGTATAAGATAAAGATTATCAAGGTTACAATGGTACATCTGACCCTCCTTATCGGGTAGTTGCCCTGTTCCGTAACCCGATGCCTCATTAACAACGGTAGGCGGCATAATCTCTTCATAACCAGCGGCACGTGCCTCATCTAAGAAGAAGTTTATCAATGCCCTTTGAAGCCTTGCACCCAAGCCCCTATATACAGGAAACCCTGCACCTGTGATTTTAACGCCAAGGTCAAAATCTATAAGATTGTACTTTTTAGCAAGTTCCCAATGGGGTAGAGCGTTCTCTCCAAGTTCAGGAACAGTACCACCCATTTTCTCTACAGTGTTGTCATTGGCACCATTGCCTTCAGGTACGGTGTCGTTTGGAATATTAGGCACAGAGAGCAGAATATCGGTTATTTTATCAATATCCTCCTTCATTCTGGCATCAAACTCTTGAGACCTGCTCTTTAGCATAGCCACGTCCTCACGGATTCTGGCAGCCTCATCTTGAGCACCTTGCTTAAGAAGTGCACCTATTTGTGCAGATTGAGTCTTAATCTGGTTCAGAGTGGCATCAAGTTGTGCCTGACGGCTCTTGCGGTCATTGTCAAGACTAACCACTTGACGCAGAATTTCTTCTGCGTCAAAGTGTTTTTTCTGAAGACGCTTTACAGCATCATCAAAGTTTTCAGTAATATACTTTAGTGTAAGCATAATCAGTACTGTTGGTTTTGCATTCTTATATAGCTCTTATAACGCCATTTAGCGTTGTCTTCTGCGGCTTGGAACAACTCTTCAGCCTCTGTTGGATACTGTTTCATTACAGATGCGTAACGAACCTCACCCTTCAAGAAGTCCTTGAATCCTTCCCAATTAGGCTCTTTGCTGTCAAGTGTGAACGGATTCTTGCCCTCTGCCTCAAGTGCAGGGTTGAATCTCCACAAGTGCCAATAGCCACATGCAACTGCTTCAGCCTCTTCTGCCTGTGCCTTGCCCATACCCTTTTTAAGACCATGGTTGATACAAGGAGCGTAAGCAATTATTATAGATGGACCATCGTAAGCCTCTGCCTCACGTATTGCCTTTAAGCACTGAGCATTATCAGCACCCATAGCAACTTGTGCCACATATACATAGCCGTAAGTGGTGGCAATCATACCAAGGTCTTTCTTACGTACACGCTTTCCTGCAGCGGCAAACTTGGCAATAGCACCAAGAGGTGTAGCCTTGGAAGCCTGACCACCTGTGTTAGAATATACCTCTGTATCAAGTACAAGAATATTTACATTCTTACCCGATGCAATTACGTGGTCAAGACCGCCGTAACCTATATCGTAAGAGGCACCGTCACCACCTATTATCCATTGGCTGCGTTTTACAAGGTAACCGCTAAGTGCAAGGATTTGTTTGCTGTAATCGCAACCACATTTCTCACATAGAGGAATGATTTTGGCTGCAAGTTCCTTTGATTTGGCTGCATCGTTGTGATTCTCAATCCAATCACGATACAGAGCCTTCATCTCATCTGTACATTTATCGCAGTTTTGAGCCTCTGTCATAATGTTTACAAGGCGAGCCTGCATCTTTTCAGCGGCAAGTTGCATACCTAAACCATACTCACAGAAATCCTCAAACAGTGAGTTAGCCCAAGCAGGACCATGACCGTTCTCATCCTTAGTGTAAGGAGTAGAAGGAACAGAACCTGAGTAGATTGAAGAACATCCTGTAGCGTTAGATACAATCTCACGGTCACCAAACAGTTGAGAGATAAGCTTAACGTAAGGAGTCTCACCGCAACCTGAACAAGCACCAGAGAACTCAAACAGCGGAGTTGCAAACTGAGAGTTCTTTGGATTAGCCGCTATGTCAACCAAATTTTGTTTAGACTTAACATTAGCTACGCAGTAATCCCAATTAGCAGCCTCTGAAAGCTGACCTTCAAGAGGAACCATCTTAAGAGCAGGACCTCCAAGTTTTGGATTACCAGGACAAACATCAACGCAGTTACCGCAACCAAGGCAATCCATAACGCCTACCTGCATACGGAACTTCATTCCCTTCATAGCAAGAGGAGCCTTCATCTCAATCATAGTTGCATTCAGACCTGCAGCCTCATTGTCATCCAATACAAACGGACGGATACAAGCGTGAGGGCATACAAATGCACATTTGTTACATTGGATACAGTTTTCTGCATTCCAAACAGGAACAAATGCCGCTACACCACGTTTTTCACAAGCAGCTGTACCAGGATACCAAGTACCGTCTTCAATACCCTTGAATGCAGATACAGGTAGTAAGTCTCCG
Organism: Paludibacteraceae bacterium; assembly: GCA_024399495.1. Lineage (GTDB taxonomy): Bacteria > Bacteroidota > Bacteroidia > Bacteroidales > Paludibacteraceae > Enterocola. The sequence continues at coordinate 36,363 of JAKSNY010000013.1, forward strand.
TCTTGTGCGTTTATAGGACGAACTATATTATTTACAAATTCAGTATCGTTGTTCTTAACGGCAGCGTCATCAGGTAGGTTAGCCCAAGCTGGGTCAATAGTAAGCTGCTTGTACTCACCACCACGGTCAACTGCGGCATTGTTCTTATCTACAACGTCCTGACCTTTCTTACCGTATGACTTAACAATAAATTTCTTCATCTGCTCTACAGCAAGCTCTACAGGAATAACACCTGTAATGCGGAAGAATGCAGATTGAAGAATGGTGTTGGTACGGTTGCCAAGACCTATTTCCTGTGCAATCTGAGTTGCATTTATATAATAAACAGTGATGTTGTTTTGTGCAAAGTAGCGTTTAACCTTGTTAGGCAGGTTGGCGGCAAGTGTATCGCCGTCCCAAACTGTGTTAAGAAGGAATGTACCGTTCTTTTGCAAGCCACGTGTAACATCGTACATTTTTAGGTAAGCCTGTACGTGGCAAGCCACAAAATTAGGTGTGTTAACCAAATATGTGCTGCGGATAGGTGAGTCACCAAAACGCAAGTGAGAGCAGGTGAAACCTCCTGATTTCTTGGAATCGTAAGAGAAGTAAGCCTGACAATGCTTGTTTGTGTTATCACCTATAATCTTAACAGAGTTCTTGTTTGCACCTACAGTACCGTCAGCTCCAAGTCCGTAGAACTTAGCCTCAAACATACCTGCACCGCCAAGAGCAATCTCTTCTTTCTTAGGCAGCGATGTGAATGTAACATCATCAACTACACCTATGCAGAATTGATTTTTAGGCTCTTTCATTGCAAGGTTCTCATAAACTGCAAGTATTTGGGCAGGAGTGGTGTCTTTAGAACCAAGACCGTAACGACCGCCAACTACAAGCGGAGCATTCTCCATTCCGTAAAGAACATCTTTAACATCAAGATACATAGGCTCACCGTTAGCACCAGGCTCTTTTGTACGGTCAAGTACAGCAATACGCTTAGCGGTTTTTGGAAGTGCCGCAAGGAAATGTTTTGCAGAGAACGGACGATATAGGTGAACTGCTACAAGTCCAACCTTCTCACCCTTAGCCGTCAAGTAATCTATAGTCTCACGTATAGCCTCTGTTACAGAACCCATTGCAATTATTACACGGTCTGCATCGGGTGCACCATAGTAATTAAATAGTCCGTATTTACGTCCTGTAATTTTGGAAACCTCATTCATATACTCCTCTACAATTTCAGGAACTGCATTGTAGTAAGGGTTAGAAGCCTCACGGTGCTGGAAGAAGTGGTCTGGGTTCTCTGCCATACCACGCATAACAGGATTCTGTGGGTTCAAAGCCCTTTCACGGAACTCTGCCAATGCTTTTTGGTCAATAAGCGGAGCCAAATCTTCATTGTCAAGAGCCTCAATTTTCTGAATCTCATGAGATGTACGGAATCCGTCAAAGAAGTTTACAAAAGGAACACGAGACTTGATTGTAGATAGGTGGGCAACACCTGCAAGGTCCATAACCTCTTGTACAGAACCCTCGCAAAGCATAGCAAAACCTGTCTGACGGCAAGCCATCACGTCTTGATGGTCACCAAATATACATAGTGCATGAGATGCAAGTGTACGTGCCGATACGTGGAATACGCAAGGTAGTAACTCACCTGCAATCTTATACATGTTAGGAATCATAAGGAGCAGACCTTGTGATGCTGTGTAGGTGGTGGTAAGTGCACCTGCCTGCAATGAACCGTGAACTGCACCTGCAGCACCTGCTTCAGATTGCATTTCCTGAACTAAGACTGTTTCACCAAAAATGTTCTTCCTTCCGGCTGCCGCCCAGTCATCAACGTACTCAGCCATTGTGGATGACGGTGTGATAGGGTAGATAGCGGCTACCTCAGAGAACATGTACGATACGTGTGCCGCTGCCTGATTACCATCACAGGTCAAGAATTTCTTTTCTTTTGCCATTTTATATAAATTTTAAAGTGATAAATGCGTTTTTTATATACAAACTGCAAATATACAAAAAATAATTGAAAATTATCCCTTGTATCTTATATTTTTGTGTAGCAAGTGTCTCCGCACCATATAAGACCAGTAGGAGAGTAGGGGTGCGTGGGAATCGGGGTACATTCCTTTAAGCCATCTGCCATCGGGAAATATCTCCTTAAAGACATAAAGGCATACTAAAGATGGTTTGCCTAATGCCTTTATATTCCCGATAAAAGATTGCATAGCATTTTTTTTCAATTTTGTTACAGGTAGATGTAACAGTGATATAGGTGAAATTTCAATTCCGTTAAAAACGTTCTCTTTGTATTTACTTGGAATTGGTGTGTTAAACAGAGATTTTATAATATTAAGAGAGTGTATAACAGCCTCTCTAATAACGCTTTGTGTGCCACCAATTTGTAAAATGGAATCAACCTCACTCCAATCTATACTGCGTGATAGAATAAACTCATTTATATCGCATAGATTTCTAAGGTACATAACGCCACCTTCCCTGTAATCAAGATAATTGTTTGTGCAAAGATGAACCACCTGCATCTCATTAGAGTGCACATACATATTATCTTTCACGCATACAGCCTTGTTAAAAGCATACTCTGCCGCAGTATCAGCCCCATCGCCTACATAAAATTTCCAATGAATATCCACAAATTGAGAGTTCTCCGCCTTGCCATAGTAGAGGTAGTGCATTGTTTTATAGTTGGCATCATTTAAAATGTTGTGGGCTTTTGATTTAAGACCTGGCCAATTATCATCGTTCCAATTACCCGATGTCAACTGTTTCCAAACATAATCCCTATCTGACTTAGGCACCATAATGTCAACATCTGCAAGGTAGCGTGCCCCCAAATCCTTATAAAAATCAAAAATCAGGGCGGAACCCTTTACCAGCAGAATTTTAGAATCGGGGCATAATGCAGATATGTTTTCTGCCAACTCTTTGAACTGAGAATTTCTAATAGAAACCTGATAATACTTGGCTTTTAACTTGCTCTCAATATTGGCAGGTAATATGTTTAGTAAATTATTGTTACGCAGATTGTTATATATAAGGCTCTCTATTTTATGCACCTTTGCTAACTTGCATACAACTCCCCAATCCACACCTTTTGCAAGTGCTTCCAATTTCACTTTGTCATCATCAGAAATGTTCTGTTGAGACAACAATAATAATGTCTCTTCAACATGTCTCATACATCATACATTATACATCATACATTGCGACAGCATCATACATCGCTCCGCAGGAACGCTAATATATCAAGCCTCCCACAATCCCTGCACAACTCAACAAAATTATAGGGTTCACCCTCTTTATTGATAGAGCCGCAACCAATGCAAATATAATAATACTATACCAATCTATAAAATTTTCTTTATTGCAAAGCATAACGGCAGCCGATGCCAATAGTCCTACAACAAGAGGCTTTAGCCAGGCGAAAGCATAGCCCACATATCTGTTTGCCCTGAACCTGTCATAAAACACACATACAAGCCCCACTATAATTATAGACGGTAATGTTACAGCAATAGTGGCTAAGGCTGAGCCAATTACACTATGTGTGGCAGTATAGCCCACGTATGTGGCACAGTTTATGGCAATAGGTCCGGGTGTAGCCTGCGATATAGCCATAATATCAGTAAACTCCGCCACAGACATCCAGTTGTTTACATTTACAACCTCATCTTGTATCAGAGCCGCAATAGAGTAGCCCCCTCCAAAACCAAAAAGGCCTATCTTAAAAAACGTTATGAAAAGTTGCAGATAGAGGCTCATTTTTCATCGGGTTTTTGTATGGAAGGTCTCCACATATTATAAACTATGCCTAAGATGGCTGTTGCTAAAATAACCCATATAGGCGACACCCCTAAAAAGCCAATAAGAACAACTGCCGCCACAGGTATCCAAATGTTTTTTAGCGTTACCCCTGCGGTCTTGTACATTCTTACAATAGGGGCGGCGATAAGTGCCACCACAGCGGGTCTTACACCTTTAAACACCTTTACTACAGTAGGGTTATCAGTAAAGTCTGTGAACACCGCCGCTATTAGCAGAATTATTACAAAAGATGGAATTACAATGCCTAAAAGAGATAAAAATGCACCCCATACGCCTTTAACTCTGTAGCCCACAAAAAGAGATATGTTTACTGAGATGGGACCGGGTAGGGTCTGCACCACAGCAAGCATATCCACAAAATCCTCTTTGGTAAGCCAATGATTCTTGTTTACAACATCATCTTCCATAAGCGGAATCATTGCATATCCGCCACCAAAGGTAAACAACCCGATTTTGAAAAATGTCGTAAATAGATTCACTGTCCACTGTCCACTGTCAATTGTCAACTGATTTTATTTTCAATCCACTTACGAGCATTGACAAACGCCTCCACCCAAGGAGTTATTTCATCGTTTCTGCCCTCTGGATAGCAACCCCATTGCCATGGGAAAATGGCACGCTCAAGGTGTGGCATCATGGCAAGGTGTCTGCCATCGGCAGAGCAAATGCCAGCCACATCAAAATCAGAACCGTTAGGGTTTGCAGGGTATCTGCTGTAGCAGTATTTAGCCACAATGTTATATTTATCCTCACCCATAGGCAGAGAGAATTTGCCCTCTCCGTGAGCAACCCAAATACCAAGGCGGCTTCCCTTTAGAGAAGAGAACATAACAGAGTTGTTTTCTGGAATCTGCACACCTATAAACTCAGATTCAAATTTATGAGAGTTATTGTGAAGCATTTTTGCAGGCTTGCTATGCTCAGGATTCACAAGGTTAAGTTCAATCATAAGCTGACAACCGTTGCAAATGCCAAGACTTAGTGTATCAGGGCGTTTGTAGAAATTCTCAAGAGCCTTTTTAGCCTTCTCGTTATAACGGAAACCGCCAGCCCAACCTTTGGCACTGCCTAATACATCGGAGTTAGAGAACCCACCGCAGAATACAATCATATTCACATCTTCAAGTGTCTCACGCCCTGATGCCAAGTCTGTCATGTGAACATCTTTTACATCAAAACCAGCCAAATACAGAGAGTACGCCATTTCACGCTCACCGTTTGTACCTTTCTCACGTATGATGGCTGCCTTTGCCTTAGACTCACCATGTACACGTGTAAGCCCAAACTGAGCCAACTTGCCAGAGAAACTGTTACGTATGTAAAGGTTAAGCGGTTGGTTCTTGTAGTTATTGAAACGCTCCAATGCACACTGCTCGCCACTCTGACGGCGGTCAAGCAAGTATGACGTGTGATACCAAACATCACGCATAGCATCTATGTCAATGCTTAAATGCTCCTTGTCTTTAGTTATTTCAATGGTACGCTCATCAGTAGGGTAGCCTATCTTGGCAAATCCTATGCCTGCATTCTTCAATATCTTTTCAACCTTAACGCTATCCTTAACCTGAATGCACACACCAGGGTTCTCAGCAAACAGAATCTTAACCAAATCCTTTTCTGCAAGTTCAGAGAAATTTATTTTAAGACCACCGTCCTTGTTTGCAAAAGTCATTTCAAGCAGAGTGGTTATTATACCGCCAGCCGATATATCGTGTCCTGCAAGTATAAGCCCTTTATTTATAAGGTCTTGTATAGTGTTGAATGCCTCTGCAAAATAGTCTGCGTTTTTAATGGCAGGTGTTTTTGAACCTACAGCCTGCAGTGTCTGATATAGCACAGAACCACCAAGTTTCATAGAGTCAAAAGAGAAATCTATATAGTAGATATCTGTCTTTTTATCCTTTACAATAACAGGGCTTACAACTTTCTTAATATCGCTTACCTCTGCTCCTGCCGAAATAATTACCGTACCAGGTGCATAAACCTTATCGTTGCCATATTTCTGAGTCATAGAGAGGCTGTCCTTACCTGTAGGAATGTTTATGCCCAATGCACATGCAAAATCAGAGCAAGCCTCCACAGCCTTGTACAGGCGTGCGTCCTCACCAGGATTCTTGCAAGGCCACATCCAGTTGGCGGAGAGTGATACACTGCTGAGTCCGTTCTTTAGCGGAGCCCAAACTATATTTGTAAGTGCCTCTGCAATAGATAGTACAGAACCATTCTCAGGCGATGCAAGTCCAGCAATAGGGGCATGACCTATAGATGTGGCAATACCGCTTGTGCCTGTGTAGTCAAGTGCAACAACACCACAGTCGCTAAGTGGCAACTGAATCTCACCTTGGCACTGCTGACGTGCAATTTTACCCGTAACGGAGCGGTCCACCTTATTGGTAAGCCAATCCTTGCATGCAACACTCTCTGTAGTGAGTACATCTTTTAGGTATTCCTCTATCTTGGCGGCAGATGTCTTAGGCTCTGCAAATTTCTCATCTACCGTATTATCCTTAATTACAGTGCGTGGAGGATTGCCTATCATCATTTCAAGTTTAAGATTTATAGGCTTTACACCATCGGGTTTCTCAAATACAAAATCCATATCGCCTGTAGTCTCACCCACAACATACATAGGGGCACGTTCACGGTCTGCAATACGCTTTACAAGTTCCAGATTCTTTTCATCTATAAGCATACCCATACGCTCCTGGCTCTCATTGCCTATAATCTCCTTATCAGATAGGGTAGTGTCACCAATAGGCAGTTTGCTCATATCTATCTTGCCTCCAGTGCTTTCCACAAGTTCAGAGAGGCAGTTAAGATGTCCGCCTGCACCGTGGTCATGGATAGAGACTATTGGGTTGCTGTCGCTCTCTGCAAGAGTACGGATTACGTTAGATACACGTTTCTGCATCTCAGGGTTGGCACGTTGTACGGCATTAAGCTCAATGGCACCTGCATATAAACCTGTATCTACAGACGATACTGCACCGCCACCCATACCAATGCGATAGTTATCGCCGCCCATAACCACAACCTTCTCTCCGGGAACAGGCTCGCCTTTAAGGGCATCACGTTTTGAGCTGAAACCTACGCCACCTGCAAGCATTATAACCTTATCGTAGCCGTAGGTCTTATCGTTCTCCTGATGCTCGTATGTAAGCAGAGAACCGCAGATAAGCGGCTGACCGAATTTGTTTCCAAAATCAGATGCTCCGTTAGAAGCCTTAATAAGTATCTGTTCAGGGGTTTGGTATAACCATTTACGCTCCTTTATGCTCCATTCCCAACTGCGTTGCTCATTACGTGGGTAAGAGGTCATATAAACCGCTGTACCTGCAATAGGCAGTGAAGCCTTACCGCCGCCCAGACGGTCACGGATTTCACCACCTGTACCTGTTGCGGCACCGTTGAACGGCTCTACGGTAGTAGGGAAGTTGTGAGTCTCTGCCTTAAGAGATATTACAGACTCTATGTCCTTTACCTCAAAAAAGTCCGGCTTGTCCCCGCTTTTAGGGGCAAACTGTTGTATTTTAGGACCTGCATTAAATGCCACATTATCTTTATATGCAGATACAAGTGTATTTGGATTCTCTTGCGATGTCTTTTTAATAAGTTTGAACAGAGATAGTTCCTTCTCCTTGCCGTCTATTATATATTGTCCGTTGAAAATCTTATGACGGCAGTGCTCTGAGTTAACCTGTGAGAACCCGAACACCTCACTGTCTGTAAGCGGTCTGCCAAGTTTCTCTGAAACCTCATTAAGATAGGCAATCTCTTGCTCACTAAGTGCAAGACCCTCCTGCTTGTTGTACTCCACTATATCCTTAATATAAACTATTGGGTCTGGAGTCTTATCTACATTAAACAATGTGCCGTCAAGTTTGGTGTATTTGCGTTGCAGCATCGGGTCAAATTCCTTAACCTGACTGCTTGGAATATACTCCTCTATACGCTTAATGCCTTTAAGACCCATATTTTGGGTGATTTCTACGGCATTGGTACTCCAAGGGGTAATCATCTCACGGCGGGGACCTGTAAAGTCTCCGTCTATGGCGGCACAGCCAAGCGGGGTGGCTCCGTCAAAAAGCCATACAAGTTTTTCTGAATCTTGTGCGTCTAATGCACTCTCTGTCTCCACAGCGTAGTAAGTGCCTGCGGAAGTCTTAAAAAATGATATCATTTTACACCAATTTTAATGCAATATGCAAAATTACGGCAAATAGAGTGTATTACAAAAAAAACGTGGATTAACTTATTAACAATTTAAAAAAAACAACACGCCCACTTGGAAGTTGGGGCGTGTTGCACAAACAAAACTTAATTACTATTAGAAACAAAAAATATATAATTTAACTAATAGCCAAAGATAAATGTGAGACTTAGTTACAATCATCTGAATCAACACCTACTGTGATATCCCTGCCGATGCTATCACCACCAGCCGCTGGTGTGGCTGTAATGGTGTAATCACCTGCAGGTGCCTTGAATTTTATGCTCTCTGCAGTAGTAGGACCGCTGGTTGTTGTTCCGTCAGCATTTACAAAGTAAGCGTTATCATTGCCAACGGTCTTAGACCAAACCATATCGCCACCACTCCGTGTACTTAGTGTTATAACCTCGTATGCCTTAGGAGAAGCAGGAGTGACGGTGATGTCAGAGCCTGCAGTTACCGTAATGGCACCAGATGCGTTACTTGTTACATTGCCACAAGAGTTGGAAACATAACATTTGTAATATAGTTTACCAATATTATCGGTAGATGGAGTGTAAGTTGCTGTATTAGCACCAGTACCTCCCGTAACATTTTCGTAAAAACCATCTGCTGACGAACTCTGTTTCCACTGATAAGACAGTGAGGTTCCGCTTGCCGTAACACTCAATGGCTCTGCATCATCTCCCTGTGTATATGTTTTAGGAACTGTGCTTGGGTGAGAGGTGATTGTTGGTGGGGTGCAATTATCTTCACATTTTATGTGAATTGTGCTATTGTCATTATAAGATATTGTAATATTCTGAACCTTTGTTGTTTGTATCTTTATCTTATCACTTTGATATTGACTAGCTGTTGCACCATTCATTTCCGAATCATCACCATCCCAAGTATATGACTTCCAATCCCAAGAACCATTGGTTATTTGGAATTCCAAATCATCACTTGCAGGAACATCATTAAAGGTTTTTGTTCTATTAGTCATGGCACACTCATTATTTACCCAATTTTTACCACAGCACCAACTGCCTTTACCACTACCATTTCCGGCAACATGCAAAGGGCTTGGAATTGGATAGGTTACTGAAAGTTTCTTATTTGTTTCATCCCAAGTAAAAGTATATGTACCTGTTACATCGGCATTTACCTTTACGTTGCCTTGACCTTGATAGAATCCCCAGTCTGTACAACTGCTTCTTGTCATTGTTGGAGTATTATTTATTCCAAACCACTCCTTTTTCTTAACTTTAAACTCCTTGTCTCCAGTGAACGAAATATTGACAGAGACAGAACCGTCTGACTCAAAATAATAATCTTTCCATCCACTTCCAAAGTCACCATATAACGAGCCATAAATAACTTGAACCGTAGGTCCTGACGTAACAATAAAGGTAACATCTCCTATTGAACCCAATGAAATTTTACAGTTACCACCTGATGTTGTAAATGACAAATCAGAAACATCTGCGTTTATGGTGCCATTATTACCATACCAACTATCATCGCCTGTTCCTATTTGAATCTTAAATTCACAAGTATAGTTTGTTCCAATATTAGTATGCAACACATATGGGTAACTTGTACCCTCAAATTTCTTACCAGTTCCCCAATTGTCAAAATTGCCTTTTAAATAGCAATCTGTAGCCATTGCACCTTGGCTTACTACTAACATTGCAAGTATGGCTGTTACCAGCCCTAACCTGTTTTTTAAACTTTTTAATAAATTTTTTGTTTTCATAGGTATTAAAATTTTATAGTTAATGTTTTGTTTTTTTATTGTTTTTAGTTTTATACGGTTGACAGTGTAAGTACTGACCGTTAGGTAATGAAAAGGGAATATTCTTAATGTTAAATAATGTTAAAAGTTGCTAAAAGACTACAATTTTGTAGCGGAATGGGCAACAGATATCCATTGTTTTGTTCACAAACGGACATAAAAAAAGCGGGACTGCATTGCTGCCGTTCCACCGTATAAGGCTCTGGTATTGCCCCTTTATGAAGAACAAGCAACACCGAGTCCACGCTGAATATGTATTTATGCGTATTCTTATAGAATAGCACATAGTATATACATACCCATCGGACATCTAATGCCGCATTGCCTTGTCATAAAGTTTTGAATTTACCAGATTCTATACGGACAAGAACAAAGTGCGTTAAGACGCCTTTAATATGTCATTTGTAGGTCTCAGACCTACACCCCTCTAAGCCCACCCATCATCTCCACAAGGAGAAATCAGCGTGGACTACGCCACAAAGATACACAAATGAAAGCAAAAACCAAAAAAATTGCAGATTTTTTTGAAATAAAATTGTACGATGGTACTTGGAAACCACAAAAAATCACCACCATCGCCTCCAAATCAGAGGAATGGTGGTGAGAAGAATGTAATCAGTAACTTAGCGCTATTTATTATAAGTTTACATCAGTGGCTGATGCATAGTGAAACTTCAGCATCAATAACAAAGGTAGTGCCATCTGGTGTTCGTAAAACATTTTTAGGACGGATGTCTGATAAAAGGTATATATCTATAACCTTATTGTTGGCAATAGCCCATTGTGCTGCCGCAATATGTTGTTCAAAACGATTTAACCCTACAAGGACTTCTCGTAGGCTTCGTGCATTTGGTTGTGGTGCTGAATCTCCCATTGATAATCAATAACACGATTGGAGCGTGTACTTATCCACTCCAATGCTTTTTGCTGATTTTCTTGTGCAGACATACTTGTATATATATTTCTGCAAATGTACGCACAAAATTTCAAATCACCAAATTTTAGCTAAGCACCTTTAGCAGATTTTTTATTCCCAGCGTTATTTCACAGGCAGGGTATAGACCTCTATGGTGTTGCCGGTGCAGATTACCACAGCCTTGCCGTCAAGAGGTTTTAGTGTGGAGACGGTAAACAGGTCTGATACGGCTGAGCCCTCTGAGTCTATAACGCTCTTGCTTACAGAGCCGTCTTTGCCATGTACATATACCGCTATGCTTTTACTGTGAGAGTTATAAACGCCCCATACATTACCCGATGCGTCCATAGCGGAGGCGTTTATGTGTGAATCAGAGAAAATAAGGGTCAAATCTCTATTATAAACATCAAAGCCCGATGAGTTGCAGAACAAATAAAGCTCACCCTCACGCATAAAGCGGTGGTTGTTGCCATATTTTTTAAGCAGGGTGGATGTCTCGTTATCATTGGTGGATATAAAACAGATTTTGCCATTGCTTAGAGAGGTTACAAACTTCAGTTCAGAAATATCTTTGTAAATATCATTACCGGCAGACTTAACCAGCCCATCACCACAGCTCATACGGCTCTTACCCTTACGGTCAAGGAAATAAATTTTAGATGCATCTCCAAAAGTTATAAAATCCTTGTTATTTAGGCGGATATGCTTAATCTCACCGTCTATGTTGCTAAGGGATTTTGCATTTTTCCATTCTGGCAGTACGGTTCCGTCTTTCTTGGTAATGTGAATCACATTATCCTTAGTGCCGTAGGCAAACCTGTAGTCCTTATTGTTATCATAATCAAATACAGATAGGGGAGTGCATACCTCTCCCTTAATGTCTTTAGGGAATCCGTAAAGCAGTTTTCCGTTACGGTCTAAGATGTAAAGCTTGCTCTTGGTAAGGAACGCAATCTGCAGTTTACGGTTCTTTAGCATATCTACAGCCTTAATGCCACCGATAATAGGCTCTTTTACAGATACTTTCCACAGTATTTTGCCTTTGGCTGAAATAAGATAGACCTGATTTTTACTGTCTTGTATAAATATCTCATTCTCACCAGTATAGTGGTTGGTGAAAATCTGAGGTTTTATAACGGCAGGTGCGTCAAGCGTTACAGAGAATATTTTACCCAAACCTTCTGCCTCCGATACAGACTGCTGAGGCTCTGCCTCTTTAGATTCCGTCTCCGCCAAGGTCTCTGATTTATCTATGGTTTCCGGCTCCGCTGTAGTAACTGATGGGGCGGTTTCTGTGCTATCGGGTGTGAAATCCACAGGGGTGTATTCAGCCACCACATCGCCGGGCTTGCCTGAATACTGAATAAAGAAATGCTGGTAATCCATATTGGCATTCTCATTCTCACTTTGCAGTCCTATACAGTCAAACGATGTCCACAAATCCTTGTTTTCCGTTATTCTGTCAGCAAAATCACTCTTGAAGAACTTGTGAGTATTACGCACAATGTACGGAATGTCAATATATACGGAGCGGTTAGATGTGCTAAGCAGTGTGCGGTCTGCACTACGGAACACAGGAGAGCATTTAAGAGTCTGGGTCTTGTGGTTTCTGGTTGCAATATAAGAGGCAAAAGATGCCGTAGGGGCAATAATAAGGTTTCCGCCTGCTATGCACATGTACTCATCGGGTAGGGTGAAATAATCACCAAAAACATTGCCTGCAAAACCGTTCACGCCCAAGTTAAACACCTCAATGCCATTGTTCTTGCTGGTGCCGGAAGGATTCAGTTCCAATGTAATACGCCTCAGGGCTGTTTGTGCGTCATCGCTGTTCCACAGTTTAACTATAACAAAATTATCCAATGGTGAACGCCCAAATGCAATCTCCCCACCAAAATACTCCTGGAAGAATGTTATAGGAGACTCACCCGATGTTGTCTCAAGTTCATCTTCCACATCGTAGGCATTAGGGAACATAACCACACGGTAGTCCTCTAAATTGGTTATGGCAAAATGGCGGAAAAACCAAGTGTTGTATGGCATAGCCTCCGATAGTGTGTTTTGATTTGTGTTTTGCCCTGTAAATGCCTGAACCACACCTGATTTGCCATTGCTGTACGCAAATCCGTTAATCTCTATGCGGTCCTCAGAAAAATCAATATCGTAGCCGCACCAGTCATCGTATTGGTCGCTCACATCAAAAACACGGTTCATCTCATCAAGCAGAATGTTTTTAAGCACATTCCGGCAACGCTTGCCGTTTATAAAAATGTTAGCCTCCTGCTTATCACCCGATGACAACCTTATTTTACGGAAAACATTATCGTCCATAATAGGGGAGTGATGTGCATCTATGCAATGTTTTGCATCCTCAATCAGTTCCTCAGACGATGACGCTATAAAGAACTCATTGTAGTAGGTGGTGTGGTACTCTGCACTTATATAAGTGTTAATAAACTTTTCTGCCTCTTCCCAATCACTCTTGGACAGTACTGTCGTAAGCATTGAGCGTAAGCCCCCATCGGGCGATGCGTAGAAAGCAATAGCCACAGGTCTGCTTGATATTATGTTATTTATTTGAGGCTCAGTCTCTTTTAGCGAGTCAAGGGCATATATTATTCTGTGTGTCTTGTTTACGGTGTTAAGCACAGTCATATTGAGCCAATAGTTGTTATTATAGAGCAGGCTCTCCTGAAAAATCTTAATGCTGCTCAGCCCTAAAATGGCACAAGGCTCACCCGGAACAGACTCATACAAATCACGTTTTGCTGATACGGAGTCCTTCCTCATCTCTATGTATCCCCACACAGATAACCCGATGATGATGATACAAATCGCTGATATTATAATTTTCTTCATCAGTTGACAGTTGACAGTTGACAGTTGACAGTGTGATAATTGTCCACTGTCCACTATCCACTGTCCACTAAATTAAAACCAAGTTCCAATACCAAACTCCACAAACTCAACTTTCTGCAAGTGCGTCTTAAACGCTATCTGAGCAAGTAAGTGTTTGGTTATATAGTATTTACACGATAGGCGGAAATAGTTCCAGCCGTCCTGCTTGTCAATATCGTAAGCATAAAACATACCACGTTTAAGACTTGTTCCGTTATTAGCGGCGTTAAGAGCATCTTTGAACGGTTCCATATTCTTAACAGGGTCATACAGATATACTCCAAAACCAAAACCTATCATAAGTTTGCCTATCATAAGCTCATTGGTTATGTTAAGACCTACACGGAACTTATTAAGGAACTTGTCTTCTGTGGTGAATGTCTTGCCAAAGTGTGTGTTGCCGTCATAACTTTTCCACTTGCCATCTGCCCCCTGAACAGCAGTTGTGGTAAACGCACCATCGTAGAACATATCCACACCTATACCTATCCTGTGCTGACGGCATGTGCGGTAAAAAGCCTCAAAGTTCAGCGATGCACAGCCCCAATATTTTGTATCCTTATAATATAGTGTCTTTGCACCTCCGCTGGCTATAATCTCTCCGTACCAACGCTTTAGTTTTGTAGTATCTCTCTTAACCTCAATGGGTTTGTCATACTTACGTATAACGGGGTGGTATTTTAAGCCCACTTTACCGTCAAATATGTTAAGCCCTGAATTAGGTTGGAAAAGAGAGCCGCTGGAGCAGTGGTTGTAATCCACGCCAAGTGTTATATCCACCTGCTTGTGAACGTGAAAATCCACATTTACACCTGCCTGCAGATTAAATGTAAGAGGACCACCTATAATAAAGTTGTTAGTGGAAGGTTGCATGGAATCATGCTTGCGAGCCTCTTCCAAATCACAAGGTTTGGTGCAGAACCCGAAACCGCCGCCTATCATAAAGTTAAAGTCTGCCACACGTGAGCGAACCATAGGTATATTTATGTAGGTGTAAGGGATAATCATTTGCCCTAACACTTTTGGGTTGCTAAGGTCTATAACCTGCAATGCCAAGCCAATGGTGGGGCGGTTAAAGTCCAAGTGCCACTGACGTGAGCCGTCTGTATGCCACTCAAATGCAATCTGACCGCCAAGTGAAGGCCCTTTTACCGCAGGGCTGACTATATTCTTATCATGTGGGTATATGTAGCCGCCAACAAATTCTGCCTTAATAGAATATGGAACAAGGGTCAAGGGACAAGGGTCAAGGGCGGATTTTGCTTCCGTCATCTCGACCGGAGCGGAGCGAAGTGGAGAGATCTTCCCCCCTACAATCCAAATAATTGTAAATAAAATTATTCTATTTATCCACTCTCTTTTTGTCATTGCGGTTAAAATTCCATATCTTTGCAGACGGTTGGAACAGATGTTTGGTTTCAGCCCACAAATTTATAAAAAATATCGGTAAAAATGATGGTGCTTTTAAAAAAAGAGATAAGGAATTTCTTTTCATCGGCGGCAGGCCCTATAGTTACGGCTGTGTTTCTTGCCATTACCGGTGTCTATTTGTTTGTAATACCATCGCAGTATAACGTGCTTGACAGCGGTTACGCAAACCTTGACGGACTGTTTGCCACCGCTCCGTTGCTGTTCCTGTTTCTTATACCTGCCGTAACCATGAAACTTTTTGCAGATGAGGTTACATCCGGTACTATAGAACTTCTTGTTACCAAGCCCATAAAAAAATCTGCAATAGTATGGTCTAAGTTCTTGGCAGGGTGGACTATATCTATTATAGCGTTGATTCCCACCTTATTGTATATGGTAAGTGTGGGGCTGATGGGGGTTACTCCGTTTAATTTAGATACAGGCGGTTTCTGGGGCTCATTTATAGGGCTGCTGTTCCTGTCTGCACTCTATACATCGATAGGGGTGTTCTGCTCATCTATTACACGGAACTCTATAGTGGCGTTTGTAATATCTGCTTTGCTCTGCTTTTTAGTCTATTATGGTTTGGGTGTGGAGGAGCATTATGACTCGATGAGCCGTGGCGTGCTGGATTTAAAAGATGTAATGTACTTCATTATTGCGGTAATGGTGTTTATATATGCTACTATAATAAAAGTCGCATCACCGCATCACCGTATCACCGCATCACCGCATCACCGCATCACCGTATCACCGCATCACCGCATCACCGTTATTATTATCCTCATCGCCCTGTACGTAGCATCGGGTTATTATGTGCTGCGGCTTGACCTTACATCAGAGAAACGTTACACCCTTTCTGATAATACCAAGAACCTTATGCGTTCAATGGATAAGCCTGTAGAGGTTAATCTCTACCTTGACGGCGATATGAATTCAGGTTTCTTGAGGCTTAAAGATGCTACGCAGAATCTGCTAAAGGAACTTAAAGCCTACTCTCACTCAGAACTGACGGTAAATCTTATAGACCCATCTTCATCATCCGATGCCAAGACCCGTAACTCCGTTTATGCGGAATTGGAGGCTAAAGGGCTGAAACCCACTATGGTGTATGACAGAGATTCTAAGGGCGGCATGATTCAGAAAATAGTTTTTCCATGGGCTGAGATTGTGGAGAACGGCGATACCGTAAATGTTAATTTGCTTAAAAACATTCAGGGAATGTCGGGCGATGAGAACCTTAATGCCTCTATAGAATCGCTTGAGTATGAGGTTACAGACGCACTGCGTAGGCTGAACAACAAAACGCCTGAGAGTGTGGCGTTTATAGAGGGACATGGAGAGTGGAATGAGCAGGAGGTGTATTCTGCTACAGAAAAATTGGCTCTATATTATAATGTGGATAGAGGAGTGCTTGGCTCTGATGCATCGGTGCTTGACAAATATAAGGTGGTTATTATTGCATCGCCTATAGATAAGTTTTCTGAGGCTGACAAATTCATTATAGACCAATACATTATGAATGGTGGCAGCGTGCTTTGGCTGCTTGACGGCGTGCGTACCGATAAGGAGAATTTAGGCATTGCAAATGAGATAAATTTAGAGGATATGCTCTTTACCTACGGAGTGCGTATAAGCCCATTGCTATTACTTGACACTCAATGTGCCATGATGCCTATAAATGTGGCGTTAGAGGGTGAGAATCCACGTTTTGAGCCAATGCCGTGGTACTACGCACCTATTCTTATACCGGACCCAAGTAACGTTATTACAAAAAACATAGACGGAGTTAAAGCCGATTTCTCATCTGTAATAGAGTTGGTGGGAGAGAATAAGACAGGGTTGCAGGCATCAGCATTGCTGTTCTCATCTGCCAAGGCAGGTCTTGATAAAGCACCTATGCAGATAAATCCTGCTGTGGTAACACTGTCGCCTGAATCCAAGTTCTTCTCATTCTCTTATCTGCCTGTGGCAGTGCTACTTGAAGGTAAATTCCAATCGGTGTTCGCTAATCGTATGGTTCCGCCAGAGATAACATCGGGGGTAAAAGAGAGGGTAAAGGAGAGTAGTGGTGCGAAGATGATTTTTGTAGCAGACGGAGACGTTATTCGCACCGATGAGCATTTAGGTCAGACATACGGAAACAATCAGTTTATTCTTAATGCAGTCAATTACCTGGCAGATGATGAAGGGTGGTTGCTGCTACGTGGCAGAGAGTTTAAAATCAGATTGTTAGATAAAAATCTAATAACAGAATACCGCACAGAAATACAAGTGGCTACAATACTTGCACCTCTGCTATTGTTAATAATTTTTTGCTTTGGTTATCAGATTGTTAGAATTAGACGTTGGAAATAGCCTCTATGTTTCAAAAATTTTTCCTACATTTGTGGGAAAACTTTTAAAAATATAGAAGATTTATGAAATTCATTGTTTCTGCGTCACAGTTGAGCGAGCGTCTTCAGACAGCCGCCAAGTTTCTTCCTGCCAAGCCACAATTACCGGTGTTGGGTTGCTTTCTGTTTGAAGTTGAAGGGCAAAAACTAACCATTACAGCCTCAGACGCTGACACTACTTTAGTTACAACTCTTGATATTGAGAACCAAGGTGGAGACGGTAGGGTTGTGCTTCAGTCTAAAATCCTGTTCAATACATTTGGAGAGCAGCCTCTTACATTTGACATAGATGACCATAACTATAGTGTAAGGCTTACATTTGACGGTGGCAAGTACGATTTTATGGGTCAGAATGCATCTGATTATCCTACCCTTAAATCCCTTAACGCCGATGCCGTAAGTGCCTTCTCTGTTGACAGTGCCAGATTATCTGATGCCATAACCATGACATCGTTCTCCACTGCCAATGATGAGATTCGCCCTATTATGAACGGCTTGTGCTTTAATTTTGTGGAGAGTGGTCTTGATATAGTTGCCACAGACGGACACCGCTTGTCTAAGGTTACGCTTGATGAGCATCCGGGGCTTACCAATGGCTTTGTATTCCCTAAAAGGCCTGTAAACCTGCTTAACGGAGTTGTTTCAAAAGAGGTTGGCGATGTGCAGATTCAGTTTGATGACAAGCTGATAGTAAGCCAGATAGGGGCATACACTATTACAACACGCCAGATAGAGGGTAACTATCCAAGTTATAATTCTGTTATTCCTGCAAATTATGTATGTAGTGCTATTGTAAGCAGAGAGGCGTTGCTTACGGCGATGCGTCGTGTGCAGGTATGTTCAGACCAAAGCAGCAGCCTTATAAAAATGTCTGTTTCAGAGAATAATATCCGCCTATCGGGTCAGGATATAGATTTTGCAAACTCTGGTGAGGAAAATATAAAATGCTCTTATAGTGGAGACGGTATAGAGATAGGCTTTAAGGTTACACTTATTATAGATATTCTTGCTAACGTTCAGTGCGATGATATGGAAATCAGGCTTATAGACCAAGCCCGTCCGGGATTGTTTATTCCTGTACAGCAGAAAGAGGGAATGAATGCGTTAATGCTGGCGATGCCTATGATGCTTGCATAATGCGTTTTTTATTGGCTCTTTTGGTTTCTGACTTTTGTCATTTACCCCAGTAAACTTCCTCAAGACAGAAGCCAAAATTTCTCAATAAAAAATCGCATTATTGGTAGAGGGAATTTCATCATTCTCTGCCCTCGCTACTCCAAACTTTCAACTTTACTTTCAGTCAGCTTACGCAGTCAATTTTCAATTTTCAATTAATATGAATTTAACATTAAAGAAACCAATAATCTTCTTTGACCTTGAGACCACAGGTGTGGATATAGTCAAGGACAGGATTGTGGAGTTGGGCTACATAAAGGTTTTCCCTAATGGGGAAGAGGAGTCCAAGACCATGCGTTTTAACCCTGAACGCCATATACCTGAAGAGGCTACCGCAGTTCACCATATAACAGATGCCGATGTGGCACAGTGCCCTACATTTAAGGAGAGGGCAAAAGAACTTGCAAAAGTGTTTGAGGGTTGTGACCTTGGTGGCTATAACTCACTGAAGTTTGATTTGCCGCTTCTTGCAGAAGAGTTTGCCCGCACCGATGTGGATATTGACCTAAAGAAAGCCAAGATGGTTGATGTGCAGAACATCTTTTACAAGATGGAGCCCCGCACTCTTGTGGCAGCCTATAAATTCTACTGTGGCAAGAACCTTGATGATGCTCATGCCGCCGATGCCGACATACGTGCCACGTATGATGTGCTACGTTCTCAATTAGATAAATATCCGTCTGATTTACAGAATGATATAAATTTCTTGTCAGATTTTAGCGCCCATAGTAAATTTGCTGATTTTGCAGGGCATATAATCTATGATGAGAGTGGGGCGGAGGTCTTTAATTTTGGCAAATATAAGGGCATTACAGTGGAGGCTGTATATAAGAAGGACCCAGGCTATTTTGGGTGGCTTCTGCAGGCAGATTTCCCGCTATACACCAAGAAATTGCTAACAGAAATAAAGCTTCGTGCCACGTCATTTTGAGCGTTCCTCGCCCGTCATTTTGAGCGTTAGCGAAAAATCTCTTCAAAATTTCCACCTATTCATTATCACTTTTAATTAAAAAGTGCTATCTTTGTCGCCCATATATTTATGTTGGTGTTTTATCTCTCAACATTAGCGTGTAAAATTTAACAAACTAATTTATATGAAGCGTTTTTTTGTTTGTATCTCTAAACACTTGAAATGTTTATTTGCTGTATCTTCATTGTTTTTGGCTACAGTTGGTTGTGCTCAAAATGCAGGATTCTTTTCAGATGATGCTGCAGGTTTGACATTTAATTTGGATGGTTCCACAAAAGATATCTCTCTTAAAAGTACTGGAGAGGCAGATGTTGATTTGGGTACAGTAAAATCTTTTTCCTTGTCACATTTTTATGTGAACACGTGGAAGAAGAAAAATGTGGGAAATGTTTGTTACCCTGTCTTATACTATCGTATTTACAAGAAAGATCAAGGAAAACCTGATTTCACATATAAGGAAATTTCAACAATCGACAAAGAAGAAGAGAAAGACGGGAGTGTGAATCAACATTGGGTACTTGACAATGTTGTAAGCCAGGGAATCAGCGGAGATGAAATATACGTCTTTGAATTTTACGTCAGGGATCCTGGTTCTCAATCAAATCCTGGACAATGCAATGAAAATATATATCTGAACAATGGAAATGGAGAAAACTATAAGTTCTATTTTTCAGCAAATGAAACCAAGTTTACTGTTACCGCATCTGCTTACGAGGTCTCATTAGGTGAGTCTGTAACGCTAACCGCTCATAACGGACAGGCTCCGTATTCGTGGTCACAATCCACAGATGGCGGTTCGTCATTCACACCTATCAGTGGAACTGATGCCACTATAACTGTGTTGCCTACTGAAAATACTGTATATCGTTGTGTTGATTCCAAAGGCGCTTCAGATAATGTTTCCATAGTGTTGGAAATAGTGCTTGAGTGTGACCCCGCAAGTAAGAAAAACCTGTTCAAGGATGATTTTGGTACTCTTTCTGGTGATCAAGAAAGAAAGACAAATAAGTACATTCCAGGCACAGGTGCAGGCGGTTACGAGTACGCTGATAAGTGTAAACCATTAAAAGAAGGTGGCCAATATGCTGTAGTCGCAAATCCTAAGTGGGGTGGCTGTGGCGATCAGGGACGAGGTGATAATTCGTGTGATTGCGGAGGTAATTTTTGGTATCGTGATGATAATTTCAAAGACCATACAGGAAATGGAGAGTATGGCGGAATGCTTATGATTGACTGTAAGGATGGGAGTTCGTCTGATAATGATATCCTCTATGAACGTAAAGCAGAAGATTTGTGTGCCAACACATATACAATGTTCTCTCTTTGGGTTGCCAATGCGGCTAATAAAGGTAAGGGTGATCCTATTAGAATGAAATTTAAACTTTGGAATGAAGACAAGACCAAGGTTATTTCAGAAGCGGAGGTTGACGGCTTGTCTTTTGATGAAGGCTGGCAGGAGGTTTCCACAATGTTCAATACCGGAAACAATACCTCTGTATGGGTTCAGGTTGTAAACAAAGCGGGTTACGGAGCGGCTGGTAATGATGTGTTGATTGATGATGTATCATTTGACGCTTGTAATCCAAAGTCAATGTTGTTCATCAACGGTAAGTCAGATTCATTTACAGGTGTGTGCGGTCAGGATGTTGACCTTTCAGTATCAATAAGTGAGGGTGCTCTTGTAATGCCATATTATCTTTGGCAGCAGTCACTTGACGGAAGCACTTGGAGTGAGATAGAGGGTGTCAGTGGCTACAAAGTAAGCAAGTACACTATACAATCAGGTAACGATACATATTATAGGGCTATAGTTGCAAACGACAAAGAGACTGCAGAGGAGGTTGCCTCTGGTTCTGCGACAGGCAAATGTGCTTTGTACTCTATTACAAATATGGTAAAGTCAGCGTGTGATGCTCCTACATTAGATGTTACAAGTCTGGAAGTTGAAGATTGTCAAGGTTTTTCAGGTGAGATTTATAAGGTTACACTTAAGAATCCTTTTGATTATGATTTGGATAGTATATCTGTAATGAATCTTGTTGCACCAGAACTTACCAATGTTGACTATAGTGCTTCAGTAGGTGCTGTGAAAGACAATATTTGGAAAATAATACCATTTGCCGCAAAATCCACCGCTACTTTAACTGTTAGTGCAACAGCCAATACAGCAGTAAAGGATGCGGAGAATAAAGCGTATGTTTTAAGAATTAATGATGGTGCGGAATATTCATACGATACATCTGTTGCTAAAGGAACATCCACTATAACAATATTCGCCAATCCGGAGGCTGCCATAAGCGGACCGTCAGCAAATATATGTGAGGGTTCATCTGCTGATGTGGTGTTTACTATAAGTTCAGGAACTCCTAATTACACCTTATATTATAAGGAGGGCTCTGCAGAGAAAACAGAAAGCGGAATAACTGCCGCTGGTGATAAGAAAATTAGTGTCACTCCTACAGAAACCACTACATACACACTTACAAAGGTTTCTGATGCTAATGGTTGTTATACAGAGTATTCATCAGAGAACACAGCCGTAGTTAATGTTGATAAGAAACCATCTGCCGCTGTTATTGTAAATCCTGATAAGGATTCTTTCTCTCAGTGTGGTGTGGAGTCATTCAGTTTGGAGGCTGTAACACCTGAAATAGGTACAGGTAAGTGGACAATTACAGAAGGTACTATTGCAAATCCTACATCTGCAAGCACAACCACCACAGTTGCCGTAGGTTCAACAGTCACTGTTACGTGGACAGTATCTAATGGAGTGTGTGAGTCAAAGTCTAAGTCTGTTACACTTAAAAATGCCATAGTTCCTACTATTGAGCAAATTTCAGCATCGGGTACTGAGGAACAAACCAAATGTAGCGGTGAGGCTATTGATGACTTTACATTTGAATTAGGTGGGTCTGCTACAGGATATACTATAAGTTCTGATTTGTCATCAAGTGGGCTAAGTTGCTCTCTTGTATCTGGCAAAACTTACAAAATTTCAGGCACTCCTTCTGCAAGTTGTGATGTTACAATCAGCACTACTGGTCAAGATGAGGCATGCGATGCCGCCACATTGACCTTTAAGGTAACGGTTAACCCACTGCCTACAGAATATACTATAGATGGAGGTGGTACCTATTGCTCTAACACCGATGGTAAAGAGATAACATTGTCAGGATCTGAAAACGGTGTTGATTATACCCTTTATAAAGATGGTGTTGCCACTTCTGTTGTAAAGAGTGGCTCCGGTTCGGCATTGTCTTTTGAGAATCAGAAAGATGCAGGAGAATATACAATACTGGCAAAGAATACAACAACAAAGTGTGAGGCATCAATGAGTGGGTCTGTTTCCATACAGATTGATAAAAAACCTACAAATAACGCTGGTGTGGATCAGGATTTATGTAATACAGCTGATTTTACACTTGCAGGTACTGCTACTAATGGAAAAGAGTCAACGTGGTCTATAAAGAGTTATACAGGGGAAACTAATCCTACAATTACAGATCCTACAAGCCTCACATCTACAGTTACAGGAGTGGAGTTGGAGGCAAAGGCTACTCTTACTCTTACAACAACTTCAGAACTTGGAGTTTGTGAAGCGGCTACAGATGATGTCACTCTATATAATAAGGATTGTACAGATCTTACTCTTACTGTAACTGCTGAATCTCCAATATGTGCAGGAGAAACTTCAAATTACAAAATAGAGGTATATAATGGAGCGTTAGTAGATGCCAAAAATGTTTCTGTAAGTTACACGACCCCGGAAGGTGATACATATACTTGGACCATCGGAGATATTGCCCATGAAACATCTGTTACTCCAAAAGAGTGTCAATTTACTCCGACATCAACAGCCACAACAGGAAAAGTCAGTGCTTCCGCCTACGTTAAGTCTGCCAACGGCGTTACATACGCATCGTATGAGGAGGCTGTATCAAAAGATAAGAAAGATATACAGGTTAATGCGCTGCCTGTAGCTGGTTCAATGAATGTTTTTGACAATACCCAATGTAAGCAACCATATAATGGAACCTATACAATAACCGCAGAAGGCGGTAGCGGAACCGGTTATAGCTATTCAATTGATAATGGAGAAAATTATAGCAGTATATCAAAATATGAGAGATTGCAGTCTGCCAATGTGACAGCCAAAGTAAAAGATTCTAATGGTTGTGAGTCAAAGGGTTTTGCAATAAAGGTTGAGGACAAATCAGTTGCGCCAGAGAGCAGTTTTGAGGTTACAGGCGGTGGCTCATATTGTGCGGACGGTGATGGTATGCCAGTAGGTCTAAACGGATCAGAGACAGGATTTACATATACACTGTATAAGAATGGTGTTGTAACTCCAACCTCCTTGTCAGGCAACGGTTCCGCTCTTAATTTCGGTAATCAGAAAGTGGCAGGAACATATACCGTAGTGGCTGGTAATTCAGTGACAGAATGTTCAGCAACTATGACAGGCTCTGTTACGGTGACAGTAAATGACGTGCCTACAATAATGGAGACTGTTTCGGCCAAATGTGCTGATGATTTATTGAGTTACTCAATAGTAGTGACAGTCAGCGAGGGTGAGGTGACATGTAGTGAACATGCCACAATAACACATGATGGTAATGTGTGGACAATAAGTGGAGTGGCTACAGGACATGATTGTACTCTAACTGTTACAACATCAGAGGGTTGTACAAACACAATGTCTGTTATAGCGCCTAATTGTGATTGCCCTTCAATAGATGCTCCCGCTGGAGCGGTGAACAGTTCATATTGTAAAGACTCAGAAAAAAGTGCCATAAAGGTCAACACTCCTACAGAGGAATATGCGATATATTGGTATGATGCCGCAATAGGCGGAAATAAAGTAGCGGAGGGTGCGTCATATACACCAGAAACACCAGGTACATATTATGCGGCGAAAGTTCAAAAAGTGAGCGGTTGTCAAAGCTCAACAAGAACACCTGCGACACAGACAGAGAATGCATTGCCAATAGCAGGCAAAACAGATGTTACAGACAACACTCAGTGTATAGCACCGTTTAACGGAGCATATACAATAACCGCAGAGGGCGGTAGCGGAGTTTACACCTACTCAATAGACGGAGGTGCCACCTATAGTGAAAAGAACATATACGAGGGTCTTCAGTCAGCAGACGTACAAGCAAAAGTGAAAGACGCAAACGACTGTGTGTCATCAGAGAGTGTGGCAATAAAGGTAGAGGACAAGTCAGTATCACCAAAGAGCACCTTTGAGGTTACAGGCGGTGGTTCATACTGTGCGGACGGCGAAGGTGTAACTGTAGGTCTTAGCGGATCAGAAATAGGCTTCACATACACACTGTATAAAAATGATGTTGCAACGTCAACCTCACTTGAAGGTACAGGTTCAGCTCTTGACTTCGGCAAGCAGAAAGAAGCCGGCGTATATACGGTCAAGGCAGAGAACATCACAACAGCATGTTCAGCCATAATGACAGGTTCAAAAGAAGTGTCCATATATGAGTTGCCAATAGCGGGCAAAACAGATGTTACGGACAACACCCAGTGTATAGCACCGTTTAACGGAGCATATACAATAACCGCAACAGGCGGCAGCGGAGTTTACACCTACTCAATAGACGGCGGAGCCACCTATACAGATAAGAACATCTACGAGGGTCTTCAAAAGGCGGATGTACAGGCGAAAGTGAAGGACGAGAACGGCTGTGTGTCATCAGAGAGTGTGGCAATAAAGGTGGAGGACAAGTCAGTAGCACCAAAGAGCACCTTTGAAGTTACAGGCGGTGGCTCATACTGTTCAGGAGGCGAGGGATTGTCAGTAGGTCTAAACGGTTCAGAGACAGGCTTCACATACACACTGTACAAGGGAGAGACAGAAATATCTTCACTTGCCGGCACAGGCTCAGCTCTTGACTTCGGCAAGCAGACAGAGGCTGGTGTATATACAGTCAAGGCGAAGAACACCACAACGGCATGTTCAGCCACAATGACAGGTTCTGCCACAGTATCTATTTATGAGTTGCCTATAGCAGGTTCAATGAATGTGATAAATAACACTAACTGCAAGCCTCCATATAATGGATCGTATAAGATAACAGCAGAAGGTGGAAGTGGGAATTATTCTTATTCAAATAATAACGGGGAGTCATATAGTAGTATTGCAATATATGAAAGATTGCAGTCTGCCGATGTGATTGCCAAAGTAAGAGATTCTAATGGTTGTGAATCAGAGACTGGTATTAATATAAAAGTGGAAGACAAGTCAGTAACTCCAACAACAACCTTTGTGGTTACAGGTGGTGGCTCATATTGCGAAGGTGGCGATGGTGTGTCAGTAGGTCTAAATGGTTCAGAGACAGGCTTTACATATACACTATACAAGGATGGTGTTGCAACATCCATTTCCTTGCCAGGTAATGGCTCCGTTCTTAATTTTGGTAATCAGAAAGTGGCTGGAACTTACACCGTGGTGGCAGAGAACCCTGAAACAAAATGTTCGGGTACAATGAGTGGCTCTACTACGGTGACTGTAAATGCCAAGCCCACAATAAAAGAAGATGTTTCGGCAAAATGTGCTCCTGATTTATTGAGTTACTCAATAGTAGTGACAGTCAGTGAGGGTACGGTGACATGTAGCGAATCTGCCGAAATAACAAATGTGGGTAATGTGTGGACAATAAGTGGTGTGGCTGCAGGACATGATTGTACTCTGACTGTTACAACATCAGCAGGTTGTATAAACACAATGTCTGTGACTGCTCCTGAGTGTAAATGTCCTTCAATAGAGGCTCCAAGTGGAGCGGTAAGCAGTTCATATTGCATAGGCTCAGAAAAGAGTGCCATAAAGGTTAATTCTCCTACAGAAGAATACGCAATATATTGGTATGATGCCGCAACAGACGGAAATAAAGTAGCTGAGGGTGCGTCATATACACCGGAAAATCCTGGCACATACTATGCCGCAAAAGTTCAAGTAGTGAGCGGTTGTCAGAGTTCAACAAGAACACCTGCAACACAGACAGAGAATGCATTGCCAACACCTACAGCAGGAAGTAACACTCCTATATGCTCTGGGACATCATTGAATTTGAGTGTTGGCCCATACTCGTCATATAGTTGGAGCGGTCCATCTGAATTTGTCTCAACGAAACAGAATCCAGTTATAGCAAAAGCCACAGTATCCGCTTCGGGTGATTATACTGTAGAGGTTACTGATGCTAATGGCTGTAAGAACACTTCAACAACATCAGTTACGGTAAACGCATTGCCAGAGGCAAAAATAGAAGGAGATGCTGCTGTATGTCAAAGTAGTACACTCACCTTAATAGGTTCAGGTGCTGATAAATACAGTTGGAATGGAGGGTCATATACCACGGTAGGTACATATACAGTTTCTACTGTAACTTCTGGTTCTCAGACTATTAAACTTAAAGTAAGAGATGCTAATGGTTGTACCAGTCCTGAGGTAAGCAAACCTATAACAGTTAACGCTAAACCGGAAATAACAGAGACGGTAGCGGCCAAGTGTGCTGATGATTTGAAGAGTTACTCAATAGTAGTGACAGTTAGCGAGGGTACGGTGACATGTAGTCAGTCTGCCACAATAACAAATGTGGGTAATGTGTGGACAATAAGTGGAGTGGCTACAGGACATGATTGTACTCTAACTGTTACAACATCAGAGGGTTGTACAAACACAATGTCTGTTATAGCGCCTAATTGTGATTGCCCTTCAATAGATGCTCCCGCTGGAGCGGTGAACAGTTCATATTGTAAAGACTCAGAAAAAAGTGCCATAAAGGTCAACACTCCTACAGAGGAATATGCGATATATTGGTATGATGCCGCAATAGGCGGAAATAAAGTAGCGGAGGGTGCGTCATATACACCAGAAACACCAGGTACATATTATGCGGCGAAAGTTCAAAAAGTGAGCGGTTGTCAAAGCTCAACAAGAACACCTGCGACACAGACAGAGAATGCGTTGCCAATAGCGGGCAAAACAGATGTTACAGACAATACCCAATGTATTGCACCGTTTAACGGTTCATACACAATAACCGCAGAAGGCGGTAGCGGAACTGGTTATAGTTATTCAGTTGATGGAGGTGAATATAAGACTAAATCAAAATATGAAGAATTACAATCTGCAGATGTGACCGTTAAAGTTAAAGATTCTAATGGTTGCGTATCAGAGAGTATTGCAATAAAGGTTGATGACAAGTCTGTGGCACCTAAGAGTACCTTTGAGGTTACAGGCGGCGGTTCATACTGTGCGGACGGCGAGGGTATGTCAGTAGGTCTTAACGGATCAGAGACAGGCTTCACATACACACTGTATAAAAATGATGTTGCAACGTCAACCTCACTTGAA
>JAKSNY010000014.1 GCA_024399495.1 Paludibacteraceae bacterium
GTCATAACATCAACAGACGGCAAAACAGCAGAATTGTCAACAACAAACAATAACGTGATTACGGCTGGGTACATCAGACCTATGCCTGAAAAAACCATAGAGTTCAAAGCACAGGCAGTCCGTCCTGAATGCCAAAGTGCATTGGATGATAACGCCAACTGGGTTACAATAGGCACTCAGAAGTGGCTTAAGGTAAACACAAAGTGCATAGATTATGATACGGAGTCAGAGGCATACACTGCTGGTATTACAACTATATCTACATCAATAAGAGGTGGATATACCCCATACTACACAGACCCTACAACAACAACCATACCTGATTATTTGAAAGATCAGTCAGACAAATTGGGTATGTGGTACAACTGGGCTGCTGCGGTAGGTGTTGCAGACGGAGAAAAACAGATTGAAGCATTCAGTGACAATCGTCAGGGAATCTGTCCTAACGGTTCTCATATTCCGTCAGTAACGGAGTGGAATGCTCTTAGAGATGAATTGGACGCGTCTGTCGCAGGCAAGAAGATGAAGACCTCCACTGGCTGGCAATCAGGCACAGGTGAGGGAAACGACGGTTTTGCGGCTCTGCCGGCAGGCTACGCTTACGGAAGTCGTGTGAGCAGTGTTGGTAGGGGTGCCTACTATTGGTCATCGGATGCCAAAGATAGCGATAACGCTCACTACCGTAGTCTCTTTTACTACGATGACTATTTGAATGAGGACACCAACTTTAAGTACTACGCATATAGTGTGCGTTGCTTAAGGAATTAAGGAGCAAGCCGAATGCAGACAAACTTGTTTGTATGCTGAGGCGAAGCCCTTAATCACGACGAAGTTGTAATTAAGTCAGTGGACAGTGGATAGTGGACAGTTGACAATGCTGTCCCAAATGTCAAATAACTACAAGGGGTCAAGGGAGAAGAAACGCTCCTTTGACCTTTGTTTTTGTTGTGATTTTGTGTTTTATAAAAAAAATCGTATTTTTGCAAAGTGAAGGTAATTTGTGATGTGTTTAGTAGGTAGTTGAATTATGGAGACAAAACTAAAAAATTACCCGTTAGGGATATACACTTTCAGTGAGATAATTGAAAGGAATCTTTTCTATATAGACAAGACTGGTTATGTACATGATATAGCCAATAAGTACAAGTATGTGTTCCTGAGCCGTCCACGCAGATTTGGAAAGTCTCTGCTTGTTGATACATTGCAGTGCTATTTTGAGGGCAGGAAGGAGTTGTTTGCTGGATTGAAGGCTGATGAACTTGAGAAGGATTGGGTAAAGTACCCTGTGCTAAGGTTTGATATGAGTTCTATAAAGTCAATGGATCCAAGAGAGGTTAAAGACTCAATTGATGCTATGCTTTGTGAATATGAAAAAGTTTACGGTGGGGAGGAGAAGCAGCGAACATTAGGTAAAAGATTTGAAGGCGTTATAAAGCGTGCCTACACTCAGACAGGTCAAAAAGTGGTGCTTCTCATAGACGAGTATGACTCCGCACTGCTTAAAGTTATGCACAACAAGCCTGTGTTTGAGGAACTGAGGGATATGCTCCGCAACTTTTACGGACCCATAAAAATATGTGACGCAATGCTGCGTTTCGGCTTCATAACAGGCATAACCAAGTTCTCACAGCTGAGCATATTCTCTGAGATAAACAACCTCACCAACATAAGTATGCTGCCCGATTATGACGGACTGTGCGGCATAACCAAGGATGAGTTGCTAACGCAGTGCAAGCCTGATATTCAGGCACTTGCAGATGAACTTGAAGTCAGTTTTGACGATGCAGTAGCAAAACTCACGGAAAATTATGATGGCTATCATTTCTCAAAAGGGAAGAAAGAGGTAATGACAGAGGTATTCAACCCGTTCAGCCTTATAAACGCCTTCAGTGCAAAAAGCATAGGTCAGTATTGGTTCAGTTCTGGTACGCCTACGTTCCTGTTTGAGCAGTTGAAGATGTTCAAAACTGGGCTTACAAGCATTGACGGTCAGAGGGTGAAGGAGGAGAGCTTTAATGTCTCTCCAGAGGTGGCACGCTCTCCGTTGCCCGTACTATATCAGGCAGGTTACCTTACAATAAAGAAATACGAGGATGATTTCCAAAAATACACCCTCGGCTTCCCTAACAGAGAGGTCAAGTTCGGATTTCTGAACTCATTCATTCCTGTGCTGACAAATGAGTCGGAGGTGCGTTGCAATGATTTGCTTGAGGATATGACAATAGCACTCCGTGCCGACGACATAGACACCGCTCTCACCGCCCTAAAGGCATACATCGCCGGCATTCCCTACTATTATGAGAACAAAACTGAGCCAGCGTTCCAGACAATAATGTACCTTGTGCTATCACTTATGGGTCAATACATAAAGGTGGAGGTGAACAATGCCGTAGGCAGAACAGATGCTGTTCTGGAGACCACAAACACAGTCTATATAATAGAATACAAGGTGGACAAGTCTGTAGAAGAGGCACTAAAACAGATAGACGATAAGCACTACGCAGACCCATACCTTGCAGACCCGCGCCGCAAGTTGAAGGTGGGCATAAACTTCACCACAGAATCACGCACCATAGAGAGTTGGAAAGCGGTGGAAGTCAAATGACACGCAAAATCTTTTAATTTTTTTGCAGAATAAAAAATAATCTATAAATTTGCAGTCGTTAATCAAACAGAATGTTAAGACATAGAAGCCAGAAACGGCTTAAATATAAAGAAAGGTAGAAATTACTCTCCCCGAGGGCATCTAGGGAGGGTAATTTGCTTATTATCAATGACTTACGACATAGTTGTAAGTGAGGGTCAAGGTTAATGTGTGATGTATAATGTATGATGTATTAAACTCCTACGGAGTCATGTATAATGTATGATGTGTGATGTATGAAATCGATTCGCCGATTAACCGCATCACCGAAAAAAAACGAGATTAACAAAATATTTATTAACTAATTTTTTAATTTTCAATTTTCAACTTTCAACTATGAAAAAGAATTATTCCGCTCCTAAGATGGAGCAAGTGAGAATGGAGGCAGAGATGCCCGTAATGGCTGGCTCTGTGACTCCTGGCGGCAAGAGTGTAGGAGCCACGCTAACCAGTATTGCAAACTGGTAACTGGAGTTATTAACAATTAAAAAAGTAAGAAAGCAAATGAAGAAATTCACTTATTTGGCTGCTATGCTGTTGGTAATGGCTGGAGCCGTATCGTGCAAGAAGAATGCAGAAGTAAAAGACCCGAAGCAGCAGGAGCCTCAGGGAAAAATGATTCCGTTCTCAGTAACGGCTGGTTCAAGCAAAGAGAAGACGAGTATGGTAGATAAAGTGCTCTCATGGACAGAGGGAGATGTCATCAATGTGATGACACAAGATGGTCAGTATCCCACCAGTCTGACATTGAGCGGTGGAGCAGGTACCGCAACAGGAAGTTTTGAGGGTGAGATATCAGAGAATGTGGAGGACGGTGCTATACTGTGCGGAATGTATAATGTGAATTACAGCAATGGAGCCTATACGGTAAACATTCCAGCCACACAGACATATACAGAGGGCTCATTTCAGGAGGGTTTGTATCCGTCAATAGGTACAGGCACATACGTTAAGGACGGGAAGACAAGCATAAACTTCTCAACAAACCCATTGGGCATATTGAGAGTCACCGTAAAGGGAGCCTCAGATGAGATACTGACAAAAGTGTCAATCAAATCAAATAATGCAGATATAAAACTTGCAGGAGATTTTACACTTGAAAGTGGGACATGGGCTGTATCAGGCGGTACGGAAGATGAGATAGTGATGAACTGCCCAAATCTGCAACTCTCTGCAGCTGGCGTCCAAGTTAACTTTGTGGTGCCACCAGTAACATTTGCAAGCGGAGATTTGAAGGTTGTGTCAACAATAACAAAGGCTGGCGTGGCAGGCAAACTATACACAGAGACCAACTCAAGTGAGATTACCATAAACGCAAACGACGTTGCGAAAATAGAGCGTTCCGTTGTTCTTGTAAAGGATGTACAAGGTTATTGGTATAACGTGTGCAAGATAGGATCTCAGATATGGACGGCTGAGAATATGCGTTGCAACCAATATGACACAAATTCTGAGGCTTACAATGCAGATTGGCTTACCAATAACACAATACCTACATCATTAAGTGATGTAAATATTCCATACTACACAGACCCTACAACGGAGAGCAGACCTCCTTATATGGATGATGATCAGTGGGGCAGGTTGGGTATGCTGTACAACTGGGCAGCGGCGGTAGGTGTTGCAGACGGAGAAAAACAGACTGAAGCATTCAGTAACAATCGTCAGGGAATCTGTCCTAACGGTTGGCATGTTCCTTCAAGAGATGAATGGACCGCTCTTGTAAATCGTGTGGAGCAAACAGACGGCAAGGGAGCAGACACGGCTGGCAAGCACCTGAGAACCACCTCTGGTTGGAATGATGGTAGCAACCCACAAACCTACCCACAAGGATTGGATTCGTATGGTTTTGCGGCTTTACCAGCAGGTTTCGCAGGGGGAATCAGCTTGTTCAGTGTTGGCACCAGCACCTATTTCTGGACGGCTACTCCAAGTAAGAGCAAAATCGGTAACGCTTACGGTCACCGTCTCATTTATTCCGGAGACGAATTGAGCGAGGGCGACGGCGGTATGAACTACGGACAATCTGTGCGTTGTCTAAAGAATTAAGTACTTTTTGCCACACTAAATTTGACTACCTTCACGAGTAAAACTCACCGTAGTTCGTTTTACTCGTGAAGGTAACTTGCGCTCTCGCTTGACTACCTTTACTCGTAAAACTCACCGTGGTTCGTTTTACTCGTGAAGGTGATTGTCGCTCGGCAAAAAACAAAAAGCGGAACGCTTTTTAAAATGTGCCCATATTTGTGAATATGTGTGCAAGCCCCCAATTCACAAAATGTCCACATTTTCAACAAAAAAATCTCTGATTTTTTTGTTTTTTGCTCTCGCTTGACTACCTTTGTAACTTATTAAAAAAAGAGGACTATGTACAGAACTGTAACTTGCGGTGAGCTGCGTATCGCCGATGTAAAGAAGAGTGTAACCTTGGCAGGATGGGTGCAAAGGGTTAGAAAAATGGGTGGAATGACCTTTGTTGATTTGCGTGACCGCTACGGCATAACCCAACTTGTGTTTTCTCAAGATACAAACAAAGATGTGTATGAGGTTGCAAACACCCTTGGTAGAGAGTATGTAATTCAGGCGGTTGGTACAGTATCGGAGCGTAGCAACCCCAATAAGAACATACCTACGGGCGATGTTGAAATCTTAGTTAATAAACTTAATATCCTTAATACATCACTTGTTCCGCCATTCACCATAGAGGATAACACCGATGGCGGTGATGACCTGCGTATGGTATATCGTTACCTTGACTTACGTCGCACAGCAGTCCGCAAGAACCTTGAGTTACGCCATAAAATGACAATGGAGGTACGCCGATACCTTGACAGCAAGGGTTTCTTAGAGGTTGAGACCCCTATGCTTATAGGCTCCACACCTGAGGGTGCAAGAGACTTTGTGGTTCCAAGCCGTATGAATCCAGGGCAGTTCTATGCGTTGCCGCAATCGCCGCAAACCCTAAAGCAACTGCTTATGGTCAGTGGTTTTGACCGCTATTTCCAAATAGTCAAGTGTTTCCGTGATGAGGATTTGCGTGCAGACCGTCAGCCGGAGTTCACACAGATAGACTGTGAAATGTCATTTGTGGAGCAGGAGGATATAATAACACTGTTTGAGGGTATGGCAAAACATCTTTTCAAGGAGTTGAGAGGCGTTGAGTTCAAAGAGGATTTCCAGCGTATGACTTGGCACGATGCCATGAAATACTACGGTAGCGATAAACCCGATTTACGTTTCGGAATGCGTTTTGTGGAGTTGATGGACACCCTTAAAGGTTTTGGTTTCAGCGTGTTTGATAATGCCGCATACATCGGCGGTATCTGTGCAAAAGGTGCCGCAACCTATACCCGTAAGCAACTTGATGCCCTTACAGAGTATGTAAAGCGTCCGCAGATAGGTGCCAAAGGTTTGGTTTACGCCAGAGTGGAGGCAGATGGAACAGTAAAATCAAGCGTAGATAAGTTCTACACACAAGATACACTGCAAGCCTTAAAGGTTAAGATGGAGGCAGAGCCGGGCGACCTTATACTTATTCTCTGCGGCGATGACACTCAAAAGACTCAAAAGCAACTCAGTGAGCTAAGACTCAAGATGGGCGATGACCTTGGTCTGCGTGACCGCAATGTGTTTGCACCTCTTTGGGTAATAGATTTCCCGATGTTTGAGTGGAGCGATGAGGAGAACCGCCTTATGGCTATGCACCATCCGTTCACTCACCCTAAAGATGAAGATGTGCCACTACTTGACACTAACCCTGCAGCAGTTCGTGCCGATGCCTACGATATGGTTATAAATGGAGTAGAGGTTGGCGGTGGTTCCATTCGTATCCACGACCCTAAACTTCAAGCCAAAATGTTTGAGATTCTTGGTTTTACCCCAGAGAAAGCACAAGAGCAGTTCGGATTCCTGATGAACGCCTTCAAGTACGGTGCACCACCTCACGGCGGACTTGCATACGGACTTGACCGTTGGGTAAGCCTCTTTGCAGGACTTGACAGCATACGTGACTGCATAGCATTCCCTAAAAACAACAGCGGACGTGATGTCATGCTTGATGCCCCCGCACCCCTTGACCAGAAACAACTTGATGAGTTGCAACTGAACGTAAAAGTTAAGAATGTATAATTTGAAGGTGAGCCCCAAAATGAGCCCCAAAATGGTATTTATAATGAGGGTGTTATAAAAAATGTACCCCAAAATGTACCCCAAAAAATGACGCTATGGGAACAACCGATTTTCCAAAGAAGTTCCCAAAGAAGTTCCCAAAGGTATGCTTACGGTGTAAAATGATGGATTTTTATATATTATCATTAGTGTCCACTAAAAATTAAAATTTGTTCTTTGAAATTATTGAAAATCAGTTAGTTGTAAGGTTTTTTTTGGAGTGCGACGATTTGAATTGTATTTTTACGGAAATTTCAATCCGTATGAATAATGAGGAATACGTGTTCGTATAATTGGTTCAGTTTCCGACTCACAGGCTTTTATCCGTCACAAAGGTATCCAGAGCAACTGAGAATCATTAGATATTGGGATGACGAACAAAAACGTGAGTTTATGTTCCTGACCAACGCCTTTGAACTCAGTGCATTGCAGATATACACCGCCATCATAACCTACTGCCTGGTAGCGATAGTACAACACGATATGAGGCTTGAACGCTCCACATACGAGGTGCTACAGATACTTAGCATATCCTTGACGAATAAAACTCCGCTGGCGGATCTCTTTGCTAAAACTAATTTCAATAATGTCAATGAACGCGATGGCTCCAAAGAGCCTTATATGTTAGATTTGTTTGAAAATTTTAAATATTAACCTTTTAAAATCGTGTCCAATTTTTTAGTGGACACTAGTGATAACTGGTACTCTCAAATTATCTAAGTCCTTCATTCTCCTTACGCAGAAAATCTGTCATACATTCCTTTGAAGGTATGCTAAGTTCATATTTTGAAACAAATACAGTCTCATCTATATCAAGTAACGTGTATTCCGCCATCTCCTGACCTACTTCTGAACACAGTAGTATGCCAATAGGCGGATTGTCATCCGGCATCATTATGTTCTTGCGGTAGTAAGCAAGATACATTTTTAACTGTGCTGTGTCAGCATAGTCTAAGCGGTTGGCTTTGAGTTCTACAATGACGTGGCGCTTAAGAATTCTGTGATAGAACACCAAATCAGCCTTAAAGTATCGGTCGTCAATTAGAAGTTTCTTCTGACGTTCCTCAAAACAGAAGCCCATACCAAGTTCAAGCATAAAATCCTGCAAGTGGTCAATTAACGCTGTCTCAAGGTCAGACTCTTCAACCACATCCTTTTCTGCCGTTGCAATTCACGCACACTCCACGTGCCACGTATAGCCATTGTCTCATAGAAGGCACGCTGTAGTGGCTCTTTGCATGGAAGAATGGCTGCAAGATGGGTAAAAGAAAGGCGGTTGAAAAGCAGGTCGGGGTTAACACCATTGAATTGGCTAACAGGTGGTTTTGAATCAAATTGGGCAATCACTGATTGTCTAATTGTAACATTAAGATTATCAGTATCTTCTAATTGGGCAATCGATGATTGCCCAATTGGTAACGTCTTTACAATGAATTCTTTGACAGGTATAGCCAATGTACTATATGTCATATAGAATAAACGGTATAATTTGAGTGTTCTGTAACTAATACCTTTGCCTAACCGTTCCGCCAATTTCTGTAACAACTGCTCTCCGTACTGTGCTCTGTCGCTTCCATTCTGTTCATACTCCACAATATAATATCCTGTAAGCCATGCCTTGGCTGTGACATGACGATTGATAACGAGACGAGCATTGTTTTGCAACGCTTCATTGGTATGTTCTATCTGCTGAACTAGATTGTTGAAATTTATCTCTGGTTTCATAATCTGTAGTCCTCCTTATTTCTTTATCAGGTTTTGCAAACCGCTGATAGCGAACTTGTCACCCGTAAGTTGGCCAATTAGAGTGGCAAGTTTTTGCTCTGACTCTATGATACCTTGTTCAATATCATTGTAGGTAACTGCATACTTCGCACTAAGTGTTGTAATTGAGTCTGCAAGTGCCTGTATAATGGCATCAGGGTGATTTTCTATTTGCAAATTTAATGATTTTATTACTAAAATAGCTGGAATTTGTCATTATAATTGGTTCCAAAAACAACTTGATGAGTTGCAATTAAGCGTTTGCGGCAGTAAACAGGGCTAATGCCTCACTGCGGGTGGTGGAGTCTGACTCAAAACAACCTTTGAATATGGTTGTAACAGTCTTGGAACCTTCTTTCTTGATTCCTCGGGCAGTCATGCAGCTATGCTCGCCCTCCACATATACAGCCACATCCTCACTGCCAGTGGCAAGTGTCATTATTTGGGCTATATCGGTGGCTATACGCTCTTGCAGTTGCAGACGGTGGCAGACCATCTCTGCTATACGTGCTATCTTGCTGAGCCCTATAACCTTATCTTTAGGCTTGTAGATTACGCTTACACGCATATTGTACATTAGGGCTATATGGTGTTCACAGTAACTGAATACAGGAATGTTCTTGACAACCACATAGTTTCCACATCGGGGAACGCATATATCGTCTGCCTCAAATGTTTTGGAGTAATGCTCGGCAATCTGCTCATTAGTGTAGGCAATACCGCGGAACACCTCTTCACACATACGTGCCACACGCTCAGGAGTCTCTTTAAGCCCCTCTCTATCAGGGTTTTCCCCTAACGCCAATAAAAACTCTCTTGTCAGTTGCTTAATTTTTTCTGTATCCATAATATCTTGTTTTTAACCTCGCCTACGGCTCCGAATTCATACATCATTTTAACCTCGCCTACGGCTCGTTAAAATATATTTCCTTTTCTATTGGAACACATTTCCAAACCTTTGCGTGCTCCGCACGGCGTACTTTGTACGCTTGTCGCCTACGGCTCCTCATACATCATACATTATACATCATACATTGCGATAGCATCATACATTTCTCATATTGGGTTCCCAAATGTATTTATGTAGTTGCAACTGAATTTTTAGGCTGCAAAGTTTCTCTTTTTTCATTCTTTCCACCACTTTTGCAGGCTCCATTTTGCCAAAAACCGTACTAAGATATACCTGTGTGGTGGAGTCTAAATGGTATTTTCTTATAATCTCTATGGCTCTGTCCAAGTCTCGCTCCGATGCTATTACAAATTTATATGCATCGTTGGCCCTTGCCGATGCCAAGTTAGGCAGGTGCATTCTATCCTCCATACCGCTATCGGGTAGTTTGTAGTCTATTACAAAGTGTATGTTCTTACCTATTCTGAACTGCTCTGTAGGTATGGAACCGTTAGTCTCTATATGAATCTCATAATCAGCAAGTCTGGAGAGCAATCCTATAAGCCCCGATTGTAAAAGAGGCTCACCGCCTGTTATGGTTACATGCTCTATGCCTGTGGATTTTATATAATCTGTAATCTCTGCCGCTGTAAGTTCTTCATAACCCTGTGTGGTGTCCCAAGCGTAGCTGGTATCACACCAAGCACACCTTAGGTTGCACCCTGCAAACCTTATGAATACAGACAGAGCCCCCGCTGTAGGTCCCTCCCCATCAATTGATATGAATTTCTCTATAACTTTCATTCGCCTACGGCTCCTTATACATCATTTTAACCTCGCCTACGGCTCATCCTCATACATCATACATTATACATCATACATCATTATATACGCAACTGTTATTCGGAGTCTCAAACAGTTCCACCTCGCTAACAGGCAATCCTTTGGCTTTTAGAGAATTGAATATATATCGGCTCATTTCCTCGCAGGTGGGGCGGAAGGGTAGCATAACTATTTCAAACCCATTAGGCAGTGCCTTCAGACTCTCTGCCACACGTCTGCCGTCCGCATTGTCCTCTATAAGCAGTTTGTGGTCAAACATGGTCTCTATATCTTTAAGTGCATTCTTAATTACACTAAAATCCTCAACCATGCCTCTGGCATGCCCATCGGGGCATAACTCTTCCTTACAAATAGAGGTTATAAGTTTATACCTGTGACCATGGATATTGGCACACTTACCGTTGTAATCGCTAAGGTAGTGAGCCATATCAAACTCTATCTTATTTTTAATCTTAAACATCTTATAAATTTAAATACTTGTACATTAGAGGCTTAATAGCACTCTACGTACAAGTACTCATTAGCCTGGTTTTGTTTAATGACAGGATGGTCTAAACGAACTGTCAGTGTTTTGTGTTGCAAAGGTACGAATAAATGAGAGAAGTGCAAAATAAAATTTTGTACTTCCGAATGGGAGTACCTTCACTGAACGCAGTGAAGTAAATGTACGAATAAATGAGAGAAGTACAAAATAAAATTTTGTACTTCCGAATGGGAGTACCTTTAATCAGAGCACACCATTGGGAATTGCTACACTGAACTTTAGATTTTTTAGCGAGTATGTTGTATAGTTCCCATTTGGCTGGTGCAACTCCATATATACCAATGCGTTATTCTTTTTGCTGTATTTTAGCACCACCTTGTTATATCCTTTGGCTGCCTTCCCCTTGCTGGCAAATGTAAATTCATGAACATCTGCACCGCTCTTATACTCAGGGGTGGATTCAGTAAGTGTCTCCAACGCCTTAATATCGCCCTTCATACTGAATATAAGCAGGTCTCTAAGCATTTTGAAGGGTGAGTTTGCAGACAGTTTCTTGTTTATCTTGACCTTGCCAGCCACCATATTTATATTGGTGTCGGTAATTTTAAAGAACTCACCATCGGGTTTAGTGTAAATCATACTCATACACTCTCCCTGATAGTACAGTTTACCTGCAGTCTCCACGGCATTATCAGAAATCTTTATGTGCTTTACTTGGTCAAAATCACACACAATGTTCTTATAAGAGGCATTGTTTGCCTTCAATCCCTTAATTACGGCTTCATTTGCCGCATAACCCGATGCCATCATCATAGCACCTAAAAACAATAATATTAGTTTTTTCATAACTGAAATTTCATACATCATACATTATACATCATACATAACACATAAACAGATTGCATCTGTTTATGTGTATAACGCTCCATTAACCGCAATAACCTCTCCGTTTACGTATGCCGCTTCAGGCGATGCCAGGAATGCCACTACGGCAGCCACCTCTTCAGGTGTACCGAATCGTCCGGCAGGAATCTGTGCTGACAATGCTTTCTCATCAAGTCCTTCCACCATATCGGTCTTAACAAAACCTGGTGCAACGGCATTAACCGTAACACGTTTCTTGGCAACCTCTTGTGCAAGAGCCTTGGTGGCGGCAATAAGTCCACCCTTTGCAGCGGCATAATTGGTTTGTCCGGGCAATCCTTTTTGTCCTGAGAGTGATGCCATATTTACTATTCTGCCATATTTCTTTACAACCATTGATTGAATAAGAGGCTTGGTTACATTGTAGAATGAGTTAAGGTTAGTGTTAAGAACCTTAAGCCAATCCTCGTTCTCCATCCATAAAAGCAGATTATCGCGGCGGATTCCTGCATTATTTACAAGCACCTCTATATAATCATCAGGGTGGGCTGCTTGCCAACCCTCTATGGCTGCTGCACACTGCTCTGCATTACTTACGTCAAATTTAAGTAATTCAGCGGCAGGGTAGCCGGCATCCTTGATAAGTGCCAATGTCTCATTTGCCGCAGCGTCATTACCTGCGTAGTTAATCACTACAGAATAGCCCATTGAGGCTAATTTTAGAGAAACGGCTCTGCCTATTCCTCTGCTTCCTCCTGTTACCAATGCGTATTTCATATTTTCCTTTTTATTATATGGTTACATTTATTCTCTGTCGCCTACGGCTCCTCCTCATACATCATTTTAACCTCGCCTACGGCTCGTTAAAATAAAAACCCTTTTTTATTGGGGCATATCCCCAAACCCCTACGCTTCGCGGAGAACTATCGTTCTCTGTCGCCTACGGCTCCTCCTCATACATCATACATTATACATCATACATCAGTTAGTGGCATGATTTCCCTACAAGTGAACAGTGCCGTCATACTGACTCCCAAAACCCCATGAAGGTTTAAATTCTGCCCTGTAAGCAGAAGATTTTTTATTGGGGTGCGTGGCGTAAGGACTGTTGTCATAGGTGACTCAAAATCCTTGCGTATACCGTATGAACTGCCGTCTATTGTATTTGTATAAAGTTTATATGTAAGCGGTGTGCTTGTAAAAATGCGGTCAATGGCATCGGCTGTAAGTCCTGGAACCCATTTTTCCGCCATTCTTAGGCACTCCTCAGTCTTTTTGTTTTTAAACTCTACATAATCTTCACCTCTTTTACCCATAGGTTTATCCGCCCACTTCTCAACCTCTTCCCAAGCCATCGGTGTAATTATATCTATGTTTCCAACATAGATATAATTACCTTCTCTATTGGGGGATACCCCCAAGCCCCTACGTGCTTCGCACGGAGAACTGTCGTTCTCTGTCGCTTCGCTCCTAAACTCCTGAACTCCTGAACTCCTAAACTCATTAGGGTAGTAATGAACCAGCATCCTGTCCGTCTTCCCCGGTGTATAGTTCCACATATCGGCATTCTCATACACATACAGGTTCTTGTTCAGGTATGGCACAACATCGGGTTTTAGCCTTATGTTTGCTGTAAAAGTGCCTACGGTGTTTTTCAGGTTCTGAATGCGTGTGCGATACACCTTCTTTATATATGGGGTGTCCTCTATAATGGATACTGTGTAAGACGGGTGTGCATTGCTTATTACCCATTTGCTCTTTACAAACTCATCGCCGTCTATGATAACTCCATCTACAGCACCGTCAGAATCCACCTTAATAGAGGTGACACTCCTGCCCTTTATAATGGTGCCGCCCATAGCCTCTATATCGGCAGCCAAATGCTCTGCTATAAGAGAGCCGCCACCGTCAAGCCTATAGGCACCCCTTATAAAAGAGTCATTTATTTGGGCAAAAGTGTATAGTGGCAGATTTGGCGACAACTCCATCTTAATGGACGCTCCGCACAGTACATCGCGGAGACGACTGTCTGTTATAGTGTCAGTTAAAAACTTATAGGCACTTTGGCTAAATAGTGAGGTGGAGTAGAACTCAGTGTCCTCTCTTGGGTTAAGGCTGTCAAAAATGTGGTCTCCTACACTTTTAAGCGTATCCACGTATTGCTTTATGTTATCCTTTTGGTTAGGGAAACGCTCTGTAAGAGCGGCGGCAAACTCTTTATGCCCACCCATAAAAGGGTAACTCTCTCCATCTATGATTATGGTGTCAAACTCATCGTCAAGTTTTTTCCAAGGCAGTTCCAATAGGTTAAAATAACTGAACAAGCGGTTCAGACTCTCCCCATCGTTCATTGCCCCCACATAATGGAATCCTGTGTCAAATGTAGCGGTGCCACGCTTAAAAGTCTGAAGGCAGCCTCCAAGTACGGTGTTCTTCTCCACAATGCAGACGTTCATTCCGTTTTTAGACAGAATGTATCCACACTCCAGACCTCCAAGTCCCGCACCTATTATAACTACATCAAATTCCATAATATTCTGCAAAAGTAGTCAAATATTTTGACAACTCAAATATTTTGACTGCTTCAATATCTTCAATATTTTACCCTAAAGTAATCAAGAGATAACTTGTATTGGTCTTGAGCCGTAAGGCAAGTGTCAGTCAAATATCCATTAACGCGATTCCACTCCTGAAGCCCTCTATAGTAGTACATTTTCAACTCATCAGTTATTATAAAAGGAACTATGCCGTTTGCAAGACACTCCTTAAACATAATAAGCCTTCCTACTCTGCCATTACCATCTTGGAAAGGGTGTATCTTCTCTAACTTTACATGAAAGTCCAGTATATTATCAAGTGATTTCTGCTTTATTGAGTTGTATTGCAGAATCAGAGTGTTCATCTCTTTATGCACATCTTCAGGTAGGGTGGTCTCTATGCCTCCAACCTCATTCGGCAGCCTCTTATAGTCACCTACGGCAAACCAATCTTTCTGACTGTCAGCAGTATTCTCTTTCAGCATTGCGTGCAGTCTTTTAATGTAAGGCTCGCTTAGTTTGTCGCCTGAATGTTCTATTATGTAATCTATGCATCTAAAGTGGTTTACAGTCTCAATTATATCATCTACTCTCAGTGTCTCTGTGGTTGCTCCAATAGTGTGTGTCTCAAATATATATCGGGTTTGTTCTTTTGTCAGCCTACTTCCCTCTATATGATTTGAGTTATATGTCAGTTCTATTTGCGTTTTATGGTAGATGCCGCCTTTTACTCTATTTTGTAATTCTCTTTTTAATGTGTTTAGTAATGGGTAATCCTTAACCCCGATGTAACCCTTTTTAGGCAAATTGGCATCAGCAGGTATATTCCATGTTTTCCCGATTAAAAAGGCACCTTCTATTTTACCTGTGGCACAATAATTACGTATGGTACGTTCAGGAACACCGGTCTTTTCTGCAAATTGTTTTACTGAAATACTGTTCATAATCTTATCGGCAAAAAACACTTTGAATTTCTATGCAAATATAGTTATTTTTGCCGATATCGGCAAAAAATAAATATTTTTTTTGGCTTTTTTGTTCATAAAAAATTTTGCAAAACAAAAAATAGCGTGTAACTTTGCAGTTGTTAATCAAACGAAATGTTAAGACATAGAAGCCGGAAACGGCTTAAATATAAAGGTTGGTAGAAATTACCCTCCCCGAGTGCATCGGGGGGGGTAATTTGCTTA
Source organism: Paludibacteraceae bacterium (assembly GCA_024399495.1). Taxonomy (GTDB): domain Bacteria; phylum Bacteroidota; class Bacteroidia; order Bacteroidales; family Paludibacteraceae; genus Enterocola. The sequence continues at coordinate 15,383 of JAKSNY010000014.1, forward strand.
ATATCAGATAGTTACAATAAACTCCTACGGAGTTATGTATGATGTATAATGTATGATGTATGATTCGCATCACCGAATTAACGTGCAAGCCGAACACAGACAAACTTGTTTGTCTGTTGAGGCGAAGCCGTTAATCACGAGCGAAGCGAGTAATCACCGCATCACCGAAAAAGAACGAGATTAACAAAATATTTATTAACTAATTTTCAATTTTCAACTTTGTTAAGGCTGCACCTTAACCATATTTCGTCTTCGCTCGGCATAGTTCAAATAAATTTGACTCTGCCCTTGCTCATAGAAATAGTCAACTTTTATTAACTAAATATCTTAAAATTATGAAGAAACAAATTTATTCCGCTCCCTTATTGGAGCAAGTGAGAATGGAGGCAGAGATGCCCGTAATGGCTGGCTCTGTGACTCCTGGCGGCAAGAGTGTAGGAGCCACGCTAACCAGTATTGCAAACTGGTAACTGGAGTTATTAACAATTAAAAAAGTAAGAAAGCAAATGAAGAAATTCACTTATTTGGCTGCTATGCTGTTGGTAATGGCTGGAGCCGTATCGTGCAAGAAGAATGCAGAAGTAAAAGACCCGAAGCAGCAGGAGCCTCAGGGAAAAATGATTCCGTTCTCAGTAACGGCTGGTTCAAGCAAAGAGAAGACGAGTATGGTAGATAAAGTGCTCTCATGGACAGAGGGAGATGTCATCAATGTGATGACACAAGATGGTCAGTATCCCACCAGTCTGACATTGAGCGGTGGAGCAGGTACCGCAACAGGAAGTTTTGAGGGTGAGATATCAGAGAATGTGGAGGACGGTGCTATACTGTGCGGAATGTATAATGTGAATTACAGCAATGGAGCCTATACGGTAAACATTCCAGCCACACAGACATATACAGAGGGCTCATTTCAGGAGGGTTTGTATCCGTCAATAGGTACAGGCACATACGTTAAGGACGGGAAGACAAGCATAAACTTCTCAACAAACCCATTGGGCATATTGAGAGTCACCGTAAAGGGAGCCTCAGATGAGATACTGACAAAAGTGTCAATCAAATCAAATAATGCAGATATAAAACTTGCAGGAGATTTTACACTTGAAAGTGGGACATGGGCTGTATCAGGCGGTACGGAAGATGAGATAGTGATGAACTGCCCAAATCTGCAACTCTCTGCAGCTGGCGTCCAAGTTAACTTTGTGGTGCCACCAGTAACATTTGCAAGCGGAGATTTGAAGGTTGTGTCAACAATAACAAAGGCTGGCGTGGCAGGCAAACTATACACAGAGACCAACTCAAGTGAGATTACCATAAACGCAAACGACGTTGCGAAAATAGAGCGTTCCGTTGTTCTTGTAAAGGATGTACAAGGTTATTGGTATAACGTGTGCAAGATAGGCTCTCAGATATGGATGGCTGAGAATATGCGTTGCAACCAATATGACACAAATTCTAAAGCATACAACGCTGAATGGCTTGACAATAACACCATTCCTACATCAGATAATGCTGTATATACTCCATATTATACTAATACATCGGATAGGAGCAAGTGGGAATTCCCAGACTATGATACAGATACTTCTGTCAATCTTACAGATGAGCAAGTGTCAAAGTTTGGCTATCTTTATAATTGGGCTGCCGCAGTAGGTGTGGATAAGGGAGCTTATATTGAATTCAGTGGTAATTGTCAGGGAATCTGCCCCAACGGCTGGCATGTGCCGTCATCTGATGAGATTGATTATATTGTTTCTTATACTGATAATGAGGGCGGTTGCCTTAAAACAACATCGGGTTGGTATGAAATAAACAATAGCAAAGACGATTATGGCTTTGCGGCTTTGCCGGTGGCTGAAGAAGCCGCTGGGAGTATATTATACAATACAGGTACCATGACCCGCTATTGGTCATCACTCTCTGCCGAGGATCAATACTCAGTTGTTTTTGAATTGAAATACAGTGAAATTAACGTAAATATTGAATACCCAGATTCGCAAAGATGTGTATCTGTACGTTGTATAAAAGATTAATTGAGTGGCGAGAGCAAGGACAAGAATCAATGAACAAGGGTCAAGGGAGAATAAACGCTCCTTTGACCCTTGTGTTGTGAATTCTCTGCTCTCGTTTGCACGAAAATTCGCTACGCTCAACATGATGGGCGGAAAACAATTCAGGCGGGTCAAGGTTTCCTAAAATCTTGACCCGTTTGCCGTTATTTCAAACTTTGACCCTTACTTCTTGCATCTATCTTGTAAAAGATATATGGTTGCAGTGTGTAGGTAATAAGCAGTGTGGCTGTCATGCCTATCAGGGTGGAGAACCCGATGGACGATATAGCAGGGTGTACCGCAAAAATAAGCGAGGCAATGCTTATAATAAGCACTACAGCAGAGAAGAATATGGCAGTCTTATGATATGTGAGCAGTTGGGTCTCACCACGTGTGCCTGCAAGCAGACCGTCCATTACAAATATGCTGTAATCCACACCTACGCCAAATATAAAGGTGGATATTATTATGTTTATAAGGTTGAATTGCAGACCAAATATTCCCATAATGCCTAACACTATGTACCAACTTAGCACCATAGGTATAAAGGCAATAATACCAAACTTGAAACTGCGGAAAGAGACTAACAGCACCACAAGCACAAACAGAGACGATATTGCAAGCACCTTGTTAAAATCGTTGTTAAGTACATTAACCATATCTTCTGTATAGAAGAACGGGTCAATAACCACAGTGTGAGGAGATTTGACTATCAACTCACTTGCATGGCGGCGGTTTGCACGCGGTATCTGCACAGGGGTGAACACCATATATGTGGAGTCTGTATATTCTATCCAGTTGCTCATTAGCCCATCTGGCAGAATGCCGTCATCGTAGATGGATGTTGGCTCAAACTCTCCGTCAAGCAGGGCAAAGAACGGCTCATAACTATCCTCCTTAAATCCGTATTTCTTTCCCGATGCTACAATATCTGCCTTAACTTGTCTCTTTTTGCTCTCTGTCCAATAGTTATACCAATTCTGTATGCGTTCACGCTGTGTATCTGAATCAAGCAGCAGAGACGATGTGCATGCAAAACCCTTAATTTCACCTGAATCCTTTAGTACTGCTAATCTATTGTCTAACAATTTATTATAAACCAATGCACTGTCAAGATTGTGGCTTGTTACTGCAAAATATCCTGTAAAGTTGCCACCGGCTGTCTTTTCAGACAGAATCATGCCTGAGCGTGCCACATCGGGGTCTGTATAACCTATATTCTTAAGGTCGCTATCAAAGGTTACATCGCCCGATTTATAAATGCATACACCCGATATTACAATAAGCGTAACCACTAACCATGTATGTTTATGCAGTGGATATGAGTTTATTTTTTCCAAAAACTTGAACGCCTTTTCTGAGCGTTTGTTCTTATCGGGATTAAGGAAATGGGGTAGGAATATAAGGCAGAAAACAGTTGTTCCTACCATTCCAAGCGATGCAAACAGTCCAAAATCCTTTAGTAGGGCTGATTCTGTAAACAGAAGCCCTATAAACGCACCTATGGTGGTAAGGCTTCCAAGTATTACAGGCTTGGTCTGTTCCTTTATAACCACCTCAGGGTCTGATACATACTTATAGTGTGTAAGTATATGCAGACAGTAACTTAACGCCACGCCCAGCACTATAGCCCCTATGCCCAATGCCATAAGCGACATTGTACCCTGTATAAGATACATAATGCCAAGTGCAAAGAATGCTCCGTAAATTACAGGGCATAACAGCAGCGGTAGGGTAGATACATTCTTGAAACACAGAGTTATAATAAGGCATACAAGAAATATGGATATGCCAAGTGTCATGGCCAAATCCTTTTTTATTTGCCTTGAGTTAAAGACACTCTGTATTGGTGCTCCGTGGAAAAGTACCTCTACATCGGGGTAATCTGCACTCACAGAATCAATGGTAGCCTCTATCTGCTCTGTAAGGTGTATGCCTGTCTTGGAGTCAAACGCCTTAAAATTAGGGGTCAGAAACGCAATGCAAACTGTGCTATCGGGGGTGAAGAAATGGGAATCCATTATCTTGTAGCTTCCGCCCATAGCATCGGCAGCCTCTTTAGCCTTGTATTTAATGGCATAGCGAAGCCCGGCAGGGTCATACTGTATAAGCGTAGCAGCCATATCTGCATCAAGTGATTCCAAACTCTCTGCATTGGCAGCCATACGGGCATCTATATTGTCTTTTGTAAGTACGGAATCAAATGCGGCATAGTCTGTTTTCTGAAGAAAAACGGGCAGATTTCCGTATAGGTATTCAGCACCCGATAACATCATATCCTCGTCCAGTGAGTAGAGTATGTTGCTTATGGTTGAATCCTTGTCATTCTCAGTAAGTTTTTCACAGAACATATCACAACTCTCAGCCAACCGTTCAGGCTCTACTGCAGAATCCTTGGCGGTAAAGAGTATGAAAATCTTGTCCTTAACCTTAAGGTTGTCAAAAACCAGCTGTTCAGAGTCTCCTATTGTGTTAGATGGTAGCAGTTTGGAAATATCCTCTTCATACTTGATTTTCAGACCAAGCCACGCAAACAGCAGGAAACTGCCTATCATAAGTATATACAACAGTGCCTTGTGCTTGTGTAAGAATCTATATATTGAAAGAGTTATCTTCATACATCATACATTATACATCATTTTAACCTCGCCTTCCGGCTCGTTAAAATATAATTCCTTTTTTATTGGGGCGTATCCCCAAACCTTTTAAGCGTTGTTAAGGCTCTGCCTTAACCATGTTCCGTCTTCGCTCAGCATAACCCAAGTAAACTTGGCTCTGCACTCGCTCATAGGAACAGTCTCTGTCGCCTATGGCTCCTCATACATCATACATCATACATTTTATCTCTATAAAACTCTCCTTCTCATCAAATACACTGCCTTGTACATTGTATCCGCTCTCCGTCTCTGTAATTACTGCTTTAAGATTAAGTATGCTTTGCTTAATAGGGGTGATAAGGGCGGTGAATCTGCATTGTTTTATGTCAGAAATAATAAGTTTCTTGTTTGTGTAATGCTCAATGCACCTGCGTATCATATTTATATTGCATACGCCAGGGCATACAGGATTACCTGGAAAATGCCCTTGATATACACTACAATCGGGGTTAAGTTTTACTGTAAATAAAACAGCCCCGTCATCGCAAACCTTCTGCTCTAATAAATCAAAATAATCGTAATTATCGTAGTTATTCATACATCATACATTATACATCATTTTAACCTCGCCTATCGGCTCGTTAAAATATAATTCCTTTTTTATTGGAACACATTTCCAAACCTTTGCGTGCTTCGCACGGCGTACTTTGTACGCTTGTCGCCTATCGGCTCCGTATCATTCATACATCATACATTATACATTATACATCATACATTACTCTATGGCAATCTTCATTCCCACAGTGCATACAGTGTCATCTTCCACTTTAGTCTCTGCTTGTAGTAGAGATATATTGCCAACCACACTTATTATATTCAAGTGTGTTGTAAGGGTGTCGCCAGCCGAAGGAAATTTCACTAAATGGAATTTCTTAACCTCACCTATAAAGCCTACAGGTGCAGGCTTGCCTATAAGTCTTGCTGAATATCCCGCAAGAGCCGAGGCTGATTGTGCAATGTGCTCAATCAGTCCCGGCTCTGTGAATTTGTCCTCAATACAAAACAGATTATCCTTTGCTATGGTCAGTCCTGTTACAGCCTCTGTTTCGGTAGCACTGTAAAGGGTGTCAACCATCATAATAGGACTCCTTTGCGGAATAAGCTCTTTAATTTGCTCGTTTACAAACAGAGCCTCTGATTTTGTCATGCTGTGAAATTAACCTTCGTAATGTTCGTAAATATAGTCGTAAAGTAATTGGAAAGTTGTAAGTTTAGATACCTCAGATGCCTTAATCTTAACTTTAAACTCACCCTCAATAAGAGCAACCATATCCACAATGCTAAGGCTGTCAAGTTGAAGAGCCTGCTTAATGTTAGCATCGGGTGTTATAACTTCAGGTTCCACCTCAAATTCATCAACCAAAATTTGGTTTACTTTCTCAATAAGTTCTGTCTTTTCCATAATAATATAAAAGTTTAGGAGTTTAGGAGTTTAGGAGTTTAGGAGTTTACCTAATTTCCAAAATCCGTAACTCATTGTTAAATTTCAATATATGTTCCTTTTGTTAAGTCGCTACGCTCCTCATACATCATTTTAATCTCGCCTATCGGCTCGTTAAAATATAATTCCTTTTTTATTGGGGCGTATCCCCAATTTTCTGCTACGCAGAACATGTTTGTCGTGACTCGGCATAGCCCGCAAGCGGCTCTGCCCTCGCTACTCCAAACAGCCCCTACGCTACGCGGAGAACTATCGTTCTCTGTCGCCTTACGGCTCCGTATCATTCATACATCATACATCATACTTGATTATAAAAAATTTATAAATTTTTTATAATCAACGTGCTATTCGTACCGCCAAAGCCAAATGAGTTAGACAGGAATATGTCAAAATGCTTGTTTACACGCTTTGCAGGTATGTTAAGCTTCTCTGAATCCTCATCGGGGTTCTCAAAGTTAATGTTAGGAGCAATAAAGTCATTTTTCATCATAAGGGTGGAGTAAATCACCTCACTTGCACCAGCCATCCACATTTCGTGTCCTGTCTGTGATTTTGTAGATGTTACCTCAACCTTATAATCTCCAAACACATTGTAAAGTGCTTTAGCCTCATTACGGTCACCAACAGGAGTTGATGTGGCATGAGCGTTTACATAGCCTATCTCTCTTATGTCTATTCCTGCATCCTTAATAGCCATCATTAGTGAACGGCTTGGGCCATCTACGTTAGGTACAGAGATATGGTCTCCGTTAGATGAGAATCCGTATCCTAAAACCTCTGCCAGAATAGGTGCACCACGGCGTACGGCAGACTCATAACTCTCAAGAATAACCGTAGCGGCACCGCCACCTGGAACAAGACCATCGCGGTCACGGTCAAACGGACGTGAAGCCTTAGTTGGGTCGTTCTCTCTTGTGGAGAATGCACTAATGCCGTCAAAACTGCCTACTGCGTAAGGATTAACCTCTTGAGCACCACCGCAAACTACTGTGTCTTGTAACCCATTGCGGATTAGCAATGCTCCAAGACCTATAGCGTGAGAGCCACTTGCACATGCCCCTGAAACTGTAAGGTTCATACCCCTTAGTTTGAATATACATGCAAGGTTCATTGTTACAGTAGAGTTCATTGATTGGAATATGCCGCCTGAACCTACAAGTGTGGTGTCGTGTTTCTCAAGCATAGTATTTATACTACGATATACAGCCTCTGCTGTGCTGTCATTGCCATACATAAGTCCAACCTCATTCTTCTCTAAGAAATCCATATCTATACCGGCATTCTTTAGAGCCTCTACTGTGGCAACGTATGCGTATTTGGCCTGTTCCGGCATATATACACGTTGGCTACGGCTTAACTCTTTCTTTAGGTCCGGAACTTCCAAATAAGATGTAAGTGCCGAGCGGAATCCCATATCCTTACGGGCTTGGTCAAACACTATACCTGATTTTCCGTCATACAAGGATTGTCTTACAGCGTCCAATCCGTTACCAAGGCAAGAATATATGCCCATTCCTGTTATTACTACTCTTTTCATTATGTAAGTGATGATTTTTCAATGTGCAAATGTAACAATTTTTTACTAAATATAAAAATTTTTAACATTTCGTGTCATATCGTAGAAATATTATTTGTTTTTTTGTGATGTTTAATTTAATTTTGCAACCACTTTGTAATAACAACAAGATTTGTATTGACAATAAGAAATGAAAAAGTACGTTTTTATATTAACAACACTGACTATTATTATGAGTACATTTGATTTATCAGCTAAAAAAGTGACAAACAAAGAGGTTAGGCAAGAAGAGCCACAGGTGGAGTTAAAAACCAAAGTGGATACGGCAAGTTATTCATTTGGAATTTGCGTTGGCTCTCAAATGAAAACATACGTAGAGCAGATGGAGTTTGATAAAGGGTTGTTTGCCAAAGCATTGTGTGATTATATTTTTGATAATCCCACGGCGATGACTCTTGATCAGGCTAAAAAATTTGCTTTTGACTATGAGAACGAGGTCAGAGAGCAGGCTGTAAAGAAAAGCAAAGAGCAGGAGAGTCAGTTCTTAGAGGCAAATAAGAAGCGTGAGGGCGTAAAGGTTACACCATCTGGTCTTCAATATCAAGTAGTTAAGATGGGAGACGGAGCCAAGCCTACTGCCACTAATACTGTAAGGGTGCATTATGAGGGTTTCCTTACAGACGGCACTAAATTTGACAGTTCTGTTGACCGTGGCAAACCTACTGAATTTCCGTTAAATGGAGTTATTAAGGGTTGGACAGAGGGTTTGCAGCTTATGCCTGTAGGCAGTAAATTTACATTCTACATACCTTCTGAATTGGGATATGGTGCCAATGGTGCTGGTAATGCCGTACCGCCATACGCCACCCTTATTTTTGAGGTTGAGTTATTGGATATTGTTAAATAATCCCAGCGTGGACGCTACGTCATCTTGAGCGAAGCGAAAGATATGTGTAAGAATCATTATTAACTAAATTTATAAATCATGAAAAAACTATTTTTCTTTGGTGCTACAGTCGCTATTGCGGCATTGTCACTCATCAGTTGTAAAAACACATCGGCAAAAGTTGAGAACAGAATAGATTCCATCTCATACGCCACAGGAGTTATGTATTCTGAAGGTCTTTTAGACTATCAGTACCAAGTTGGACTTGATTCCGCTTACGTTAAAGAGTTTATTAAGGGAATTGAAGACGGAGCCAAAGAGAAGAGTGAAAAAGAGAAAGCCTATTTTATGGGTATGCAAATAGGAGACCAGATTGCCACACGCATATTCCCTATGGTAAATGAGCAGATTATAGGCGGTGATTCTACAGAGGTTGTTAACCAAGATGTTTTCTTTGATACATTCTTTAAATCAATGCAAGGAGCCATTATGGATATGACTACAGAGCAGGCTCAGCAATATGTCAGAGCGTGTCAAGAGGCTGTAAACGAGAAAGCGATGGAAGAAAAATATGGTGATAACAAGGCCGCAGGTATCGCTTGGCTTGAGAATAACAAGACAGCAGAAGGCGTACAAGTTACAGAAAGCGGTCTTCAATATAAGGTTATCACACTTGGTACAGGAGAGAAGCCTACAGCCGACAGCAGAGTTAAGTGCAACTACCGTGGCACCCTTATTGACGGCACAGAGTTTGATTCGTCATACAAGCGTAACGAGCCTACCACATTCTCCTTGAGTTCTGTAATTCCAGGTTGGACAGAAGGTTTCCAACTTATGCCTGCAGGTTCAAAATTTGAGTTGTATGTTCCTTATCAGCTTGCTTACAAATCACAAGACAGAGGTACTATCAAACCTTTCTCTACTCTTATATTTGAGGTTGAGTTTATTAGTATTGAGAAATAAAATGCCATTTGGCAATAAAAAAGTGGTCTGCAAAAAACGCAGACCACTTTTTTTATATGTAAGTTAAAGTCAATTTGCTCTTTCAAGATATTTACCGTCCGCAGTGTTGATTTTAATCTTATCACCAGTGTTGATGAATAAAGGAACCTTAACTGTAGCTCCAGTTTCCACTGTGGCAGGTTTAAGTGCATTGGTTGCGGTATCGCCCTTAAGACCAGGTTCTGTATATGTAACTTCAAGAACTGTGGCAATAGGCAATTCTGCAAACAGAATATTCTCTGTATCAGCGTGAACAGTTACATCAACTGTATCGCCCTCTTTCAGAAAATCAACTCCGTTAATAAGGTCTTTTTGGATTGAAACCTGTTCAAATGTCTCGTTGTTCATAAAATTGTAGCCCATATCATCTTTGTAAAGATATTGGTATTGGCGTTTTTCAATTCTAACGACGTCAAGTTTTACACCCGATGAGAAAGTGTTCTCAATTGTTCTTCCTGTCTCTACGTTTTTAAGTTTTGTACGTACAAAAGCAGGACCTTTGCCTGGTTTTACGTGAAGAAACTCAACAATAGTGTAAAGTCCGTTATTGAACTTTATACACATTCCGTTTTTAATGTCTGCAGTAGTAGCCATAAATGTATATTTATAAAGTTATATGATATTTGTTTTCCGCTGCAAAGGTAAGAATTTTTAATATAACCGCCAAATATCAAAAAATATTGTAACTTTGCACACTGAAATAAATATGAAAATAAATGAGCAAGAAAGTCCTTTTTAACCTGATATTATTAGTTGCCATATATTTCCCGATGTCTGCTTCAGAAGGAATGTGGATATTGCCCAATATCCCCGATTCTGTGGTGGAACGTATGGAAGAGAATGGATTGGATGTTGAGATTAGCCGCATATATAAAGACAGAACCTCAAGCATAAAAGATGCGGTGGTATATCTTACAAGCGGTTACACAGGTACTATAATTTCAGAAAAGGGATTGCTTATCGCTCCAATAAAGGCGGTAGAGAACCGTTTGCCAGACACCATTTCGTATGCAAAAGGTTATAAAAGTCCCTCCATATATAAAGAGGTTTCACTCAATAAATTAGGGGCTTGGATATTGCAAAGCACCCAAGATGTGACATACAGGATAATAAGGCATACATCGGGTATAGAGAGTGAGAGCAGAATAAAACAAGTGGTGGATTCAGTGTCACGCGTTATATGCAGGGGTGAAGTGTTGCCACAGGGCTATATTGCACAAGTAGAGGGTACAAGCACAGGAAAATATTATTTGTATGTATATAAATGTTACAATGATGTGAGACTTGCATACTTGCCACCTGCGTCTATTGCCAACGACAGCCTTAAAACAGATAGACATAGTGCTGATTTTGTTATTTTACGTATTTACAGCAATCGTGATAACGAGCCCTCATACTATGACCAGAGCAATATGGCATACCAATCTCATAAAGTATCGTTATCTGATGATGATTACAAAGAGGGTGATTTTGTGTTCTCGTTAGGGTTTCCTAACAAAACCAATCGTAGTATCCTTAGTTCCGCATTGCAGGAGAATATTGCTAAATTAGAGGCTCAAAATGTTGTGTGTCAGCTTTTTGATTCAATTGGATATGCAAACCTCAAGGGTAAAATAGAGGATAATCAAAAGCAAATAGATGTTGCTGTTAAAAGCGGTGTTGTAGAAGATAAGAAAAATAAGGAGTATGAGTTTCTGATTTGGGCGGCAAACCATCCCGATTTTCAAACCTGTCTGAGATATGGAAATGTGATTCCGTTTATTGATACGCTATATGCCACAAGACTTAACACAGTGCGTGAGCATGAGAGCATTACAGAAATTCTGCAAAAAACAAACACCTTGATGGCGGCAAATGTGGCACTTGATATAAACGATGACAACGCAGAGGAACTGTTTAACGTCTTAAATACATATTTTGTTGAGTACGATGATGCTAAAGAACGTAAGGCATTTAAAGAGGTTTTGAATTTCATAGAAAAGAATTTCCCAACCAAACTTACAGACAGGGTTTTTGAGATTGAGAGGACTAAATATAAAGGTGATAGAGAAAAGTATATAGAAGATATTTTTGAAAAATCCATAATAACAGATGAAAAACGGTTTGTAAAATATCTTGACAAGCCTACGGAATTGCAGTTAAAAGAGGATATATTAGTAAGTTTTGTAATGAAACTCAATGATATGCAAGAACTTTTGTATTCCGTTATAAATAGTTGCAATATTAAGGTGGCTCACCTTACACGCCTTTATATGGAGGGTATGACACTTGTAAATCCATCGGCAGAGGGTATGCCTGATGCTAATTACACGTTTAGAATGAGTAGTGGCTCTATTAAAGGATATGCCCCCGATGATATTACACACATTAACGCCACATCTAATTTAAGCGGAATGTTCAATTATGGCTACACAAGTGTCAAATGCAGTGCAGATTCTGTATTGACAACGCTATATAAAGTGTTGCCAGCCGCTAAAAAACAGCGTATTACATTTCTTGCAGATTGCGATATGGCAATAGGCAGAACAGGTTACGGAGTATATGATTATAATGGTGATTTATTGGGTATGGTCATTGGTTGGAATAGAGAAGCAGAGAATAATGCATTTGTATATAACCCTGAATATCACAGGTTTATAGTACTTGATATTAAGTATGTGATGTTTATTCTAAACGCATACGCCTCACTTAACTATGTGGTTAAGGAAATTTCCCGATGAGAGTTCTCATAGATAAAAACATACCGTTTATAAAAGGTTTGATAGACGGAGTGGCAGAGGTTGTATATTTAGAGCCATCTGCTTTTACCCCCGATACAGTAAAAAACGCCGATGTACTTATAATCCGTACCCGCACCCGATGTGATGAGGCTTTGCTATCAGGTTCCGCTGTAAAATTCATAGCCACCGCCACCATTGGATATGACCATATAGACACCGATTATTGTAAGAAAGCAGGAATAGCGTGGACAAACGCTCCAGGTTGCAACGCAGATTCAGTGTGCAACTACATAGATGCAGCCATAAGATATGTGCTGCCTGATTTTGAGGGTAAGACCATAGGCATAGTGGGCGTAGGCAATGTAGGCTCCAGAGTCTATAAAAATGCATTGGCAATGGGCATGAAACCGCTTCTTAACGACCCTCCGTTACAACAGTCAGGTTGTATGCAATTTAAATTCACACCTTTGGAATCCATTGCCGCTGAGGCGGATATAATTACATTCCACGTACCGTTAAACGCAGATACATACCATATTATAAATGCTGAATTTCTTTCTGTGTGCAGACCTGGTGCCATAATAATAAACTCATCAAGAGGTGAGATTCTTTCTACTGATGACGCACTTAAAGCCACACAAAAGTTTGTAATAGATTGTTGGGAGAACGAGCCTTCCCCTAACCTGCAACTGCTCAGCAAGGCATTGCTTGCAACGCCGCATATAGCAGGCTACAGCATAGATGGAAAAGCAAATGGAACAGTGGCATCTGTTAATGCTGTGTCAGATTTTTTTGGACTTGGCATAAAAGTTAGTGTTAATGATTTAGGACTGCCACCAAAAGACTATACAGCCAAATACAATATAGAGGCTGACAGTATAGCCCTTAAACGTGAACCTCATAAATTTGAGTGGTTCCGCAACCACTATCCTGTACGCAGAGACCTGATATCATAGCTCTCTTGGAGCGATGATAATGTATGAGGTATGATGTATGATGTATGATGTAAGAGGTTTAGTTGACAGTGAGGGTAACCCCTCCCCGTTATGCTGAGTGAAGCGTAGCGTAACGAAGCATCTCCCATCCCGTCATTTCGACCAACGGGAGACTGTTTACAGACCGAAGGTAAATCTTTTAAAAAAAAATTGCAGAATCAAAAATAATATGTATCTTTGTCGCCGATAAAAAGCAAAAATGACAAGACATAGAAGCCGGGAACGGCTTACATATAAAGGTTGGTAGAAATTACCCTCCCCGAGTGCATCGGGGGGGTAATTTGCTTTTATTCAGATAGTTGCAACTCTGTTGTAACTGTGAGGGTCAAGGAACAAGGATTGATGTATGATGTATTAAACTCCTACGGAGTTATGTATGATGTATAATGTATGATGTATGATTCGCATCACCGAAAAAGAACGAGATTAACTAACATAATTATTAACTTTCAACTTTCAACTTTCAACTATGAAACAAAATTATTCCGCTCCCGTGTTGGAGCAAGTTAGAATGGAGGCAGAAATGCCCGTAATGGCAGGTTCTGCGACCCCAGGTGACAAGAGCGTAGGTGGAACACTAAGCGCCATTGCAAACTGGTAACTGGAGTTATTAACAATTAAAAAAGTAAGAAAAGAAAATGAAGAAATTTACTTATTTGGCTGTCACGCTGTTGGTAATGGCGGGAGCCGTATCGTGCAAGAAGAATGCAGACGTTAAAGAGCCAACACCGCAACCTACAGGCGTAATGCGTCACGTCACAGTGTCTGCGGCAGGTCAGGGAACAGCCAAGACCAGCGTAATATCAGGCGGAACACTCATTTGGTCAAATGATGACCATCTGAGCATAGTGCCTACAGCAGGCGGATTTGATGCCGTGGCACTTGATATAAAAGATGGTGCAGGCACATCATCAGGTACATTTGAAGGGGATATAGACTCCGGCATAAAGGATGACACACAACTCTACGGCTGGGCAGGCGGTAATTGGGCGTACGACAGCGGTGCATTCACCGTCAATATGCCAACCACACAGACATACGCAGGTGACGGACTTGCAGAGAACGCATATCCGTCGATAGGTACAGGTACAATAAGCGGAGGAATAACACTCAGCAATCCGTTTGGCGTGCTGTGCCTTATAGTTAAAGGAGAGACCACAGACGCAGTAAAGAGCATAACCTTGACATCAGCGGCAAAAAACCTTGCAGGTGAGTTTACTGTAAATCCAAGTTCAACACCTGTTACAGTAACAGAAGGTTCGTCAAAAACAATAACACTTAACTGCACAACAGCCGTTGCATTGGCTACAGACGGCGTAAACTTCCGCATAGTGATACCAGCGGCAAGTTATGCAGACAAGGACCTTACGGTAAAAGTAACAAAATCAGACGACACATCATTCAATGTTACATTGGGTGCCACAACCGTTACGGCAAGCAATGTTACAAAAGTGGAAGTGGAGGATGTACCGGCAACCACAGGAGAGGCTGAAGTTAAAGCCGAGGCTGGTGTTCCTGGTAATAAAGTTAAGTGGGTGCAATTATGGAAAGATGGTCCTAAGTTTGCTGAGTTCAACGTAGGTGCCACAACTGCAACTGGCGAAAGTAGCTACGGTGGCTACTATACTTGGGGTAGCAGTTACAAGAATGGAAATAATATAACTTGGAAAGATGACCACAACACAGGCTCAGGCTCACTTACAGGCGACACTGACACAGCCACCAAGTTGTGGGGCAGTAACTGGCGTATGCCATCAGATGCTGAATTTAAGGCTCTTTGGGAAAACTGCACTGTAGCGTGGAAATCTGCATCAGAAAGCGGACATGGTGTTGCTGGCAGAGTATATACAGGCAAGACAGAAGGCTACACAGGTAACTCCGTATTTTTCCCCGCTGCGGGCTACTGCCACAATGGCAAAGTCAACAACGCAGGCAGTAACGGCGTCTATTGGAGTTCCACTCCTAACGGCAGCAACGCCTTCTTCTTGCACTTCCTCTCGAGCAATCAGAGCGTGGACTACCACGGCCGCTACTACGGGCAGTCTGTGCGTGCGGTTTTCAGCACTTACTAATTTTATGCTTTACTTGGTATGGTGCATATCTCATTAATGGGGAGGTCAGGGCCTCCCCTTTTCATTTACAAGTAAATATGCAAGCATATACTTTAGACCGTCAGCAACTCTACAAAGACCTTCACAAGGCTTATCTGGCGGCTCGTCGCCACAAACGTAACAAAAGGTACCAACAACAGTTTGAGGTTGATATGTATTGGCAGTTGAAAAATCTCTGTGATGAGTTGTATGAACGCAGGTACAAACCCCGTCCAACCACGTGCTTCACTATATCAGATCCAAAGAAACGTGAAATTGTAGCGGCTGAGTTCCGTGACCGTATAGTGCATCATCTGTATTACAACTACACTTATCCGTTATTTGTACGCACATTCATACAAGATTCATATTCTTGCATCAATGGCAGAGGTACGCTGTACGGCATAAGACGGCTGGAGATGCATATACGCAAGGAGAGTCTTAACTATACACGCAGATGTTATGTGTTGAAAATGGATATTAAAGGTTATTTTATGAGTATCAGTATATTATGCACAATCCGTTGGAGGGTTGCAGATGCATAGGATGGCCGGAGGATTGGTTGGGTTTGCCGGAGAGCAAAAGTCTGTTCTATTCAAAACCTGGTCACGGACTACCCATTGGTAATCTCACTTCTCAGCTGTACAGTAATGTTTATATGAATGTGTTTGACCAGTGGATTAAGCGGGTTATGGGTGTGAAGCATTATGGGCATTATGCGCCATCATAGAAGTTGGAATATGCGAAACAGAATGCTATCCAACCGTCTAAATGTGTTTTGTGAGTATGGTTCATTTAATGAGGAATTGACCAAATTTTCAACTTTCAATTATTTTTATTAAATTTGCAAGTGCAAATTTAATAAAAAACTATGGGCTTATACTTGAATCCGGGAAATGAGCAGTTAAGACAGGACTTAAGGTCAAAGATTTACATAGATAAATCTATGTTAATATCCAAACTTAATGAGTTGATAGGTACATCAGATAAGTATCTGTGCATATCGCGTCCACGCCGTTTTGGAAAGAGTATGGCTGGCAATATGATAGCGGCATACTACAGCAAGGGTTGTGATTCGCGTGAACTTTTCAAAGACCTTAAAATAGCGGGGGACCCAAGTTTTGAGAGCAATCTTAACAATACTAACGTTATTAAGATAGACCTTAATGCGGAGTATAATAACCTAAGGGATAAGAGTACGCTAATATATGCCTTTTCAGAGGAGGTAAAGAGTGAGTTGCGTGCCGAGTTTCCTACCGTAACTATAAAAGAAGAGGACACATTGCCTACTGCACTGACAAGGGTCTATGGTGCCACAGGAGCAAAGTTTGTTATAATAATAGATGAGTACGATGTGCTTGTAAGGGAGAAGGAAGACGCTCTTCTTAAAGAGTATCTTACATTCCTTAACGGTATGTTCAAGAACTCCACACTTGCACCAGCCATACAACTTGCTTACCTTACAGGAATTTTGCCTATTGTAAGGGATAAAATTCAGTCTAAACTTAATTTGTTCAGAGAGTACTCTATGGTTACGCCGTATAACCTTACAGAGTTCATAGGTTTTACGGCAGAAGAGACCAAGGGTTTATGTGAGAAGTATGGAATGGACTATGCGGAGTGCTGCCGTTGGTATGACGGCTACAGCCTTAAGGAGGTGAAGGAGATATTCAGCCCTAAATCAGTGGTGGAGGCAATGCTGAATCAGGAGTTCTGCAGTTATTGGACACAGACAGGCTCATTTGATGCACTCAGGCTCTACATCTTGATGAACTTCAAGGGCATAAAAGATGATGTAATTACAATGATAGGAGGCGGTAAGGTTGAGGTCAATATCCGCACCTTTGTCAACACAATGGACTCTTTTGAAACTAAGGATGATGTATTCACCTACCTTATACACCTTGGCTACCTTGCATACGAGATACCCGATTACAGAACTGAGATAAACGGAAAATGTTATATACCAAACCGTGAAATCCGTGAGCAGTGGGTGGATGCTGTGCGTAACGATGAGAGATATAGTGAGGTTATAGAGCAGATACGAGCCTCCAGACAACTTGTAGAGGAGACCATAAACTGCAATGAAAAGGTGGTGGCGGCTGCATTGGACAAGGCACACCAGAGAGCCACAAATCCACTGACCTACAATAATGAGGCATCGTTCCAGAGTGCCATAGGCTTGGCATATTTCTATGCCAATCTAAAATATACTGTAATAAAGGAGTTGCCTACAGGTAAGGGTTATGCTGATTTGGCACTGATACCATATATCCCTAACATACCTGCTCTAATAATAGAATTAAAGTGCAGCGATAGTGCAGGCAGTGCCATAAACCAAATAAAGAATAAGGAGTATGATGACCTTCTGCAACACTACCGTGGAGATATGCTGTTTGTAGGAGTAAGTTATAATAAGAAGAGTAAGAAGCATACTTGCAAAATTGAAAAGTTGACAGTTGACAATTGACAGTGGACAGTGAGGTCTCTCTATTTACGTCACTTTGGGTAAGTAAGGCTTACTTCCCGTAGAACATCTTTAGCGGCAGTTCCATGCGGCTTGCCCAATCTTTTTCACAGTGTCCTTGACCTTGGAAGAACTGTGACTGGAAGTGTGCCGAGTCATACCACAATGAATCTACAAGAGTAACCAATGTGTTAAAGTAAGGGATATAGTTGTAATCCACATCTTGGTCTCCGTTATCAATATAGAGTTTTCTGCCGTCTTGTTTTGGCATATTTTCTTTAAGGTAGCGGAATATGGCTTCTGCGTATGCAGGGCGGTCTTGCGTTATTCCTAAGTGAGTGGATATGCAGCCTGCCATTCTGAATACATCGGGTTGCTCACAGAATGCGTAAAGTGATACTATGCCACCCATACTTGAACCCATTATGGCTGTTTTTTCTGCCGCAGGGTTTGTTGCAAACAGAGAATCTGTAAATGGTTTTACGGTGTTTGCTATGGCAGATACATACTCATCGCCGCGGTAACGCCAACCACTGATAGTGTCTGTAAAAGCACGCTCTAAAGAGTCTGCAATGTATGGAATTGCCTTTTCAGGCATCATATCGCCTATACGGGTGAACCCTAAACAATGGATGCCCACTATTATAATAGGCTCAATATCACCGTTCTTAATAAGCACACCTGCGGTGCGGTCCATATCCCAACTTTGATGATTCCAAGTGGCAACGGTGTCAAAAATGTTCTGCCCATCATGCATATAAAGTACAGGATAAGCCCCCGTGCCGTCATATCCATCGGGAGTCCACACATCAAGGGTAAGAGTATCGGCAAATGTGGAATCATATACAGCAAAACGGAACAGGTTCCCGCAATCCACACTATACGGCGATACAGGGTAGTTTGCAGTATCTTTACCTTTATTGCTACAAGCGGCTAATGTAAAAAGTGCAACCGCAAATACAAAGAGTGCCTTTTTCATTTGGATTCAGTCGTTATGCCTCGCCGCCAAATCCCATAGGGTAAGATATGGTGCGTTCAGGGAACTTGATTTGACCGTATTGTCTTTCATATTTTGCAATATTGTCTTGCAATGCATTAAGCAATCTTTTGGCATGTTCAGGAGTCATAATGATACGTGATTTAACCTTTGCTTTAGGTACATTTGGCATAACACGTGCAAAATCCAGAATAACCTCACTTGGAGAGTGAGCTATAATTGCAAGATTGGCGTATGTGCCGTCTGCCACATCTTGAGGCAGCTCAATGTTCAGTTGGTTTTCTTTTTGTTCCATAATTCAACTACTGTTTAGTGCTTGTATGTGTTGTTTAAAATTTATTTTGCAAAGTTATTGATTTTTCTTTGAATCTTTAACTTTTTAATATTTTTATTGCTAACTTTGTACTTTAAAAGGTTTCATTTTATGAAAAATTCTTGGTCGTGGATACCCACCCTCTATTTTGCAGAGGGATTGCCATACGTTCTTGTTATGACCGTATCGGTAGTTATGTATAAGAACTTAGGTTTGAGCAATACGGACATAGCCTACTACACAAGTTGGCTATATTTGCCTTGGGTAATCAAGCCACTTTGGAGTCCTTTTGTAGATTTAATAAAGACAAAACGCTGGTGGATTACAACCACTCAGTTTCTGATAGGTGCAGGTATGGCAGGAATTGCCTTTTCACTGCCCGCTCCGCTATTCTTTCAGGCATCACTTGCCTTTTTCTGGCTTATGGCATTCAGCTCAGCCACTCACGATATAGCCGCCGACGGTTTCTATATGATTGCCCTTCCGGAGAGTGAGCAATCACTTTTTGTAGGCATAAGGAGTGTGTTCTATAAGATTGCCACCATATTTGGACAAGGTCTGTTGGTATTTCTTGCAGGTATTCTTATTGAAAAAGGACTTGGAGTTACAAATGCGTGGCAAATCATATTCTTTGCCACAGCGGTGTTGTTTGTGCTAATTGCATTGTGGCATAAGTTTGTGTTGCCTAAACCGGCAAATGACTCAAACAAGTCCATTCAAAAGTTTGGAGACTTATTCTATACATTCTTTACAAAGAAAGGTATTGAGCTTGCCATTGCATTTATTCTGCTATACAGATTAGGTGAGTCCCAACTTGCTAAGATAGCCTCTCCGTTCCTACTCGATGATAGGGCGGTAGGCGGTCTTGGCGTAAGTACAAGTATGGTTGGTGTGTTGTATGGAACAGTTGGTGTGTTGGCACTGCTTGTAGGAGGTATATTAGGTGGTTGGCTTGTTTCCAGAAATGGTCTGAAATATTGGCTTTGGCCTATGATTATATTTATGAATGTTCCTAATGTGGTATATGTATATCTTGCACTATGCCAGCCGGAGAACATATATATTATAGGTAGTTGCATAGCACTTGAGCAATTTGGGTATGGTGTGGGCTTTACAGCATTTATGCTATACCTTATATACGTATCGCAGGGTCCGTACCAGACGGCACATTATGCTCTGTGTACAGGATTTATGGCACTTGGTATGATGCTTCCTGGTATGGTTGCAGGTTGGGTGCAGGAGAATATAGCATCGCTTGTAAGTACTCATTTAGCCTCTCTTGGTAATTATACGCTGTTCTTTATTTGGGTTTGCCTCTGCACAATTCCGGGCTTTATTATAGCGGCATTCCTTAAAATTCCGGCTGAATTTGGCAGAAAATAAATGATAAAACCAATTGTCAAATATATTGTTTTTGTAGCGGTAGTTGCAATTGCTGTTACTTTGATGTTTGACTATGTTGATTTTTTTGACAACCCGGTAAACGGATTAAAAGGCTATTTGGAAATAGGGACGTTCTGTTGTGTGGTGTGTGTGGCTAATTTTTTCCTGATAGCCGCTATGGCTTCATACAAGTGGCTGTTTGCCATATTGTTTCCTCTATTCTCATTCATGGGTGCCACACTGGCGTATTTCAGAATATCAAGCAGTGCGGTAATAACACCTATGCTGATAGATGTTGTTTTGAACCACGATACTCATGAAGGATTAGAACTTATAACTTGGCCTCTTATTTTATTTGTTGGTGTTGCAGTGTTGCTCTCCGCCTTTGCTGTATGGTATAGATTCCACCATATCAATATTGAACATAGTTGGGCGTACTGCCTTGTAGGAGTTGTATTGATGCTCTGTTATTTGAATTGCTATTCAAGGGTGTCTATAGGCTGTAGGAACCGTTATCCGTACAACGCTTGTGTTGCTGTTTCAGAGTATGTGAGAGAATATAAATTCCCCGATTCCAGGGTCTCTCCGTTTACACTATTAGACAAAGTGGAACGGACAGATTCCCTTACCGTCGTACTTGTTTTAGGAGAGGCGTTAAGAGCAGACCATTTATCACTTAACGGCTATGCACGTAACACAACACCTCATTTGTCGGTAGAAGAAAATCTTATCTCTTTTCCATGTATTTATTCAGAATACACTCACACAAATCGCAGTTTGCCTCATATTCTTACAAGGGCTGATAGTGTGAATGAAGAACTGGCATTCAGTGAGACATCATTTATTCCTGCATTTTCAGAGAGTGGATTCAAAACAATATGGATTTCAAATCAAGAACTCGCCAATACTTATGCTGATTTTATTCAGGAGTGTGATACTTCAATATATGCTCACCCGGAGAAATCACCTTATGTGTATTCTGACTTTTATGATTTGGAACTGCTCCCATACATATCAGAAAGATTGTCGGAGCAAAATGCCAGGGATTTGATTATAATCCATACAATTGGAAGCCATTGGTACTACAACTTGCATTGCCCTGATTCTTTGGCAATGTTTAAACCGATAACAAACAACAGAAATGTCAAATTCAACACTCTTAACCAAGTTGTGAACTCTTATGACAATACAATTGTTGCTACAGATTGTTTTCTGAATGAGGTCATTGATGAGTTGAGAGAAAGCAACTCACTGCTTATATTCCTATCAGACCATGGTGAAGCATTAGGAGAGGATGGTATGTATCTTCACGCAAATGATGCTGAGAGTGTCAAGCATCCGGCTTGTTTTGTTTGGATGTCAGATAAATACAAGACTCAACACCCTGAAAAGTTTGCAAAAGTACGCTTGAATGCCAAAAAACATTACAGAACAGATTTCCTGTTTCCGTCAATCCTTGATGTGGCGCTTATTCGTACAGAAGCCGCTGATACTACCATCTCTATATTCCGTTAAGATGTTGTTTTTCTATAGAGACACCTGTTTGTAAACGTCTGTCAGAATATCTTTTGTAATTTTCTCAAAGTCCTCCTCCCTTGCCACTATAAGGTGACCTGTCATATCTATGGCACCTGGACTAATCATTATCTTTGTCTCATCTTCAGCAAAAAATTGGCGTGGACGGTGGCATACTCTTGGAAACACTGTAGTCATAAAACCGCCGTTCTTGCACTCACAAAACAGGTTTATCTGTGGTTCAAATGCATCTTCAAGGGTAGTGGCATCGGGATTCCACTTGCCGTCAGATAGTGTGTTCAGAGTCTCTTTCAGTTTTGCGATAGACTCACTTTTGGTTTTGCAAAAGAAACTTATTTTATTGATAAGCCCTGGCATCGGGGTTTCAACGGGATATGTAAAGTACTCTGTACAACCAAGTTGAAAATGAAAATGGTCTGGTGCGGAGGCTCCTGATTTGGCTCCGTTATATAGAACCACCCAACCTTTAAAAGTCTCTGCCAAATCAAAGAAATCTTCAATTTTACCAGAACTCAGCTTTTGAGGCTCATGGATTTTTGAAATTACGGTAAAATGCTCTGTGCAGATGGGGAACGGATTTACACAGATATCATATCTGCTATTAAAATCTATGCTGCCTTGCTCTGCGGGGCGGTTCTTCACACAAAGAAAACAAGGCCTCTCCGCTATGCTTTTGGCGTCAAGTTTTGCCAACGACGACACCGCTCTTGCAGGATTAAAGTGTACAAAAACCTTAAAGTCTCCAAAATCAAACTCTTTGGTTTTTACTTGTTTTAATTTACTGTAATTTTCAGCCGCTTTAGGATATACAAGCAACTGCTCCTGTAAATATTTATGTAAGTCTGTCATAATTGTCTGCAAATTTAATCATTTTTTTATTACCTTTGCCAAAAAATTATGCACAAGGCAGAATTTGTAACAGATAACTCTAAAAAAGTATGAAAAAGTTTGTTTGTATCTTAGAAGGCATGTTAATGATGTTTGCTTTTGTATCATGTAAAAAGAATGATACAGTAAAGAATGATGAAAAATCGTCTGTAAAAAGGGTTGATATGGAGTTTTTCGCCACTTCAGAGGGTGCATTGAAAACCACGGTAAAACCGGACGGTACCACAGTGGTGTGGTCAGAGGGTGATGTCATAAAGGTATTTGCCGCCAACGATGAACAAGGCAGTGAGTTGCCTCTAAAAAGCGGAGATGGAAAATCAACGGCGGTATTTAGCGGACAGTGCGGAGAAACAGGACCTTGGACTGCTGTATATCCTTCGTCAATAGTGGAGTTTTTTATGATCAGAGGAGCTAATAAAGGTATTGTGGTCATTACTACTCCCTCAGTACAGACATATAATAGTGCTACGTTTGCACCAAATACAATGCCCAGTGTCGCTTATTCTACAACAACTGATTTGAATTTCAAACACCTGTTTGGAGTGCTTAAATTAAGTTTGCAGTTAAAGGAGGGTACTGAGGCTGCTGTTAAAAGTCTGACAATAACAGATAATGATGGGAAGGCTCTTAGTGGGACGTTTTGGGTATCGCCTTTTGAAAAAGAGATGCCAGTAACTCCTGATTCTCATTATGGGAATTTGGCTCTTGATATTGATTGTGGTGATGGTGTCGCCCTTAGCGCAAATGCAGCCACTGATTTTTGGATAGTGGTACCCCCTGGGGTTTTTGAAAACGGATTTGATGTGGTTGTAAAGACAACAGATAGTAGAAAAATTGTATTATCAACCACAAAAAGCAATATAATTGAAGCAGGGGTGATAAAACCAATGCCAGTGCAAATATTGGATTTTGGCAGTCAAATACCACCTGCAATTGATGCCTGTGGTAATGAATATAATGTTGTTAAAATAGGTGAACAATATTGGATGACTGAAAATATGCATTGTAATAAATATTCTTCTGATAGTGAGGCGTATAAATCCGGGCTTGAAACAGTGAGTGTTTTTAGTGAAGAAGAAAATAAATATTTGCCATATTACTTAATCAATGGTGGCAGTTATTATTACAACTGGGCTGCGGCTGTTGGGTTGGGAACTTATGATGAAATTATAAATGCAATGGATCCATTTGAGAGTGACCGTCAAGGTATATGCCCAAGCGGATTCCATTTGCCTGATGAAAAAGAGGTGGAAGACCTTAAAAAATATATAGAGGAGACAGAAGAAAAAGGGGGTGACACAGTTGGCAAGTATCTTAAAAGTACAACGGGTTGGTACTTTAATGGTAATGGAGTTGATTCCTATGGATTTACTGCATTGCCGGCAGGTAAGTTTGATTCTGACGAATTAAAAATAAAACACAACGGATATACTGCCTTTTTCTGGCATTCAACACCATATTTTAAGCATTGTGATTATGCGAACTATTATAGTTTTGAATTTAATGATAATAAGTTGCACTCTATTTATGATGAGAAATATAATGGTCTTAGTGTACGTTGCGTTAAGGATTGACAAATCAAATTTATTAACTATCTAAAAAGTCATAATGCAAATGAAAAAATGTATTTATTTGGTTCTTGTGCTGTTGGTAATGTTGGCTTCCGTATCATGCAAGAAAAGTGATGCTATAAAAGGTGAAGAGCAATCAACTGGAAAAAAGGTTGATATGGAGTTTACCGCTACATCGGAGGGAACGTTGAAAACCACGGTAAAATCTGATGGCACTACAGTGGTATGGTCAGAGGGCGATGCCATAAAAGTGTTCTCTAACTACGATTATCAAGGCGGTGAGTTAACTCTGACAAGTGGAGCAGGTAAAACAACAGCAAAGTTTAGCGGACGTTGCAGTGAATCGGGACCATGGTATGCTGTGTATCCGTCTTCATCAGTAAATAGTTTTAATGATGGAGAAATAGATTTTACAGTACCTGCCGTACAAACATACGCTGGTGCCACTTTTGCTAAAGGTATGATGCCGTGTGTCGCTTATTCTGCAACAACGGATTTGAATTTTAAGCATTCATTTGGAGTCTTGAAACTGAATTTAACGGGTGAAGGTTTGGTAAAAAGTATAAAGGTTAAGGACAACGATAATGAAGTGAAATTAAATGGAACTTTTACAGTGTATCCGGCTTCAGACGAGGTGGCTGTAAAGTTGTGGAATAATGGCACAAATTCCATAACACTTGATTGTGGAAATGGCGTTGCGTTAGACTCGAATAAAGATACTGAATTCTGGATTGTAGTTCCGCAAGGGGCGTTCAAACAAGGATTTGAGGTGTTTATTACATCAACAGACGGTAAGGTTGCGGAATTTTCAACAGCAAACGACAATAGTATTTTTGCGGGTCAAATTAAACCGATGCCGACAAAAGAGGTTGTGTTCAGTGCCACGATTCCGGAGAGGTGTTCGGCTTCAGATTATGAGCAGGTAACCATTGACACTCAAGTTTGGATGGCGGAAAATTATCGTTGTTCAAAGTATGACACAGAGAGTGAGGCGTATAAAGAGGGTGTATATACGGTCAATTATATAGATGCGTCAGATAAGAGTCTTTGGCATTCAAAAAAGTGGGCAGGTAATCTGACAGATGAGCAAATTGAAAAGTTTGGTTATTTGTATAGTTGGGATGCGGCAGTAGGTCTTGTGGGTAAAACAAGTCAGACAGCGGTATTTAGCGGAAACCGTCAGGGCGTTTGCCCTAATGAGTGGCATGTTCCGTCAAAGGAGGAGTGGCAGACGCTTGTGAAATACATAGAGGAGACAGATGGCAAAGGAACAGGCACTGCCGGTAAATATCTTAAAACAGATTCAGGGTGGTATGATAGTGGTAATGGTAATGATGCATATAATTTTTCTGCTTTACCTACAGGTTCATACGCAGGATTATTTGAGGGTGGGGATATTGACTATATTGGCTATCGTGCCAGTTTTTGGTCTGCTGACATAGCGGATAATGGATACGCATATTTAAGGTCAATTCACTACAACTGTGATGATTTGAGTGATGGTAGTAATTTAAGAATCAATGGATATAGCGTGCGTTGTTTGAAGAACTGATACTCCTACGGAGTAATGTATAATGTATAATGTATAATAAAACTAACTATGAAAAAGAATTATTCAGCTCCGGCATTGGAGCAAGTGAGAATGGAGGCGGAGATGCCCGTAATGCAGACATCAGCCGGTTCGTTAACATCAGGCAATATTTCGTCTATGAAAATGGGGTCTATGGGCACATGGTAATTAACTAAAAAACAGAAAAGAGATGAAAAAAATTATCTATACAATGGGAGTGGCATTGGTAATGTTGGCTTCCGTATCGTGTAAGAAGAATTCAATTGTGAATGAACCGGAAAAAGAGGCACAGCCAACAGGCGTGATGCGTTCTGTAACAATAACGGCGAGTCAGGGAGAAACCAAAATCAGTGTGTCAGGCGGAAAGCACATTTGGTCAAAAGGAGAGAAAATCAATATAATGCCTGCATCGGGAGGTTTTGGTGTCGCCTCACTTGACATTGTCGATGGTATAGGTTCGGCTTCAGGTACTTTTGACGGGAAAATGGATTCTGGTATAAAAGAAGACACTCCGTTGTATGCTTGGATTGATGAGGATAATTGGATATACGAGGATGGAGAATTTAAGTATTTGATGTCGCCATATCAGGTTTATGCTGAAAATGTAGATGATGTCAAAATTCCTTTAATGGGTGCTGGTTCAATAAAAGACGGAATATCATTTAAAAAACTGTTTGGTATTCTGTGTCTTGATGTAAAGAGTGACCCAGAGTATGTTCTGGAAAGATTAGAGGTGAGGTCTGAATCTCACAATATTTCAGGCTTGTTTAGTGTGAATCCAAGCAAATTTACAACGGGTGGTTATGAGGGTAAATATTTGATGGTGGATTGCAGGCGTGGTGTCTCATTGCCTAAGAGTGGCACTAAAATCTATGTTGTGATTCCGGCAAGAACATACAGAACTAATGATCTTACGGTAAAACTGAATATGAGTGATTATTCAGAATTTGAGTTTAAATTGGACGCTGTTACTATTACTGCAGGTAGTGTTACAACGGTGATTATGGATGAGATGACACCAACTTCAGGTGTAGAGAGAAGGACAGGCGGAGAATTGGTTAATTGGGTTAGGTTATGGAGGGGCGGACCTAAATGGGCTGAATACAATATAGGTGCCACGTCTGTTGGTGAGTATGGTGGTCATTACTGCTGGAGTGGAATAACAGATAAAGACCCTCTTGGTGAATATTATTGGAATGAAGAAGATATTCAGCATGGTGATAATGACACCGCAAAAAAATTATGGGGATCTGACTGGCAGATGCCTACAAAGGCGGATTATGATGCTCTGCTTTCTAATTGCGAAGCAGAGTGGACAGACAACTATAAGGGTCTTGGTGTAGCAGGTGTTGTATATACAGGCAAAGGCGTCTATAGTGAAAATAGCGTTTTCTTCCCCGCTGCCGGTTTATATGATCCATTGAACAGGGAAGAGGTGTTTGGATCCTTTGGAGACTATTGGTGTTCTACTCCTGACGGAGAGAGAATTGCTTTCTATATGTCTTTCAGTTATAATGATTTTCAGGGTTATTATCAGGGAATAAACAATTTCTACCGTTATTACGGAAGATCTGTTCGTGCGATTTTAGCAGAATAATTTGTTTCTGAGATCCTTCGTTTCACTCAGGATGACGAAGAGAAATAAAACAAAAAGGTCAGGGGAGAAACAAAACTCCCTTGACTTTTTGTTTTGAACTTTTTTGTAATTTTATAAATTTTATTGTAATTTTGCGCCCCGAAAAAGCATTAATTTTAAACTATCTGAAAATCAAAATGCAAATGAAAAAATGTATTTATTTGGTTCTCGTGCTGTTGGTAATGGCAGGGATTGTATCGTGTAAAAAGAATGCAGAAGTAAATGAGCCTGCACCTCAACCTACGGGCATAATGCGTCACGTCACAGTGTCAGCGGCAGGTCATGGAACAACCAAGACCAGCGTAATATCTGGTGGAGCACTCGTTTGGTCAAATGATGACCATCTGAACATAGTTCCCACGTTAGGCGATTTTGATGCTGTGGCACTTGATATTACAGAGGGCGTAGGTTCAGCAAGCGGAACATTTGAGGGAGATATAGACTCCGGCATAAAGGATGACACGCAACTGTACGGCTGGACTGGCGGTGCATGGTCATATAGCAGCGGTACATTCTCCATTGATATGCCGGCAGAGCAGACATACGTAGAGGATGGACTTGCAGAAAACGAATATCCGTCAATAGGCACTGGTTCTATAAAAAACGGCATACAATTACAAAATCCGTTTGGTGTTCTTTGTCTTAATGTAAAAGGTTTGTCCACCGATGCGGTTGAGAGTATAACTCTTATGTCTTACTCTAAAAATCTTTCCGGTACGTTTTCTGTAAATCCAAAAACGTTTGTTTCAACGGCGGTTAGTGGAGAAAAGAGCATTCGTTTAGTTTGTAATGCTTCTGCAGTAGCATTATCATCAGAAGGTACTAAGTTCCGCATTGTGGTACCATCTTTGCAATATAATGGGAATGACCTCGTCGTTAGGGTTCATTTGAAAGACTCTGATTTTGATGTGCCGTTGAAAAAAACGGTGACGGTCACTCCTGGTAGTGCTATAACAGTGAATGTTGAAAAACCGATTCCGCGCCCTTTGTGCCAAAAGGCGTTGGATTCCGGTGCCAACTGGGTGGAGATAGGTAAGCAACGTTGGTTAAGCAATAACACAAGATGTACGGAATATGACACAGAAAGTGAGGCGTATGGAATTGTCACGCTCAAAGAGCGGACTAAGGACAGTGATAACGCTAACTATATAGTAAATTCCAATTCTGAATATGGTAACTTTTATAACTGGGCTGCTGCAATGGGTGTTGAGAACGGTAGTGATTATTCATTTGATCAAGACGAACCCCGTCAAGGTATCTGCCCTAATGGCTCACATGTTCCGTCGGATGAGGAGTGGGAGGAATTAAAAGAATTTATAAAATTAAACTACAATACCTCTGCTTCTTCAGTGGGTAATTATTTGAAATCAACTGATGGGTGGATTGGAAGTGGCAATGGTGATAATAACACCGGATTTTCAGCTAAGCCGGCTGGTAGTCATGGTAAAAATGTTGGGGAAGTTGCAGAATTTTGGACAACGGTAACCTCCGAAGATAAATCCTATGCTATTCGGAGGAGTCTCAGATACGACAGTAATGAGTTGAGTTCTAATGAATACTCTAAATATTTTTGTCTGAGTGTGCGCTGTATAAAACATAGGGAAGATACCCCGGAACCTCCTAAGCCAGTAGATGTTAACAGAGGAGTGGCGGAAAGAGACCATGGCTATATGGTTAATTGGGTCAGACTTTGGGATAACGGGCCTAAATGGGCAGAGTACAATGTAGGTGCTTCCTCCATTAGTAATTTTGATGGGTACTACTGTTGGGGATGGCATGTAAACAAGGAAAAGGATTTTGGAGAATACTGCAAATCAGAAGAAGATATTCAATATACTAAAAATGATATTGCAAAGAAAATATGGGGGGATAACTGGCAAATGCCCACAAAAGATGATTTCAGTAATCTTCTGAAATATTGCAATGTTGTTTGGAAAACTGCAGAAGAGAGCGGTTATGGAGTGGCTGGTATATTATGTAAAGGAAAGGGGAGTTATAGTGATAAATCAATCTTTTTACCCGCAATAGGTTACTTTGATCCTGAAGAAGGTGATTGGGGAAGTGTCAAAAAGAGTGGTGAATTTATACGCTATTGGAGTTCCAGTCCAACTGGAAAACCTAATGATGCTGATTATGCCAAATTCTTGAGTGCCAGTGCTAACTCATCTCCTGTAGCTAAGGTTGGAGAAGGCACACGTAAATTCGGTTACTCTGTTCGTGCAATTTTAAGAGAGTGAAATATTTATTTGCTCTTCTTTAGCCAGTTGCGTCTATGAAGGCAGGTGACTTAGGTGTATGGTAATTAACTATATAAAATAGAAAAGAGATGAAAAAGATTATCTATACAATGGGAGTGGCATTGGTAATGTTGGCTTCCGTATCATGCAAAAAGAATGCAGAAGTAAATGAGCCTGCACCTCAACCTACGGGCATAATGCGTCACGTCACAGTGTCAGCGGCAGGTCATGGAACAACCAAGACCAGCGTAATATCTGGTGGAGCACTCGTTTGGTCAAATGATGACCATCTGAACATAGTTCCCACGTTAGGCGATTTTGATGCTGTGGCACTTGATATTACAGAGGGCGTAGGTTCAGCAAGCGGAACATTTGAGGGAGATATAGACTCCGGCATAAAGGATGACACGCAACTGTACGGCTGGGCAGGCGGTGCATGGTCATATAGCAGTGGTACATTCTCCATTGATATGCCAGTCACACAGACATACGCCGGGGACGAACTTGCAGAGAACGCATATCCGTCAATAGGTAAGGGAACAATAGGGGGCGGAATATCACTTGGCAATCCGTTTGGTGTGCTGTGCCTTATAGTCAAGGGAAAGGACACAGATAAGGTAAAGAGCATAACCTTGACATCAGCGACAAAAAAACTTGCGGGTGTGTTTACAGTTGACCCAAGCAAAACACCTGCATTGGTAACAAGTGGTGAGTCTTGTAAAAATATGCTGGTGTTGTTATGTTCAGAATTTGTTTTGTCATCAGATGGTGTAAACTTCCGCATAGTGGTACCTGCGGCAAGTTATGCAAATAAGGACCTCACGGTAACCGTAACAAAATCAGACGGCACATCATTTGATGTTAAATTGAGTGATACAACCATTACCGCTAACAACGTAACAAAAGTAAATGTTGTTGAACCTGTACGTCCTGAATGTCAGAAGACATTGGATGAAGCCTCCAATTGGGTTAAGATAGGTGAACAATACTGGCTCAAGGAAAACACAAGGTGCATAGAGTATGACACGGAGTCAGAGGCTTGCAATGCCATTTGGCTTATCAACAACACAATACCTACATCAGAGACTGCTGAATATACCCCATACTACATAGACCCTACAACTAAAGTGAACAAACCTGATTGTATGACTGAAGACCAGTATGGTAAGTTGGGTGTGCTATACAACTGGGCTGCGGCTGTAGGTATTGAAAATGGTGGAACTCGACGTGACGCATTTACAGATAAGAGACAAGGCATCTGCCCTAACGGATCTCATATTCCGACTGTAGAGGAGTGGCAGACTTTGTATGATTACATATACAATGATAAGAGTCTCTCATCAAATACTGTTGGTGAATATTTGAAGACAACCTCTGGCTGGTACGATGAGGGAAAACCACAAACATACCCACAAGGATTGGATACGTATGGTTTTGCTGCTTTGCCTGCAGGCGGTGCACTTGGGAAAGATGTGAACCTTGTTGGCAAAGAAGCCTTTTTTTTGACGGCTGTTCCAAAGGAGGACGATATCAACTGCGCTTACTTTAGCAACCTCTATTACAAACAAAACTACTTCTTGTACAACCGCGATGGTGGTAAGGGCTACGCACAGTCTGTGCGTTGCCTAAAGGACTGATATTCCTCAACAAAAATTATGCACAAGGCAGGATTTGTAAATATAATAGGTAACCCCAATGTTGGTAAGTCAACGCTAATGAACGCATTGGTGGGGGAGCGGATTTCCATAATAACATCCAAATCACAGACTACAAGGCATAGGATTATGGGTATTGTTAACGGAGATGATTTCCAAATTGTATATTCAGATACACCGGGGGTGCTAAAGCCTAATTACAGATTGCAGGAGTCAATGCTTGAGGCATCGGAGTCTGCCCTTACAGATGCAGACATTCTCCTGTACGTTACAGACACCATAGAGACATACGATAAGAACATCGGGTTCTTAGAAAAAGCAAAAAAATCAGGCATCCCCACATTCCTTATAATAAACAAGATAGATTTGCTTCCAGACCAAAAGGCACTTGAAGAGTTGGTGGATAAGTGGCACACCATACTACCCGATGCACGCATAGTGCCGGCTTGTGCCAAAGAGAAATTTGGAGTTGACACCCTGCTGTCACAGATTAAGGAGCTGCTTCCTGAAAATCCGCCGTATTTTGATAAAGATGCCCTTACAGACCGCCCCGCAAGGTTTTTTGTAACAGAAATAATAAGAGAAAAGATATTGGAGTTGTATGATAAAGAGATTCCTTATTCATCAGAGGTGGTGGTAGAGAAATTTAAGGAGGAACCGTCAATAATCCGTATAAACGCAGTTATCTACGTGGAGCGTGATTCCCAAAAGGGCATAATAATAGGCAAGGGAGGCTCAATGCTCAAAAAAGTGGGCATGGCTGCCAGAAAAGATATAGAGGCGTTTTTTGAGAAAAAGGTTTTTCTTGAACTCTTTGTACGTGTGGAGAAGGATTGGCGAAACCGAGATAAACAACTAAAGAGTTTTGGATACCAACTGAATTGATGTATGATGTATGGTTCAAATCACCGAATCACCAAATCACCGCATCACCAAATCACCGATATAGAAAACGAGATTAACTAACATAATTATTAACTTTCAACTTTCAACTATGAAAAAGAATTATTCCTCTCCGCAGTTGGAGCAAGTCAGAATGGAGGCAGAGATGCCCGTAATGCAGACATCTACTCCAAGTGTACCAACAGTCAGTGCTCAAGGATGGATCAGAAGCTGATTAGTGTTTAACAATTAAGAAAATGAAAAAGAGTACATTTATTTTAGCGGTGGCTGCAGTGTTATTCGCATTTGTCAGCTGCGAGAAGAAAGGTTCTGTAGAGCAACAGGCATCAGAAGAACTTATAGAAAAAACATTCTACGCCATACAGGGCGGTAAGGAGAAAACTACCCTAAACCCGTCAACATTGGCAACCCTGTGGACGGCAGGAGACGCCATTAAGGTGTATCCTGAAGCAGGTGGTGCAGGCACTAACTTTACGTTGGCAGATGGTGCTGGAGAAAGCGAAGCCACATTCACAGGTCTTACAACCCTAAGTAACGTATATGTTGCATTCTACCCTGCGGGAAACGCAAAATCAATAAGCGGTTCCATAGTAAAGTTCAACATACCTGCCACACAGACTGTAACAAAAGCAGGCTCATTTGACACCAACACAGTTCCAATGGTGGGCTACACCACAGACAACTCACTTGCAATGCTGAATGTAGGCTCACTGTTTGAACTTGGACTTAAAGCCAAGACCGGCACACCAACGGTTGTGAAGATAGAACTTATTGGCAATAACGGAGAGAACCTTGCAGGAGACTTTACAGTAGATGCAAGCGTAAGTGGACAGCCTACTGCTGCATATTCAGCAAACGGAGCAACCACGCTGACAATCAACTGTGGAGAGTATAGCAGTGGCAAATATCAAGGTATAGCACTTAACGCTTCAAGTTACACCTATTTCTATATCTCAATACCTGCAGGCGTGTTTACAAGTGGTTTCACCGCTGTCCTAACAGCTACAGATGGTAAGACAGCCGAGGTTACTACAACTGCTGACATACACAAGGATGCAGCCAAAATTACAGCATTTGAGGATGCTGATATTGAGTTCAAACCATACTGCAAAAAGTGCAAATATACAGAAACTGTAACAGACATTTGCGGAAACACATACAATCTTGTTACCATAGGCACACAGACTTGGATGGCTGAGAATATGCGTTGCGACAAGTATGACACTGACAGTGAGAAATCAGGAACTACACTTTCCACATCAGCAAGTGCTGTGTATGACCCATACTACACGCCAACAGGTAGCGGAGACCCTGCGGCATACGGATACTATTACAACTGGGCTGCCGCTATGGGCTACACAAAGACAGAAGCACAAGGACAAAAAGGAGCATACAGCGGAACCCGTCAGGGTATATGTCCAAACGGTTTTCATATACCAAGCAGTACGGAGCTCGGTACATTGGCTACAGCCGCTGGTAGTGACCCAGGCAAACACCTTAAAGTATGTGATGGTTGGAACAACAGAAACGGAGACAACGAAACCTGTTTTGCGGCTCTGCCGGCAGGCCGCGCTTATGGGAGTAGGGTGAGCAATGTTGGTGCCAGCGCCTACGCTTGGTCATCGGACGCCAACGGTAATAGTGCCTACGGCCGCGCCCTCGATTACAGCAATGCCAACTTTTACGAGTACAGCAACGATAAGAGCTACGCATATAGCGTGCGTTGTCTAAGGAACTGATACTCCTTCGGAGTTATGTATGATGTATAATGTATGATGTATGAGGGTCAAGGGAGAGGAAACGCTCCTTTGACCCTTGTTTTTATTGTGATTTTGTGTTTTATAAAAAAAAATTGTATTTTTGCAGAGTTAAGGTAATAAATAGAACCTACCTTAAAATATTGGCAGTTGTATATGGATACAAAACTAAAAAACTACCCGTTAGGGGTATATACATTTGAGAAGATACGTAATGGCAACTATTTCTATGTTGACAAAACAGGTTATGTGTATGAAATAGCCAATAAGTATAACTATGTGTTCCTTAGCCGTCCTCGCAGGTTTGGAAAATCCCTGCTTGTAGATACTTTGCAGTGCTATTTTGAGGGCAGAAAGGAGTTGTTTGCAGGCTTGAAAGCGGATGAACTTGAGAAGGATTGGGTAAAGTACCCAGTGCTCAGGTTTGATATGAGCTCTATTAAATCAATGAACCCACAAGAGGTGAAAAGCAGCCTCAGCCTAATGATTGGCGAGTATGAAAAGGTTTATGGGAGAAATGAAATGGAGGTCACTTTAGGCAACAGACTTGAAGGTGTTATAAAGCGTGCCTACACTCAGACAGGTCAAAAGGTGGTATTGCTCATAGACGAGTATGACTCCGCACTGCTTAAGGTTATGCACAACAAGCCTGTGTTTGAGGAATTAAGAGATATGCTCCGCAACTTCTACGGACCTATAAAAATATGTGACTCAATGTTGCGTTTCGGGTTCATAACGGGCATAACCAAATTCTCACAGCTAAGCATATTCTCTGAGATAAACAACCTTACCAACATAAGTATGCTGCCCGATTATGACGGACTGTGCGGCATAACCAAGGATGAATTACTCACTCAGTGCAAACCTGATATACAGGCATTGGCTGATAAATTAAGATGCAGTTATGATGATGCTGTGTCAAAACTCACTGAGAATTATGACGGCTATCATTTCTCAAAAGGCGATGACGGAGTAATGACAGATGTGTTTAATCCGTTCAGTCTTATAAACGCATTCAGTGCCAGGGATATAGGTCAGTACTGGTACAGTTCAGGCACGCCTACGTTCCTGTTTGGTGAAATGCGCAAGCACAAAGAGGAACTGCAGGACATAGAGGGCAGACGTCTGAATGAAGATGGTTTCAATATCTCCCCTGAGACCGCAGAATCCGCCCTCCCTGTGCTGTATCAGAGCGGATACCTGACCATAAAGGCATACAACACCATCTCAGGCATATATACATTGGGATTCCCAAACAAAGAGGTTAAAAATGGTTTTCTGAAAGGTTTTCTTCCGCAAGTGTCAAACCTCCCGTCACAGATGGGCAGTAATATGCTCATTAAAGTGGTTGATGCACTCTACGCCGATGATATAGACACCGCACTCACAGAGATAAAGGCGTACATAGCCGCCATTCCGTACTACTATGAGAACAAGACGGAGCCTGCGTTCCAGACCATAATGTACCTGATACTAACGCTTTTAGGTCAGAACATGAGGGTTGAGGTTCCCTTTGCCGTAGGCAGAACAGATGCCATACTTGAGACCACAAACACAGTCTATATAATAGAGTACAAGGTGGATAAGTCTGTGGAAGAGTCGTTGAAACAGATAGACGACATGCACTACGCAGACCCCTATCTTGCCGACCCACGCCGCAAGCTGAAGGTGGGCATAAACTTCACCACAGAGAGCCGCACCATAGAGAGTTGGAAGAGTGTGGAAGTCAAGTGAAACGAAAAATCTCAAAAAAAATTTGCAGAATAAAAAATAATATCTAAATTTGCAGTTGTTAATCAAAAGAAATGTTAAGACATAGAAGCCGGAGACGGCTTAAATATAAAGGTTGGTAGAAATTACCCTCCCCGAGTGCATCGGGGGGGGTAATTTGCTTAATATCAAACAGTTACAACAGAGTTGTAACTGTAAGGGTCAAGGAACAAGGTTTATGTATGATGTATGATGTATGATGTATGAGGGCAACCCCCCTCGTCATTTTGAGCGAAACGTAGTGTAGCGAAAAATCTTTACTTGAACATTGCACAATATGAACCAAAAGATATCTCACTTCGTTCGATATGACGAAATAGCAAAAAACGAGATTAACTAACATATTTATTAACTTTCAACTTTCAATTTTCAACTTTCAATTATGAAAAAGATTTATTCCGCTCCGCAATTGGAGCAAGTGAGAATGGAGGCAGAAATGCTCGTAATGGCTGGGTCAGCCACAGTGCCAAGTTTCACAACAGAGAGTGTAAACTGGCTGTAGTATTAACCTTAAAAACAAGAAGAAAGAGATGAAAAAACTTATTTACTTAGCAGGAGCCGCATTGGTAATGATGGCTTCAGCATCATGTGAGAAGAAAGCAGATGTGCAGAACCCAGAGAGCAAGGAGGGTATGGTAAAAACTGAGTTCAGTGCCGTATCAAAAGAGAGCAAAGAAAAGACCGCAATAGATGGCTCTGATATTCTATGGTCAACAGGAGACCAAGTTAAAATCTA
The DNA here is from genome assembly GCA_024399495.1 of Paludibacteraceae bacterium. Classification (GTDB taxonomy): domain Bacteria; phylum Bacteroidota; class Bacteroidia; order Bacteroidales; family Paludibacteraceae; genus Enterocola. The sequence continues at coordinate 52,157 of JAKSNY010000014.1, forward strand.
CGCAGGTACATCAACGGAAGGCAATCCATTCACCCTTACAGATGGTGCTGGCACCACATCTGCAATATTTGAAGGTTGGATAGCAGAGACAGCCACAGCACCTTACTATGCAGTATATCCATCATCAGCGGCACAGGGCATAGACGGCAGTACCATCAAGTACAGCATACCTGCTAATCAAGCGTATGTAGAGAACTCATTTGCCACAAGCACAGTTCCAATGGTTGCATACAGTGAGGCAGACAAGTCACTTGCTTTCAAGAACCAGACAGCGTTCATAAAACTGCAACTGACAGGTGCTGGCACAATAAAGACAATGGAGATAGCATCTGCCGCAAACAACATCTGCGGAACGTTCAGCGTAAGCAAGACTGACCCCACAGCCGCATCAACGGCAGTTACAGGTGCAAAGAAGATAACAGTCACAAACATAGAAGGTACAGAACTTGACGCATCAGAAGCCATAAATGTTATAATAGCATTAGCACCTGCTAATTTTGCTGCAAATGACCTCACTCTCTCAATGACGGCAACTGATGGCAAGGCGTTCTCAACAAAGTTAGGTGGCTTTACCGTAGGACGTTCACAAGGTAAGGCTGTTGCGATTAATGTGGAGTTTGTGACACAAACCACAGGCGAGGCTGAGACAAAAGACGGAACTATGGTTAAGTGGGTTCAGCTGTGGGAGAATGGTCCTAAGTGGGCTGAGTACAACGTAGGTGCAACATCTGTAGGAGAGTACGGTGGCTACTATGCTTGGGGTGGCAGTCAAAGCAAGGTTGACGACCACAATACAGGTTCAGACCCTCTTACAGGCGACAGTGATACAGCCACCAAGTTGTGGGGCAGTAACTGGCGTATGCCATCAGAAGCTGAATTAGATGCTCTTCTTGACAACTGTACTGTAGCGTGGAAATCAGCATCAGAGAGCGGATATAATGTTGCAGGCAAATTATATAGAGGCAATGGAGACTACTCGGGCAACTCCGTATTTTTCCCTGCTGCGGGCTACTGCAGCGGTGGCGAAGTCTACTACGCAGGCAGTGACGGCTTCTATTGGACTTCCATTCCTAATGGCATCAACGCCTACACCTTGGACTTCACCTCAAGCTATCAGAGCGTGGGCAGCTACTACAGCCGCGACGGCGGGTATTCTGTGCGTGCGGTTTTGAAGTAACTTGAATACTGCACATCCCGCCCACCACCCAGGCGGGAGTGAGATAACCAAACGTTTCCAATTGGGGTGGTAAGGGCACAGCCTCCCCGAGAAAAGGCTGTGCAAGACCCACTCCAAATGGAAACGTTCAATTTAAGAGAAATGGAAAAAATAGATGAGGTTTTCAAGGTGGAGGGCAACCGCTCCGTGCAGGAGCAGTGGTTGCGGATACACTTGTTTAAAGAGGGTAACTTCTACCGTGCATACGAGCAGAGTGCGTGGCTTATGTCCCATTACGCAGGGTCTGATTTGCAAGCCAAAAAACATAAGACCAAGCAGAGTCCGGATGGGAGTTTTGTTTTTGTTGGATTCCCGGTGTCAAGTCTTGACAAGTTCCGTCCTAAGGAGAGTGGAGAGACGGAGACAGATTCAAATCACATTGTATTGGTACTGCCGTCGCAGACATTTCCAGAGGAGGCATCGGTTGAGGTTCTGACAGATGATTTTTCAAAATGGAAGAGAGAGATGGCATATACAGATGCAAAGGCTGATAATGATGAGAGGAAAGACAAAAGCAATTTGAACGGGGAGTTTGGTAAATCAGTTGGCGGAATACGAATGACAGGCATATTGCAAGAGTTGCTATCATATCCACTCCTAATGGCAACAACAACGCCTACAACTTGAACTTCAACTCAAGCAATCAGAACGTGAACAACAACAACCGCAACAACGGACAGTCTGTGCGTGCGGTTTTCAGCACTTGCTAATTTTAATGCTTTACTTGGTATGGTGCATATCTCATTAAAGGGGAGGTTGAGACCTCCTCTTTTCATTTACAAAAAATATGAAAGCATATACTTTAGACCGTCAGCAACTCTACAAAGACCTTCACAAGGCTTATCTGGCGGCTCGCAAGCACAAACGCGGCAAAAGATATCAGCAGCAGTTTGAGGCTGATATGTATTGGCAGTTGAAAAATCTTTGTGATGAGTTGTATGAACGCAGGTACAAGCCTCGTCCAACCACGTGCTTTACCATTTCAGATCCAAAGAAGCGTGAAATTGTGGCGGCTGAGTTCCGTGACCGCATAGTGCATCATCTGTATTACAACTACACGTATCCGTTGTTTGTACGCACATTCATACAAGATTCATATTCTTGTATTAATGGCAGAGGTACACTGTACGGCATAAGACGGCTGGAGATGCATATACGCAAGGAGAGCTTTAACTACACACACAGGTGCTATGTGTTGAAAATGGATATCAAGGGATATTTTATGAGTATCAGTAGGGATAAACTTCTTACAATATGCCGCAGTTCTTTAGAAAAAATGATGTATCACAGGGTTCATAACAATACTGCTGTGTGCTGGGCTGATATACTGGATTTTGATTTTATAGATTATCTGTCAGAATTGATTATTACGCACAATCCGTTAGATGGTTGCAGATGTATAGGATGGCCAGAGGATTGGAATGGTTTGCCTGAGAGTAAAAGCCTGTTCCATTCAAAACAAGGTTACGGGCTGCCCATTGGTAATCTTACCTCTCAATTGTACAGCAATGTTTATATGAATGTGTTTGACCAATGGATTAAACGTGTTATGGGGGTAAGGCATTATGGAAGATATGTTGATGATTTTTACATAGTTTCAGACAACAGAGATTTGTTGAGAATGCTGATACCGCAGATAGGGTCTTTTTTACATAGAGAGTTGTCATTGGAGATAAATCAAGGGAAAACAATGATATGTGACGTGATGTATGGAGTGGAGTATTTAGGTGCGTACATTAAGCCGTGGCGAACATACGTGGCAAACAAGACTATGTGTAGAGTGAATAAGAGTCTTAATAAGTTGGAAAATGAGTTGCCGCACGTTACTGTTGAACATTTAAGGTCATCACTTAGCAGCGTTATGGGCATTATGCGCCATCATAGAAGTTGGAATCTGCGTAACAGTATGTTATCCAAGCGTCTAAAAGTGTTTTATAGGTACGGCTCATTTAATGAGGAATTGACCAAATTTTCAACTTTCAATTATTTTTATTAAATTTGCAAGTGCAAATTTAATAAAAAACTATGGGCTTATACTTGAATCCGGGAAATGACCAGTTAAGGCAGGACTTAAGGTCGCAGATATACATTGATAAGTCAATGATTATATCAAAAATGAACAAGTTGTTTGACACGGCAGACAGATTTGTGTGTCTCTCACGTCCTCGCCGTTTTGGAAAGAGTATGGCTGGCAATATGATAGCGGCGTACTACAGCAAAGGTTGTGATTCCAGAGAACTTTTTAAAGACCTTAAAATAGCCCAAGACCCAAGTTTTGAGAGCAACCTTAACAATACTAACGTAATTAAGATAGACCTTAATGCAATGTACAACAAGGCAACAGATAAAAATAACCTTGTTAAATTTTTTACAGGTCTGGTTAGAGATGAGTTTGTGGAGGCATTCCCAGATGTTGGAATTAAGGACGATGACACTATGCCATTGGTGCTTGAGAGGGTATATGCAAAGAAAGGAGAGAAGTTTGTAGTCATAATAGATGAGTATGACGTATTGGTGCGTGAAAGAGCAGATAAGGAGTTATTTGAAGAGTATCTCCGTTTTCTTAACGGAATGTTCAAGAACGCTGACCTTGCCCCAGCCATCCAACTTGCATACCTTACAGGAATTTTACCCATTGTAAGAGATAAAATCCAGTCAAAACTTAATCTGTTTACAGAGTACTCTATGGTGGACCCATACAACCTTACAGAGTTTGTTGGTTTTACTGCTGATGAGACCAAAGGCTTATGCGAGAAGTATGGAATGGACTACGATGAGTGCAGAAGATGGTATGACGGCTATAGCCTTAACGATATAAAAGAGATATTCAACCCAAAGTCGGTGGTGGAGGCTATGAATCGCCGTAAATTTGGCAGTTACTGGACACAGACAGGCTCATTTGACGCTCTCAGACTCTATATACTGATGAACTTCAAGGGTATAAAGGATGATGTTATTACAATGATAGGTGGTGGCAAAGTAGAGGTAAATATCCGCACATTTGTGAATACAATGGACTCATTTGAGACCAAGGACGATGTATTCACTTACCTTATACACCTTGGCTACCTTGCATACGAGATACCCGATTACAGAACAGAGGTGTCAGGAAAGTGCTATATACCAAATCACGAAATCCGTGAGCAGTGGATGGATGCTGTGCGTAATGATGAAAGATACAGTGAGATTATAGAGCAGGTACAAGCCTCCAGACAACTTATAGAGGAGACCATAAACTGCAATGAAAGGGCAGTTGCTGCGGCATTGGACAAGGCACACCAGAGAGCCACAAATCCGCTTACCTACAATAATGAGGCATCGTTCCAGAGTGCCATAGGCTTGGCATATTTCTATGCAAACCTAAAATACACAGTGATAAAGGAGTTGCCTACAGGTAAGGGTTATGCTGATTTGGCACTGATACCGTATGTTCCAAATATTCCAGCACTAATAATAGAATTAAAATGCAGCGATAGTGCAGAAAGTGCCATAAACCAAATAAAGAATAAAGAGTACGATGACCTTCTGCAACACTACCGTGGAGATATGCTGTTTGTGGGGGTAAGTTACAATAAGAAGAGCAAGAAGCATACGTGCAAGATAGAAAAAATTATGTATGATGTATGATGTATGATGTATGTTTCGCATCACCGAATCACCGAATCACCGCATCACCAAATCACCAATAAAATATGAGTATAGTAGCAATAGTAGGTCGCCCAAATGTAGGTAAGTCAACACTGTTTAACAGGCTTACAGAAACACGCCGTGCCATAGTTAGCGATGAGGCAGGCACTACACGTGACCGTCAGTACGGCAAGGCGGAGTGGGGCAAGAGAGAGTTTTCTTTGATAGACACGGGAGGTCTTGTAGCCGGCAGCGATGATGTTTTTGAAGGCGAGATAAACAAGCAGGTGCAGATAGCCATTAAGGAGGCTGATGTAATACTCTTTATGGTTGATGTTCAGGACGGTATTCATAGCCTTGACTCAGAGGTGGCTAAGGTGCTTAGAGGCACTAAAAAGCCTGTAATTCTTGTAGCCAATAAAACAGATAACAACGATTTACAGTACGATAGTGCTGAATTTTACAAATTGGGTATAGGAGACCCGATGTGCATATCTGCGGCAAGCGGTTTCGGTACAGGCGATTTGCTTGATAAAATAATAACTTTGCTGCCCAAAGAAGATGTGCAGGTGTATGAGGACACACTGCCACGTGTTGCCATAGTGGGCAGACCTAACGCAGGCAAGTCATCACTGCTTAACGCCCTTATGGACGAGGACCGCAATATAGTTACAGATATAGCAGGCACCACCAGAGACAGTATATATACAAGGTATAACAAGTTTGGTAAGGATTTCTATTTGGTGGATACCGCAGGAATCCGCAAAAAGGCAAAAGTTACAGAAGATATAGAGTTCTACTCTGTTATGCGTGCCATACGTACCATAGAGAATTCAGATGTGTGCATACTGATGATAGATGCCACACGTGGAATAGAGGCACAAGACCAAAACATATTCTCACTTATACAAAAGAACAAGAAAGGTTTGGTTGTGTGCGTAAACAAGTGGGATTTGGTGGAGAACAAGGAGCAGAAGGCTATAACCACATTTGAGAATGCCATACGTGACAGGTTTGCACCGTTTACAGACTTTCCTATAATATTTACATCGGCGGTAACAAAACAGAGAATCTTTAAAGCCATAGAGACCGCCATAAATGTGTATGAGAGCAAGCAAATGCATATAGGGGCAGGTCAGTTGAATGAGTTTCTGCTGCCGCTTATTGAGAACTATCCGCCACCTGCGTGGAAGGGCAAATATGTGAAAATAAAATATGTAACGCAGTTACCCGATACTTACGTGCCTACGTTCATTTTCTTTGCCAATCTGCCCCAATATATAAAAGAGCCTTACAAGCGTTTCCTTGAGAACAAGATTCGTGAGAGGTGGAATTTTTCAGGGGTGCAGTTGCAGTTGTTCTTCAGGGCAAAAAGCAAGTAAGAATCACTTTTAAATAGCGGTAAATGATGTCTCCGGATTTTAGGAATCAAATAAGTGCTTTGCTTGGTGGTGGTAACACCGATGATGCGATACAGGCGTTGGAGGCTTACTTGCAGACATCGGGTAATGACGATGAGGCATATCTGCTTTTAGGCAATGCATACCGCAAGTGCGAGAATTGGGAACAGGCTATGAATGCGTATGCCAAAGCCTTTGAGATTAACCCCGATTCTCCTGCCAAGGATGCGTACAATATGATTCTTCAGATTCTTAATTTTTACGACACTGATAGGTATAATGTTTGACTTTGCTGAACGTACACAACTGCTGATAGGCGATGAGGGCGTAAAAAGGCTTTCAGAGGCACGTGTATTGGTGGTGGGTGTAGGTGGCGTGGGAGCATATGCGGCTGAAATGATATGCAGGGCAGGAGTGGGGCATATAACGTTGGTTGATTCAGATACAGTAAAACCAAGTAATATAAACCGTCAGTTGCCGGCACTTCATAGTACAATAGGTGAATACAAAGTTGATTTATTAGCGGAAAGGTTCAAAGATATTAACCCCGATGCAGAAATAGTTGCAATAAAGGAGTTTTTAGATGACTCAAATTTGGAGCAGATAGTATCTGAAGGTTTTGATTACGTTATTGATGCCATAGATTCCATAACCCCCAAAGTACACCTTATAGAATACTGTTTGAAAAATAAGGTTAGGATAATATCATCAATGGGTGCCGGTGGCAGATTAGACCCTTCAAAGGTGCAAGTTACTGACATTTCCAAAACATACCAATGCACACTTGCCCGTACAGTGCGTGAACGCCTTAAAAAAGACGGTATCACTAAGGGGCTGAGGGTTGTATTCAGTTCAGAGGCGGTGCGTAAGGAGTCTGTAATTGAAGTTAAGGATGAAAAGTGTAAACGCTCCACTACAGGAACCATAAGTTATATACCTGCGGTGTTTGGGTGCTACCTTGCGTCAGAAGTAATATGTGCTGTCGCAATGTATGATGTATGAAACTCCTACGGAGTTATGTATGATGTATGAAACTCCTACGGAGTTATGTATGATGTATAATGTATGATGTATGATGTATAAGGAGCCGTAGGCGACAGAGACTGTTCCTATGAGCGAGTGCAGAACCAAGTTTACTTGGGTTATGCTGAGCGAAGACGGAACATGGTTAAGGCAGAGCCTTAACAACGCTTAAAAGGTTTGGGGATACGCCCCAATAAAAAAGGATAATAATTTTAACGAGCCGTAGGCGAGATTAAAATAATGTATGATGTATGATAAAAGCAACAGGAATTAAAAAGAGTTTTGGTGATATTGAGGTTCTCAAGGGTATAGACCTCAATATTGAGAAAGAGGAGTTTGTAAGCATAGTGGGTGCAAGCGGAGCGGGCAAGACCACACTGCTACAGATACTTGGCACACTTGACAAGGCAGACAGCGGAAGCCTTATAGTTGATGGTATTGATGTAAACACCCTTAACGCCAATGCACTTGCCGATTTCCGTTGCCATCATATAGGCTTTGTGTTCCAATTCCATCAGTTGTTGCCTGAATTTACAGCATTAGAGAATGTTACAATACCTGCACTTATAGCACACAGAAAGAGTGGTGAGGCTGAGGCTGAAGCCAAGAGACTGCTTGATTATCTTGGACTTGGCGATAGGCTTAACCATAAACCTAACCAGTTATCAGGTGGTGAGAAACAGAGAGTTGCAGTGGCAAGGGCTCTGATTAACAAACCTAAACTTATATTGGCTGATGAGCCATCGGGTAGTCTTGACTCACAAAACAAAGAGGAACTTAACAAACTTCTGCTAAATCTTAAACAAGAGTTCCACCTTACGCTCCTTGTTGTAACCCACGATGCCGCTATGGCAAGTGTAAGTGACCGCACCATAACTATGAAGGATGGGGCTGTCAGGTGATTATATGCCCAACATCCACTTGTAGGCAGGTATTATGTGGATGGTCTGTTCATTTATGGTTATTCTCTCTTCTGTAGAGTGTGTAATTATGTAAAGGTTGTTACAATCTGTTACCTTTGCCGCTTCCAATATGCCATCTAATTCTCTTTTCTTTGTGTCAGCATCGGAAATGTCCCAACACACTTGTATCAACTCTTTTATTGAGTCTTCACTTTGGACAACAAAATCACACTCTTTGCTACCTTGGTAATAGAATATTTTTTCATTTGTCTTGCTTTTTCTTGCTAAATGTAGCAATACAGAGTTCTCCAACAACTTGCCATTGTCATTGCTTTGGGGCAGTAATACGCATTGTCTCATACCATTATCAATAAAATAGTATTTTGCCAGTGTCCTCTGCTCTTCTGATAGGGAATGTGTGTATTTAGGTACTTTTATAAACATAAAGCACTCACAGACATAATCAGCCCAATCATATAAAACATCCTTTGTAATTTTTACGCCAAGAGAATGCATATCATTATAAATTGCATTTATTGATGTAGGCTTGGATATGTTATTCATTAGCCGCTTTATGAAATATCTTAACGCTTTGGTGTTTGATATGCTATGCCTTTCTGCCAAATCTCTAAGTAGCATTGCGTTATAGTAACCTTGCAATCTCTTTTCCTTTATCTCTTTGGTTTCGGTCAAGGCAATTTCAGGAAATGCCCCATCGCTGTTATATTGTTCCCACAATTTTTTTAATTTGGCATTTTGTGGTTCTGTAATACATTGTGTATCAAGATTATTAAATGCACAATATTCTTTAAAACTCAATGGAAATGTAGTGTATTCCAATCCCCATCCTCTGAGTTCTGTGGCTATTTCACTGCTTAATAATTTTGCATTGCTGCCGCTTATGAATATATGTGAGCAATAGTTTTTGAATACCCTTATTATAAACAATTCCCAATTTTTTATATTCTGAATTTCATCAAAGAACATTTGTACATTTTTTAATTCCGTTTCAGGATACAACTCCCTGTAGGCATCCAACACTTCCTCCAAATCAGATACTTGCATATCAAACAAACGCTCATCATCAAATCCTACCCAAAGGATAAGACTTTTGTCCAAACCATTTTGAACCAAGGAGTTTATGACCAATTTCATTTTTGAGGTCTTGCCACAACGTCTGACACCAGGCACTGTTACTATAGAGCCGCAGTTTATAGGCAGACTGTCTTCTCTTGATATTAAATTAAATGGAATCTCGTTTTGTTTGTCAAGAATGATTTTTTTAAGAACTTCTTTATACATATCCTTTTTGTTATTAGGGTGCAAATTTTATTATTACGATGCAAATATAGTAAACTTTACTTAAAAAAAGGAAATATTTGTATGTTTTTTCATTTATTTAAGGAAAGTTGGTGTGTGTTCATTCAAAAAAAGATAAGACATAAAAGCCGTTTATGGCTTAAATATAAAGGTAATTTTCACTAACTTTACTCGCACACTGCGTGTGCTCGTGAAGTTAAAAACTTCGTTTTTCACTAACTTTACTCGCATA
>JAKSNY010000015.1 GCA_024399495.1 Paludibacteraceae bacterium
CACCGCATCACCGATATAGAAAACGAAATTAACTAACATAATTATTAACTTTCAATTTTCAACTTTCAACTATGAAAAAGAATTATTCCGCTCCCTTATTGGAGCAAGTTAGAATGGAGGCGGAGATGCCGGTAATGGCAGGGTCAGCCCCATCAGCAAAATTCACAACAGAGAGTGTTAACTGGCACTAGTAATTAACCTTAAAAAAACAAGAAAACAAAATGAAAAGACTAAGTTTTATGGCTATGTCGGCACTATTGGCACTTGGCGTGGCATCATGCAAGAAGAATGCGGACGTGCAGAACCCCGAGAGCAAGGAGGGTATGGTGAAGACGGAGTTCAGTGCCGTATCAAAAGAGAGCAAGGAGAAGACCTCAATAAGCGGTGGTAACATTCTGTGGTCATCAGGAGACATAGTTAAAATCTACGCAGGCGCATCAACATCGGGCAGTGACTTCACCCTTACAGAGGGCGACGGCACCACATCTGCAACATTTGAGGGTTGGATATCGGCAGAGGCTACAGCACCTTACTATGCTGTATATCCATCATCAGCGGCACAAGGCATAGACGGCAGTGCCATCAAGTACAGCATACCTGCAGAGCAGGCATACGTGGAGAACTCATTTGCCACAGGCACAGTTCCAATGGTTGCATACAGTGAGGCAGACAAGTCACTTGCGTTCAAGAATCAGACAGCGTTCATAAAATTGGAGCTTACAGGTGAGGGTACAATAGCGACAATGGAGATAGCATCTGCCGCAAACAACATCTGCGGAACATTCAGCGTAAGCAAGGCAGACCCTACCGCCTCATCAACGGCAGTTGCAGGTGCAAATAAGATAACCGTTACAAACATAGACGGCACAGCACTTGATGCTACAACACCAAAGAATGTTATAATAGCGGTAGCCCCTGCAACATTTGCAACAGATGACATCACGCTGTCAATGACAGATAGTGACGGCAAGGTGTTCTCAACCAAGATAGGAGGCTTCAACGTAGAGCGTTCAGGAGGCAAGGCTGTTGCTGTTGAGGTGGAGTTTGAAACGCCTGCAAGCGAGGTTAACGAAATATCTGAGAAAGATGGATCATGGAAAGACCCATCGAGTGAGGTGAAGGAAATAAAACAGAAAAATGGAGTGTGGGAATAATAAACGTAAAAAAACTAAATAAAAATATAAAACAATGAAAAAAATTATTTACATGGCAGGAGCAGCGTTGATGATGCTGGCTTCAGCATCTTGCAAAAAAAACGATGCAGTAAGAAATAATGAGCAATCATCAGTAGAAAAGTCTGATATGGTGTTTACAGCCTCATCAAAGGGCGGTTTGAAGACCACAGTTTCAAGTAGCACCACAGTGATATGGTCTGCAACAGATAAGCTAAAGGTATTTACGGCGGAAGATACATCAGGTAGTGAGTGTATTCTTTCTAGTGGAGCGGGTGAGACCACAGCAGAGTTTACCGGACAATGTGCCAAGAATGGTCCTTGGACAGCAATATGCCCTGCATCATCTGCAACAGGCTTCAGTAACGGTACCATAACCCTTACAATGCCAGCAACACAAACATACACCGCAGGTACATTTGCGGCAGGAGCATTGCCTTGTGTTGCGTACGCAGAGACCAATACGTTTGAGTTTGACCACTCATTTGGTCTTTTGAAACTTAGTTTAAAATTAAAGTCAGGCAAAACAGGCTCTGTTAAAAGCATAACTGTTACAGATAAGGGTGGTGCAAAACTTAATGGAACATTTACCGTAACTCCATCTTCAGGTGCAACCGCTACAAAAAGCGGAACAGACGGTACTGCTTCAATAACACTTAATTGCGGTACGGGTGTAGCACTAAGCACAAGCTCAGCCACTGATTTTTGGATTGTAGTTCCTGCTGGAGCATTTGCAAGCGGATTTGACGTAACGGTAACATCAACAAATGATATACCTGCTGCAATTACTGCTTTTAAAGATAATACAATAGTGGCGGGGGCTGTTACTAATATGCCTGTGCAAGTGATAGAATTTACCCCAACCACAGGTACTGCAAAAAGGAACGGCAACGTAGATGTAAATTGGGTTCAGCTGTGGGCTGGCGGTCCTAAGTTTGCTGAATATAATGTGGGTGCCTCCAGTAAAACTGAACATGGTGTGCTTTATGGTTGGGGAACAACAGAAACGGATAAAGAATATTATGTTACGTCTGATACTGATATTCAATATGGCGAACATGATACGGCAAAGAATCTGTGGGGTGAAAATTGGCAGATGCCTACAGTGGATGACCTTAGTAAGTTGTGTAATAAATATGGAGAAGAGCCTTATGCTGCATATACAGATGGTGGTACGTGGGTGACTGATTATAATGGCTCTGGCGTGAACGGTGTTGTTATTAAGGGTTTGGGTGCGTATGCTAACAATAGTATTTTTCTGTCGGCTGCTGGATATTGGTATTATCAGTATGAATCAGAAGGAATTGATGGCTTTTATTGGAGTTCTAGAGGCGGTTCTGGTTTTTGGATTTTTGGTACAAACCGGGATACTCCGTCATTTGTGAGTGCACTTTCGTCCGGTTTTGCTTGTTCTGTTCGTGCAATTTTACATGAATAAGACAATATGTATGGAACCTACCTTTAATTAATTTTGATAACCCCTGGTAGTAAAAGACTTCCAGGGGTTATTGTTTTTTCAAAAAATGTTTCACATTTTTTGGTTTTGTATTCGGTTTGCACTACCTTTGTACTCAATTTTTAAAGTAATGTTATGAACGTAAATTTGTTGGGTATAGGGCAGGTGAGTGCAGATGCACCTTGCACCATTATTGATTTGATTCTGAAGGCTAACCCAGATAGCCTTAACAGTTGGTGTGCCGCTAAAATAGGGGCTAAATTGGTTGATTTGCGTACAGTTGTGGATACTGATTGTGAAATTCAGCTGCTTGATAAAGATGCACCTGAATCATTGTCTGTACTGCGTCATACCACCGCTCACATTATGGCAGAGGCGGTAAAACATCTTTTCCCCGATGTAAAACTTACCATTGGTCCTGCCACAGATAAGGGCTTCTTCTACGATTTTGACAGCAAACCATTCTCACGTGAGGATTTGGATGCCATAGAGAAGGAGATGAAAAGCATTATTAAGAAGGCTACCCGTATAGAGCGTAAGGAGGTTACCCGCAGTGAGGCGTATAAAATATTTGAGGCTAAGGATGAACCCTATAAACTTGAGCTTTTAGAGGCTATTCCAGAGGGTGAACTTATTACAACTTACGCCCAAGATGATTATATAGACCTTTGTACAGGTCCGCACCTTCTGAATACAAGACTTATAAATGGATTCAAACTTATATCTTCTTCAGCCACTTATTGGCGTGGAGACCGCAATAATAAGTCTCTTGCCAGAATATTTGGTGTGGCATTCTTCTCTAAAGAGGATTTGGAGGCTCATCTTGAGTTTCTTGAGAACATTAAGAACAGGGATCATAACCGTCTTGGACGTGAATTGGAACTGTTTACTACAGTAGATGTAATAGGACAGGGCTTGCCGCTTCTTATGCCTAAAGGCACTAAGATAGTGCAGACTATGCAACGTTGGATAGAGGATTTGGAGACAGAATGGGGCTACGTGCGTACAAAAACTCCATTGTTTGCAAAGAGTGATTTGTATAAGATATCGGGTCATTGGGGGCACTATAAGGATAAAATGTTTGTTATGGGTGATGAGGAGAAAGATGCAGAGGTGTTTGCACTGCGTCCTATGACTTGCCCGTTCCAATACTATGTTTATAAGGCGTCGCAGAAATCGTATAGGGATTTGCCATTGAGATATGGTGAGACCTCTACACTGTTCCGTAATGAGGATTCAGGTGAGATGCACGGACTTACTCGTGTACGTCAGTTCACTATTTCTGAGGGACACCTTATTGTACGTCCAGACCAGATGGTGGAGGAGTTTAAGGGTTGCCTTGCTCTTGCAAAACACTGCCTTACCACACTTGGCTTGCAAGATGACGTTACTTACCACCTGTCTAAATGGGACCCCGATAATAAGGAGAAATATATAGGTACAGCAGAGGTTTGGGAGGAGACCCAACAGAATATTCGCAATGTGCTTAATGAACTTGGTGTAAAGTTTGTAGAAGATGTAGGTGAGGCTGCCTTCTATGGTCCTAAGGTTGATATCAACGCTAAAAATGTATATGGCAAGGAGGATACCATGATTACAGTTCAGTGGGATGCCATTCTTTCTGAGCAGTATGATATGTATTACATTGACCAAAACGGACAGAAAGTCCGCCCTTATATAATTCACCGTACAAGTGTTGGTTGTTATGAGCGTACACTTGCTTGGCTTATAGAGAAATATGAGGGTGCATTCCCAACTTGGCTATGCCCTGAGCAGGTTCGCATACTTCCTGTTTCAGACAAGTATCTTGACTATGCAGAAAAGGTTAAGGCTGAACTTAAGAAAGAGGGCGTGATAGCCACCGTAGATGCCAGAACAGAGAAGATTGGCTACAAGATGCGTGAGGTTCGTGTACAGAAAGTGCCGTACGCACTCATCGTAGGAGAAAAAGAGGTGGAGAACAATACCGTTTCCGCTTGGAACAGAAAAGCAGGCGATAAAGGTGCTATGTCTCTTGCCGATTTTATCTCAGAGATTACATACGATATTAAGAATAAATTAATAACTCCTAAACAATAAAAATTATGAAAAAGTTTGCTTTAGTAATTGCATCATTGATGATGGTAATCGCCGTTCAGGCAAAAAAAGACGAGGTTAAAATACCATACGATAGTATTCCTGCCGCCGCACAGAATTTTATAAAAACAAATTTTGAAGGCATAGCCGTTAAAAAGTCATTCCAAAGAATTGAAGATGAGTTGCCGGTATATACAGTAACATTGATTAACAAAACAGCTATCGAGTTTGATATGACTGGGGGTTGGAACACTATAAGTGTAGATAAGAAAAAAGGCGAAATGCCTCGTTTTGTTGTTCCAAACAAAGTTCAAGAATCAATTGACGGCAGGTTCGGAGATAAAAAAGTGATTGTGCTTGTAACAGACGGATTTTATTATACAGTTAAGTTTGCTGATGGCACAGAAACCACAATAAATGCCAATGGTGTGGTAAAAGATTAAAAATATTTTGCAGTGTTAATAAAAAATCGTATATTTGCACGCTAATTTTTAGAAAAAGAGTATAAACAATTTAGTTTCAGCGTTTGGAGGACGTAACCTATAGCACAACCTTTTGTACCGAGAAATAATGCTAAACGGGTAGTAAAAGAGAATCCACACCGTATAAATGAGTATATCAGAGGTGTTCAAGAAGTCCGTTTGGTAGGTGATAATGTAGAGCCCGGTATCTACAGTTACAAAGATGCAATTAGAATTGCAGATGAACAGGAATTAGACCTTGTAGAAATATCACCTTCTGCTGTTCCTCCTGTTTGTAAGATTATAGATTACTCCAAGTTTTTGTACCAACTTAAGAAAAAGGAGAAGGAACAAAAACAAAAAGCGGCTAAGATTGTAATTAAAGAGATTAGATTTGGACCTCAAACGGATGAGCATGACTATAATTTCAAACTTAAGCATGCACAGAATTTCTTGACCGAAGGCTCTAAACTAAAGGCATACGTTTTTTTTAAGGGTCGTTCAATCGTGTTTAAAGAGCAGGGAGAGGTTCTGCTTCTTAGATTTGCGAATGATTTGGAGGAGTATGGCAAGGTAGAACAGATGCCTATACTTGAGGGTAAGAGAATGACAATACTTATGTCGCCTAAAAAGAAGAAATAACTTTTTTATTTTATTAACTTAATATTTTAAGACAATGCCAAAGATTAAAACTAATTCCGGTGCCAAAAAAAGGTTTACCCTTACCGGATCAGGAAAAATTAAGAGAAAACATGCCTACAAGAGTCACATTTTGACTAAAAAGACAACCAAACAAAAACGTAATCTGACTTATGCAGGTTTGGTGGATAAAGCAGACAAGAACAATGTCAGAATGTTGTTAGGTCTTAAATAATTATTAACCGCTTAAATTTTATATATTATGCCTAGATCAGTAAATCATGTTGCTTCAAGAGCAAGAAGAAAGAAAGTATTAAAACTTACACGCGGTTATTTCGGTGCCAGAAAGAATGTCTGGACAGTTGCCAAAAACACTTGGGAGAAAGGTCTTCAATATGCTTATAGAGACCGTAAGGCTAAAAAGCGTAATTTCCGTGCATTGTGGATTCAGCGTATTAACGCCGCAGCAAGAATAGAGGGTATGTCTTATTCAAAACTTATGGGTGCACTTCATAAGGCTGGCATAGACATTAACCGTAAGGCACTTGCAGATCTTGCGATGAATGAGCCACAGGCATTCAAGGCGGTGGTTGCTAAAATCAAATAAGCAAAGAATGCTCTATTTATAGTCCCGCATAACTAAATCTTATGCGGGATTGTTTTTATAATACCTTAAAATCTAAAAAAATAACCTACAGAATATTATGAAACAATATTTACTTTTTTTTGCTTTTGTTATTGTAGGCGGCATCATATTATCGGGTTGTACAAATAATAAGAAATCAGGTGATGACGGAGTGGTGCATAGTGTGCTTGTAACAAAACCACTCTCTGCCGATGAGTGGACAGAAAAGCATATTACAGGTATAGTAAATGCCGATAAGGAGATATCGTTGGGTTTTAAGGCTGCAGGGCAGGTTAAAGCCATATATGTTAAAGATGGTCAGCGTGTAAAGCAAGGTACATTGCTGGCTGAGTTGGACGATAGTGACTATATGCTTGGAGTTCAGGCATATCAGGTTCAGTATGACCAACTTGAACGTGAGGTTGCACGTTTGGAGAAACTGTATAAGACAGGCAGTGTGGCAGGTAATGATTATGAAAAAGCCAAAACAGGTTTGGCTCAACTTAAGGTTGCACTTACAAGTCAAAAAAACAATGTGGCTTTCACCAAATTGTATGCTCCGTTTGACGGCACTGTAATAAAGGTGAATTTTCAACAGTCAGAGATGCTTGATGCAGGTATGCCTATGTTCACTTTTTCTAACATCGGGCAATATATAGTGGAATGTAACGTTCCGCTAAGCATATATGAGCAGAAAGACAGTATAGAGTCCATATCGGGTAGTGTAGGTGGTAAAGAACTAAAATTAGATGTAATAAGTCTTGTACCTAAAGCGGATAATAACCAGCTGTTTAGAATGATACTTGGATTCAATGACAGTAAGCCTGGTACGTTGCAGATAGGAATGAGCGTAGATGTGAAACTAACTATCCATAATGCAGATTTTTCAAATGATATGAGTATCCCTTTTTCTGCTTTATTCAATAAGGATGGTAAATCATACGTTTGGGTTGTACAGGATAGTGTGATTGTTAGTAAAGAGGTGTCTGTGGGGGCACCAGACAGTAAAGGTTCTGTTCATGTTTTCAGTGGATTGGGCAAAAATGATAATGTGGTACGTTGCGGAGCACATACACTGCAAGAGGGGGAGAAAGTTAGAATTTTAGAGGATTCAAAAGAGACTAATAAAGGTGATTTGTTATGAAAATTGACAATATAACAAGATTTTTCATAAACCGCCCGGTGTTTTTCTGGAGCCTTATGGTAACAGTGTTTATTGCTGGTGTGGCATCCTTTATTGTTATGCCTAAATTGGAGGACCCTCCTGTTTGTACCAAGCAGGCTATGGTTGCCATAGTGTATCCAGGTGCAAGTGCTCATGAGATGGAACTTAAGGTGGTGCAGATGGTGGAGGATAATCTGCGTGCATTACCCGATGTAGATCAGATAAAGAGTGAGTGCAGAAACGGTTTCTCCATGATAACCGTGGAGTTTAAGAAGACTGTGCTGCAGAAAGATGTGGAGCAGCATTTTGATTTGCTTCGCCGTAAAGTGTCTGACCTTAAGATGCTGTTACCGCAAGGTTGCTATGACCCTATAGTCATAGATGATATGATGGATGTGTATGGTATTTTCTATGCTTTTACGGCAGATGGTATGGATTATGCCGAGATGGATAGATATGTGGCTAAAATACGCAGGGATATATTGAGTGTCAAGGGTA
The DNA here is from genome assembly GCA_024399495.1 of Paludibacteraceae bacterium. Lineage (GTDB taxonomy): Bacteria > Bacteroidota > Bacteroidia > Bacteroidales > Paludibacteraceae > Enterocola. The sequence goes on from JAKSNY010000015.1 coordinate 8,093, forward strand.
TAAAGAGGGTGAACGTGGTATGTAGCAGAGATGAGGTAATTGATATAGACATAGATAAGGAATTGCTTGCAAAGAACAGTCTGCTTCCTGCCCAGATTATGATGATGCTGAATGTAGGTAGCGGAATTGTGGATGCAGGCAGGTTTAAGGCAGGCGATGACCTTGTAAGGCTCAGAATATCGGGTGGTTTTGAAAATGAGAACGACATAAAGGATATGGTGATACGTACAGCAGAGGGTAAGTCTGTGCGTTTAGGCGATATAGCCACCGTAGTGCGTCACTATAAGGAGCCGCAGACAAACGGTTTCTTTGTTAACGGAAAGCCCGCCATTGCCATCTGTTGTGCTATGGAGAAAGAGGCTGTAGTGCCTGATGTGGGTAGGGCTGTGGATAAGCAGGTATCTAAAACCCTATCAGAAATGCCTGTAGGGCTTAATATGGAAAAGATATTTTTCCAACCCGATATGGTTAGTTCTGCCATACAGTCGTTTATGTTTAATCTGTTAGAGTCCGTACTTATAGTTATAGTGGTGCTGATTTTTGCAATGGGAGTGCGTAGCGGACTTATTATAGGATTTGGTCTGTTCCTGACAGTTACAATGTCGTTTGTAATACTTATGTTTATGGACAGCACCCTACAGCGTATATCACTTGGTGCATTCATAGTGGCTATGGGTATGTTGGTTGACAATGCCATTGTTATTATGGACAGCATATTGGAGGATAAGCGTAAGGGATTAGGGCGTAGCCAGTACCTATATCGGGGTGTAAGAGATACGGCGATGCCACTGTTGGGTGCCACTCTTATAGCCACATCTACATTTTTATGTGTATATCTTTCACCCGATAATTCAGGCGAGTACTGCCGCGATATGTTCCTTGTGCTTTGCGTCAGTCTGCTGTCAAGTTGGATATTGGCTATGGTGCAGATTCCGTTTTGTGCCAACAAATGGATACCTGAGGTAAGCAAAAAGCCGGAGCGTAAGGGAGAGTCCAAATTACAGATATTTTTCCGTAAATCCATAATAAATGTGCTGGAACATAGGACTTTGACTATATGTGTATCATTAGGTGCCCTTGCCCTTTCAGTATATGGTTTCACTAAAGTAAGGCAACTGTTTTTCTGTGATTTTGACTACAGACAATTTATTATAGAGTATCAGATGCCGTCAGAGACTAGTCCTGATAAGGTTAAGAGCGATTTGCTTGCCATTACGTCTCAAATGCTGGCAGACAGTGATGTGGAGAAAGTATCGGCATGTATGGGCAACGCCCCTGCACACTATTCTCTTACCAGACCAATGAACAGTGGCGGTGAAAGTTACGGAGAACTTATAGTGGATTGCAAGGATTTCCGTAAGGTTAATGAGGTTATCAGAAGATATAAGCCTATACTACGTGAGGCACACCCAAATGCTTATATAAGATTCAGAAAGTACAATTTCTCTATAGCCACATCACACTCTGTAGAGGCTGTGGTTCAAGGTCCTGACCCTGCGGTGCTTAGGCAGATTGGCGGCAAGATAGAGGATATTATGCGTAAGTGCAAGTATGTAGATGCTTATTCTGTGCAGTCAAGTTGGTTCCCGCTTAATAAAAAATTAGATGTGGCATATAACAAGATTAACGGACTACGTTCAGGTATATCCAGAAGCAATCTGTCTGAAGCTCTTAAATCTGCTACAGAAGGCTCCATCATCGGAGTGTTGAACGATAATAATAAAATGGTGATGGTTAATATGAATGTGGTTAAGGCAGACGGAAGCAGAATAGATAATGTAAGTGATATGCCTGTGTGGACATTGGCAAACGTAGGTGTGGATAAGGCAGATATTATGGGGCTCTTTACCGGTGCCTCAACTACTGATGAATTAAGCAGTAAACTATTCAGAACCATACCATTAGACCAAGTGGTGGATAGTGTGTCGGTAGGTTGGGAGGAGGAAGTGGTACACCGTGTTAACGGAAGCCGTACACTGGAGGTTGAATGTGACCCTTCTGACGACGGCAATTCCACACCAGCCACGGTAATGTCATCAATAAGAGATGAGGTAGAGTCATTGGAAGTGCCTGACGGCTACACAATTACATGGGGCGGTGATGAAAAGATAACCAAAGAGTCATTTGTAAATGTAATTAAAAATATTCCTATTACCATATTTATAATAATATTTGTATTGCTGCTATTATTCAATAATTGGAAATCGCTGGGGCTTGTATTGTGTTGCCTGCCTTTTGCAATATGCGGAATAGTGCCGGCTATGCTTATATTCTCACAACCGATGACATTTATGTGCCTTATAGGTTTGCTTGGTCTTATAGGTATGCTTATTAAGAATGAGATTGTGCTTTTGGACGAAATAAACAGACTAAGGAGTGAGGAGCATCAATCGCCGTATGAGGCTACCGTAAATGCAACTGTATCACGTGTGTTGCCTGTTATTATGGCATCGCTGACCACCATTTTAGGAATGTTCCCGCTTATAGCAGACCCTATGTACGGTGCTATGGCTGTATCTATAATGGCAGGACTTACAGTAGGTACGGTATCCACATTGATACTGTTCCCTGTATTTTATTCCATGATATTTAAAGTTAAGATATCCCGATGAGAAGATATGCAATAATAATATCGTTATTGACCCTGTTTTTTGTAAATGCGGCGGCATCTGACTCAATACCGCTTACGCTACAACAGTGTAAGGACAGGGCATTATTGTACAATGAGGATTTGCGTTCAGCCGATATAGACCTGCAGATGGCACGTCAGGACCGTAAAATTGCACTAAGCCAGTATATTCCTAAAATAAACGGACTTGCAATGGGGGTTATGCTGCCTGTGGATTTTCCGTTGATAGATGAAAATTACTTGCAGTTGTCACTAAAGACCCATGGAATGTATATGGCTGGCTTTACCTTAATGGAGCCTCTGTATGCAGGTGGCAGAATTGTAAACGGTACCCGTTTGGCTAAGCAAGGAGTGGAGTGTATGGAGATTATGCAGAAAAAGACCAAGGCAGAGGTGGAGTATAATGTGGAGAACGCATTTTGGTCACTTGTGGCTGTACGTACAAAAAGGCAAATGGTGGAGCAGTATGTAGCATTGATGGATACTATTGAGAATCAGGTAAGTATGGCATACGAGACAGAGCATGCCACTATGAGTGACCTGCTCTCTGTCCGCTCTAAAAAGATGGATTTGCAGTACCAACTTAAACAGATAGATATGGGTATTGACCTATGTGCGTTATCACTTATGAGTATGATAGGAGTAAGTGCAGACAGTATGGTGGTGCCTGTATATGAGTTTACAGAGGTGGATTCCATTTCAAATTTTGGAGCATCGGAAAATGAGCGTTTAGAGGAGACACTGCTACGTAAGCAGGTGGAAATAAGCAAATTGCAGGAGAAAATGGTGCTTGGAGAGTATCTGCCTACATTGGGCTTGACCGCCGGTTGGATGTGGCTTGATAATATGAGAATTTACTCTGCACTTATAACTCCATTTGGCACGTGGGATTACACCTATAAAATGGGCAGAAAAATTCCGATGGCTATGCTTAGCCTCAGTGTGCCTATTACAGGTTGGGTGGAGGGTGCCCATAAACTAAAAAAGGCTAAGTTGCAGACAGAAAAGTCACAACTTGCATTTGAGAAGAACTCCAAGTTGCTGAAAATAGAGAATGAGCAGGCATTACGGCAGGTTAAGAATGGCTCACTTATGTATGAAGCGGCAAAAATGAAGAAGGAGAGTGCTGAAGAGAAACTTAGGGTGGAGCGTAACCGTTACGGTGCTGATATGTGTACACTCTCTGATGTTATGCGTGCCCAAGCGGAGTGTGAACAGGCATTGTCTGAATATATAGAGACAGCCGCCAAATACCGCATATATATAGCAAACTACAACAGAATATTCAGTAATCAGTAGCTTGTTAGGTAGGTTCTGTTCAACAAAAATAAGATCAGAATCATTTGAAATGTGGATGAAAACAACTAACTTTGTATCAATTTATGAAAGAACGTCTATACATATTTGATACTACACTGCGTGATGGCGAGCAGGCGGCTGGTTGTCAGCTAAGTACCGTTGAGAAAATCCAAATTGCAAAGGCGTTGGAAAAGTTGGGCGTAGATGTAATAGAGGCTGGTTTTCCCGCTTCAAGCCCAGGTGATTTCAATTCTGTAGTGGAGGTGTCAAAAGTTGTTAAGGAACCTGTGATTTGTGCATTGACAAGGTGTCTGAAATCTGATATAGATATTGCCGTAGAGGCATTGAGGTTTGCAAAGAAAAAGAGAATACAGACAGGTATAGGTACCTCTGACTATCACATAAAATATAAGTTTGGCATTACACGTGGTGAGGTGATAAGGCAGGCGGTAGAGTGTACTGCATACGCCAAAAAGTTTGTAGATGATGTGGAGTTCTACTGTGAGGACGCAGGACGTACTGATAATGAATTTCTTGCAGAGGTGGTGGAGGCTGTAATAGAGGCTGGTGCCACTGTAATTAACATACCAGATACTACAGGCTATTGCCTGCCTGAGGAGTTCGGTAAAAAAATAAACTATCTTAAACATAATGTTAAGGGAATAGATAAGGTTCTTATCTCTGTACATTGCCATAATGATTTGGGTATGGCTACGGCATTGGCTTTGGCTGGCGTTGAAAACGGAGCACGTCAGGTGGAGTGTACTATAAACGGTGTGGGCGAGAGAGCAGGTAACACTGCACTGGAGGAGATTTGCATGATTCTTAAATGCCACAAGCAAATAGGTGTGGATACAGGCATCAATACTAAATATTTGGTTAAGACCAGCCGATTGGTATCTAACCTTATGAATATGCCGGTGCAGGTAAACAAGGCTGTTGTAGGTAGAAATGCGTTTGTACACTCATCGGGTATTCATCAGGACGGTGTGCTTAAGAATCGTGAGACATACGAGATAATAAATCCCAAAGATGTGGGGGCAGATAAGTCTCAATTAGTGCTTTCTGCCCGTAGCGGTAGGGCTGCACTGAAAAGCAGACTAAAGAAATTGGGGATAGATGTTACAGATGCCGTAAGCATTGACGGCATTTATGCAAAATTCATAAGGCTTGCAGACAGAAACAGATATATAACAGATGATGATATAATTGCCATATCGGGTCAGGATATAAAGGATGTAAAGTCTGTGTCAATACTTAAACATAAGGTGTCATCTGCTCTTGGAGAGGGGGCTAAAGCGTATCTTAAACTACTTGTAAAGGGGGAGGAGAGAGAGGCTGAGGCTACAGGAAACGGTCCTGTAGATGCTTCCATTAAGGCTTTAAAGAAAATCGTAGGTGATGATATGACACTGCAGGAGTTTACTATTCAGTCTATGACACGTGGTAGTGACGATATAGGTAAGGTATATATGCAGATTTTATACAATAATAATCTATATTACGGTTTTGGTGCGTCTGCCGATATAGTGTTGGCTTCACTTAAAGCGTACATTGATGCTGTAAATCAGTTTATATAATGGAAAACAGAGTTCAAATACTTGACACTACACTGCGTGATGGGGAACAGACATCTGGTGTATCATTTGCAATGCAGGAGAAACTCAGTATTACACGCCTTTTGCTTGAGGATGTTAATGTGGATAGGGTGGAGATTGCATCTGCAAGGGTGTCTGATGGTGAGTTGCTTGCAGCAGGTAAGGTTGCGGCATGGGCTAAATCCAAAAATTTGATAGACAGGGTTGAGATTCTTGGATTTGTAGATGGAAAGGTGTCTGTAGATTGGATTTGTGGTGCAGGTCTAAAGGTTATGAATCTGCTTTGCAAGGGTTCCTCAAAGCATTGCCTAAAGCAACTTGGAAAGAGTGAAGATGAGCATTTGGCTGATATAGAGAGTGTTATTAACTATGCTAAAAGCAAGGGCGTAAAGGTTAATGTATATCTTGAGGATTGGAGTGATGGAATGGAGCAGGATAGGCAGTATGTGTTTAAGTTTATAGATAACCTTAAAAATTATAGCGTGGAGCGGTTTATGCTCTCTGACACACTTGGAATCCTTAACCCCGATACCACGTATGAGTATTGCTTGGAGATGATTACCCGATACCCCGATTTACACTTTGATTTCCATCCGCATAACGATTACGGACTTGCCGTAGCCAATATATATGCCGCCATTAAGGCAGGGATAAGGAGTGTGCATACAACTGTCAATGGTTTGGGGGAGCGTGCCGGGAACGCACCTCTGTCAAGCGTGCTGCCCGTAATTCATGACCAATTAAAGTTACAGACTTCTATAAATGAGAATCAGATAAACCGTGTAAGTAAGTTGGTTGAAACATACTCAGGCATACATATTCCTAAAAATGAGCCTGTGGTGGGGGAGAATGTGTTTACACAGGTGAGCGGTGTACATGCAGACGGCGATGAAAAGGATAACCTTTACTGTAACGGTCTTAAGCCTGAACGTTTTGGCAGGGAGCGTGAGTATGCCCTTGGCAAGATGTCTGGTAAGGCTAACATAAAAAAGAATTTGGAGGCGTTGGGCATTGACCTTGATGAAGCCCAAATGAAACTTGTTACAGACCGTATAATAGAGTTGGGAGATAAGAAACAGATAGTTTCACAAGATGATTTGCCGTATATAGTTTCTGATGTGCTGAAAAGTGCGAATACAGAGCAAAAAGTTATAATTACTAACTATTCGCTATCTCTTGCACAGGGATTGAAGCCTGTAGCCAATGTGGCTATAGAGATTGACGGGCAAGCCTATCAGCAGTCTGCATCGGGTGACGGTCAGTATGATGCCTTTATGAAAGCGCTATGGAAAATTTATGACGGACTTGGAAAACCACACCCTATACTTACAGACTATAGCGTAACAATTCCGCCAGGTGGAAGGACAGACTCTTTTGTGCAGACCATAATAACATGGAATATGAACGGCACAGTTTTCAAGACCCATGGTTTTGATGCAGACCAGACAGAGGCTGCCATTACCGCCACTAAAAAGATGTTGAACATAATAGAGACTATAAAATGAGATACGGAGATTCTGAACTTATAATTAACCCCGATGGCACTGTTTTCCATTTGCACCTAAAGCCGGAGCAGATAGCAGACAAGATAATCCTTGTGGGTGACCGTAGCCGCACCGATATGGTTGCATCTTTTTTTGACAGTGTGGAGTGTACTGTAGAGAATCGTGAGTTCAGAACCATTACAGGCACTTATAAAGGTAAGAGAGTAAGCGTTTTATCTACAGGTATAGGCACAGGCAATATAGATATTGTTGTAAATGAGTTGGACGCTATTGCCAATATAGACCTTGCCGCCAGATGTGATAAACCGTCTCACAAATCACTTACTCTTGTAAGGGTGGGTACATCGGGTGGTTTGCAGACCATTTGCCCAGAGGGTACATACGTAGCTTCAAGACGTTCCATCGGTTTTGACGGAGTCCTTAATTTCTACGCCGATACAGAGCGTGTAAGGGATTTGGATTTTGAGGCGGCGTTTGTAAAACATACAGGTTTTGACCTTTCTCACGGCACTCCGTACTGTGCTGTAAATGATACTGAACTTCTTAGCCGTATAGCAGGCGGTGATATGGTTATAGGCAACACCATAGCCTCAAGCGGTTTTTACGGACCGCAAGGCAGACGGCTCAGACTGCCTCTGCAAGATGAACAGCTGAATTCAAAAATAGAGAGTTTCTCTTATAACGGAGAGTGTATCACTAATTTTGAGATGGAATCATCTGCTCTTGCAGGTCTTGCCGGAATGCTTGGACACCAAGCACTTACGGTATGTCTTATTATAGCCAACAGGGTAGGCAAACGCTTTATAGGAGACTACAAGCCTATGATGCGTGAACTTATTGCCACTGTTTTGGATAGAATCTAAGATTATGTATTATGTATGATGTATGATGTATGAGGAGCGAAGCGACAGAGGGCGTAAGCCCGAACGCTTGTCGCAGGGGTTTGGGGGTGTCCCCCAATGGAAAAGGATATATATTTTAACGAGCCGTAGGCGAGATTAAAATGATGTATGATGTATGAGGAGCGAAGCGACAGAGGGCGTAAGCCCGAACGCTTGTCGCAGGGGTTTGGGGGTGTCCCCCAATGGAAAAGGAGAAACATTTTAACGAGCCGTAGGCGAGATTAAAATGATGTATGATGGAAACCATTTTTACGTCATTCTGAGCGAAGCGAATTATCGTGCAAACGAGAGCAGAGAAAATTCATTTTCTATGCCGAGTGTAGCCGAAACTGTTTACAGACCGAAGGTAATGCACGTAGTGAAGAATCTTTAAAAAAAATTTTGCATAACAAAAAATAATATCTAAATTTGTAGATATGTTTTTTAGTAACGAGTTTAACAAAATAATTTTCAACTTTTAATTATGAAAAAGATTTTACTATTTGTTGCTGCACTGATGACAGCAATGTGTGCAATGGCACAAGAGAAATTTTATGTGTACATGAGTGATGGTAACACAAAAGAGTATGCGGTTGCAGAGTGTGACAGCTTAAATTTTATAGCACCACCGGCACTAACCAGTCCCAAGTTCCAGACGGCATTGGATGCAGGTGAGGATGTGCAGTACAAACTGCTTACTGCCACGTATGCAGGTGAGAATCCACAGTACCCATTGCAGACAGTGCAAAAAATTACGTTTGAGACAACAGCAGAAAGCAATTCCGCATTTGTAGTAAACTTCAACAACGGAGACGATGCAGAGGGCGATAACAGTTTGCTTAAGTTTGCGGTTATGCCTGATGTTACAGTTGACCCTGCAGAAGGCACCCTTACAACAGAAGTGCCGGAACTGACAATTACAGCCTCATCTCAGACAGAGGGTGTTACCTACAAGTGGAGCACAGGAGAGGAGACTGCATCAATAACCGTTAGTGAGGCAGGCACATACACAGCAACAGTAACCGCACCTAACGGGGTTACAAACAGTGCAAGCTCAGTAATAACATCAATAATAACAAGTGTGGAGTCAGCTGGGCAGGCAGCCTGGTATGAGGTGTATGCCAATGACGGCATCATCAATGTACGCTTTACTGACGGTCAGGAGCATTTTATGTGCATAGGAGAGCCAAGCGGCAAGATATTGAGTGCGGTTGAGAAATGCGACGGCAAGCAGTTTGCAGTGCCAGCAGGCACATACATAGTGTATATGGAGAATCAGGCAGTAACAATCAATGTGAAATAAAATACTATTATGAAAAAGACAGTTTTTATTATTGCTGCACTTATGACAGCAATGTGTGCAATAGCACAAGAGAAAATTTATGTGCATATGAGTAATGGCACCACAGAAGAATATGTAGTTGCAAACTGTGACAGCATAAGCTTTACGAAGCCAAAGCCGCCAACCCGTCCCGAGTGCCAGACGGCATTGGATGTAGAAGACAACCATTATGCAATAAACAGTCAGATGTGGCTCAATGTAAACACAAGGTGCATAGAGTATGATACAGAGTCAGAGGCGTACAAGGCTGGAATTAAAACTATACCTACATCATCAAGTGCTGTATATACCCCATACTACACAGACCCTACAACATCAACAGACAGACCTGGTTATATGAGTAAAGAGCAGTGGGGTAAGTTAGGTATGCTGTACAACTGGGCTGCTGCTGTTGGTTTAGCGGATGGTCAGTCTCAGACAACAGAATTCACAAAACGCCGTCAGGGCATCTGCCCTAACGGCTGGCACATACCGTCAGATGCGGACTGGCTTGCTCTTAGAGATGCATTGGGTGGCCCATCTCAAGCAGGCAGGAAGATGAAGACCGACACTGGCTGGAGTTCAGGCACAGGTGATGGAGACTTCGATTTTGCGGCTCTGCCGGCAGGCTACGCTAACGGAAGTAATGTGGAAAATGTTGGTTCCAACGCCTACTATTGGTCATCAAACGCCATCAATAGTGATAATGCCAGCTACCGCTACATTGAAGCCGACTATGACAGCTTGGATGAGGACAACATCAGTAAGAAAAACGCGTATAGCGTACGTTGCTTAAAGAATTGATACTTTTAATTAAGTCTCAAGTAGTCAATAATGAAATTCACCTCCTCATTTGAGAACGGATAGGAGGATTCTTTGAGGGCTTTTTCAAGTTCATGTAAGGGGTTGTAGTTACGCAGAGTACCTACAGCCTCTTTCTTTTTGCCCTCACTCCAAAGGCAGATGCCAAGATAGAGGTTGTATTCTGGTGAGAGTTTTACATCCTCATCCATAAAACGCAACTTGTACAGGTTGTTAAGGGCTTGCTTATAGTCCCCCTTCTCCACCTGGCAGATTGCAAGATTATAAAGATAACTCAGGTTCTTATCATCGGTGGCAGACAGTGATGTGTATAGTTTCTCAGCCTCCTTAAAGTTGCCTGTCTTTCTATAGCAAAGTGCCAACTTCTTTATAACAGACTCTTCATCTGAGTTTATTATATCTGCCTTTTTATAGTAAGTGCAAGCGTTAGAGTAGTCTTTAAGTTTTATGTAACAATTACCTATTGCCTTGTAATACTGTATGTTAGATGAATCTGTGGCAAGCAGTTTAAGATATGCGTCAAGAGAATTTCCGTAGAGTTGCTTGTTAAGATAAAACGCTGCAAGTTCAGGCAGAAAATCATTGTTAGGGTTTATAAAGCGGAAGAACGCCATGTTATGGATATCAAGCGTTGAGGCAAAAATATCCTTAAAGTATCTGTGGTCTTTATGTAACTTGATGAAACGGTAAAAATCATGCAGATAGTGGTTTACGTATTTATCTTTAGATAAATCAGTGATTTCTGACAAGTGCTCCTCCAAATCCTCGCTTTCCTCCTTAAAGCCGTCAAATATGGTGGCACGGATTCCGCTTGATACAGATTTCAGATTCATGCAGAGTGAGTATTTATCGCTGTCGCACAGAGTGTTACTCTTTAGCAGTAGGTCAAACATATTCTTTTTTTCGTCCGTATTCTCAAATAAATCCGCTACGTTTGTGTTCTCTCTGTAGAACGGCATAAACCAGTTCTCTGTATTGCTAAAGAATGGGAAATTCTTAAGCTGACGGAATGTGGATATGTTTATATCGGCTCCCTCTGCCTGTAGTTGGGCGTATGTGCGCATCTTATCTGCAATGCCCATATCCTCCAACTTATCATTTATCTCATAGATACGGCTCTCAATGTCTTTCTTATCGCCGTCTGTGTCATTATCCTTGTTAAGTTCAGGTGCTATCTTGGATATAGACGGCAGAATCTTATTGTTAATGTCATCTGAGATACGCTCCGTTTCTGTACACCTGATAATGTCTTTTATTATGGTTTGAGACAATGATATGTTTTCATCGTTGTCAAACAATATATTAAGCCTGTTGTTTATTTTAGGATAGTGGATAAGACGCTCATTGTGGTAGATAAGGCATATTATTACACCTGTCAATGCCCTTAACATTACTTTGTTTACCTCACTGCCGCAATAATCTATAAGCAGAAGCAGTTTCTCCTCCTGAAATACATTAAGGCAACTAAGTAGTATGGCACTTGTGGCAAGACACCCTTTAAGTTCATCGTTACTATCTAAAATATCATGGGCGTAAGTCAATGTGCTGTCGCTATATAATGCGGTGAGTGCCAGCTGCTTAAAAATATCGTCCTCACAGTATAATGACGGTATGTAGCCTGTGCATATTATATCTGTAAGCTCGTACGTCTCACGGATAAGATAATCCACAATTTCCGCTCTATCGGGGTCATCTGTGCCGTCTATGTAATAAGACAGTAGGGTACGGTATGTGTCTTGCAGGTTTTGGATTTTCTCTGTATGTGCGTTTCCAATAACCATAAGCTGTGCAAGTGCCCGCCCTAAATTCCTGTTTTGGAGCGAGCGATATACCAATGCCCTAATATCTATTATATTACGTGTCACCCGATGTCTGTATTATAAAAAAGACTTTAAGTTATTTTCTATTCTACTTGTCAGATTATCTGTATTTGTTTTTTCAAACTTGGAGCCTGTAATGTTCTCATACAACTCAATGTAGCGGTTGCTTATTCCCTCTACAATGGCAGGAGTCATTTCAGGAACTTTCTGCCCCTCTTTACCTTGGAAACCGTTATCCATAAGCCATTCACGTACAAACTCCTTAGAGAGTTGTTTCTGTGGCTCGCCTTTACTGAATCTCTCTTCGTATCCGTCGCTGTAGAAGTAGCGGCTTGAGTCCGGTGTGTGAATCTCATCCATAAGGGTTATCTCATCACCGCATTTGCCAAACTCATATTTGGTATCCACAAGTATCAGTCCTCTTTTTGCTGCAATTTCCGTGCCACGTGCAAATAGGGCAAGTGTGTATTTCTCCAGCTTTTCATACTCATCGGCAGGAATCAGTCCTTTTGCAATTATATCCTCTTTTGATATATCCTCATCGTGTTCACCTATTTCTGCCTTGGTGGTTGGGGTTATTATTGGGGTAGGGAATTTTTGGTTCTCTTTCATACCTTCTGGTATCTTGACTCCGCAAATCTCTCTTACTCCGCTCTTATATGCACGCCATGCACTGCCGCACAGGTAGCCTCTTACTATCATCTCTACAGGATACCCTACACATTTCTTGCCTACTGTAACCATTGGGTCAGGGGTGGATATTTTCCAATTAGGAACTATATCTGCTGTATCGTCAAGGAACTTTGCCGCTATCTGGTTAAGGATTTGCCCCTTGTAGGGGATTCCCTCCGGCAGAATTACATCAAATGCTGAGATACGGTCTGTGGCAACCATAATAAGTGTATCGTCACCAATTGAATAAACATCACGAACCTTACCATTGTAAATGGCGGTCTGGTTCTTAAACTTGAAATTTGTTGCTGTTAATGCGTTCATAATTTTTATATTTTTTGTTCGTATGCCTCCACAATCCTGCTCACAAGTTTGTGCCGTATTATGTCCTGCTTATCAAACTCAATGTGTGCAATGCCTTTCACGTTTTTTAGTATGTGCATGGCGTTTACAAGTCCGCTTTGTCCGTTTGGCAAGTCTATTTGGGTTATATCGCCCGTTATAATCATCTTGGAATTGAATCCCAAGCGAGTGATGAACATCTTAATCTGTTGATTTGTGGCGTTCTGAGCCTCGTCAAGTATAATTACGGCATCGCTTAACGTTCTGCCTCTCATAAATGCAAGCGGTGCTATCTGTATTACATGCTCTTCAATGTACTCTCTAAGTTTGAAAGGGGGAATCATATCTTCAAGTGCGTCATAGAGTGGCTGAAGATACGGGTCTATCTTATCTTTCATATCGCCGGGCAGAAACCCAAGTTTCTCACCAGCCTCAACAGCAGGGCGTGACAGTATTATCTTTCTTACTTGCTTGCTTTTTAATGCACTGACTGCCAATGCAATGGCTGTGTATGTCTTACCACTGCCCGCAGGTCCTATTGCAAACATCATATCGTTCTTTGCAAAGGCTTTTACAAGTTCCTGTTGGTTTTTAGTCCTTGCTGTAATGGGTTTTCCGTTAAGTCCGTGAAGTATAAGGTTATCTTCTGTAATTACATTTGGCTTTTTGCCCTTGACTATATCTATTATTATAGCCTCTGTAATGGTGTTGTACTCTGTAATGTGTTTCTCTATGGCACCAATGTTCTCAATGAATGTTGCCACGTCCGCCTCATCGCCGCTTGCCTTTATGGCAGTACCGCGAGCGGTGATTTTGATTTTTGGGAAGAGTGTCCTTAACAGATGGATATTGGAGTTATTAACCCCATAGAACACTACAGGGTCAGCGTTACTCAATATGTAATTTTCTTCAACCATAATAAATAGTTAAAAGTTGAAAGTTGAAAGTTAAAAGTTGACTGTTAAGCTGACCGAATGTGAAGTTTTTACAATTTGTTCCTCCCCTTGGGGGAGGTTAGGTGGGGCACTTTCAATTTTCAAATTTACAACTTCGTTGTGAATTTTGTCGTGACTCGGCACAGAAAATAAAATTTTCTCTGCTCTCGCTACTCCAAAATTTCAATTCAATTGTGCTATGCACAATTTCAGACTTTCTTCCCAATGAGGAATCACTATGCCAAAGGTATTCTTTATTTTTGCCTTGTTAAGCACGCTGTAACTTGGACGTGGTGCCTTGGCAGGGTAGTCTTTGCTCTCAATAGGGCTTACTTTACAACTCTTTATGCCTGCAATCTCATGTATCTTTACTGTAAAGTCATACCATGAGCAAACGCCCTCATTTGTAAAGTGATATATTCCGCCAAACACATTTCCGCTATCAAAAATCTTCTCCATAACGGTAATCATCGCACTGGCAAGGTCTAATGCGTATGTAGGTGTGCCTATCTGGTCAAAAACAACTCCAAGCGTGTCACGCTCACCTCCAAGCCTAATCATAGTCTTTACAAAGTTGTTGCCAAATTCAGAATAAAGCCAAGCGGTACGTATTATGACTGCGGTGGGCAATACTTCAAATATTTTCAGTTCTCCTTCTCGTTTAGTCTTGCCATAGACAGAAAGCCCTGTTGCCTCCATATCTTCTGTATATGGTATGCAACTTGTTCCGTCAAATACGTAGTCTGTAGATATATGTATTAGCCCGATACCGAATTTAGCGGCCGCTTTTGCAAGGTTGTAAGGAGCAAGAGCATTAACCTTACGGCAAATATCCTCATTGTCCTCTGCCTTATCCACTGCCGTATATGCGGCACAGTTAAGAATCATGTCTATTTTATTGCCGCCCACAAAACTCTCTACAGCAGAGTAGTCACAAATATCAAGGGTATCTACATCGGTCAGGAATACATTGTACTCACTGCGTTTCTCTGTAAGAATCCTGATTTCGTTGCCAAGTTGTCCGTTGGCACCTGTCACTAAAATGTTTTTCATTTGTATATGAAATTAGTTTTAACATCCTTAAATAGAGGGTGCTTTGTATCTTTCTCTGAAATAATACGCTTGTCGGCAGGAATTCTCCAATCTATACCAAGCTCAGGGTCATCAAATGCTATTCCGCCTTCAAGTGATGGGTTGTAAAGATTGTCACATTTGTATGTGAACACAGCAATATCGCTTAGTACTGAAAAACCGTGTGCAAATCCTTGCGGAATCATAAATTGGGTCTTTTTATCGCCGTCAAGTTCCACCCCGAACCATTTTCCGTAAGTAGGGGAGCCTTGCCTTAAATCCACTGCCACGTCGTAAACCTTACCTACAACCACTGAAACCAATTTGGCTTGTGATGCAGGTTGCAGTTGGAAATGCAATCCGCGTATTACGCCATAGACTGATTTGGAAAGGTTATCTTGACAAAAATTGTAGTTAATTCCTGCATCGCGGTATCGCTTTTCATTATATGTCTCACAAAAATAACCTCTTGCATCTCCAAAAACCTGAGGTTGGATTACAAGCAAATCTTTAATTCCTGTTTCTATTATTTCCATAAATAGTTGAAAGTTGAAAGTTGAAAATTCACGAATTACATAGTAATGAGTAAAATTGAAAGTTATTTATTGATTATAATGAGGAATTTCAAGGCTTGCGAAAGGGTGCCGAGCGTAACGAAGAAATTACCATTAGAATCAATAAATGTGTTTTTCGTTGGCGATTTTTATCAAATACTGCCCATAATAATTCTTTTTTAGCGGCTCTGCAAGCACAAGCAACTGCTCACGGTCAATGTAGCCGTATTTATAGGCTATCTCTTCAAGACAAGCCACTTGCAAACCCTGGCGGCTCTGAATGGTGGCTATAAAGTTAGATGCCTCAAGTAGGCTGTCATGAGTACCTGTGTCAAGCCATGCAACTCCACGCCCTAATGTCTTTACATTCAGTCTGCCTTCTGCAAGGTATAGTTTGTTAAGGTCTGTTATCTCTAACTCTCCACGTGGTGAAGGTTTAAGGCTTTTTGCTTTTTCAACCACATCGTTGCCATAGAAATATAGACCTGTAACGGCAAAATTTGATTTAGGATTTTTAGGTTTCTCCTCAATGCTTAAACATTTTCCGTTTTCGTCAAATTCTGCAACTCCGTAACGCTCAGGGTCATTTACATAATAGCCAAACACTGTGGCACCGTCTTTAAGGGCGGCAGCCTCTTTAAGCATTACAGAGAGGTTGTATCCGTAAAAGATATTATCGCCAAGCACCATGCAGACGCTATCTGTACCTATAAAGTCTGCACCTATTATAAATGCCTGTGCAAGACCGTCAGGAGATGGCTGTATAGCATACTCAAACTTGATTCCAAGTTGGCTGCCGTCTCCAAGCAGGTTCTGATACAGATGTATGTCTTGCGGTGTGGAGATAATAAGAATCTCCTTTATGCCTGCAAGCATAAGGATAGATACCGGGTAGTATATCATAGGTTTGTCATACACCGGAATAATCTGTTTTGAAATACTTTTGGTGATAGGGTAAAGCCTTGTTCCCGAACCACCTGCCAATACAATGCCTCGCATAAAATCTTATATTTAATCTACAAATTTAAGAAATAATTTTCAACTTTCAACTTTTAACTTTCAACTATTTAAAAAATTGTCCAAATCACGCCTCTCACGTTTTGTGGGTCTGCCTGTGCCTCTGTCTCTGACACCCGATGAGGCAAGTTTTACGTCTTCCAGCAGTTTTAACTCCGACATCGGGGTTACATCTATCATATATCGGGTTAAATCCTTGGCACTTACACGATTTTGGGTAAGTTCTATAATGCGATATGTATAGACTATAGGAGGCCTTTTAACCTGAACGGTCATGTTTGCCAGCACTGTAAACGATGGCTTTACCGCCACACCGCCTACTATTATTCTCCCTTTGCGGCACTCCTCTGTGGCAATGCTCCTTGTCTTGAAAAGCCGCATTGTCCACAACCATTTGTCTATGCGTAATACATCTGCCATTCTACTTGCTCTTAATGCATAGGCTATCTTTGAACATACACTCCACGTATGTCTGAATCTCTGCCTTAAGCCTGTTCTCCATCTCCTGCTCCTGTGCAGGATACGTTCCTATAATATTGTTCTTTAGCCCCAAATCATTGAAATAGTTATATACGCCTAACTTTTTCTCTCCATCAAACTGTAATAGCAGACTGTCTTGGAAGATTTGGAATATAGGACTGTAATAGTCTATTACAAAGTTAGTTGTATCTGCCTTATTAAATATGTCCTTGCCAAATGCAAAATATGGCTTGTCATAATTAAGATAACCCAAAATTGACGGAGTAATATCTGTCTGTCCAAAAATCCTGTCCGAGTTGCCTATAAGAGTAGAGTCTGACGGATGGAAAAACAGGATAGGAATATCATAGAATCCTCTGCCATTGAGAAACTCAGGACGGGTAAGGTTTGTAGTATGGTCCGCTGTAAGTACAAACAGTGTGTTCTTGTACCAATCCTTCTTGCTGGCAGTCTCAAAGAAACGCTTTAGTGAGTAGTCTGCATAACCTATGGTCTCATACATATCATCAGGACCTTTGGGGAATACATCTTTATATCTTTCAGGCAATGCAAACGGGTGGTGTGATGTGGCTGTGAATACTATGCCAAGGAAAGGAGTCTTGAACGTATCTAACTCATTGGCAAAGTATTGCAGAAACTCCTCGTCCCAAATAGCCCATGTTCCGTCAAAATCGGCATCGTTGTTATATTCTGTCCTGCCATAATATTTATCCACTCCAGCCATATTGGTGTAGGCGTTCAACCCTAAAGAACCGTTTGTTCCGCCATGGAAATATGCAGACTGGTAGCCTCTCTCTTTAAGGCATTTGGCAAGTGAGCCTATCTCATTTGTTGTAAATTGTGTTGTTACAAATGGGGCATATAGTGCTGGAATACCCGATATGGCTGATGGCAATACGTCTATCGATAGTTTACCTGTGGCAAAACTATGCTTAAAAGTAAGACTCTGTGCAAGCAGGGAGTCAAGGAACGGGGTATATCCTTTATATGTGCCTCCGTCCAAATCGTGATAGAAATAACCTACATACTCACGTGCAAGGCTCTCTACAAAAATAAGCACTACGTTGTCGTATTTTGGCTCTCCGTTTGGAGTTGGGTAGTGGAACGGATTGCAGTAAGACTGCAACTCTTCTCTGTCGTCAAAATAGTGGGAGTTTGAATAATCGGCACCATCGGCAGACATCATTATGGTGAAAGGTGTGTTCAGTACTATGGCAGCCTCTATCGGCTCATTAACGTAAGTTGTTGCAATGTTTATGTTTATTGGTCTTACGGTAACGCTGAATGTACCTCCTCTAATACCTAATACGGTAAGTAATACCACCACGCACATTCCTACAAAGTGAACAGGGTAGTAGATGCAAGGCTTTTCAGGTTTGGTGACATCGGGTATAGGCCTATATGCAAAATATAGTATAAGAAACAGAATTATGAACAGTAATGTAACATACCAGTATCCTACCATACCTTGTAAGGCAATGGTTAATAGATTGTTATCGTTTTGGAACTCTGTAAAGAAGTCAAATGTGGTGCGGCGGTTTATGAATTGAAAATAAATCATATCGTAGCAGTTTGCCGCAATTCCAATGGAGTTAAACAGTATATAGATTGTTTTTGTTACGGTTTTGTATGGTTTGGTGTTTCTTGCTTTTAATGGTAAAAACACTAATACAAGATAAAGCGCGTTTATATATAATAGTGCGGTAAGGTCAAATCTTAAACCTCCAAGACACATAGTGACAAGGCTTGACAGCTCTGTATTTGGGAAGAACCCGATGTTTATTATATAAAACGCAAGACGGCATATAGTGTAAATTACAAACAGGACCAATATGTTGGTCAGAGCTGCAAAAAACGGAGTGTAGTTTATTCTTTTCATTTGTTATTGAATTGTGTCATTGTAAGTTGAACTCCAGCCAAACAGAAACTTTTGATTATCTCTGTGGTGACAGCACAACGCTCATCTATTGTCTTGATTTCCTCTTCAGAGAAAGTGCTGAGTACATAGTCTATCTGACCACCTCTCACAAATTGGTTGCCTATGCCAAAACGGAGTCTGGCATAGTTCTCTGAACCTATCATTTGCTGTATGTTCCCAAGTCCGTTATGACCTCCTCCGCTTCCCTTTGCTCTAAGACGCAGTGTGCCAAAAGGCAGTGCAAGGTCATCTACAAGTACAAGCAGATTCTCTAAAGGTATATTCTCCTGCTGAAGATAATATCTTACGGCATTACCGCTAAGATTCATAAAGGTATTAGGCTTAAGAAGTACCAATTCTCTATTCTTAACCCTACAACGTGCCACAGAACCATAGCGGCTCTCTGTAAAAAAAACATTGGACGCCTTAGCGAAGGCGTCCAACATCATAAAACCTATGTTATGTCTGGTAAACTGGTATTCAGGACCAATGTTACCTAAACCAACAATCAGATATTTCATATAAAATCAATTACTTCTCAGCGGCAGAATCATTTGAAGAGGCTTCAGCAGCGGCTGCACCTTCATCAGCCTTTGCTGCACGTGTAGATTTAACACAAACAACCAAACTTTCCTTGTTATCTACAATCTCAAGATTAGGGAATGAAAGTTCACCTGCCTTGATTGATTTGCCTACGCCAAGTTTCTCTACGTTTATTACAACGCACTCAGGTATGTTCTTGCACAATGCCTTAACGGTCATTCTACGCATCTCAATAGACAATTTGCCACCGGCTTTTACACCTGCTGCAAGACCTTCTGTCTTAACAGGAATCTTAAATATGATAGGCTTCTTGTCATCAACCTCAAGAAAATCTATATGGATTATAGCATCTGTTACAGGGTCAAGTTGCACCTCTTTAAGCA
The DNA here is from genome assembly GCA_024399495.1 of Paludibacteraceae bacterium. Classification (GTDB taxonomy): domain Bacteria; phylum Bacteroidota; class Bacteroidia; order Bacteroidales; family Paludibacteraceae; genus Enterocola. The sequence continues at coordinate 27,883 of JAKSNY010000015.1, forward strand.
CTGCAGAGCAGTTCTTTTTTCCTATTGTAAGTTTTACCTCAAAAACCTCTGGGCTGTAGTAAAGCTTACGTACCGCATTTTGGCTTACTGTAAAGTTAGTGTTCTCTTTTTTGCATCCGTAAAGAACGCAAGGAATCAAGCCTTGCTTACGAAGGCTCTCGCTGGCTTTTCTGCCAAGTTCTTTTCTATCAGAACCGTTTAATTCAAATGTTTTCATTTTTTAATTTTTTGTGTTACTCAAATTATAATTCCCATCACACTTTTTAAAAGCGGGTGCAAAGTTACATCTTTTTAGTTGTTTTACCAAATTTTAATATCCATTATTTGTAGAGATAGTGTTAATTTACTAACTTTGTGGCAAATTTGAATTATGGCAGAGGTTAAATCATTAGCAAAGGATACCGCAATATACGGAATTAGCAGCATTTTAGGTAAGTTCCTTAATTGGTGTCTGGTGCCGCTTTACACATATTTTCTTGCCAGCAGTGCCGATTACGGAATAGTTACAAACCTCTATGCCTGGACAGCCCTGCTCCTTGTGATTCTCACATACGGAATGGAGACAGGTCTGTTCCGTTTTCTCAATAAAGGAGACGATAACCCCGATACGGTATATAGCACCGCACTTACATCGGTGTTTGCAACATCATTCATATTTGCATTTGTGATGTCAATGTGTGCAGAGCCTATCTCTGCGGCAATGGGGTACTCCGGACATTCAGAGTTTATATCGATGCTTGCCATAGTGGTCTCTATGGATGCTTTTGGGGCAATACCGTTTGCATATTTAAGGTATCAGAAAAAACCGCTGAAATTTGCATTGCTAAAGTTATTTATGATTTTAGTGAACATTGTAATGAACCTGTTTTTTCTGTTGGGTTGCCCTGCCATTATGGAAAGCCATCCGGAGTGGATATCGTGGTTCTACGATGCAGATTATGGGGTAGGGTATGTTTTTGTGGCAAACCTTATATCCACCACTTGTGTTACATTGGCTTTACTGCCTACGGTTTTCCATGTTAAATACAAATTTGACAATAAGTTGCTTAAACGCATGCTCAGATACTCAATGCCACTGCTTTTATTGGGTATTGTGGGGGTTATGAACCAAACCATAGATAAAATTCTGTTCCCTTATTTATATGCAGACCCGATGGAGGGTGCCGCACAACTTGGTATTTACGGGGCGTGCTTTAAGGTGGCAATGGTTATGATGGTCTTTACACAGGCTTTCCGTTATGCGTATGAGCCTTTTGTATTTGCCAAGAGCCGCGATGCGGACAGTATGGAGAGCTATGCCGTTACAATGAAATATTTTCTTATAACATCGTTCCTTATATTCTTAGGCATAACATTCTATATGGATTTGCTTAAATATATAATAAAGGATACATATTGGGAAGGTTTGGTGGTGGTGCCTGTAGTGTTGCTGGCATATATTTTCCAAGGTGTATATTTTAATCTTTCATTCTGGTATAAACTTAACGATAAGACTAAATACGGAGCCTATATGTCACTCATCGGGTGCGTTATAAATGTGGTGCTTATAATTATGTTAGTCCCGATGATAGGGTATATGGGTGCGGCTTTGGCATCGCTTGCCACATATTTTATAATGATGCTAATCTCTTACTTTTGGGGGCAGAAATATCTGCCTGTAGAGTATGATTTTATGTCCATTGGCATCTATTTTGTGTTTGCGGCGGTCCTTTATGGAGTCAGCCTGCTGTTTGCCCATTGTATGCGTACATACGCAGGCGTTGATGACCCATGGATAAATATGGGATTCAATACAGTGCTGTTGTTGCTATATTTAGCGTACTTAGTAAAAAAGGATTTACCGATATACAAATACGGGTCAAGGGTCAAGTAGGGTTATGTATGATGTATGATGTATGGATAACTTTACTTTCAGTCAGCTAACGCAGTCAACTTTCAACTTTCAACTTTTAACTTTATATGAATTACGTTTTTCTTGCTAACGGATTTGAAGAGATAGAGGCTCTTGCCGTTGTTGATATTCTGCGTAGAGCAGACATTGAGGTTGCCACAGTCTCCATTACTAATGGCTACGATGTCATCGGGGCTCATGGAATTGAGGTTGCCGCCGATGTTATGATTTCAGACATTGATGTAGAACTGGATGACTTTATAGTTTTGCCTGGCGGACTTCCAGGGGCAACCAACCTGCGTGCTTGCGATAAGTTATGCTCCATTATTAAGGAACATTTTAACGGAGGAGGCGGTGTTGCCGCCATATGTGCCGCACCATACGTACTTGGAGAACTTGGCATTCTTAAAGGATTGGAGGCTATATGCTATCCAGGCTTTGAATCAAAATTGGAGGGTGCCACAATATCAGAGAAACCTGTTGTACGCAGCGGCAATGTAATTACAGGCAAAGGACCGGGTTTTGCCATACCTTTTGCACTTGAAATAGTAAAGGCGCAACTTGGTGATGACGTGGCTAACGAAATAAAATCAGGAATGTTAGTGGAATAATTTGCGTATGATTTAAAATTATTGTAAATTTGCAACGCAAAATTAAGGAGGGGGTTTAGCTCATCTGGCTAGAGCGCAACACTGGCAGTGTTGAGGTGACCGGTTCGAGTCCGGTAATCTCCACCAATCAAGGGGCTTACAGCCCCTTTTTTGGTGGAGATTGGTTTCCTTTTTTACTGGGGCATATCCCCATTTTCTGCTTCGCAGAACATGTTTGTCGTGACTCGGCATAGCTCGCAAGCGGCTCTGCTCTCGCTACTCCAAACAGTCCCCTACGCTACGCGGTGGGTTTCCAAAGGAAACCCTTTTGATTTTGTGGAGATTTTTCCTTGTGTGGGGCATATACAAATATTTGATTACGCAAAATGCGTAATCAAATAATATTATTTTGCCAAAAGACGTTGATTTATTTTTTAAATCTAATCTGTAGATTTAGTTTTAAACAAATATTTGTTCCTTCTCTATATAGAGAACCAAACCCATATCTGTTGCGGCTTGCACGTTCAAAACGAGTGTTGTTGTAAAGATAGTCTTCCACATCATTCCTGTTGTAGAAATGGTAACAAACTATTTCACCATCTTTTCTAACTACAAGGTAACCACCATTGGCATCGTATTGTCCAGTCCATTCTTTTGCAGGTGTCATACCAAGAGCTGCATCAAGAAGCAGAATTTTCATTTTATGTGCATAGAATGCTACAATATCACTCCCAGTAAAATTGAAAGGATTCTTTTTTGCAATCATTTCAACAGCATTTCTAATTGTTGATGTTGAATTAGGCATGCTGTCTATAGTCAGACAATCTGCAATAAACTGAGGCATACAACTGTCTAAAAATAGGAGATTGTTTTTAAATGTAGAATTATCTATATCATAATATTCTAAATTACAACCTTTATCCAGTATGGCTTGCATTCGGGATAAGTGATCTTCAATTGCGTTGATGTTTTTGATATCATTCTCTGTTAACGAAGAACCAACAACACGATATGTGATATTTGTAGTCTTTCCTGCATTAAGAAGCGTAGATGGTGTGCCAAGTTGAGATTTAATGCTAAAACCAAGAAGTGGTTTCATGCTGGTACGTAAATCGTGAATAATAATGTGTATGTCAGATTTATCATAGGACGGAGCTTTGATTTTTGAGCAACCTATTGTTTTCATGAATGTTTCAGTCCTAGGAATAGAGAAGGCAGCTCCTTTTGCCTTGCTGATGTCTTTCAACAATTGATTGGATTCAAGTATAAACTTATCCATAGAAAGTCTTGCATACTCTGTTCCGTTTTCATCTATTACAACGATATTTTGCTCTATATTTGGCTTATACTCATACTTTTTACTCTCTTCACGTATTATATTTATGATAGGATAATACAAACTCAACTTGTTCATATTAGCATCGCCAGCATGAACTTTTCCTTCTCCTAAGAGTTTGAAGAGAGCATATATCTCACTCCATTCGCCTTTATTTCCTGATAATGCCATTTTCTTGTAGTGGTTTTAGTATTTGTTCTGCTGTTGCCTGAATGGCGGGAACAGCAACGCTATTCCCAAATTGTTTGTAGGCAGATGCATCGGCAACAACTATTTTAAAATTATCAGGATAGCCTTGAAGACGAGCCCATTCACGTGGTGTCATCTTACGCCATCCTTGTTTATTAACTTCTCCTTTTATTCTTGTTGTAGGTGTTAAGTTGGTTTGCCTAAAGTCAATGACTAAATTACTTTCTCTACCCATTCCACCTACTACAATAGCGTGAGCGATGCCATCATCTGGTATTATATCATAACCAAAGCCATGACCCTTTGCTTCATGTCGAGCTTTATGATTAATAAGCGTTGTGATATATTGTGTTGACAGGTAATATTTTGCAGGAACTGGATTTTCTTCGCGCACATCTATCCATTTCTTGCTAATCTCTTTTTGTTGTGGATAGGTGAAATCTTCCTTCTTGATTCCCAAATCTTTTCTAAATCCCACTATGTAAATACGCTCACGATGTTGTGGTACTCCAAAGTACATTGCATTTACGATTTGAGGATTAGGAACAGTGTATCCAACTTCTTCAAGCGTATTAAGAATGGTTTTGAATGTACGCCCTTTATCATGTATTACAAGTCCCTTAACATTTTCCAAAAAAAATGCTTTGGGTTGATAACGTTTCAATATCTCGGCAACATCAAAAAAAAGTGTACCTCTGGTTTCTTCAAATCCCAATCTTTTGCCCGCTAAAGAAAATGCTTGACAAGGAAAACCAGCACAAAGAATGTCAAATCCTTTTGGAATTTTATTTTTTGTACTTTCTTTTGTGATATCTCCAAATGGTACATCGCCATAATTGGCATAATATGTTTTTTTTGCTTGCTCATCCCATTCAGATGAGAAGACGCATTCTCCACCAAGATTCTGGAATGCCATTCTAAAACCACCTATCCCAGCAAACAGGTCTATAAAAGTGAATTTTGGATTTTTTTGTGCCTGAAATGGTGCTTGGAATAAATCGGGGAACAGATATGTTTGAAACCCTATCGCAGATTCGGCAACGCAATTATACTGTTTAGGGTTGTGCTGCTTTTCTCTTCTTATAAACTCATACCATAGGTTTAGAATAGATTTTGCTTTTGAACAATACGGAAGATTGACTTTAGAATTTCTTAATTGTAAAAAATGTGTGATAATAGCGGCTTGATCAACAAATGAAATGATGTTTCCTTCTTCATCAAGAGTCTCTTCCCCAAAAATCTGTACTCTGTCAGCACTTCCTTTGCAGAAATCAAATAGAGAGAATGTTGTTCCGGACTGCTTCATAAAAGATATTAAGTGAGTTCCTTTTAATCAAGAAACATTGCAAATATAATGTTTTTCTTGATTATACGCTATATATTTAGCAAATAAAATTCGCTTGTCGCAAAGGTTTGGGAATGTGTCCCAATAAAAAAGGAAACAATCACAAACAGAAAAGGACTCCTGCAGGGAGTCCTTTATTGTTTGTGAACCGCTTGGGGTTCGAACCCAAGACCCCATCCTTAAAAGGGATGTGCTCTACCTGCTGAGCTAGCGATTCAGCTTTTTTCTCAAAAGCGGTGCAAAGATAAGGCTTATTTTTATACTATCAAAATAAAAAATCAAAAAAATTAACCCACCTTAGCCTTATCTTAATAATTATAGCTTATGTACTCATAGAACTCTGCTGATTCCATATCGCCGTACTCTGCAAAATACTGGTAGAAATCATCAATTTGTTCCTCTTCAGCCTCATCCGCTTCTATGGCAGCCATCTGTGCCTCAACCTCACTGTTTATTTTAGGCTGTACCACTACGTAGGTTATGCCGTAAAGGGCTATTATTGATGCGGCCACATAGAGTAGAGGCTTGATTTTAATCCATAATGCAGACTTTTTACTTGCAGAATCTGTATTACGGTTATCCATAGTTTGAGTCTTTTTAGCCTCAATGGCATCAATCTTGGCATTCAGCCTTGCCTGAAAGTCCTCAAAATAGCCTTCCGGAACTTTATAAGGCTCCTCTTTGGCTTTATTTTTCTTTAATATATCGTCAATGTTTTCCATATTGCATAATTTTTTTGTAACTTTGACCTCTGATTTTACAAAAGGTTTAATTGACAGAGAGCACAAACTCTTCTATTTTTTTTACGGCATGATGATAAGATGCTTTAAGAGCACCTTCTGATGTTCCCAAAACCTCTGACATTTGGTTGTAAGGCATTTCATCGTAGTAACGTAAATTAAATACAATACGCTGCTTTTCAGGTAGTTGCTCTATAGCGGCCTTTAGTTTGCGTTGGGCTTCATCGCCGTCAAAATAGACATCGTTATGAATCTCTGTTGCAAGAACATCGTTAAGGTCTGTGTTAGCGGCAGTATGCTTGGCGTGAGCGGACGACAGAAAGTCAAGAGTCTCATTGGTGGCAATACGGTACAGCCAAGTCATCAGACTTGACTCCCCGCGGAACTTATCAATGTTGGTCCAAGCCTTAATAAAGGCGTTCTGGAGTATGTCATCGGTGTCATCGTGGCTAATACCCATCTTGCGTACCTGCCAGTAAAGACGCTTCTGATATTGGGTTACAAGCACATTAAAGGCACTACGCCGTGTAGCCTCATTCTGAAGCTTGGCAATCAGTTCTTGGTCATCAATTTCTTTTTGTGGCATCGGGTTATAAATTATTTGTTTGCAAAGATAACTATTTTTTGGATATGGAGACCGTTTATACTAAAAACATTGTGGAGTTTGTTACTGTAGCAGTGGAGTATTGTGCCTATTTAGAGCACGCCGATGAGAAAAAATACCCTGAGTTTATATCTGTTATGCAAAAATTGCTCTCTCTTTTATACCTTAAGGCATCTATTGTGGAAAAGCCTGTGCTTTTAGGCGATAATGATGTGCCTCAATGTGTTACAGAGACAGATTACCATAATATCCAGAACAAGATTTCTGAGTTGATGGGGCAGTACGATGATTATTTTGACGGCGATGAAGCGTCAAGCGTGTCAGAGAATCTGTCAGACATTTATCAGGATGTAAAGGATTTTATTATGAACTATAAGAATGGCAATCAGGCTATTAGCAGCGATTCTTTAAGTGCCTGCCTTGATAATTTTGAGAGTTATTGGGGTATAAAATTGCTTAATTGCGTAAAGGCGCTTCATAATTTAAACTATAACGGCGATGGCGATGGAGTACAGGGAGACGATAACTAACGATGAGGTGGAGGCACTTCCGCTACTGGAGTACCCCGATGGCAAGATAGTGCTTGTAGATACGGTGCGTGACGCTTTTACGGCGTGTAGAGAACTTAGCGATGCCACTGTATTGGGGTTTGATACTGAGACCAGACCGTCATTCAAGAAGGGTGTGAGTTACAAAATAGCCCTGATGCAGATATCCAAGGGCAATGTATGCTACCTTTTCCGTCTTAACAAGATAGGTGTGCCTCAATGCCTTAACGATGTGCTTAGTAATCCTAAAATTCTGAAGGTGGGCTTATCGTTAAAAGATGATTTCCATCAACTGCGCCGCCGTAAGGATATACCGCTTGACGGGTTTTACGATATTCAGAAGCATATATCGGCGGTAGGTATTAAGGAGTTGAGCCTCAGAAAGATATATGCCATTATGTTTGGAAAGAGAATATCAAAGACACAGAGGCTTACAAATTGGGAGGCTGAAACATTGGACGCAAAACAGCAGATGTATGCCGCCATAGATGCGTGGGCGTGCGTGGAAATATACAATAAATTGATGTATAATGTATGATGTATGATGTATGAATAAAATAGTATTAAAAAGGGGAAAAGAGGCATCGCTTCTAAGGTTTCACCCGTGGGTGTTCTCCGGGGCAGTGGCAAAGATAGACGGCGATGTTAAAGAGGGCGATGTGGTGGAGGTCTATACCGCACAGGGAGAGTTTATTGCGGTAGGGCACTACCAGATAGGCAGTATAGCGGTAAGAGTGCTATCGTTTGAACATCGGGTTATAGATAAGGCGTTTATAAAGGAGCGTCTGAGCACTGCGTACAATATGCGTAAGGCTCTTAATCTTGATTTTTCTGAGCATAACAACACATTCCGTCTTGTGCATGGAGAGGGTGATTTTCTGCCGGGGCTTATCATAGATGTCTATGGTTCTACAGCAGTTATGCAGGCACATTCAGTTGGTATGCACTGCCTGAAAGACATTATAGCAGAGAGCATTATAGAGGTTTTTGAGGGCAAGATAAATTGTGTTTTCTATAAGAGCGAGACCACATTGCCGTATAAGGCAGATACAGGTGCGGAAGACGGCTACCTGATAGGGGAGGACAAGGTTGCACTTGCCACAGAAAATGGCTTGAAATTCCTTATAGATTGGGAGAAAGGGCAGAAGACAGGTTTCTTTATTGACCAAAGAGAGAATCGTGCATTGGTAGAGAAATACGCTCATGGCAGAAAAGTGCTTAATATGTTCTGCTATACAGGCGGATTCTCATGTTATGCAATGCGTGGCGGAGCATTGCAGGTACACTCAGTGGATAGTTCTGCCAAGGCAATATCACTTACCGATAAGAACATTTCCAATAACTTTGGCGATGATGCCCGCCATAAGAGTTTTGCGGTAGATGCGTTCAAGTTTTTAGATGATATGAAGCAAGGCGAATATGACTTGATAATACTTGACCCACCTGCATTCGCAAAACACCGTGATGCACTTAAAAATGCTTTACAAGGCTATAAGAGGCTGAATGCAAAGGCTTTTGAGAAGATAAAGAGCGGAGGCATATTGTTTACCTTCTCTTGTTCACAAGTGGTAAACAAAGAGCAGTTCCGCTTGGCGGTATTTTCTGCCGCCGCTATGAGTGGCAGAAAAGTAAGAATACTTAATTTCCTGACACAAGGAGCAGACCACCCCATAAACATCTACCATCCGGAAGGAGAGTACCTGAAAGGGTTGGTGCTATATGTAGAGTAGTTAAAAGTTAAAAGTTGAAAGTTGAAAGTTAAAATGGTTTTTTAATAAAATTCATACATCATATATCATACATCATACATCAAAATATGCATCATCCTAGAGGGTTATATCTATTGTTTACCGTAGAGATGTGGGAGCGATTCAGCTACTACGGTATGCGTGCGTTGCTGGTGCTGTACCTTACGGCAGAGTTTCTTAACGGCGGTCTTGGATTCTCTGACCAGTCAGCATCGCTCTTGTATGGCATATTTACAGGGCTTGTCTATTTTACACCCCTTATAGGTGGCTATATAGCAGATACTTACATCGGGCAAAGAAAAGCCATAGTCATAGGCTCAGTGCTGATGATATTAGGGCATTTATCTCTTGCCTCAATGCAGAACAGTGCCGCCCTATATACCGGTCTTACGCTGCTGATACTTGGTAACGGTATGTTTAAGCCCAATATATCAGTTATGGTAGGGGATTTGTACCCCGATGGGGATAGCCGTATTGACAGTGCGTTCACCATATTCTATATGGGCATAAATCTTGGCTCGTTTTTTGCGCCACTGCTTACAGGTTGGCTTGCAGTGCATTACGGATACCGTTACGGGTTCCTTGCCGCCGCATCGGGTCTGATGTTAGGGCTCGTGAATTATCTTCTGCTACAGAAAAAGTATCTTGGAGAGGTAGGGTTACGCCCTGGAAAACAGGTTCTTAAAGATGAAAATGCGTTGGAGCAGACAGCACTTACAAAAGCAGAGAAACAGCGTATATGGGCAATAGTGATTCTTACCGCCTTTGCCATTGCGTTTTTTGCAGGATATGAGCAGGCAGGTTGCTCAATGACCATATTTACAGAGCGTTATACAGACCGTACCTGCCTTGGATATGATGTGCCTACCGCCTGGTTCCAATCCATTAACCCGCTGTTTATACTTGCCTTGGCACCCCTTATGACCATAATGTGGGGCAGGTTAGACTCAAAAGGTAAAACAGTTACCATACCACAGAAAATGGGCATGGGACTTATTCTTCTTGGACTTGGATTTGTGCTTATGAATATAGCCGTTTATCAGCGAGGCGGCGATGTGGATACTTTGCCAGACACTGCCTATAAAGCCTCTATGTGGTTTATTGTATTTACTTATCTACTACACACAATAGGAGAGTTATGCCTATCGCCAATAGGACTCTCAATGGTCAGCCGCCTTGCCCCTGTAAAATTTGCATCGCTGTTTATGGGCGTATGGCTTGCCAGCAGTGCCATTGCTAACTTTTTGGCAGGCTACCTATCATCATTTGTGCAGAATAGCGGCTTCCTTGAAATCTACTACGCACTTGCCGTCACCGGCATAGTTTTAGGATTGTTTCTTCTTTGCCTAAACCGCACACTGCTCAGGCTTGGGAATGGGAAACTGTAAAATGCCTTGTTTTATCCCATGTGAGAGTCCATCATTAGATACCCTTCAATATAATTTGCTTCAGTAATCCAAAGATTAGACATCGCCATAAATTCTACAAATCTAAGGTATACAAAGTTATAACAAAAAATTTAATCTACAAAATATAAATTCAAGTAAACACCTGTGGTTCAAAAATTTAACTTTTAGTTACAGAAATTAAACCAACTTGGATTTAGCGTTAATCTTCAATATTAGCAAAAAAAGTGCCGTAAAAAGGAATAAGTATTATTGTGCTAATTCTGCAATCAGTGTGGCAAATGGGGTGATGTTACCTTGAACGCTGGCTTGTTCTAACGCTGACATATATTGTTCTCTGACATCCTTTGGTATTATAGTCCATCTATAGCCTCCGGAGGCAAGCATTAGATTCATTAAGAATCTTCCCATACGTCCGTTACCATCCATATACGGGTGTATGAATGTGAATATAAAGTGACCTGCAACAGCCCTTACCCATGCATCGGGTTCTGTTTTTAATAAGTCAAAAAGTATAGGCATTGTATCTCTGACAGCATCTGCATTTAGAGGTGTGTGCATTGAGTTTCTTATATACACCTGATGCGACCTGTATCCCACAACATCTGATGCCTTTAGAATGCCTACCATCACTGATGGGGCGAACATCTCTTGATACCATTTTCTATGGTCATTTTCTGCCACAATGCCGGCATTTTCTCCATTGAGTATTGAGCGTATGCTGTTTTTAACTACCTGAAATGCTTGCCAATAGCCTCTTGCTGCAAGTGCCGCTTTACTATCTTTATCTTCATTGTTATCCGCAGGATTCCAATCTCCTTTACGAACTTTATCAATAAGTTCTTCTGTTACTTTATACCCTTCAATTGATAGTGAATGATAGGCATCTTGTTTATATTTATCCTCAATATCATCAAAATAAGCATTCGTACTCAATGCTTTGGGAACATTTGGCTTTACACTCAAAATGGTGTCACGCATATTCTGCCACATCAGTCTGATTCTTGCTGCATACGGAGATTGCTCCTTTACATACTCGTATTTTTCTGAGAATGGGTCTGTCTCACGTATGTCATAACCGTAACGGACTAATGTATCTTTAATATCGTCCGCTATTTTTGTCATCTGACAGTTGTACAGAGCCCCGATAACTCTTTCGGCACGAGATGAGCGTCCTTTGTCAAGAATATAAGGTAGAATATCGGCGGCATCTTTTATAGTACTTAATGCGATTCTTGCCGTCATACTATTGTTTTTATATAGTACGGGCGATGACATTACAAGAGCCTCTGCAATACTATATACATTTAGTCCGTATTGACTCTCCTTTACAATGTTTGTAGGAGTTTCAGCCTTTAAGAAATATATGCTACAGGCAAAAGGCAGATTTACTGTTGTATTTGAACATTTTTTAGAGCGGATAATCAACTGTGGTAATACCGTCCAGTTTCCTGTCTGTATATCTAATGACACCTCAGGAGTAAGAGACCAATCGTATCCCAACTTTTCAGTTATGAAATCCTTTATGAATCTCCAATATGACATATACCACGATGTAGAGTCTCCTTCTCGTGTGGCAGGGTCTGTCTGAATGTACCATCCGTTTATTATCTTCATAAGAAACCCGTTGTTGACAAGCCTTTCTAAATGGGTTCTTGATATTTCAGATGACCTGAAAACAGTACTTTTCTTTGATTCCTGAAGTTGTTTCAGAACATTCAATGATTGTGCCAGATTTTCTGATGGAGTTGCCATAACAGGTGCAAAGTTACAATAAAATTTTTGTTGTGCAAATACAATTAAGTTTTTGTTGTGCAAATACAATTAAGTTTTTGCAAGACTTTAAGGAATTATGTTGTAGTTAGGTGCAGGCTCTGCTGCTATGTAGTTGGGAGTACTGTTTTCATAGAGGTATTCAGGAGATATATCCAACTTGCCATTATCCCATGTGAGGGTCCATCATTAGATACCCCTCAATATAATTTTATATTAAATCACTGATTATCAAAATTATACTAATAGTGCAAAAATTGTCGTTTAATGACAATTTAAAAATTTCCCCCCTTAAACTTAAAAATGCCACTATAAACGTTTGTATTTAATAAAATTATTGTTACATTTGCAATGTTAATTGTCTTAAAAGTGCGTTTTCTGCACTTTAATGACAATTTAATGACATATAGGCGTTTATTGACGCTTGTTTTGGCTTCACAAATCTAGCAAATTTTGAAAATCCCAAAGCAAGACGATGTAAATGTCCTCTGAGTATGGATGTATTCATACACGTCCCACGTGATATGAAAATTCATATTCGGCGTGGACGTTATAACTCGTTTTTGATTTAGGGTTTTGCTAGAACCAGTGAAGGATTACGAGCGTGAATAATGTTCACGCTCTGTTTTTTTTATACTTGATGTACCTTATTATAGTACTATGTCTGTTTTACGTGTTATCTTAGCAATTATCCTTCCTCCGCTTGCAGTATGTGACAAGGGATGTGGCTCTTTCTTGATAGTGTTTTTACTTACCCTGCTTGGTTGGGTTCCTGGAGTTATTGGTGCGTTGATAATTTTGAATAAGAATTGATTTTTATAATAAAATCAACATACAAATATGAACAATTTTTTTTACAGGGTTCTCAGGAGAACTAGGGATTCCAAATTCATAAAGCACTCAAAGATTCTTACTGGGTCTGCTACCTTTGCATTATTGCTTTCCATAATATTCTTTGTTTATCAGACGATTGATTCTAGAAGAGAGTCTGAGAAAATAATTAACAATTTAGTGAATGTACAGAATTCAATAACTACAAAATATATAGGTATTTTCCCAATATATATTCCAAGAATAAATAATTTGTTGGAGGAAGCTTTGGATTCATACACAAAAGATTATACCAATAAGGTTGACACGGTAATAATATTTCAGGACTTCCTATGCTATGGAATAAAGAGTGATCCTGCAGGATTTGCACAGATGACTGAACTGTTGCTGCATTTGTCTGACTTGGGTTGCCAAATATACATTGCCTACTATAAACCTACTGGAAGAGCATTTAACACACTGATTAAGGAAACATTCTTGTCAACAGAAAATTATGCAAAATATCAGAATGACCGTCATCGCTATTTTGAGTTGAGAACCAGATTGTATGATGATTTCACTAGACAACTCAGAAATAAAAAAAATGAATGCAATAATACTTTGCCCCCACATTTTGTTGACTCTCTAAAAAAAGCGTTGTTCCATCAATATTTTGAAGATTTGTTTGATATGAATAAATTAAAGTCTTTAGGTGTGTCAGAACATAATATTGTGGCGGCTGATTCAGGTACTAAAATAACATTGACAAAACATCGTGATGATGTTTATTTAATGGATTCATTAAAAAGTGAAGAATATTTTACTTTGACCAAAAGCGAAGATGAAGCTTCGTTTAAAAAACTGTTGGCATCGTATATGGACACTATTCCACAAATGCAACATTCCAGTAATGTAGCATCTTGGACAATTCGTACAAATAATATGATTCAACATATGAATGGCATTAAACGTAATAATTTGAATAAGAATTATAAGGATGTGTCTTATTTTGATTTTTACAATACATATATGGAATTTAGCAGGGAAATGGAACGGATGTATTCTATGTGCAATCCAGAAAATATGCATCTTATTCCACTGGATGATTACCTTACTATGAGTTGTTGGATGACCAGTTGTGAAGGAAAGGGTAAGGCAATTTTTGCATTCCCAAGTAAATATGCAACAGAGGAGATTGGTTTTGAATCTCAGGATGATGCCATATCAGATTATATACGTACAATGCTTAACGGAGTATTGGTCTCGTCTGTTGAAAATTGAAATATTTTAAATAGAAGTACTTTTTACGATATATAATTTTTTTTATCTTTCAAACTTAAACATAATGAAATATTATTATATTTGTGAAATTATTATGACATAGTGACGTTTACCGACGTTTGTTTTGGCTTCACAAATCTAGCAAATTTATAAATCCCAAAGCAGGACGATGTAAACATCCTCTAGATATGGATGTGTTCATACATTTCTATATGATATGAATGTTCATATTTGGTGTGGACGTTATGACTCGTTTTTGACTTATGGTTTGTTAGAACCAGTGAATGTTAAAAAGAGAGAATAATGTTCACGCATTTGTTTTTATATATAAACTAATTTTTTTGAAAAATGAAGAAATTTTTACTAACCTTATTGTTAATTTCTTTTTACGCTTCGTGGTCATTGGCTCAGGAGCCAGCTAAGTTAACCCGAAGAATTTATTTGTGGGACGTTACTTTGTCCATGAAAGGCTACCAAAACAAAACTCCTGATATTTATGATGATGTTGTTGCGTATTTGGTGCGTTGTATTAATGATGTGAAGGATGAAAGTACTGAAATTTATATCCTTCCATTTCAAACATCTGTACTTGAGTCGTGGAGTGCTAAGGCTACCGTTGAGGGTAAAAAGAAACTGATAGACAAAGTTAAGAATTATAAAAATGACCAAGTTACCAATACTGATATAGTCAGTTCTATTCAGTATGTTAAGCAGAATATTATCAATCCTATGCCAAATAGAAATACATTCTTCGCTCTATTGACGGATGGAGAGCAAAGTAAATCGTTAGGTGGTATAGAAGCATTGATGAAGGAGTTGGGTGAATGGGATCGCTATGCTGTTGAGCAAAGCTCATATATGCTTTATGTTATGCTTACGCCTGAAGCTGTTGATGATAGAATTATTGAGTTAGCAAAAGGGACATCAACTATAGAGACCGTTAAACCAGAAGATTCCCAGTTAGATGTAATTGATATTTTACCACAATCGCTTGTAACTGCAAACTTGAAGGATAGTGTGATAACAATTGCTCTAAAAAGTAATGGTAGAGCTTTAATTCCAGAAGGATTGCGTTTTGAGTTTCAATCATTGGATGAAGAAGGATTTGTAAACCTTAAAGGAGAGACTGTGGAAAAAAATGCTGATATTGTTATTCCTGCAAGGTATGGTAAGTCTTATGATACGCTTAAAATTGATTTGCCTGAGGAGTATGAATTCCCTGTCCAACTGAAACTTATAAACAAGGATGAAATTAAGAATCGTGATAAAAAGATTGTGGTACTCTCACAATCAACAATATCGGTTAAATTGATTAATAGACCAGAGAAAGTATTAAGAATTAGTTTAAAAAAATAGTTGATTATGAAAAAATATACATTAATAATTTGCATTGCTTTATCAGCAGTTTTGTGTGGCTGTGTTGAAGAGGAGTCTGGTTCATATTGGGGTGAGACTACATATTATAATGACTTCTTATGGAAAAAACATGAGCCGGTTAAGATGGAACAAACTCTGGTATTTGACTTTAATGAGGATGCTCAGCGTTTGTTGCAGGATGCAGTGTTCTCATTTGAGGTTGTGGAAAGAAATGCTGAGGGCGAGTTTGTGCCTGCTACAGATATTGCCCTTTATGCTAATGGAGTAAAGTGTGAGAGTAATGTGTTTAAAATTACCGTTAAGGATAAGGAGTTGCCTTTGTGTGTAATATTTAATGATGATGCACGTGAGGGAAATCATACGCTCTTTTTACGGGAATTAGGAGATAATAGTCTGTCTCGTGTAGAATATACCGAATTAGGAGATGGTTTTGTGGTGAAAAAGACAGATTGTATTAATCCTCTTAAATTAGGCTTGACTTGGTTCTTGATAGTGATTGCGTGTTTACTATTATTGTGGATAATTGTATTGAGATATGTATTTTTCCCTCGTTTTAGTGTTAAAAAACTTAATGTGTCAAGTGGAGATAATTATAAAACCATAAATTTACGTGGCGTTCATAAAGTTGTATTTACTATTAGGAAGTGTAGCCAAAACTCACTAGCAGGTTTTTTTACGGGAAAAATAATTTATATAACAAATGATTTTTTCTCGCGTGGAGATGTTGTTGTTTCTCATAGAGATAAAAAGTCTGTTAGAATTAAAGCTGCAAAATATTTGTCTTCAGGAGGGCGACTACAAAAAGGAGAACAATATGAAATATCAAAAGAAGGTGAAAAAGAGAAAATAATAATGACAATTTAGTAATACTTTAAATTTATACTACTATGGCAAAGACAAAATTAAGAAGAAGCCTATATGTTGGCTTGGGTGGCACAGGTATGAATGCTATCTTAAAAACAAAAAAAATGTTTGTGGAAAATTATGGGGAAGTACCACCTATGATTAGTTTTTTAGGCATTGATACTGATGGTGGTGCATATACTAAAACAGAAAAAACAAAATTCGGAGAAATAGTTTCTCTTATTCCTTCAGAGCAATGTTCAATATGTGTTTCTACACCAGGTTCTTATTATTTGAACAATAAAGAGAGTATGTCTTGGATGCCATTAGAAAATGTGGCAATGATTAAAAGTCTTGATAAAGGAGCTGGACAGGTTAGAACTAATGGTAGGTTAGCGGTAATTCATAATGCCACAAAAATAGCAAATGCCTTTAAGACTGCTATTGGTAATATCAGAAGTGATATATCGGATAATGAACAGTATGAGCTACTTCCCAATGCCATGGACGAAGTTCATATAATATTTTCTATTTGTGGTGGTACTGGTTGTGGTACATTTATTGATTTTGCATATATGTTAAATCATTTGTATAACAACGATAAGAGAACCTTGAATATTAATGGTTATGCAATCTTACCTGATGTGTTTACTGAAATGGTTAAAGCTGGTAATGCTATGGCTAGAGTAAAACCAAATGCTTATGGTGCTATTCAGGATTTGGATTACTTGATGCATTTGGATCTTAATTCAAAAGATGTCTCGTTTAATTGGATTAGCGATAGATGTACTACAAAAGATAAACCATTTTCCGCGTTTTATTTAATAGACAACAAGAATGAAGATAACATTTGCTACAAAGAAGTTGGAAATTTGACTGAAATGGTTTCATTAGCACTAGTGTCGGCAGCAGGTCAAATTGGTACTGATACAGCAAGTGTGGCTGATAATGTTGAGAAGTGTATGATTGAAGGTTCGTTAAATGTAGGTAATAAAATTGCATGGGTATCTTCAATTGGGACTTCTTGTGTAAAATTCAATGGTTTTGAATTAGCGGAATTATATAAATTGTATGCGTCACAACGTATTATCCAACGTTTGATAATGTCATGTGAAAATGGTAATTTAAAAGCCGATGCATGGATAGATTCACCTAATGTTAATATAAGAGAAACAGGTTCGGAGAATGATAATGTCATTAATTTCTTACATGATTCTAAACCTAAATATTTAAAGGATGATATAGCCGATCCTAAAAATCCAAAGGCTGAAGTTGATGAATACTTGAATGATATAGAGAAAGAGACAAGAGAAACTTGTGAAAGTAGGGCAAGTGAATTAAAGGAGCGAGTGTTAAAAGAGTTGGATGAAAAATTCTTTGAATTGTTGAATCAGGGGGATTGTGGCATTACTTTGGCAGATGACACATTGAAGGCTATTTTCAGACAAGTTGATACGTTTAAAAATGAAATGGTTCAGGAAAAGAAAGATTTAAAGGATAGAGAACCGTCAAATATGGCAGAATTAAAAGCGTATATTGATGATTTAAAAGAGTGTATGTCAACTTTTCTAAAACGAGGTAAGACTGATAAAATATCTGATCTTGTTGAATCTGTAAATAAAATTGCAATAGTAAAAGTAAATTATATAAGACGTATTTATGCGGAAATGTTCTTTACTATGTTGTTAGAAAATATACAGGATAAATTAGAAAAGGTTAACATTGTTAAACAATATATTACATCCATAAATGAAGATATTGTCAATAAAATTAGTGATGTTAGCGTAAATACTTTTAATGCAAAAACTGTAGAAATAGACTTGGCATCAGAATTAAAAAATAGGGTTGTAGTTGACGACAATGACATTATTATGTCAGATTTCATAAAGACATTACCTGGTAAAAGTTTGTGTGAACTTCAAAATAAAGGTATGATGTTTAAATATTTGATGGATTATGCACAAACATTGTCACCATATAAATCTTGGAAAAAACGTACTATTGATAATGTTATAGATGAACTTGAAGATGATGTTTTCAAGAATTTGATGGAAAGACTGATGGCAAAAGCAAAACCATTTTTGAAATTGGATTCTAACGGTATGATTACAAATTTGAATAAACAACCGATAGACCAAGCAATTAATAGGTATTATTATGTTGTTGTGCCAAATAAATCAGGTAGTCGTTTGTTTAAGAATGATACTTTCAAAAATATGAATGATGCAAGTCTGGATATTAAATTCATTGAAAGTGGTATGCAAGATCGTATTATTATCTATAGACAAGATGGTACATTCCCTGCATGTGCAGTTAGTGGAGTTACATCTTGGGCTACTGAGTATGAACGTAGTGCAGTGAACTGTCATATCGACTCAAATCTTAAAAAAAGAATGGATGAAGAACATTATGCTATTAGACCTAGTAAATATACAGATGATACATTGTCGTTTTGGGTTTATGGATGCATTTTTGGTTTAATTAAGTTTGAAAAAGACACTTATTGGTATCGTGATAAAGAAAATGGATCTTCTTTAAATAAATATTGGGTTAGCACTGGTGAGCGTTATAGAGATTTAGCATATGATAAATTTGTTGAACGTGGGAAAAGTTTGTTAACTCAATATGAATCGCAAATTGAGCAACAGTTCTCTAATATGGGAAAAGAGAAATGGAAAGAAATGGTAGCTGACATTAAGGAAAATTATTTGGAAAAATATTCACAGTGTCCTATTTCTTTGGAAATAAAAAAACGTGAGTTGGAAGGAACTCTTAAATTGATGGAACAGGAGCTTGATTTTGTCGAAAAACGGATAGGAATTTAAAAGCGTAACAATATGAGGCATTCAATGCATTTTGTGATTGGTTCGAGTGAAGTATTTGATAATACTTCGCTCGAACTTAAAAAATATCTGTACAATTATGGAAGTTCTGAGTTGTCTGAATATTTTAGAACATTCCTTTTGTGTGATAAAGATAAAAGAGTAGAGGTTTATGAAGCAGTATCCAATTCTGCTTTGGCTGACGTGTGTGAATTAGGGAAATGTGAGAGTGTCAGCTACAATAAGGTGCTTGATACACCCCAAAAAGAGAAGGAGGAACGTTTTGGACAATTTATAACTTCGTTGAGGGATAGCTCTATCAATATGGAGCATCCAGGCGATTACAAGGAATTGCATATTTGTTTCTATGTTCCTTTATATGATAAGAAAGCTGTATCAGTCTTATTAGAGTTTATTTCTATAATAAAATCAGAAAAGTTGTTGTCTCAAATAGATGTAGTTGGACTATCTTATGATTTATATCCTATTTTATGTAATGAAAATGAATTGAATGATTATCCCTTAAAGAGAAAAGATCTTGAAAAAAATTGTAAGAGATCAACCAACGATATACTATCATATAAGAAAAAAAACAGTCAAAGTATTGATCATTTTATTTTTTTGCAAAATGTTCAAAATGATGGTATCTCTTTGAATTTAAATAATACAAGTTTTAATAGAATAATTGCCGAGTTCGCCCAAATATGTATAGAAAGATATAAAGATATATTTGGAGTGTTAACGGAACCTGATAAGATACAATGTATAGGCTTCTCCGCCTTGTCTTTAGATAAATTTTATTTTATTGAGTATTTATTAAGTAAAACTTACATATATAAGTTGAAACAGGAGGGCATTGATCAAACAGCAGTTCCTATAAATAAATCAATGCAATGTGCAAATGAGATTTTACGCAAATGGGTAAAATTTTTATCGGATTTTTATGAGAATGATTTAAAAAATTCGTTTGATCAAAAGGATGATGAAAATGATGCTGAGATAAAATTCTCCATTCAATTTGAAGATAAATTAAGAGAACTTAAAAGCGATGTTGATGAATATTTGCAGAATTCTCAATTTTCTCTCGTTGAGAAAAAAGCTATTTTGGCGGCAATGTTAGGCTTTGATGATGAATCTTTTGAAGATGATATTTTTGATGCTACTCTTTATGATGTTCGGGATTTGGAATGTGAATCGATTCAATTATTTGTTGATGCCAATAATGAAATATTAAAAAATACAGAAGACAGCAATCAATCTATTTTGCCAGTAAGTGTTCCTGATAACTCAGAAGATTCCAATCCAATAGCGATAAATCCTATAGATAGGATTAAACAATTGCGTATTAGAATGCGTCAGCATATCACATATATTAGAAAATTGGAATCGGAGAACGAGAAATTATCCAACCAAATTTCAGGTATTGAAAATTCTACCAAATGCATAGAAAATGGGGTGTATAAGTTTGGTGGTACTGAATATAAATTATTAAACCCTACATTAGATACGCCTTTAACAGAGCAATATGTACCTAAAGATGCCTCTTTTGCTAATAATATTGATTTGTCATCTCAGTTCACGCAGGTTAAAAATCAATCTACTATAGGTTCTTGCCTGTCATTCAGTTTGGTTAGTGTGTTTGAATACTTTTTAAAACAAAACAATTTGCCAAATCCTGATTTAAGTGAATTGTTTTTGTATTATAACTCCAGAAAACGAGATGGCAAAGAGAATGAAGATAGTGGATCATGTATTAAATGTGCAGTTGAAAGCTTACAGCAAGATGGATTATGTGCAGAAAATGTATGGGGCTATAATGTTGATAATTTTAATATTACTCCATCAGAAGAGGCTTATAATGATGCAAAAAAACGTTATGTGCGTAAGGCGTTAAATGTGTCTTGTAAAATATCAGACATTAAATCTGCATTAACAGAGGGCTTCCCGGTAATTATTTCTGTCAACATCTTTGATTCTTTTGCAAATACGAGAAGTGGCTTTGTATCACTACCAAGTAAAGAAGAACTTGAAGAATCAAAAGATGAATATAATGGTCATGCGATGGTTGTTTGTGGGTATTCTGATGATCAGAAAGTGCTAAAGGTTAGAAATTCTTGGGGTGAGGAATTTGGAGATAAAGGTTATTGTTATTTGCCATATTCTTATATAGAGAATCCTGATTTATGCCATTATGCCGCGGTAATCACTGAGATAGAGTTTGTTAACGAGAAAAGTGCATCTGAAGAAATTGAACAAAACACCTATTCAATTAAAGAAGCTACCCATAAGCAATTGAAATTTAATATAGCTGACGCAAATGTTCAATATGCTATCAATAGTAATCTTATTAGTGAAGAGCAAGTGTCTTTAAATACGTTGAAAGACGATGATTTAATATTACAACGTTATTATACTGAATTAAGACAAATTTTAAAGAATCAAGTCAAACGTGATTCTTTACGTGATGCTTATTCTAAAATTGTTGAACAAGATATTAATAAATTGTCAAAACAATTAGATGATAAATCAGAAGAAAGATTAGATGCCATTAAAAAGTTTGCAAAAGTTACCTTGAAGAATTGTTTGAAAGTTGGAACTGTTGTTCTTGCTTTGTTGGTAGTTTCTATTCTATTGTTAAAATTAAGTGGTTTCTTAGAATGTGATAACTATACGTCGTGGAATGCCTCTATTTGTGATTGGCTCGATAAAATGCAAAATACTTTACATACTGTATTTTGGGTGTTAACTTTTATTGAGATTTTATTGTGTATATTTCTTTCTATATATATACCATACAGGCTAACATTGAAACGCCGTTTGAGCGATGACTATATAGATCAAATGGAAGGAATAGAGAGAATCATTAATTCTAAAAAAACAGAATTGAAGGAGATAAAATTAAAATATCATTTTGCAGGTAAATGGTTGTGCCTATTATTTGATTTCAATGATGCTTTGCAGAATAAATACAATGTTTTTGTCTCTTTTAATAATAATTTAAAGCAGTGGTATTCAGAACAGCTGGAATATAATAGCAAAATGAATTCTCAATCGCAACCTCCATTTGAGTCTATTCTTGATAATAATACATTAGATGCGTATTTTGAAAATGAGAAAAATCAAATAGTGGAAGGAAAGAGTTTGGCTTCGTTTATGAATGGATTTGAATTATCTGAAGATGGAATAGTTAAATTTAAAGAAGATTTACGTAAATATTTTATTCAATTATTGCATTCAAAACTTAGCGATTTTTCTATGTACAAATATTTAAGCGGACATAAATACAGTTACTTAAAACCTTGTGAGCAAACTTTGAAAAATCAGTTGGCAATAATTGACATAAAATCAAAGTTATTTGCACAGTGTGATGATGGTTGTGGTGCAATAGATCCACAAAAGTGCATATTTATATATACTGATAATTCTAAAGACGAAATGAATTGGAATGAGACGTATCCTAAAGCATTTAGTGCAAGACCTACATCTTATAAAATAGATTCTCCCTATAAGATTGTGCTGTTTCAATTTGTTGATTTAGACCCCAAACAATGTGTAATTTTAAAATAATGTGTTATGAAAAAATGTGTTAATGTTTTATGCTGTCTTTTAATGGTAAGTGTGATATCGTTTACTATGGTATCTTGTGATAAGAAAAAGTATGCAATGAATGAATTGGAGGACTTGGTTAAAACCATTGATGAAAATGGTGCTAATTATTCCGATGAAGAATGGGAGCAAGTTCTTGAAGAGTATAACAAAATTACTGATGAGATGAGTGAATATGACTATTCAAGCAAGGAAGCAGAACATATTGGAGATTTGAAGATTCAATTTGCTAAATTAGTGGCAAAATATAGGGTCAGTGCTATATTAGACGACACTAAACAATTTTTATTCCAGATTAAAGGTGCTGTTGAGGGTATGATGAACTGGTTGAAAAACTTTTTCTGAATGAAAAGTTCATTCTTTGTGTCATTATACTGAATAGAGTTATTATTTTTCTTCAGGAAAGTGGATATTCCGCACCTGTTTTGGGGTGTATGGATGTGGCATGTACATTCATTTTCATTGTAGAAATAGAGAAGAAAATAGATGGTATTATTGATAATTCAAAGGAATGACATTATTATGGAAAATTCTGCATTATTTAAATATTCAGTACGACGGCTTCAAAGTAAGTTTCAATCAGATGGATTGTTGGTTGAGATACTACAACTTATTATAGACGATAAGATGAATAGTATCTCATTAGGTGCTTTGCTTAAAGAGAATCATGTTAAATCCAATTCTATTGAGTTGCGTAATGGCTTAATTAGTGTTGTCATATGTTATGCTCAAATGTGCTTGGAGGATGATTATTTATCGGAAGAAGAAATGACTAATGTTATGTTGCTTAAAACTTTTTTTAAATTAAAGGATGATAATTTTACTCAATATGAAACCAAGCCATTAGTAGAAGCAATAATAAGGACTCAGATTGAGAAGATGTATGCAGACCATATTATTGATTATCAAGAAGCCTTGCAACAAGTGGAATTGCAGAGTTTGTTTGGTCTTAGTTATGATGAATTTTCTAAAATTGTAGATGATGTGTGTCAATCTCAAGATTGATGCTATGATGGGATGTATTGTGCTCATAGCAAAGGAATTTAAAAATAGAATTTATATACGTTTAACTAAATTCTTTTTATTATGAAAAAGTTTTTTATCTTGGCATTAGTTATTGCCGTTTCAGTTACAACAGTGTTCGCTCAATCTGATATAGTGAATAAGACAAAATCAGGTGAAGAAATTTGTACTAATGTTGATGTCCAGCCACAATTTCCAGGAGGTAATGATGCTCTTGCCAGATTTTTATCAAGTAATCTAAGATACCCACTAGATGCTCAGGAAAATAAAAAAGAAGGGCAAGTTATTTGTCAGTTTGACGTTATGGCAACTGGACAAATTGAAAATATTAAAGTAATACGTTCTGTATATAAAGCACTTGACGATGAGTCTGTTAGAGTTATATCAAAGATGCCACATTGGACACCAGGAATGAAAGACGGGAAAACAGTAAATACTAGGATAACGCTTCCAATTAAGTTCAAACTATAGAGTAAGAGTCTATTCTAAACTCAAGATTGAAGTTATGAGGAATCGTATCTATGAAATAATAAGTCCAAACGGACATACTGTGTATAGTAAAATATATGATTGGTTTATGCTTGTTTGTATCTTGTTAAGCATAGGACCATTGGCATTTAGAACTGAATATCCGTTGTTTGATATCTTTGATAAGATTGCTGTAACAGTATTTATTATTGATTATATATTACGTTGGATCACGGCTGATTTTGAATTATCAACAAAAAAACGTTGGCAAGCTTTTGCACTCTATCCTTTAACTCCATTTGCCATTATTGATTTGTTGTCAATTTTACCTTCTTTTGCAGTAGGTCAAAAAGCATTGAAACTATTCCGTATTGCAAGATTGGTGAAGATATTGAGAGTTTTCAAATTTATCCGTTATTCAAAACAGATGCAAATCTTAATAAAGGTGCTAAGAAAGGAAAAACAAATCTTATTTACTGTCTTCTTGATAGCGGTGTTTTATATTTTTATTACGGCACTTATTATGTTTAATGTTGAAGAGTCTGCTATGTTTGATGATTTTTTTGATGCTTTATATTGGGCGACAACTACATTGACCACAGTTGGATATGGTGATATATACCCATCATCAGATATTGGAAGAATTATAAGCATGATTTCCGCATTGTTGGGTGTTGCTGTAATTGCATTACCATCTGGAGTAATAACTGCAAGTTATCTTGAAGAACTAAGAGAACAGAAAAAGAAGGATACTACAAATGAGAAAAATTGAGTTTATACTATATAGCATTATGCTATTTATTATTACTTCTTGTGTAAGTACTGAAGCCCAGCGTTTTGCCAAAGACGGAACGCAGATAGATTATGATGTATATGTGGTTAAGATAATAGACGGCGATACATTTGATGGTCTGTATAAGTCAGATAATCAGGTGTATAGGTACAGACTCCAAGGTGTTGATGCCCCTGAAAAGGGTCAGCCGTATGGGAAGAAGGCAAAGCAGTATTTGGCTGAATTGATATTCAATAAGAACATTGGTATAGTTGAAATCAATGAGGATGCATACGGCAGATATGTGGCTAAGATATATGATGAGGAGGGTAACGATTTGTGTGCAGAGATGATACGTGCCGGTATGGCTCACCATTTCCGTAGATATGATGACTCTAAATACTATGAGCAGTTGGAAATTGAGGCAAGAGAGAATAGGGTAGGGCTATGGAATTACCACGATGTAATAGAACCACGCATCTGGCGTAAAATGAGTAAGGCAGAAAGGGATTTGCACAGATAACCCCCACAAGTAACCCCACAAGTAACGTTTGTAGAAATAACGGAGGAAGGTTATAGCCAAGAAAAAGATAGTAATTTTTATTGAAAAAGTAGCAATTTATAATAAAAAACCTTATATTTGCAAATCTAAAATCAAATTTACGATTTGCAAATATGGATAAATTGTTAAATAGAACTGCCTCAGAATCAGTTGTTAAGTATTTAAGCATTTTCCCTGCTGTTGCCATATTGGGTTCCAGACAGTGCGGAAAATCCACTCTTGTTCAAATGCTAAGTTCTCAACTGCATAATTTTTTATACGTTGATTTGCAGGAGAGAATCAGTATGCAGATGCTCTCTGAGCCAGAATTGTTTTTCTCTAACAATAGGGATAAGACTATATGTTTGGATGAGGTGCAATTACTTCCTGAATTATTTAGTTTTCTTAGGTCAGAAATTGACAGAGATAGAAAACCAGGCAGATTTATATTGCTTGGCTCTGCTTCAGAAAAATTATTGCAGCATACATCGGAAACATTGGCAGGTAGAATAGGACTCATAGACCTTACTCCATTTACAGTATCGGAGGTTAGACCGTACGATGGTTACTCTATAGAAAAATATTGGTTTAGAGGTGGATACCCCAATAGTTACCTTGCTGCTGATGATGAGGCAAGTTGCCTGTGGCGAGAGAATTTTATAAGAACTTACATTCAGCGTGATATACCTCAACTGGAGTTTAATGTAGCCGCACCTAAAATGATGAGGCTTCTGACTATGCTTGCCGGTGAGCATGGAGGAATGTTGAACTATGCTAAGTTAGCATCGGCTATGGATTTGTCTGCACCTACTATAAGGCACTATATAGATATTTTAGAACATACATATATAGCAAGAGTCTTACCCCCTTATTATAAAAATACAAAAAAGCGTTTGGTAAAAACACCACGTTTTTACATTAGAGATTCAGGATTATTGCATCAAATACTAAATATATCAAACTATAATCATTTACTTGCCAATTCCATATTGGGCTTATCGTGGGAGGGTTTGGTTATAGAGAATGTATGTTCTGTAGCCAATGATGCCGTAGCATCATTCTATAGAAGTGCTACAGGAGTAGAAGAGATGGATTTGGTGCTTGAATACCCCGATAAGTTAATTGGTATAGAGTGCAAGGCAAGTGCATCGCCACAGGTTACAGAAGGCTTTTGGAAGGCAATAGATACTTTGCAACCTACTTACACATACATAGTTGCACCAATTACCAAAGGCTATAAGTTAAGAGATAACGTTGAGGTTATTGGTCTCCCTGAATTACAAAAGATTCTATAAAAAGGTATCTTTGTTATTCAGTCTTAACAATGCTCTCCGCTTTGGCAAGTGCCACGTCTATGTGGGGACAGATGAATTCCTCTGGCAGGGTGTCAAAGAATCCTGCCTTTTGTAGTGTGTGCCGTACATTATCATTGACACCTGAAAGTACTACCTGTATGCCTTCGCTCTTAGATTGCTTGCAAAGGGTTTCAAGGTTGTGCAAACCTGTTGAGTCTATAAAAGGCACTTTACGCATACGTATAATACGCACTTTAGGTGCATCGGCAAAGTGTTGCATAAGTTCGTCAAACTTATTGGCTATACCAAAGAAATATGGACCGTCTATCTCATAAACCTCTGTATGCTCCGGAATATGAAGTTTCTCATCGTGTGAGTCAAAGTCTGCATCTATGTTAGGGTCAATCTCTCCGTGGAATGTCTTAATGGAGGCGGCTTCACTTGTACGGCGTAAAAATAGTATTACGGCAAGCATAAGCCCTATCTCTATGGCAATGGTTAGGTCAAATACTACGGTAAGTATAAATGTTGTAATCAGTACCGCAAAATCTGATTTGGGATTTTTTGCAAGAGATACAAATGTACGCCAGCCACTCATATTGTAAGATACCATTATAAGCACAGCGGCAAGGCACGGCATTGGAATCATACCCACAAGATTACCCATAAACAGAAGTACCAATACAAGAACAAGTGCGTGTATGACACCGGCAACGGGGGTGCGTCCGCCATTATTTATGTTTGTCATGGTACGTGCTATGGCACCTGTGGCTGGAATGCCGCCAAAGAATGGGGTGCAGATGTTTGCAATGCCCTGACCAACCAACTCTGCGTTAGAATCGTGTTTGCCGCCAACAATACCGTCTGCCACTATGGCTGATAATAGAGACTCGATGGCTCCAAGCATGGCAATAGTGAATGCCGCAGGAAACAGATTTTGAATAAGAGAGACGGCTGTTTCTCCATTTTGCATTTCAAGTGATGGTACT
This sequence comes from Paludibacteraceae bacterium, assembly GCA_024399495.1. Classification (GTDB taxonomy): domain Bacteria; phylum Bacteroidota; class Bacteroidia; order Bacteroidales; family Paludibacteraceae; genus Enterocola. The sequence goes on from JAKSNY010000015.1 coordinate 55,880, forward strand.
GTTGGTGCAGGTATGCCGTTAGGTAAGGCGTAAAGGTCACTTATTGTAGTAATGCTTTTAGCCCCTTCCCATACACCATACTCTTTAAGCAGCCATACTGCAATGGTTGAAATTATTATTGCAACAAGTGAACCAGGTACTTTCTTGGTTATTTTAGGTGAGAATATTATTATCAGAAGACTGAACATTGCCACCCCAAATGTCCACCAATCAATAGATGCGTATGAGTTTGCATAGCATATCCATTTGTGAATGAAATCGGCAGGAATTTCTTTTATCCCGAATCCAAAGAAATCGTTTATTTGGGTAGAGAAAATGGTAAGGGCTATACCGCCTGTAAAACCTACTACAACAGGGTAGGGTACAAATTTAATTACGTTTCCAAGTTTGCATAACCCCATTATTACAAGTAAGATACCTGCCATAATGGTGGCAATCATAAGCCCTGTAATGCCATGTTGCTGAATTATTCCGTATATAATTACTATAAAAGCACCAGTAGGTCCTCCAATTTGAACTTTTGTGCCTCCTAATACAGATATTATCAATCCTGCTATAATGGCGGTTATAAGACCTTCTGTAGGGCCCACACCCGATGCTATACCAAAAGCAATGGCAAGAGGTATGGCTACAATGCCGACAATAATGCCAGCCATTAAATCAGTTGAAAACTGCTTTTTGTTGTATCCCTTCAAAAACCTTAAAAAGGCTGGAGTGGGGAATGTGTATTTGTTATCCATATTAAATTCCTTTATCACGCAGGTATCGTTCCGCCTCTATGGCGGCTTTGCAGCCGGTGCCGGCTGAGGTTATGGCTTGACGGTATGTTGGGTCTGCCACATCGCCTGCGGCATAAATACCTTCAATGTTTGTCTGCTGGCTTTTGCCTTGCGTAAGAATGTAGCCAGCGGCATCTGTCTCTATATATGGTTTAAATACCTCTGAATTAGGCTGATGGCCTATGCCAAGGAAGAAACCGTCTATATCTATGTGTATTTGCTCCTCTTTATCTGTGCCTTTGAATTTTACAAGATTTGCACCCTCTACCACGCCATCGCCTGTAAGTCCAAGTGTCTGATGCTCAAACAGTACCTCTATGTTTTCTGCATCAAAAACACGCTGTTGCATTACCTGTGAGGCACGCAGAACATTACGTCGTACTATCAGATACACTTTTTTACAGAGCGATGCCAAATATAGAGCCTCCTCACATGCTGTATCGCCGCCACCAACAACGGCAACAGTTTTTTTACGATAGAAAAATCCGTCACATGTGGCACACGCCGATACTCCGTTGCCCGCGTATTTCTGTTCATCTGCAATGCCAAGATACTTGGCTGAGGCTCCTGTGGCAATGATTACTGTGTGTGCAAGAACCTCGTTTGCATCATCTATGGTTACGCTGAACGGACGCTTTGAAAAATCAACTTTAGTGGCAATGCCCCAATTTATCTCTGCTCCAAAACGGGCTGCCTGCTTGTGCAGGTCTTCCATCATCTCTGTGCCTGTGGTTCCGTTTGGGTAACCTGGAAAGTTCTCTATCTCTGTGGTTTGTGTAAGCTGACCGCCTGGTTGCATACCTTCATATACAACTGGTGAAAGACCTGCCCTTGAGGCATATATGGCGGCTGTAAGTCCTGCAGGACCGGAGCCGATGATAAGACACTTTAGAATATTCATAATTTAAAGAGTTTAGGAGTTTAGGAGTTCAGGAGTTCAGGAGTATTCTAACTTCTTTACTCCTTAACTTAGCCACGAAGTGGCGACCAAACTCCTTTACTTTATTTTATCTTAAATCAATTATCTGTAATTTCTTATACTTGTCTGCATTAAATTGGAAAACGGTTTCGTCAAATGTTTTGTTTACCTCTATTTTCTTTAGTTCCAATACATTATCAACACCATTCTTACCAAAGGTCTTAATTGTGGTAGGGGTGTTGGTAGAGAGGTCTATTGTAAGTGTTATCATAGAGGTCTCTGATTTGCGGTCCTCAGGATACATATTTATAGATACAAGGTTACGGTTTGCAGAGTCATATTGAGGCTCGGAAATCTTGTAACCCTCTTTAAACATGGTCATTATGGCAGTTGGGTCAATGCTTGAGACCTCATCGTCAGAAGGAGTGCTTATAGTAAGCTCATTAGTCTGCTTGTCATAAACATCAAGTGTTTTGCCATCAAAAATCATTATGGCAAAATTAGTTGTAAGGTTAAACTTATTACCCGATGTTTTCAATGTGCCGCTTGCAGTGGATTTCTCACCAGTCTTATTATCAGTGAAACCGATTTTAAGCTCCATCTGCGTTCCTGTGGAATTTTTATAGGTGGAACTAATCTTGTTAAGTATTGCAAGCGATTTTGCATTTACAGAACCTTGAGGTTCCCCCAAGGTCTGAGCAAAACAAGTTGCTGCAATGATAATGTTTACGAATAATAAAAATATTTTATACATAATATGTTTTTGTTTAGTAAATAGTTTTATGAAATAATAAGAGTTTATATATACCTATGACAGTGCGTCCGCACCCACGCGGACG
>JAKSNY010000016.1 GCA_024399495.1 Paludibacteraceae bacterium
TGCTCAAATTTGGCAAGAGCCTTGTTAATTCTGTTGATTGAACCCACTTGGTTAAGTGGAAGCCTTACTATACGTGATTGCTCTGCAAGGGCTTGCAGAATGGATTGACGAATCCACCATACAGCGTATGAGATAAACTTGAAACCACGAGTCTCATCAAATCTCTCTGCTGCCTTTATCAAGCCTAAGTTGCCCTCGTTTATAAGGTCAGGAAGGCTTAACCCTTGATTTTGGTATTGCTTGGCAACAGATACCACAAAACGTAGGTTGGCGCGAGTCAGTTTTTCAAGTGCGATACGGTCTCCCTGTCTAATGCGTTGGGCAAGTTCAACTTCGTCCTCCACGCTTATAAGGTCTTCACGACCAATCTCTTGCAAGTACTTGTCCAATGAAGCACTCTCACGGTTTGTAATTGATTTTACAATTTTTAGCTGTCTCATAGTGTATAGTTAGGCAAAAATAGTGTGCAAAGGTAGATAAAAAGTATGAAAATAAAAAATTTTGAACGAATTATTTTTTTTTATAACTTTGCCGCCCATAAAAACAGTAGGTCGGTCTGTTGCCTGCCTCATAAGGTGGGAGGAAAGTCCGGGCAACGCAGGGTAGTATATTCTCTAACGGAGAGCCATTGGTGACAGTGGGTAAGCGTAACAGAAAATAACCGCCGTAAGGTAAGGGTGAAAAGGTGGGGTAAGAGCCCACCGTTCTCTTGGTGACAAGCAGAAGCAGTACGCACTATACGTTGCAAGACCAAGTAAACCAACGCTATCAGGGTTACCCGCCCGATGTTGGAGGGTAGGTTGCATTAGATAAATAACAGACGCTTTTTCTAAAAGTACAGAACCCGGCTTACAGACCTGCTGCTTTTTTTATTTTAGAGCGGCAAGTGCGGTCTTAATACGTTCTGCCGCTTTTTTAATGTTCTCATCAGATGTGGCGTATGACATCCTTATATATTCAGGAGCACCGAATGATGCACCGCCTACGCAAGCCACATGACCCTCTACAAGAAGGTACATTGCCAAATCTGCGGCACAGTTTATGGTGTCTCCCTTTGGAGTCTTTTTGCCAAAGAATGAGTCACATTTAGGGAATATGTAGAAAGCACCTTCAGGTTTGCTTAATTGCAACCCAGGTATTTTGCTGAATAGGTCATAAATAAGATTACGGCGGCGTTCAAAAGCCTTGCGCATTTCCTCTACACACTCTTGAGAGCCTGTGTAAGCCGCTTCTGCCGCTTTTTGTGCAATGGAACTTGCACCCGATGTATATTGACCTTGCAGTTTGTTGCAAGCCTTTGTAATCCAAAGTGGGGCGGCTATCCAACCAAGCCTCCATCCGGTCATGGCGTATGCCTTGGAAACACCGTTCACTATAACAACCCTGTCCTTTATCTCAGAGAATTGGGCTATGCTCTGATGTGAGCCTACATAGTTTATATGCTCATAAATCTCATCTGCTATGACATATACATTAGGATGTTTTGCTATAACATCTGCAAGTGCTTTTAGTTCATCTTTTGTATATACGCTACCTGTAGGGTTAGATGGTGAACAGAGTATCAAAGCCTTGGTTTTAGGGGTGATGGCAGCCTCAAGTTGGGCGGCGGTCATCTTAAAGTTCTGCTCAATGCCTGTTTTTACTATAACATTTGTACCCTCTGCAAGCTTGACCATCTCTGCGTAGCTTACCCAATACGGAGCAGGAATAATAACCTCATCGCCGTTACCTATAAGGGCAAGCAGAACGTTACATACAGATTGTTTTGCACCATTTGAGCAAAGAATCTGAGCAGGTTCATAATCAAGATTATTCTCTTTTTTAAGTTTAGCGGCTATAGCCTGACGCAGGGGCATATATCCCGGAACAGGTGAGTAGAATGAAAAATTATTGTCAACAGCCTGTTTGGCGGCCTCTTTTATGTGTTTAGGGGTGAAAAAATCGGGTTCTCCTACACTAAGATTGACAATGTCAATACCCTGTGCCTTCAACTCATTGCTTTTCTGCGACATAGCCAATGTTGCAGACTCCGATAACGACTCCAAACGTGGTGATAATTGACTCATGATAATTTTTCAAATGTTAAAATATACAAATTGGGTGCAAAGTTAATATATTTTTATTACTTTTGCACAAAAGATTTTGATTTTATGAAACTAAAATATCTAACACTTCTTGTTTGTGCCATAACAATGGCAAAAATGTATGCCAAACCCGATGATATATTGGGTGAGTGGATTGACGAGAAAAAGACTGGAACCTCTATCTATACTAAGGTAAGCGAGAATAAATACACTGCTGTATGTGGTTGGCAATCAGATGGTGTAGATAAGAATGGAAAACCTAAGTTAGATAAGAAAAACCCTGATAAATCACAGCGTAACAAGCCTGTAGTAGGGCAGCATGTGATGGATGTAACCTATATTCCGGAGAAAAAGCAATACAATATAGATTATGCATACGACCCGTCTATGGGTGTGGCACTTGACGATTGCGGTACCATCAAGATTAGTGGAGACACTATGACCATAAAAGCCGGGTGGGCATTTATCAAAGTTACTAAGAAACTACGGAGAGTAAAAACTAAATTCTACTAATGTATGATGTATAATGTATGATGTATGTTTTTTATACATTTATACATCATACATCATACATAAAAGCATCTTTGATGCTTTTACAGATTTCCTTTAGTAGAGGGAACTTTGTAATTGTAGATGTCTCTTTTAATGGCACATTTAAGTGCTCGTGCAAACGCTTTGAACACACCCTCTATCTTGTGATGCTCATTATCGCCCTCCGCCTTTATGTTAAGATTCATTTTGGCATTGTCTGACAGAGACTTAAAGAAATGGAGGAACATCTCTGTAGGAGTGTCGCCAATCATATCGCGGCTGAATTTTACATCCCATACAAGCCAAGGTCTGCCACCCAAATCCATAGCCACAGAGCATAGACAATCATCCATAGGCAGACAGAAACCGTAACGCTCAATGCCACGCTTGTCACCTAAAGCCTTATATAGAGCCTCGCCTAATGCAATAGCAGTATCTTCCATAGTGTGATGCTCATCTACATTAAGGTCTCCTTTTACATCAATAGTTAAATCTATACCTGAGTGCTTACCTATTTGCTCAAGCATGTGGTCAAAAAATCCCAATCCGGTGGATATGTCGGTCTTGCCGTTTCCGTCAAGGTTAAGTGATATGTTTATGTCTGTCTCCTTTGTTTTTCTGCTTACAGTGGCTGTGCGTTCACCTGCAAATATAACCTCAGTAATCTTATCCCAAGTAGGGTATTGCTCAGAGCCTAAAATAATAGCCTTACAACCCAAATTGGCTGCAAGTTCAGCATCTGTGGCTCTGTCTCCAATGACGTACGATGCTGCAAGGTCATAATCTCCATTCATATATGCTGTAAGCATACCTGTTCCGGGCTTGCGTGTAGGCAGATTATCCTCTTTGCGTGATTTGTCTATAAGTATATTGTCAAACCTGATGCCTTCGCCCTTGAATACTTGAAGCATTTTAGCCTGCACTGTATCAAAATTCTCTTGTGGATAGGCACTTGTGCCAAGACCATCTTGATTACTTACAATTACAAGCTCAAAATCTGTTTTCTGACGCAGAAAATAGAGATTGCGTATTACACCTGGAATAAACTCCAACTCATCAAGGTTGTTGACTTGCTCTGTTACCGGTGGCTCCACTATAAGAGTTCCGTCACGGTCTATAAATAATGCTCGCTTCATATTCAGTTGAAAGTTGAAAGTTGAAAGTTAATTCATACATCATACATCATTTTAACATCGCCTTACGGCTCGTTAAAATTTATATCCTTTTTTACGGGGAGTACCCCGAACCCCCTCGCCAAGCGTTCGGGCTTACGCCCTCTGTCGCCTACGGCTCCCATACATCATACATCATACATCATACATCCTCTCCTAAACTCCTTCACTCCTAAACTCCTTAACTAATATTTCATTCTCCTCCTTCGTCCCAATAGTTATTCTAAGGCAGTTGCCGCACAATTTTACAGTATTGCGGTTTCTTACTATGGTTCCCTTCTCAACCAATGCTTTATAAGTCTTATCGGCATCTGCAACCTTTACAAGCAGAAAGTTGGCATCGGAGGGATAAACACACTCCACTATAGGCGATTGAGCCAATTCTGCGGCAAGACGGCTACGCTCTTCAAGAATGATACTAACCTGATTCTCTTTCTCCGCAACCTTATCAATACGCTCACTTATAATGTTTTGAGTAAGAGAGTTTATGTTATATGGATACTTAACCTTGTTAAATAGTTCTATAATTTGCGTAGAGGCAAATGCCATACCGCACCTTGCCCCAGCCATGCCCCAAGCCTTAGAGAATGTCTGCAATATAATAAGGTTTGAGTATGTGTCTATCTCTGTAAGCCACGATGTCTCTGATGAGAAATCGATGTAAGCCTCATCAATAACCACAATGCCGTCAAAACTCTTTAGAATTGTACGTAAGTCATTGCGGTTCATAAGGTTTCCTGTGGGGTTGTTAGGAGAGCAAAGCCACATAACTTTAGTGTGGCTGTCGGCGGCATCAAGCATAGCCTTTACATTAAGGCTATAATCCGCATTAAGAGGAATACGTCTGTATTCCACATTGTTTATATCGGCACACACGCCGTACATGCCGTAAGTAGGCTCCATAGCCACCACATTGTCTATGCCAGGCTCGCAGAAAATACGATATACAAGGTCAATAGGCTCATCACTGCCGTTACCTAACATAATATGCTCCGCACCAATGTTCTTTATCTTGGAAATCTTGGCTTTTAAGGCAAGCTGACGTGGGTCAGGGTAGCGGTTGTAGCCACTGTAGAATGGGTTTTCATTTGCATCAAGAAAAACAGAAGCCTCTCCCTTAAATTCATCTCTTGCACAAGAGTATGGCTTAAGGTTCCATATATTTTTTCTTACAAGTTGTTCTAAATCTCTCATATCGGATAACCTATTTCCTGTTTTTTATTGTAAAAGTAAGTTTTGCTTTAGATGGGTTAAAGTCGCCTGAAACATCGGCGGTACTCTTAAATCTATATATTACGGAAACCCTATTTAACTCTGTTTCAGGGCTTTTTAATGCTATCAGGTAATTAGCGGTAGTCAAGTAATAACCGTCTTTCATATTCTTGAAAACATACTTGCCTGCTTTTCTGTCTGATTGGGTCAAGTCACACAATTCCTTATAATCCTTATCGCTAAAAATAGAGTCTTTAACGTATGCACGCTCAGTTTCCACCTCCAAACTCTCAATCCTGTCATAAAAAGGCTGTAGCCTTATCATATATTTTAGTGTATCGCCAGGATACAGCACTATGGAGTCTGTCTTCAATGTATCGCTGTTAATAAAAAAATTAAACAAATAAATCTGCGGACTTGTAACATTTCCCTTTTTACACGATGTACATATACCGCAAACCATAAATGCAGCCAAAATGGACAGAATTGCTATTTTTAAGGTTTTCATATCAGAGTATGATTAATGCACATTATCTTGCAAATATACTAAAAATTCCCCAAAAATACACTATCTTTGCATTAAAATTATGATTAGAGCATTCCTTTTTGATATGGACGGAGTCATTTTTGACTCAATGCCAATCCATGCCAAGGCGTGGGTTGATGCTTTTGCATCGGTAGGGCTCACTTTTACAGAGTATCAAGTGTATCTGCAAGAGGGTAGTACAGGTGCAAGCACTGTAAACCAAGTGTTTATGTCACAAAAGGGTAGGGCTGCCACCCAAGATGAGATAGACCACATTTATGGTGTAAAGTGCAAGATATTTGAGTCTTACGGCAGAGATTGGCCTATGAGGAGTATGGATAAGGTGCTTGAATATCTGAAAGGTAAAGGGTACACCATAGGCATTGTTACAGGCTCCGGTCAGAAAAGCCTGTTTAATAAGCTGAACCATTATTACCCCGATATATTTAAGACAGAATATATGGTTACAGCCTACGATGTTACTAAAGGCAAACCAGACCCTGAACCTTACCTTAAAGGTTTGGAGAAATGTGGCGTTAATGCTTCTGAGGCTATAGTTATAGAGAATGCCCCGATGGGAATCAGTGCGGCAAAGGCTGCCGGCATATACACCATAGCCATAAACACAGGAATCCTTGAAAATGCGTGCCTTAAAGATGCAGGTGCAGACTTGGTGTTTGACACAGTAGAGGATTTGCTAAAACACTTACGCTCGTCATTTTGAGCGTGCTAGATACTGCTCAATCCTATCAAGCCCTATTTTTATGTTCTCAATGGAGTTGGCGTAAGAGAACCGTACAAACCCCTCGCCACCGGTACCAAAATCAATGCCAGGCGTAATGCCTACATGGGCATTTTCCAGAATGTCAAAAGCAAACTTGTAGCAATCATTGGTGAACTTACGTGCATCGGCAAAAATATAGAATGCACCCTGTGGGTCTGTAGGTATCACAAATCCCATTTTACGCAGACGCTCAAGCATATACGTGCGGCGTTCATTATATGTTTTACGCATATTCTCCTGATAGTCAGACTTATCACGCAGGGCGGCAATGCCGGCACGCTGTGCTGTAGATGGAGCACAGATAAGTAAGTTCTGCCCAAGTTTTTGTATGGACTGCATATACTCCATAGGTGCAATCATATAACCAAGCCTTAACCCCGTCATAGCAAACCGCTTGCTGAATCCGTTAAGCACAAACGCATTGTCTGTATATTCCAAAATGCTGTGTGCCTTGCCCTCATAAACCAGACCGTGATAAATCTCATCAGAGACTATGGGAACTCCTAATTTGGCAACCTCACTGTAAAAATCGGGGTTAAGAAGCGTTCCGGTGGGGTTCATCGGGGAATTTATGAAAATGGCGGCAGTTTTATTTGTAATTTTATCCTTAATATCATTAACTTTGTACTGAAATCCGTTATCAGCCGTCAGAGGCACATAAACAGGATTGCCATGAGCGGCAAGCACAAAATTTGCGTAGCATGCGTAACCAGGGTTGGAGAGTATGACCTCGGAGCCGTTATTGCAGAGCAGAATCATGGCAAGCATAATGGCTGGAGATGAGCCGGCAGTAACAATAATCTGTTCAGGAGATACCGTAACACCGTACTCCGCCTTATACAGACCCGCTATCTCCCTACGCAATTCAATGTCGCCTAACGAGTGTGAGTAATGGGTACGATGTTCTTTATATGCTTGAGCCACAGCGTCTGCCACGCAACTTGGTACGTCAAAATCGGGTTCGCCTACCTCCATGTGTATAATGTTGATACCGTTGTTTTGCAGTTCAATGGCTCTTTCAAGTACGTCCATAACAATGAACGATGTCATTTTATTTACCAACTCATTCATAATGGGTGCAAATTTAGTTAAAAATAAGCAGATTTATGCCAAATACATACTTTCAATTTAAGAAATTCAGAATAAATCAGTCCCGATGTGCCATGAAAGTGGGTACAGACGGGGTCTTGCTTGGTTTATTATGTAATTTTGAAGGTTGCCGTCGTATAGCGGACGTGGGTACAGGCACAGGTTTGGTGGCTTTAATGGTTAAGCAGCGTTACCCCGATGTGGCTGTTACTGCCGTAGAGATAGATACTGATGCCTACACACAGGCTCAGGAGAACTTCAGTGATTCACCTTGGAGTATAAACGGCGTTAACGCTGGTTGGCAGGAGTATGCTGAGGCTTGTAAGTTGCAGAATATCAGTTTTGATGGTATAGTGTGCAATCCGCCGTATTTTGTAAACTCCCTAAAGAATCCGTCAGCAATACGCACCCTTGCACGCCACACAGATTCACTGCCTTTCAGTGAATTGATAGACGGCGTGTGCAAAACACTTACCGCCGATGGCAGGTTTTATGTTATTCTGCCTATTGAGAGCAAGGCTGATTTTGTGCGTATGGCAGAGTATAGAGGTTTGTATTTATCTGATATTCACTATATTCACCCTGTAGTTGATGGTGCGGTTAAACGTGTGGTTATGTGCTTTACCAGGCATCGGGTTACAGAAAAAGAGAATCATCTGTATATAGAGCAGTCACGCCACTTATACACAGATGATTTCAAACGTCTTACAAAGGATTTTTATTTAGATTGACCCGCTTCTGCATTCATTTCAGTTTCCAATGCCCTTAATTCCTCAAGAAGTTGTTTCTTCTCCTCTTCCTGCTTCTTGATTTTTTTCTGTCTTGCCTTAGTGTATTCTCCCTTATGCTTGCCTGTCATATTTACTCCGTTCTTAACAATAGGGAATGTATAGGCTATAGATACTACAAGTTCATTGTTGTATAGGCTGTGATTGAATTCTGCAGTCTCAACGCACAAAATGTTAGATTTTTCTCCTGTTTCAGGGTCTTCATACATATTGCTTGCCCATTGATAAGATTCGCTTTGTTTATAATATCTGTTAGACATGCCAAAATCATACAGCACAGAGAAATTGAAATTCTTATAGCCAAAACCAAATCCTATGCCCCATGTAGTGTTGAAAGGTATTGCCTTATGGTACTCTTCCTTTTGCTTTGGAGATAGTCCGTTAGGGTCGTCCCAATCCACTAAAGTGCCGTTAACATACTGTTTGCCGTTCAGGTAATTATAGGTATAGTCATCACATTTGCCTGACTTCTTGTTAAACACAGCAAAATTTTCTTTAAATGACAACCCAATATTTAGTTTAGGACCTGTCATAATCCAAATATTCCAATTTTTTGGCAAATCCCAACTGTAATACAAACGGATAGGAATACTTAATCCATGATATGTAGTGTTGTATCTCTTGTAATAGTCGCTGTTGTTATGCAGATCTCTACCTTCAATAATAATAGTTCCGTCTTCATCATACAGAGTGTTTTTTGAATCAAAGATACCGCCATTGGTTCTTGCATACTGGTAGTTAAGCCCTAATTTAAGCCCAAGCCCCATTTTGTCAGAGAATCTTATGTCAAATGTAGGACCTACATGGAATCCGTGCATAGAAGGCATTCTGCCTGTGCTGTTTTTTGTCTCCTTTACAGTCTTCTGAATTGGAATACCTTTTAGTGTGGTGGCAGTGTATGTGGAAAAGGATTTGCCAGCCTGTGTAATTTCAAAGTATTCCTTTATTATTCCTAAGTTAGTGCCGTTAGGTGCCGTGGTGTAGTATGCGTTGTGTTGGGTTCTGAAATCAAGGAAATCATAACCTGCCTCAACGCCTACGCTAAAACTTGATGCTAACGCATTTACAGATAGAGCCAGCATAGTGGCAATGGGTAAAAACAGTTTTTTCATACTAATGAATATTTTATTCGGTTGTAAAGGTAATTATTATTATTTAATTTTCAAAAATTATATTTCAATCCTATTGCCAGTGCTATCCTATGGTTTGCTGTTCTTGAGATTTTGCAATAATCCAATGTTTCATTCCATGTATATTCATATTGGTTAAAATCTCCCAAATCCCTGCCCTCTATATAGAGGTCAAGTTTATCAAAGAATGTCTTTGAGAAACGCAGGTTGGTCTGAATATAAGAGTCTTTTGCACTGTAGGCTGTCTCCTTACGGCTGGCATAACCGCCTTTCAGGTTTATACCCCAACCCTGTGGCAGTTTCCATTTTAAATCAGCAAAAATCTCATAGTTTACAGTGGTCTTTGTTGCCTTAAGGTTATTCTTATAAGATATGAACTCAATGTTGGTCTGTCCGTAAATTTCCATAGTGAAATGCTCCCAAGTACCCTTCAAATCCACTCTGGCACTTGCCTGTTGCTGAATGCCGGCATTTATGTATGTGTAGTATGTGATTCCGTCTGTAGTGGTGTTATCCACAACTTTCTCTGCTTTATCACGCGTATGGGTGTATTTAAGCAATGCGTATAGTTCAAAATTCTGCTTGAACGTGTAGGTGTATTTTAAATCCACCGCATTGTTTATTTGTGGCTTTAGGTTTGGATTACCGGTAAAGTATTCACTTTCTGTATTACCAACCTTTATCATGCTTGTAAGTTTATCGTATGTGGGGCGTATAATGTTTCTGTTGTAAGAAACTTGCAACTTATGCCTGTCGGCAGGTTTGTAGCCTATGTATGCCCTAACCATATCACGCCACTCATTATTTTTAAATGAGACTTTTATGGAATCCAGACTTTTGCCTTCTGCCATATCGGGTGTAAGGGCATGAGTAAACCATTGTAATCTGTTCTCCACACCAAAGTCAAACTTGTATATACTATAATCCAATTTTATTACAGGCTCTACGGCAAGTGAGTAGTACCAATAGCCTTGTGTTTTTGACTTGTCGTCCAGCCATTGTCCGTTTATATAGTCCTTACGCCAATAGAAATCCATCTCGTTGTTCTGTTTTACATCAATGCCCAGTGAGCCTTTAAGTCCTGGTGCTGTAAACAGATTCTTATCCTCATAATAAATTTGGTACAGATAGTTAAGGTCATTCAGGTTGCTTGGTGCCTTGTACCGTTTCTCTTCTTTGTAATAAGTGCCACGGTCATTGTGCAGAGACCTCTCTTTTTCCTCCCTGTCAAAACTCATGAATGTGGAGAACTGCACCCATAAGTTACGCCCCTGAACATTGAAATCGTGGTTGTATTTTATGTGTGAGTCTATCTGATGGCTTGAGAACTTGTAGTTTTCATCTTGATGACCCATAATTGAGTCTATCTTTATATCGGGTTCTTTGCCTGACAAGTCCAGTTTTCCACTGTTGGTTATGGAATTATTTTTATTGCCATAATAATCGTATCTAAAATACGCAGACAGTACATCTTTAGGGGTGATATTAACCCCGATGTCAACACCTGCTCCGCCATTCCAGCCACGTTTGTTATCTTTTGTATAGTCATAACTTCCCTTTGTAATGTAGCCTTTCTGCACCGCTTTGTATATGTCACTTTGGTTCAGTCCGTCAATATGGTTCCAAAACTCCTTGGTGCCGCTGGCAGAGAATTTTTCTGTTTCAGTGGTCCAATACTTATGACCACCACTTATATCGGTATGTATATACCATTTTGTAGTGTCATAATTGAGTTCTAAATCCAAATTTTCTGTATGCCCTTTTATAAAGTTGTATGAACCGTTTACATCAATGCTTCCACCAAAGCCCTGACCAAACAAAACTGCTGGACATAATAATAACAATATAGTAAATAATTTATTCATAATCTTGACCCTTGACCCTTGACCCTCTTAATGCATCAACAAACACCTCTGCGGTTGATTTTATATCATCAATAATGGTTCTGCCGTTAATTTGAGCCTCATGATAACGCACAGGCTCATTTTTTGTATAGCGGGGCTTTTCAAGCCCTATATCCATGTTATCTATAGTGCCACCTATTCTTACTCCTATAATTACAGGCTTTAAGACGGTAACGTGATAATCAAGTTCTTCAATTGAATTGCCGTTCATAGTATGGTTTCCGCCGGCGGCAACCAACAGTTTGTCAAGTTTTATTTTAAAAGGATATACAGATAGGGTGTCGTTATTATAGTGTGCCTCCGCATATAGAGAGTCTATCTTATTTGTGGCATCCTTATGGAACACCAATAATTTTGAAATTGTTTTATATATGTTTTGGGGAATAATAACCAAATCGGTGCCTGAGATTGAGAGATTCTCCACATCGTGGTTTGGCAGCAATTCAAGTTTGTCATTATAGAGTGTTGATGCCGTGTAATCCACATCAACCTTGCCTGCAAGTGAACGCAACATTGGCATAATGGAGTCAATATTTGGAATAATATCTATAACTTTCTTAATGTCAATATTGTGCATTTTGAAGCTCATATCCAATGACGTGCTGTCGCCAAACTGTTTGCCATCCTTTGGCTGCGTAAGAGCCACCTTGGCATTTAGGTTAATGTTTGCCAAATCACTCTCAAAAGCAATGTCTTCAAGCATACAAGTACCGTCATTCAGATAAACATCGGCTGTAAGGTTTTTAGCCTTTTGACCCATTATAACGGCATTCTTAATGTCTGCGTCAAGTGCCAAATCAATGTCAAACGGTATTGAAGCCATCAATTCATACATAGGATTGTCAGAAGTTTTTGCTGAATCCGCCGCTACAGGTTCTTCTATGGGTTTGTTGTCATTTCCAATAAGTCCCAATTCTGTATAATAACTTTTAAGAGAGGAAATAATACCTAACAGTTCATCAACGTTTGTCTTCTCTGAATAGAATTTAAGGTCTGCCTCCAAATTTCCGCTCTTGCTTCTCCAATCTGCAACATTATTCAAATTGCCGGTCAATTCAAAATCAGATTCACCTATTTGTATTCTGCTTTTGGTTATCTCCGCCTTCTGATTACGGTATGTATATACTAATTTTGGCAAAACGGTTTGTATTGGAACCACCTGCATATTCTCAATATCAATATATACCTCAGGTTTTAAGTCAACAACATAGTCATTATAATTGGAGAAATCCCCTTCCTCTTCATACTTAAATTCCATTTGTCCTATCAGAATTGCATTATAATTAATAAAACCATACTCAATGCTGTCAATTTTTGCCGTGTAATGTGTGTATTGCCAATCGGGATTTTTATACGAACCTCTATAGTAAACCTCACCGTATGGTTTTGCAATCCATAGTCTGTCAGTATCTATAATTGCCGTAAGTTCATCAACCTTAAAATCAAAAATGTATGTAGGGGTGAATTTCTTGGTGCTGTCAGTGCACTCCTGTCCCAATATGCCAAGGGTGGTGTTTGGAATGTCAATGTTCAGATACGGCATATCCACTTTTATGTTCTTCAAGCCCAATCTATAGTCAAAATTCATTAAATCAGGAGAGTCCACATCCTTAACATAGTTTTTAAGTGCTTGTAGTGTTGAATCAGGGATAGGGAAACTGACTTTATAATCCAATACCCCGATGCCTGCATCGTAGCCGTCAAGGGCATGGACTTTAATGTCATTTACGTTTAGTGTCATGTCTCCGTAAATGCTGTCCCAATCCAATTCCACTATATCATTAAGACGGGTATGCTTAACCACCACATCAAGATTCAGCATGCCTGATACTGATGCGTTATGAGTGTAAGTCTTAACGTCATTTATGGTTTTCTTCACTTCTGCCGGGGCTCTGCCGGTAGGGGAGTAGGCATTATGTATGTCATAAAGTATTGACGGTAGAGAGTCTGCAATGCAATTCAGCAGAGAATCTACATAAAGATTTGCCTCCGCCACATCAGCACCTACATTTAAATTAACATCAAATGTAGGGTTGAATTTATCCATTTTACCCGATGGAAACATATTTGTAAGTTGTGCGGTAAGATGCAGCGTGTTTGGCGTGTCGCCGTCATTATGCAATTCAGATAATATCCTTGTGCTGAAATCATTGACCGTAACCTTACTTCTTTTCAGGTGATTCATATCAAAATGTGTATCCACACTAAGCATTGTGGAGTCTAATGAATATGGAACTTTGGTAAGGTCATAATGTCCGTGCAGGTCACTTATTTGAAGCCTATTGTCAATTACAGGGAAATGCCTGTCATCAAGATTTCCCTTCATTTTTAGGGTTGTGGATAAAGTCATGTCAGCCTCCAGCTCCTTTGGAATGGAAGCGGGTATTGCTGACATTATTCTGCCAAGAGCAGGCACTGCGTTCCACTGTTTCAGAGATAAGACTTTAATTATGTCTGAGTATTTCCAATTGCTTATAGCGGCATCAGCATCAATATACATACCTGCCGTAGAGTCCATAGCCATACGGAATGAGCCGTCAGTACTTAGTGCCAATGGACCTAAATCAAGGTTCAGTTCCTGTATATCAGCCGTCAGGGAGTCTGTTATGGCTATATTGCCAACCAAATCAATGTCAACTGACTGCCATCTCAAATTAAGTTCCTCAATGTCAGCCCTAATGTCAGAAAATGTGGAGTCAATGTCAGCCTCGGCGTATAGATTGAGGTTTACATCAGTAAAGGAAATAGTGTCAGGCATATCAATAAATGATGCCTTGCAGTTCTCTATTAAGACTTTGTTTATATCAAAATAAAAAGGTAACGGCGATGATTCCGTTTGGACTGTATCTAATGGAATATCAACTATTTGTGCCAAATTCAAATTGCCTAATGAATCTATAAACACATTAACGGTGGCATTCTCTATACCTATTCCGTTTATGTCAAGTTTCTTTTGCGTGAAATAAGACTCCACATTAAGAGTTATAACCAACGATGGAATGCTGAAAGCAGTGTCTGTAGGGGCTTGTGGAGCGGAGTATTTGACACACAGATTTTGTAGTTTAAGTCCAAAATCGGGGAATGTGCTGAAGAATGTGAGTTCTACATTATCCAATGTGTGCGGCTCCGTTAAAATGGAATCCGCCATCTGATTTACAATAGGTGTAAGCCTTTTAGGCGTAAAGACCACATATACTAATGTACAAACGGCAAGTAACGCAATTACTACAATGCTTGCAATAGATATGATAACTCCCCAAATACTTTTTTTTACAACTGCATTCATTACTGTACGCTATAATTTCACACTCTTCCAACTCTCTATAGTGCGTGATTCCGTAGTGAAGTTTATGCCCACCTTCAGTTTGCGGCGTGGGTCGGCAAGATACGGGTCTGCGTAGTGCATATCGTCTATCTGTTTTAGCGCCTCTTCCACAGACTTATCCACCTTGTACTCTATTATATAGACTGTGTTTGTGGTCTCCAGTATGGCATCTGTCCTACCTACGGCAAACGGAACCTCAACCCTCATATTCTGTCCAAGAAGCGTAAGTATAAGGTACATTATTGTTTGAAACGCAGGCTCCGTCTTGTTCTCATAGTAGTATGGAATGGCGGCTATGTACGCCTTTATCTCTGTAAGTGCGGTGTCTATGTCATCGGCGTAGAGAGCCTGAACCACACGCACAAGCATTCTGTTGCTCTCGTCATCGGATATGTTTGACACCATAGGCAGGAATGATTGCAGGAACCCCTCCTTTACCTCTTTATTAGGGAATCCTAATGTGAATAGTCTGGTAATAGTGTCAGCTTTCTTTATTGTAAGGTAGCCACTCTGGTAAAGCATTGGGAGTGCAGACACAGCAACCTCTGGTGACACGTTGAACTCATTTTCTCCAGCAACCCTGCCCTCTATGTTTTGCAATTCCGTCTTATACTTGCGCATTTCACCAAACAGGAACGTAGGCGTGCCTGAACTGTACCAATACTGACCTATATCCCTTGCACTGAAGGCGTTTATAAGGCTGAATGGGTTGAACACATCTGTCATTGCTCCGTCATCGCCTTTTGAAAAATGGTAGCCGTCATAATTCTCTGTAAGTTTTGCAACCGCATCTTCAAAACTGATTTTCTGCTTATCTGCAAGTGTTTGAATATCAGGCTTGCACAGTGTAAGCAGTTCATCCTTGGTTATGCCACACAGGCCGTCATACTCAGGCAGCATACTTATGTTGGTGAGGTTGTTTATCTCTGAGAATATGCTTAGTTGTGAGAACTTGGTTATACCCGTTATTAAGCCGAAACGCAGCATTGCGTCACAGATTTTTATAGGTCCGTAAAAGTTGCGGAGCATATCCCTCAGTTCCTCAAACACAGGCTTGTTGTGCATAACCTTAAGAAGTGCGGAGTCATACTCGTCTATAAGAAGCACCACTTTTTGACCTGTTACGGAGTAGGCACGCTTTATAACACCCTCCAGTCTGTTGCCCAAAGTGACCTCCATTTCATTTCTCCCATAAACCTTTTCATATTCGCCAATCATTAGGCTGAGGCTGCTTTTTACCTCCTGTGGGTTCATTGATTTAATAGAGCTCATATCAAACCTTAGCACAGGGTACTTAACCCAATCCTTTTCAAGTTCATCCGCTTTCAGACCTGCAAACAACTCCTTTCTGCCCTCAAAATAGCACTGCAATGTATCCACAAGCAGAGACTTTCCAAACCTGCGAGGACGACTCAGGAACACATACCTGTATTTGTTGGCAATGTTATGCACATAACCTGTCTTATCCACATAAAAGTAACCGCCTTCAACAATATCCTTGAAAGTGTATATCCCTAATGGGTAGTTCTTAACCTGTGCCACCATAACTCAAATCTTTTTAGGAGATTGTGCAAATATACGAATAAGAAAACAAAAATCAAAAAATGCAGGCATTTTTTGATTTTTGTTGAATAGATAGCAGTTATATTTTACTTATTATGTCCTTATTTTAGGTTTATTTAGGAGCATAAATCTCAACTGTAGCCCTATGTGTAGAACCGTCACTAAGTGTTGCAACGTAGAAATATACACCAGGTTGGGCATAATCACCGTCTATCTTGCCGTCCCATCCGTTAGGACTGTCAGCAAGCATATTTCCGTTGCGGTCAAAAACCTGAATCTTTATGGCTGGGTCAACATTCATTAAGAAATCATCGTTATAACCATCAACATTCAGTGGTGTGAACACTGTAGGCCATTCTACATTTACCTTAACCATGTTAGATTTACAACCGCTTACCATTACGCCGTATTTTTGATTTACAGATGGAGCCACAGTTAGGTTAGGGTCGTCAGCAGTGGTGTTTCCTACTACATTTCCTTTAGAATCGTAGTAAACGTAGTTTTCGCTTTCAGGTACACCTATTACAGTCGGTTCCAAATCAACTTTTGCCCCTATGCCAATGTTCAGTTCCTTGCCCGTCTCGCCTGTAAGTATATTGATTGCGTTAAGTTCAACACCATAGTAGTCTATTGTTATAGGCTCACTCTCAAATATACCTATAACAGCCTTAATCTTGATATTGTCTGTCAGGTCAATATTTATAGTGTTTCCCTTCTCAGTCATCTCTACCCAAACGCCATTCACCTCTTTCATCCATACCACATCACCTGTTCCTGATACTTTTGCGGTAAGTGTGACATGGTTGCAACTACGCTCGGTAATCAATATGTCAACGGTAGCGTTAACTACTATGTTTACTACGTCAGATACGCACTCATCAACCTTTACATAGTAGGTTTGGTCTTCTGTAATGTTGTTTACGTTAAATGTACGTACACCGCCTTTTACATCAAAAGAACCTATCTTTTCACCGTTCTTGTTATAAATGGCGTAATCAGCGTCTGCACCGGCGTAAGAGTCATCACTTAAGCGTATAACAGCATTAGAGTTATACGTTACTATAATGGTCTTGCCTTCAGCAGAGATATTATCGGCAGGGTAGGCGGTAATATTAAGTTTATAGTATTCCAAATATACTGCATTACTATAGTGGAGTGTAGTTCCCTTGTCTCTCTCCTTAACCTTGACAGCAGCCTTGAAGTATGTGTTCTCTGTTATGGTTGTTGTAAGCACTTTTCCAATAACTGAACCACCTTCCATCGGGCTCCAAGTTGTGCCATCAGCACTTGAGAACCAATAAACCTCATCGGTTGATGCGTCTGCTGTAATTGTTATGTCGTTACAGTTGTTACGTACAACAGCGGTAGCACTTCTTGGGTCATCAGGATCTACAGGGATATAAATTGTATCTTGAACCACAAGCACTATTGGATTGGAAACACAATCAGCCGCTTTCATTATGTATGTCTCATCATGTATCGCTATTATTTCAATAGTGCTATCCTCGCACGCACAGAAAGAACCTACCATATTTCCTTCGCTGTCAAAGAACTTATAACTCAAGTAATCACCTGTATAAGAGTCAGTGCTCTTACCTAAGATAATAGTGTCATTCAATTCTGCAAATATTGTGTCTGTCACAAATGGAGTGACTCCCTTTACATTTCCTATTTGCTCTATATGGAAGAACTCTGCCTTAACCACATTACTGTAATGGAATACACTCTCTTTCATACCTCTTTCCCTAACCTTTACACCGGTTTTAAAGAATGTGTTCTCTGTAATGGTTGTTTTCATCTCTTTCCCGATAATGGAGCCACCTTCCATAGGACTCCAATTAGTGCTGTCAGCACTTGAGAACCAATAAACCTCATCGGTAGATGCGTCTGCCGTAATAGTAATGTCGTTACAGTTCTCACGTATCATAGTTGTAGCCCATCTCGGGTCATCAGGGTCAACAGGAATATGAGTGGTGTCTTGAACTACAAGAACAATAGGATTAGCAACGCACTCGTCAACTTTCATTGTGAATACATTGTTCTCTTGTACATCTTGTACCTCAATCATCTTGTCAGCGGCATCTTCAGGTGTTATTTTACCAAGTTCAGTGCCGTCCTTGTCAGTGAATTCATATATGGCATCAGGTCCGGCGTAAGACTCAACAGTCTTACCCAATACAACAGTATCACCGATTTTTGCAAATATAGTGTCATTTACATACGGAATACTATCTTTAACATTGCCAATTTGCTCTATATGGTAGAATTCCACTTTTACGGAATTACTATAACTCATATCGTCCGCTTTGCCTCTTGACACAACCTTAACACCCGCTTTGAAGAAGGTGTTCGCTGTAATTGTTGTTTCAAGCACCTTGCCAATAACAGAGCCACCTTCCATAGGAGTCCAATTAGTGTTGTCTGTACTTGAGAACCAATAAACATCATTAGTAGATGCGTCTGCCGTAATGGTGATGTTGTTACAGTTGTTACGTACAATAGCGGTCTCACTTCTTGGGTCATCTGGGTCATCAGGAATATATACTGTATCTTTAACCACCAGAACAACGCTGTTGAACTCACAACCCTTTGCAGTAAGACTATATTCGTCATTAGCGGTTACATTCTCTATTGTTATGGAATCAGTGGCTATGAATTTTTGGTCAATTGAAAATTCTTCTCCTGCTTTATTTGTAATGATATATGTGGCTTTATCAGAAGCATAAGAGTCATCTTTAACCTTAAGTTTGATGTCTGAACCTATTTGAGTGAATATAGTATCATTAACCCATTTCATATCATCAATTTCAGCCCCTAATAATTCTGCATGATAGTAAAGTATAGTGTCACTATTGCTGCTGAAATCCTTTCCTAAATATTCTGTTGTAGCCTTAAATATAGAGTCACTGGTAGCTGATACTGTTATATCCTTTTCTGTTATAACGGCTCCGGTTTCGTCAGTCAAAGGTCCGTTCCACTCTTCAGCGCCAACTGATTTGGAATACCACTTAACCTCTGACATTTCCGTTTCAGCGTGCAATGTAACATCATTGCAATTACGTGTGCTCTCAACTAACAAGATACCACCTGCAATTTTTGCATAAACAGTATCAGACGTACAACCTTGACGCTCTATATAATATGCAACGTCATATATAGGTGTATGCTCTTTCCAGAATGGAGTTTCATCTACAGGAGCCACATCACCCACTACGTCAATAAGCGTACTGTTTTCGTATTTGGCAAATATCCTATAAGACTCACCAACCTTATGCTCTTTAAGACCTATAAAAACAGATTCACCATTTTGTATGGCAATAGTCTCTCCGCCTACCTTTATGTTAGTAGGGTCTGAATTGGCGTACAATTGGATATGCATATCCATATAAGCCTCCATTTTAATTATCTCACTTTCATCACCAAACTCGCCCACTGCTTTATAGTATTTGTAAGGCTCTTCTAATTCCAATTTCAATCTTGAGACCGGACCTTCCTCATTAATTTTAACCCATTCCACAGGTTCATCAATACTCTTCGCCTTATACCAATCAGCATCACATGTTGAGGTGAACGTTAATGTGTTACAATTACGAGAGAAAGATACATTTACAGGTCTGCAGAAAGATGTCATATAATTGGTTTCAGAGGCAAGAAGACACTCTTTAGGAAGAGTTCCCTCAAAATATGCCTCTGCATCTTCCTTGCTACCAGCCACTATCACCTTAAACATAGTGTCAGTACCCAATGTTATATTCTGTGCAGGCAGACTGGCAAAAGTAGGGTGTTTCTCAAACTTTGTCATTTCGCCTGTCTTGTATAGCCACATAAAGTATGGATTGTCTAATTTTTCTATAGATTCACCTATAACTTTAAGTTTTACTTCTGAACCGCATTTACCAGTAACAGTTGAGTCTGTAACAGCAAACTTGCCCACAGGAGGAACCTCAACCTCAAGTGTTCCGTATGGAGGACAAGACCAGAACGCTATATCATCAATAAGCAAGTCATTACCCTTATCATCACCATATGTCATGTTCCAAATCTCCACTGTAAGTTTAGTGTTGTTACCAGTGTTAAATGAGGTTACGGCGTTTGTCCAGTCTGCTCCTGCCATAATGTCCTTAATATGCAGTGTGGCTTCAGGAATATATTCTCCGTTCTCGCCCTTAACCCTTAATTCCGCATTTATCAGACATTTGACTTCTCCAGAGAATATGGCGGCGTTTGCAAACCAAGCGGAGAAATTTACATTGGTGTTTCTTGAGATACATTCAGCCTCTCTGCTATATACCATAATGCCACTACCTTCGTTATCTTGAGGGTTTAAGAACAACATGCCACCAAACTTACCGTCTTTATCCATTCCGTTTTGCGTGTGGTCATACCTTTGGTCAAACCAAAAACCGTCTTTACAGTCACAACTGTTGTCACCTGGTGCCTCCGGCCATTGGTCGTGGCATCCTGCCCAGTGAGGGTTTGCAACTATAGCGTAATCATTAGCCCCTTTACCTTTGATTGCCTTACAGGCGGGGCGATATTTAAAGCCATTAACAGGATCTTTATATCCGTTTATTACAAAAAGAGAAGAGTCTCTTGCCTGTTCACTTCCCAATTGACCAAAGTCATCTGTAAACATCATGTGTGAGCCTTCAACACTTGCGTCACATTGAATTATCCTGCTAATGCTTACTATATTTGAAGAGATAGGTTCATCAACACCAGGGATTGTAGCCTTGTAATAATAAACACCTACCTCACCTGGATTGTCAACGTATGTTTTTGAACCTGAAGCAATCTGCTGCCAGTTAGTGGCGTTATTAACAGACCTGTACCAAACAATTTCTTCTTCACTTGCAGATTTTAATGATGCGTTAAGTGTTACAGGTGTGCCTAAAAACATAGACTCAGATTGGCAAGAGATGCTGATGTCTGCAACCTCACCTGTTATCACTATATTTGAGATTGCTATTGCCATAGGGCATCCGTCTGTCTTTATAAAGCGTAAAGTTGTGGTTGCCGCTGTTGGAGTAAAAGTGTAATCATAATGGATACGCTGCTTGGCGGCACCACCTTCAATGCCTAAATTAAGGTATTTGTTTGCAATTGAATGATTTTCGTCATTCTCAAACAAAGCAAACCAGGCATCGGCATTGTCATTACAATTTGTGCTGCTTCTTACCCATTCCAAATCAAACTGAATCCTTACCGTAGTTTTAGGTACACAATTTGTCAGTGGAATCTCAAAGATTCTCATACGCAGACCGGGTCTGCAATCCACTGTGTTTATAATAAGCCTGTTTACCTCATCGATTTTTTGCTCGTACGGGTATGCGGCAGACTTCTCCAGCACATGCGGGTCGCTGACAATAATATATTGGTTTGCATGAGGCATATTACTCTTAAAACCCTGAATATCTGTCTCTCCTTCAGCAAATTTCTCATTAAATTTAATTGAGCTTCCACCATAGTTATATACGTCAGATAACTCAAAAGTCTCATCAGTGGTCGGCTCTTCATTGTCCGCAATGGAGAATGTGGTGGCATACAACATAGTGGATTTGTCACCTAAATAACTGATAGGGTGGTTTTTCAGTGCCGCATTTACACTGATGGTACTAAACAGTGAAGCAGCAAACAATAATGCAAAATTAGCACAAACTTTAGATGAAAAAGATTTAACCAATGCACTCATAACAAACAAAATTTAATTAAAACACCAAAAGGGAGTATAGAAAAACTCCCTTTTCAAACTATATTAAGCAAATAATAATTTACTCTGTAACAATATCAGTATTAACGTTTTTAGAACCTTTAACAGCATAGAAGAATATGTATGCAAAACTTGCTAAAACCAATACGTAACTTCCTGTGTATCCTATTGCGTCAGAAATAAGTCCCTGGAAGAAAGGCATAATACCTCCACCGCAAACCAGGGTCATAAATATACCTGATGCCATTGGAATATATTTACCAAGACCCTCTGTAGAAAGGTTGAATATACATCCCCACATTACAGATGTGCAGAGACCGCAAAGAGTCATACATATCATACTTACAGGAATAGCGCCAACCAAGCCTATAGAAGACCAATCAAGATTTACCAAGCAATCTTCAGGAACGAACATAACGCAAGCAATTAAGCACATAGCCAAACATGATACAGTAGAAAGCATAACCTTTGAAGAAACCTGACCACCTATTGCACTACCAATAAGACGTCCGCACATCATAAGGAACCAGTAAATACCAACCAAAGTACCTGCAATAACAGGGCCTACAGCAGGATTATTAGACATATAAAGGTTAGCGATACTTGGAGTGCCGACCTCTGCCCCCACGTAGAAGAATATAGCCAATGCACCCAATACAAAGTGACGGAAAGACAATGGGCTATGAGAATCCTTAGCCTTGTTACCTGAAAGACGTGCGGCTTTCTCCTCGGCTGTCTCCATGTGAGGTTCCGGTATATTTGTAAAGAATATTACAAAGAATGCAATGACAAATATAACCATCGCTGTTATCATTGCAGGTGCCGCATCTGCAACCTGAGCAGTGGCAAGTTCACCACCTATCAGGTAACCTAAAAGAATAGGAGCAAGTGTACCGCCTACAGAGTTAAATGAGCTACCCAACAGATTCAACTGATTACCTTTGTTGCCGCCACCACCAAGAGTGTTAAGCATAGGATTGACAACTATGTTAAGCATACACATAGAGAATCCTGCAATAAACGCACCAATTACATAAATGGCAAAAGAACCGGCAGGACCGGAAATCCATTGAACAGCCACACCAAGCAGACCTACAAGAACTGCGGCAATAGATGTGAATTTGTAACCTTTACGTTTCAGCATTAAGCCTGCAGGGATACCCATACATGCGTAAGCAATAAAGTTAGCCAATGTACCCAACTGAGAGAGTGCATTTGAAACCTCAAACTGATTTTTTACAATGACGCCCATTGAACCTGCAAAATTGGTTACAAAGGCAATCATAAAATAGAGTAGAAACATTACTATTATTGGTAATGTGTAATTCTGTTTTTTTTGTGTTTGTTCCATGATATTTTTAATTTTAATAAGTTATCAGTTCCATAGAACACGTATCAAGTGTTCTATGGATAATATTCAATTTATTTAATAGGCTTAATGCTTATGGCGAATCCGCCGCCTGTTACAGAGTAAATCTTAAGTTTTGTCTTTGAATTCACTTTCTTCTTTGAGATAGTGTAAAGTTGTGAATTTGTGTTGCAATCCGCACCTTTACCATCTTGATAGATTGTAGCCTCATATTTTACACCCGGTGTAAGGAAATCAAGAGTGAACTCAGATGTTCTTGGGTCACCGCCATTGGTGCCTCCAATAAACCAATCCTCACTGCCTTTTGCCTTACGTGCTGTTGTAATATACTCAAGAGGCTCTGCCTCAATATACACAGATTTATCCCAATCCATAGCCACATCCTTTATAAATTGGAATGCGTCCATGTGTTTTGCATAACTCTCAGGCAGGTCAGCCGCCATTTGCAACGGGCTTGCCATAGTTACATAAAGAGATAATTGGTTACAGATAGTGGTGTGGACCCACATACCCTCTTTATTAGGGTTAATCTTACCAAGGTCTGTCTCAAATATACCAGGAGTGTAGTCCATAGGACCACCTACAAGACGTGTGAACGGAAGTATTGATGTATGATTAGGCTTGATACCTGTCATAGCGTGATACTCTGTTCCTTTAGCAGACTCATTACCAATAAGGTTAGGGTAGGTACGGCACAATCCTGTAGGACGTACAGCCTCGTGAGCATTTACCATTACCTTATAGTCAGCGGCTTTCTTTATGGCATATAGATAGTGATTAACCATCCATTGGCTGTAGTGCTTCTCACCACGTGGTATAATGTTACCTACATAACCAGATTTAACAGCATCGTATCCGTTATCTGCCATAAACTGATAAGCCTTGTCAAGATGACGCTCATAGTTGCGTACAGATGATGATGTTTCATGGTGCATTATAAGTTTTACACCACGTGATTTGGCATAGTCACGCAAGTAGGGTAGGTCAAAGTCAGGATAAGGTGTTACAAAATCAAACACATAATCCTTTGAATGACCAAACCAATCCTCCCAGCCTACGTTCCAGCCCTCAATCAACACTCCGTCCAAGCCATTGTCAGCGGCAAAATCAATATACTGTTTTGTTCTTGCAGTGGTGGCACCGTGACGGCCGTGAGGTTTTACGTTGCTATAATCAGTTTCACCAATCTTAACGCTTGGCAAATCGTATGTGTAAGACCATTCAGACTTACCGCTTATCATCTCCCACCATACACCTACATACTTGCAAGTGTGAATCCAAGATGTGTCTTTAATTTTACAAGGCTCATTAAGGTTAAGAGTAATTCTTGAAGCCAAAATATCAGTAGCCTTATCGCTTACAATAATAGTTCTCCAAGGAGTGGTGAAAGGAGACTGAATATATCCTTTGTCGCCCATAGCGTCAGGTGTAAGCCACGATGTAAACTTCATTGTCTTCTCGTCGTAGTTAAGATGCATACAAGCATACTCTACAAGAGCCGCCTCATGTAAGTTCATATAGATACCATCATCGGTCTTAATCATCATAGCAGTCTGCACACCAGTAGGGGAGAATATGGTCTGTGAAAGGTTACCAGTAATCTGACCCTGAAGCAAACCTCTTATCTCAGAGAGTCTTGATTTGGTGTATTCATACTCTTGTGTGTCGTAATCGCCAGGAATCCAATAAGCGTAGTGGTCTCCTGTCATTCCAAACTCACTCAACTCCTCTTTAATTACAAAATAGTTAAGATTGTCTTGTAGAGGGAACTCATATCTGAAACCAAGACCATCGTTGAACAAACGGAATGTTATTATCATTTTTCTGTTGTTCTTTGGTTGGTACAAGGTAACAGTCATTTGGTTGTAGTTGTTCCTAATCTCTTTCTCCTCGCCCCAAACAGGATTCCATGTCTCATCAAAAGATGATGTGGCTATGTCCTTTATCTCAAAACCGTCATATAGAGAGGTCTTGTCATTCATTTTAGCCTCTTTTGCAGGACCACTGAAACTTGCCTCTGCCCCGGTATCCTTAAGAAGCAGACCCAAGTGGCTGTCGGCTATAACTTTCTTGCCTTTGTACTCAAGGTTGTATGTAGGCTTGCCTCCATCCTGAACGGAGAAATTCATTTTCAATGCACCATTTGGTGATGTCAGGGTCTCCGCACTTGCAATAAGAGAAGCGGCAAGCGATGCCAATAATAAAATACTCTTCTTCATTACTTATAAATCAATTCTATTTGTTAATAATTAGTTGGCTTTAAGTCTATATACAAAGCAACCATGAGGGGGGACAGAGACACTTACAGATGTTTTCTTGCCCAAATCCTTATGCTCCCACAAATCTCTTACCTCTACAGGGTTCTCAATGCCAAAAACCTCTTTGAAATCAATATTGTATGTTTTGTCGCCATTATCTCGGTTAAATAAAGCCAGTATGTAATCACATTCACCTGCCTTGCCAGTCCAGATAAGACTCTTGTCATCTGTAACATTATTGCTTAGAGGATGACCTACAAAATTCTCGTGGTGAAGAGCCAGAAGTTCTTCATTTTGATAGAATTTAAGATTGTCTTTAATAGTGCTATATTGGTCTGATACAGCGATAGGGCCGCCAGCCATAATCTGAAGAGATATTACGGTCTTTTTCTCATTATCATTGGCAAATGTGTTAAGACGGGTGAAGTCGCCATCAAGAATCATATTGTTCTTGTTTTTTCCAGCAATGTCGGACCAATAGATAAAACCGTCGAATGCATTATGGTAAGTTGGCCATACATCGTGTTTCACACCTTTGCCCTCCTCGCTGAATCTCTTCCAACTGCCAAAGACTACGTCATCGTCAATACGGATTAGAGAGCCTGGAGCGTAAGTACGCTCTGTAATGGCGTGGTTGTATAGGTGTGGCATAACCAAACTTAATGTAATTCCGTTCTCGTCGCAAGCCTCTTTCATCCAGCTCAATGCTGTTTGGTAGTCTTCAACACTACGTCTGCAAGGAGTGCTGAAGTCAGGATTTCTGTCTTTACCATCCTCAAACCAAGAGAGGAAGTCGCATCTTAGATATGTGACACCGATGCTTCCATAGTAATTGATGTAGTTTTTTACAAATTTCTCTGCGTCCTTTTTATTTACATCCACCCAGTCAAAATTAATGTTACCGCCACCACCACATTGGTAATCTGATACGATATCTCTAAGTTTTGTTGTCTGTGTGCCTTCTACAATAGCATCTCCTCTAAAGTACTTCTCTACCCAAAGTGGATTTATATAAATACCAAGGGTCATTCCCTTGCTTCTACAGTAGTTTGACCAGTATGCATAATCATATTTCCATCTCTTGTCATGTTTATTCTTGTAGCCTTGGTTTGTGAAGCAACCTCCGTCCGCATCACCCCAGCCATCAATACATATCATATTATAGCCGTAACTTTTCAAATTTTCCGCCATCCAATCTATGTTTTTCTGCCATATTTCTTCTGGAATATAACCATTGGCAGTGGCGGAACCGTTTACGTCATTATAACAATACTCGTAAGCACTCCAATAGAGTGGAGCAGGTTTGTCAGATGCATTTGCACATAGACACCATGCACAAACTGCAGAAATCAATAAAAATGTTTTTTTCATAAT
Source organism: Paludibacteraceae bacterium (assembly GCA_024399495.1). Lineage (GTDB taxonomy): Bacteria > Bacteroidota > Bacteroidia > Bacteroidales > Paludibacteraceae > Enterocola. The sequence continues at coordinate 26,820 of JAKSNY010000016.1, forward strand.
TATTTAATTTTTTTAATATTCAATTGCAATCATATCCCAATACTTTAGAGAAGGTAGTGTGAATGATACCTTACCATTCTCGTATGTATATGCAAGTTTTTGTGAAACACCACTCTTATAATCAGGTGATGCAAACCAAACCTCTGTAGGCTGTGAAGTTACATCTATTGAGACTTGCAGGTTTTGTATCAGTTTAGGTTCTGTCTGAGTTCCGTCTGTATCGCACCAATCCAGATGGTTTGCCCCTATATAGTTCAGCAGATGTATATAGTCTGTTGTTCCCACTTTTTTACCTTGAACCGCAATTTGATCTTTGGCGGTTACAGGCCATTGTTGGAATTTTATACCGTCTGCTGACGTGCTGATACCGGTTGAAGCAATCCATTCGCCGTCACCACGTAAAGCGTTTTCATAGCCTACAAGAAAATCGTAGTAGTTGATTATGGCATGCTTAAGGTCTGCCTCCATTTGCAAATTTCCGTTAGGGAAATATTCTGTGCATAGCATGTGCTCTCCCATTTGGAGTATTGTGCCTCCAAATGCCTGTGCTACCGCTGTTGTCATAAGAATACCCGGAGTATTGAAATATCCTGGAGAACCTCCCTTATTGTAGTTCAAATATGCGGCAAGAACAGTTGATTTTTTGTTCTTTGATATCTTGTCGTTTTTTTGAATTACTTCAACTAATTCAGAATATGTAGTACCGTCGTTATAAGGCCAAACCTCTGTGTATAGGAAATCAACTATAATTTCGTCTCCTATTTTTGCTTGGGCAATACCTTGTTGTTGTCCATATTGAGACACAGCGTTCATAACAAGGCTTTTGTCAGGTTGGGAATCTTTCATCTTAATAATGAAATTCTTAAAGCCTTTGTACATAGCACTTGATGTTATCTTAGTTCCCTTTCCATCTGCTTTCTTTGGATATCCGTAAATCTCACCAAGATTTCCAAGTTGGTCTATCTGGTATCCGTCAAAAGGATAGGCGGCGTACATTGCGTCCATTTGGTTTGCAAGATAACTCTGCCACTCCACGTTGTCAGGATTCACAATGTAGATTGAACTTTTGAAAGGAGCGGATAGTTTATGTACCTTTTTATCTGTCAATGCATCGTCTTTAAATAGATACCACTCTTCTTGTACTCCGTCTTGTGCGGCATTCTGCAATGCACCGTAGCATAAGTCGTAAGATAGTGTTTTCATACCAGCGGCGTGAGCCTTGTTCAAGTAAGAAAGAACAGTGGTTCTCCAGTTCTCACGACCTGCAATATCGTGCCATAAATCCGCTGGTGTGCCGTCTTCTTTGGTTGCCAACGGCTTATGGTGGTCACAAATCCAATCCTGGAACTGAAGATAGTTTATATGGTATCTTCTTAGATTGTACATCACATTCTCTATTTCACTCTCGCTAACATTGGTGTAGTAAGATAGGAATCCGTTGCGGACAAACTTACGTGGGTCTGAAGATACATCTATGGCAATACTTGCAAATACAGAGTCTTTGCCGTTAATAACCTTGTGTAGGTCTGCAAGATAACCTGTCATATCTGTAGATGGAACAGCCCAAGACCACTCCAAACCGGATACAGGTATATCTACAAGTAACTCATTCAAATGTTTGATTCTCACCATAAAGTCTGATTGACCCTCTATAGCATGTTTCAGCTTAAAGTTTACAACATCGCCAGGCTTATAGCATGACTTATCTGTGTTTACATCTATCTTTATGTATGCGTCACCGTACGTAATAGGATCGTGTGACGGATCGTAATGCTTACACGATGCTAACAATAGAACCGTTAGCACAATTGAAATTATATTAAACATTCTCATAATAGTTTCTGTTTTAGATTATTTTTCCTCAAATCTTACTTTTAATTGATTTAAATCAACGGTGACATTATAATCACCACCACTGGTGACTGACCACTTTTTATCACCATCATCACCACTGTGACCGGAACCTATATCCATTCCTGTCTCACCTTTTGCTACAGTGCCGTTTGACGGAGCGAATATGAACAGTCCGAACCAGTCTCCAAGTTGAAGCGGGAACTTAAGTGTTCCATTTGTCAGCTTGCCTGAGAATAAGAATACACCATCTTCCACTTTCTTTAATTTTACAGTGTGCTCCTCATCTATCCACCAACCGCTTGGTGTGGCGTCACCACAAATCCATACATTCTCAATAGGACTGAATGTTATTGTCAGGGTGTTGTCTATTGTGTTTGCAAGCAGTGTATATACGGCAGTGTTTGTGACTGTCCAACCTTTGTTTTCACCGCAATCACCGTCATACTTCTGCATTTGATCATCAGAAGCACCCTTTCCATACGAGTATGTAATGTCTGTACTCTTGCTGGAATCAGTAAAGTAATAATTACCTGGTTTAAGTACGCCCTCGTACTTAAGCACACCGTATTTGTAGTCGAGTTGCATTTGTTGTACAGACGGAGCGGCTGAACCGGCAATGTACAGATATTGGGCCTCTCTTAACAGTGTAATGTCGCAAGTAAGTTTTTTCCAGTTCATCTTAACTACGTACTCTCCAGGAACAGGTATGTTCCATTTGTAGTCAGGTACATTATATATTGCTTCTCCGTCTTTTTCACCTGTCTTGTACATATACACCATTTTGGTGTCATCGTTTTCAGACTCTTTTACAAAAGCCTCGTCAAATCCGTCTCTTGTGGTAAGGAATTTCATCTCTCCTGCATTTAACATACCGGTGTAAATAAATCCACCTTCAGGATCTTCTTCATCTTTTTGCATAACTTGTGCTGTTTTGGCATTCCAAGAGTCTTTAGCCAAGGTAGCGGGACCAATCATAAACATTTGCTGAAAGTTGTTCTCATAGATTGCCACCTTAAACTTAATAACAGGTGAAACTTGTTGCGGTGCGGCATTTTGGGCTACAGTTGCTGTAACTCTTGCCTCATACTCCATCAACTCTCCGTAATGGTCTGTAAGGTCAGGCCACAACTCTTTTAGTTTTGCATTTAATGCACCATGCTTGAGTTTAAGGCTGCGGTCAGTAACTGACCCTATATTGTTTTTGTAACCTCCCTTAAAATCGTTTCCGGCACGGTCAAATTCGAAGTAATATGAAATGGCATTGCCTGTTTTGCCGTTGGTTCCGCTTGTCCAAGAGAACACTAATGCATCTTTTTGAGATACGCCTTGATTCAGGACAATCTCACCAGGAGTTACGGTCAGAGCCAAAGGCTCTCCATCTGTAACTTTTATCTCTTCCTTTTTGCAGGATGTAAATACCGCTAAGGCAAGACATATAATTGTTATAAATTTCAGTTTTTTCATTGCATAAAAATGTTAAAGGTTAATATCCTGGATTTTGCACCAATTTTGGATTGGATTGCATCTCAAGAAGCGGAATAGGGAATAATAGGTTCTTGTCAGAGAAATTTGTTTTTCCTATTGACATAAAGAACTTTTTAGCATAATCAGGACGTCTTATAAGGTCAAACCAACGATGTCCCTCAAAAGCAAGTTCCATTCTACGCTCTTTATATATTATGTCTCTCATGTCATTAATATCCTTGCCTATAGTGGCTGGAAGACCGGAACGTTTCCTTACTTCGTTAAGTGGTATAGCCGCCTCATCCAACATTCCTAACTCATTCAATGCCTCCGCTTTCATCAAAAGCACCTCGGCATATCTTGTAACCACCCAGTTTGCAGGGCTTGCATCATAGTCCGGTGCAATAGACATTGGAACAAGGAACTTTCTTAAGTTGTATGTGGTTGTAGAGTATTCAGGGTTATAGAACTTGCCGTCAAACATTGGGCAACCAGCGTAAAGTATGGTTTTGTCTTTACGGGTATCCCCAGGTTCATACTGCTGTACAAACTCATGTGTAGGTTGGTTCCAGCCATAACCACCGGCAACCATACCAGAGTTTCTTGGTCCTGTATATGTGCTAAGCCATGAAGCCTGATTCTCGTTCCACGTAAAGTTATTTGATGTCTTACCATAATATTGAACCTCAAAAATGGATTCAATACCGTTTTTCTTTAGAGGGTTGAAGTTATCGCTATAGTCAGCGTTAAGTTGGTAACCATAATTTCCTATCTCATCACATAGTCTGACTACCTCCTCGTAATTCTCGCCTTTAGTAATATATACTTTTGCCAATTCAGCCATTGCAGCCTCTTTAGTGGCTCTGCCTAAATCTGTGGCAGAGTAGGTTGATTTTAGAGGCAAACGTACTATGGCATCTTTTAAGTCTTCAATAATCTGAGCGTATATCTGTCCAGGCTCCGCTTGCGGTGCACCTTCTTCCGATAGGCTCTCTTGTGGTTCAAGGTTTAGAGGTACGCGTCCAAACAGTCTTACAAGAATAAAATAGTAGTGAGCGCGAAGGAATTTAACCTCACCAATACAGCGGTTTCTTAAACTCTCGTCCATCTTTATTGTGTTGATATACTTAAGAACCATATTGCAGCGTAGAATACCTGGAGCCGGACCTCTCCATAGGTCAACTACACCAAAATTATTTGAATCTGCTGTAAAGTTTGCCAAATCCACTGTCTCTATACCGTCATTGCCACCACCAGCACCAACTACACTGTTATTTGCCACAATGTCAAGTGTCCAAATACGCATATTGTATAACTTTGGCCACTGAAGCGGCTGATATGCACCATTGACTGCGGCAATAACCTCATCTGAATTGCTATAGCCATTTGCAACAACCTCATTGTAAGGCTCTCTGTCAAGGTATTTGCAAGAACTTAATGCACAAATGGCAAATATTACTGCCAAACTGCTTGTTAATCTATATAATGTTTTCATAGTCGTATAATTATATTAGAATGTTATGGATAGTCCTGCTGTTATAGTCATTGATAACGGATAAACATTGTCATCTTTCGCTTTTCCGCCAATTTCAGGGTCTATGCCTTTATATTTTGTCAATGTAAACAGGTTCTGTCCTGAAACATAAACTCTTACATTGCTCATAGCGGCTTTCTTTGTAAGACGCTGAGGTATTGTATAACCTAATGTCAAGCTCTTTAATCTTAAGTAAGAGCCGTCTTCAATAAATCTGTCAGACACTCTGGAGTTTTGGTTAGGATCGTCTTTAACCGCTCTTGGCATTGTAGTTGAAGGATTGCCCTCTCTCCAACGGTCAAGTACGCTGGTAACTTGGTTTTGAGCGACTTTCATTGCCTCCAATTCTCTTCTTGTGGCATTAAATATCTTGTTTCCTGCAACTCCTTGGAAGTATAACTCAATATCAAATCCTTTTATAGTGAATTTGTTATTAAGAGAGAATGTCCATGTAGGAGTAGGGGAGCCAAGGAATGTACGGTCTTTCTCATCAATCACACCGTCACTGTTCAAATCCTTGAACTTTATATCACCCGGCTGTGTGCTATTGTACTTGCTGCTACCTCTTTTCTGGATTGCGTGATTGTCAATCTCCTCTTGTGATTGGAATATTCCTTCACAAACATATCCGTAGAAAGAGTAGATAGGGTGACCCACTGAATTTATGTTATATGTGTCGTTTCCATCATTGTCAAAAATGTCTTTTCCGTTAGGAAGAGCCTTAATCTCATTGTGGTTATAGGCAAAGTTCAATGTGGTTGTCCAGTTGAATCCGTCGCCTTGATTTACAAAGTTGAATGATGTGATACCAACCTCAACACCGGCATTACGTACTGTACCTGTGTTTACACGCGGCACATCTTCGTCAGAATAACCGGAACTGATTAGTACATTGGCATTGGTAAGCATATCTTTTGTATCCTTTATATAACCATCAACAGAGAACATTAACCTATCTTTTGCCATCTTCATATCAAGACCTATGTTATATGATACAACAGACTCCCATGTTACTTCAGGATTAGGCATTTTACGAGGATAAAGAATTGGCACAATAGTTCCGTTAAATACATATTGTCCTACACTCAGATAAGGGTATCCCTCGTATTCACCAACGTTAGCCTGATTTCCTGCCATACCAAATCCAAAACGGATTTTCATATCGCTTACCACATCGTTTACAGGGAAGAAATGCTCCTTGCTTGGTCTCCATGCCACAGATACAGAAGGGAATGTACCCCAACGGTGTCCTTTTGAGAATCTTGAAGAACCGTCTTCACGTACGGTTGCTGTAATGTAGTATCTCTCGTCATAAACGTAGTTTGCTCTTGCCATAAATGATAGCAACGCCCATTCTGTTGTGTTTCCGCCAAGAGTTTTTGTCTCTTCAAGTGTACCGTTAGATAATTGGCGCGCTGAAGGTGTCAGGAATCCAGAGATGCTACCTTCCATAAATTTTTCATGTTTTGATTGCATAGACACACCAATCATAGCGTTTACGGCGTGTTTCTCTTTGAATGTCTTTGTAAAGGTAAGGGTGTTATCCCAAGATACGGTCAATTTCTTGTTAAACTTGTTTTTAGCATACGATTCCGGTTGCGGAATAGGTTCCCAATCATACTTTGGAGCCCATTCGTCATCGTCCCAGAACAGAGCCTCAACACCAAGCATACTCTTGAATACTAATGGCTCCCACGGAGTGATCTCCATAAATACATTGCCAAGGAAGTTATAACCTTTTGTCGTATTTTTTTTCTCATTCAGCTTGCCCACAGGGTTTGGTTGGTCGCCCACGTACATTGCAAGTCCGTTTGGACCAGCCCAAGTTCCGTCTGCGTGATACATCTCTTGTGTAGGCAGTGCCAAAAAGGAGTTCTTTAGATTCCCTACCCAGTCACCAGAGTTTTTTATATCGTGGTTAAACGTAAGATTTGTACCTATACCTAACCATTTGAACATCTGTGCGTTTACATTGGCTTTAAACGTAAAACGCTCGTATTTAGTGGTTTGTATAACGCCTTTTTGGTTAAGATAAGAACCTGAAAGATAGTAGTTAACCTTGTCTGTGCCACCGGAGAAATTCACGGCGTAATTCTGAATCTGACCAAGTTGAGTCATGTTTTTGAACCAATCTGTGGAGTTGGTCAGAGCGGTTGGGTCAACAAATTCAGGATTCTGACGTTCTCCGCCTGCCTTCATCATCTCGTTATGCAGGGACGCAAATTGAGAAGAATTTAGCAAAGGTAGTGTGTTGGTTATTTTCTCTATACCGTATGATGCCTTTAACTCAACGTGGTTATTGTTGTCTTTATTACCTTTTTTAGTGGTGATAATTACAACACCGTATGCACCGCGTGAACCGTAAATTGCTGTTGCAGAGGCATCTTTTAACACGTCAACTGTGGCTATATCGTCCATATTCAACGCATTCAACCCCATATCGGTAGGAATTCCGTCTATTACAACAAGAGGGTTGCTTCCGTTAATTGAGCCCACACCACGAATCTGCATACTTACGTTGTCGCCTGGTGAACCTTTTGATGTTATCTGTAGTCCAGGTGCCTTACCCGATAGGGCTTCACCTATATTAATGGACTGGTGTTTGCCCAAATCTTCTGACGTTACTTGTGCTATTGCACCTGTAAGGTCGCTCTTTTTTTGTACTCCGTAGCCTATAGCCACAAATTCTTCAAGTTGTTTGGAATCCTCTTCCATTGAAATCTTAAGAGGTTGGTCCTTAGTTGCTTTTACTTCAACTTCCCTGTATCCAAGGTAAGTTAGTTTAAGAACGGAATTCGCCGCTTTGGATTCAATGGTGAAATTTCCGTCAAAATCTGTGATTGTGCCAGTTCCTGTCTCCTTTATTATAACGTTTACACCAATCATCGGTTCTCCGGATTGATCCACAACGTTACCTGTAAAGTCGGCGTAGATTGAACTTGTCAACATCACTGCACTGCAAAATAGTATGCACTTCTTGTTAAACATAGTATTGGTTTTTGATTAAAAATTTTTATTGTGTTATAATATTAATCTTTGTATGTAATAACTATTATGAATCTGTTACTTTATTTTCATAACCTCATCTTCAAAATGTTCTCTGTCTTTTATTGCATAATTTCTGTATCTCACTCTGTAATTATAAATAGTGGATAGTGAATATTTCAAAAATATTGAAATTTGAACACTATCGGTCATTCCCAATCTTATCAGTGCAAATATTCTCAACGGTGTATTAAGACGGTTAGGCTCATCTGGTGGTACAACCCTTTTGTCCTCCTCTAATAAATCGTTGAATTGTGTTATGAAATTAGGGAATAGACTAAGGAATATATTGTCAAAATTTTCGTAAAAATCATCTGTTACGTTCTCAATATTCAAATCTTCCACTAACTTGTTAAGTATTGCCTTCTGTTCAGGATTTGTCCTTGCCACAGACTGAATCTTGTTCTTAATGGTACATATTTGCTCCAAATAGGTAGATGATAGAGACATATACTGTGTCAGATATTTCATCTTCACCATAACGTTGAATTCAAGTTCGTTATTCAACAATGTGTATCGCTCATTGATTTCCTTAAGGTTGTTGTTTGTCTTAATTAGTTCCTGAGCGTATTTTTCTGTTTGTGCTTTCAGTTCCTTATTGCTTTTTAGTTGCTGCCATAACTGAATAATTAGAACTATCATAAAAAACAGAATGATTCCAATCATAAGTATGGTGACTATAAGCTGTACATTTCTTTTGTGCATTTGTTTTGCATACGCTTTTTGAACTATAGGAAAGGCGTACGCCACTTCTCTCTCCCTCATTCTGAAATGAGTTTTGTTTACGTCGTCAATAGCACACGACAGATACATGTAAGACCTTTCAATGTCGTTATTTTTATAGAGCAATACAGCCAGTTCTTGCAAAGCACTATATTCCCTTACGGCAAGCGGAATCTCGTACAGAGAAGCTTTTGCCAGCCAGTAAATCTCATTTATGGAGTCTCCTGAACAACGATATACATTAGCCATACAGTATGAGTAGATGGCTTTGTTGTGTTGAGATAGAGTGTTTATGTCTATTTTTTGCAAATCTGCCAAGGCTTCATTACACTTGTTGCTTTTGTAATGTATGTCTGAACGCACTATCAGATATACAAACGACAATGTATCATATACAGATAATATGGAATCAGCATACCGTCTTGACATACTTCTGTAATAGTTCTTATAGTCTTTATCTATGGAGTTGTTGTACATTACATCAAACAGGGTGTGCATAACGTGATAGTATTGTGGACGCACTATACTGTCAAGTTTGGTGGACGATGCGTATCCTAAAAGCTCTGCTGATTCCTTGAACATACCGGCAGAGCATAATCCTTCTGCATAATATATATTGGCTAACTGGATGTGCCAGTCCGGCTCAAGTTTTTCTGCCAAATCCTTGCACTTTTTAGCGTAAGTGAGCATAGAATCCAAATTATATGTCTTGTACTCTTCTATAATGGATTGTAGTGCACTGAATTTGCTCTCCTTATCGCGGGCTGATTTATACTGAGCCTTCAGATAATTAAGGTGATTGTCTTTTTGGAAAAAATAGGTCTGTTTGTTGTTTACAACATGGTCAAGAGTGTCTAACAATACATTATAATCCTGACTTGCCATTGATAATGACAATAGCAAGACAGGAATTATTGATATGTATTTTCTTATATGCACAAGAAAATGTTGCTTTGGATACTCCGCTTCTGTAACTATTTTACAATCAATTTATAAGATTTTCCACCAATGGTAATCATATATAAACCAGACATCGGAACGTCTATTGTGGAATCTCCTGCTTCTAAAACGCCTTCGTTTATAACTTTAATGGCGTTCATCAATACGTAAGCCTGTTTGTTTGGTAGATTTGATATGCATATCTTATTTTTAGAACCCGATATTACAAATTCACTTTCAGGCTTGTTGTCTGATGTAGGCAGAGATGTGCCAACTTCCATATTGTTAAGATCAACATATACTGTCTTTTGTCCTGATGTAGAGAAATACCACTTGTTATCTGCTGTGCCGGCAGGCTCTGTTTCGTAAAGTTTCATCTTATAGGTCTGACCATCTTTCATTTCAACATTGCCCGATGCATCGGCTACGTATCCAGGCCACCAGTCCTTAGTCTGGCAGAACTTGAAATCATCATTTGCGTTAAAGTTTCCGGTGTATGTATATTTTTTCTCTCCAAGTGAGGTCATTTTCACATGTTTCCAATCACTGAACAATCCTACAATATACAAGTCTCCATCTTCTATTATACCACCACCATTCGTCACTTCCATTGTGCCTGTATGTTTTGCCTCATCTAATGTTACAGTTATGGTGTAATTGCCTTCTGGCATTATAAATTTATAATCAGGAGCGGATTCACCATTTCTATATGCTAAGTTGTATTTTTTGTTAAATTCAACTTGTTGATTTTCACTGGTTGCTACATAACATTTATCCCAGCTTCCACGTTTTGTCAGGAATTTTAATTCGCCATTTTTAAAAGAGCCGGTATAAGTATAGTCATTTTCATTGATTTCCATCTGGATGGCTTGGTCACCGCTCCATCCCACACTTGTTGCAGGTCCTATTAAATATAAAGAGGTGCTGGTAGGGTCGATAGGGTCGTCTCCACCTTGTCCTGGTGTGCCTGTAACAAGAAGTGTGTTATTTGTAACATCAAGTACAAGTGTGTATTCACCTGCGTCAAATGAAAATACGTTAGCGGAAGCGGTAGAAGAATACTTTACCGGCATACGCTTGTTTAGTTCCACTTTTTTAGAAGCTTCTGTAGCCACATAATAGGAGGCACTTTCGCTTTTCTCCGAAATAAAATTCAGTGTGCCCTTTTTTAACGTGCCGAACCAAGTGTAGGTACAACCGTCAGCGGTCATTTGAATGGCTTTGTCTATAGAGGTGCTACCAGTGGCGGAGCCAGTCATATACATAGCCGCACAAATGCATTGGCAGGAAATGATACTTAGAATAATTAATAGTGCCTTTTTCATAGAAATTTGATTTTTAGATAAAAACCGACAGGCAGTTGCCTGCCGGTTTTTGGGTTAAACTTAAATTGTTATTATTTTTCTTCGATTATCACACCGTTAAGGTTGCGAATATCTTTTTCTGTCTCAATAACATAACCATCCTTTGTAATAACTACACGGTTCTTAAAGCCTTGCTCCTCTGCAGGTGCGTTATCTGCAGTAGGCTCCTCGTCAATATAGACAATCATCTTGTTTGTGTCAAGGAAGATCTTATGAGAACCTTCCTCCTCAAAGAAGAATTTGTGGTCACGTGCTTCATATATAGTAGGTAAGTAGATTGCTTTAACGGCTTCTCTTGGACGCATAGGAACGTTGCTTGTCTCATCTGCGGCAACTATGCCTGGCCACCATTCAACCGAATAACGGAACTTGAAGTCGTCATTTTTCAAGAAAAAACCTTCATAACTGTAGATGCCGTCACCCTCGTCAACCATCTCTTCTGGTTCCATCGAACCGCAAATCTCAGGAGCATTAGCAGGAAGTACAATTGGATCCGGAGTTCCAGTTATTGCCAATGTACCAGTATTATCTTCTGAACTCATAGTAAGAGTTAAAGAGTATGTACCAGCATAAATGTAGAACTTGAAATCTTCTGGTGCATCTGGATCCTTATCGTTCTCACCGTAAAGAACATCGTAAGTTTTGCCTGGCTCAACAATTATGCCTGCTTTAACGGCAACTATACGTGGAAACCATTCACCTTGTACACAAGTGAACTTGAACTCACCGTTGGTGAACGTACCTGTGTAAGTAAATACATTGTTACCTTCTGCTGTCATAGGAACAGCGTCACCGGCGCTCCAACCAGCTGGTGTAGCCTGACCAATTAGGTAAACATTCTCAATAGCTGAAGCACTTAGTGCTGCAACTAAACCTAAAACAAGAAATGTAAACTTTCTCATAATAATAAAAATTTAAAAAGTTAATAAATAATAAAAAAGGTTAAAACACTAAAAGTACACAAGCGATGCGTTATCCGCACCAAAAGTGTAATGCAAAGTTATTCAAAAAATGCTGAAAAAAAAACATTTGATTCAAAAAAGTAGTGGTTTTTTATTATAAAAATGTTATACAGTGTGCTGTGTCGCCTTTTACATGTGTTTCTTTTAAGTTAAAAAGTAGTGGAAAAGGTAGTGAAAAAGAAAGAGGTTATCAACGCTTTGATAACCTCTTCCCCCCTTAAAAATACTGATGAAAACTAAAAACTCTCAAAAAACTGTGAAATATGTTAACTCAAAATCTTGATTGTGATATAAAATTGCTGTGTAACGACCCTTATTCCAATTCTCCACATCCAATACAGCAGAATCTATTGATTCGTCAGAACTATAAACCAATTCTCCTGTTGATGAATACACATCAATTTTTGTTAAAGAACTGCTTGGAGACAATACTACAAATTTAGAATTTGTGCCAGACTGGTCTTCTGTTTTTTTTGCGTACATAATAAAAGGTAGTACCGCTACGCATAATGCAATAAATAATTTTTTCATATCTGTTTTGATATTTGAGTTTGACACTGCAAATTTAATAGGTATTTCTTTAATTTGTTCCTATTTTTTTAACCTTGGACGTACAATAGTAGTACGGAAAATGGTGCTAATGCTGTATAGATTGCCTTATTGCGGTTTTTTATTTTATTAAAAGGTAGTGTTGTTGGTAGTGCGGTTTTTATAAGAAAATAAATTGGATTAGTTTTTGTGATTTATAAAATCCACTACTTTTTTTTAACCGAAAAATGCTTTGGGATATGTTTAAATGTGCATTATCACTATATTTTGCACTACTTTTTTTGTTTACAGCCGTTGTTTTTCTAATTTTTTTTGAATAAATTTGTTCGTTGTTTTATAATAATGTGTAAACCATTTTTTAATGCTATGATAAAAAAAATTTCCTTTCTTACGCTGACGTTTGCGTTTTTTGCCTTAGGTTCGTTTGCTGAACCAGAGAAAGAAGTGTGCTGTGGTGATAAAAAAGATGGTCCTCTGTTCTGCGGGACTGATTTTAAACCCAAGCCGGGTGTCTCTAAGTCTGTGTATAGCTTAGACGATGTTATTTTTGACGACCCTATTTCAGGCCGTTTGTCTTTGGATGCTACATTTAATCCAAATCCTTCCACATTAAAGCCTGGAGAATATTACATAGACAAAGATGGTCTTCATTTGTGTGTGAATAGTAATAGTAAATTGTTCTCCTATTCTTTGTCAAATTTGAACGCAAATATTCATGGTGATTATTATTGGTGTCAGGCGGATATTAAGTTTGTTTCACAGGGCAATAAGCCAAAGTCTCATGTTTCACAATACAATTTGGAGTGTATAGGTTTGTGTGGTGATAGGACACAAGCCAATCCATATTGGTATTTTAATGATGACGGCTCCATTAGAATGCCATCTTATGACTATCCGTTTACTTTTCCATTTAAGGTAAAGAATACTGCAACAAGCGGTAATGTTGAATATACTGTAACCGGATTGGATCCTAACGGTTCCGCAGTCTTTCAGTTCAAGTCTATTAAGATAAAGGGTTGTTTTGATGACAGAATTATAATTGAGAATGGCACAAACTGCTGTAAGGGAGAAGAGAATACGTTTACATTGAAATCCATGAGCAAGGTAACATCATGCAAATGGTCTTATTCTGAGGATGGTAATAACTGGAAATCAATGGCTGGCACAGGTACTTCTGTCTCTAAAATCATTACGGAAGATAAAGTTTACATTAAGGCGGAATATGGTGGAAAAACTATAACTGCAGGTCCTATATCATCCATTATCTGCTGCTCTGCAGGCGGTGGTCAGTTGAATGTCTTAAAAGAGGACTTTACGCTGAAAAACAGTGCACAACCTTCTAATGGTGGACTTAGGGATGATTTTAAAAATTATTTTAATGGAAAGGTGACAACTGAATACAAATATCCTCCAAGTGTAAATGATAATCTTAACGATGGAGATTGTGCCGTTGTTGATAATGCCAGGGTAGGCGGTTATTGGAGCAATGAACCTATAGTCAAAGGACATACTGGTAATGGTAGTAGGGATGGATTTTTTCTTGTGAATTGTGGATTCCCTAAAAGTAATATTTTTATTTACCATAGTAGTGAAGATACATTTTGTGAGAATACTTTGTATAATTTTTCTGCTTGGATAGCCAATCTATGTACTAATCCTGGAGATGAGAGAGCTCCTATTAATGTAAAACTGGATGTTATAGGTAAAAATGCAAGTGGACAGGAAAAGACTTTGCTCTCCATTACCACCGGATACTTGCCGACAGCCACCCCTTGGACCCAATTTAATGGTTCATTCAATAGTCTTGATTATACCGATATCTCGTTTAAGTTGGTAAACAATGTGGATAAGGAGGATGTTGCAAGAGATTGGTGTCATGAAGGGAATCATTGTATAGATGAAAAAGGTTATGCTGGTAATGATGTGGGCTTGGATGATGTGCTGTTTACTGCTTGTGCTCCGGCTATAGATATTATAGCAGGTGGAGATAAGTCTAAGGATATTGTTATCACAGACTGCTCTCTGACATCTATGGAGTTAAACGGCTCCACTGCAGTGGATTTGTCTGAATATTTTAAAACACCGTATTATCTTTTCCAACAATCAACAGATGGGAAAAACTGGACTGATATTGGTACGGCTGATAAAGCGGAGAAAAAAACAGTGCCGCTTGATAAAAAGACGCATAAGGATGGCGTATATTACAGAATCTGGGTGGGTGGCTCCGCTCAGGCTATAAAAAACGGAATTGCAAAAGAGAAGGATCCTTCAGTAAAGTTAGGGTGTGCTGATCTTACTGCTGTATCTGAGCCACTACGCATCTCAATGAAGTGTGATTGCGAACCGTCTCCTGCACCGGTGGTTCACGAGTATAACGAGTGTCCGCTACCAACAGGCGGTACCGTAGATTTAACTACTTTGGTTGATAAGAACAAGGATAAACTGACTTGGTACAAGACTGCAACCGGGACTGACGTTATTACAAACACAAAGATTGTGGTTGATGATACTAAAATAAATCCCACAGGTACTGCCTACTATGTAACTAATACGAAGCCTAATGACGCTAAAACAGAGTATTGTGAGAGTGAGCGTGTTAAGGTTACGGTTAAGGTTAAGGATGCCATAAAGTTCAGTGTGTCTCCTTTGGATATAACCACTTGTGTTTATGAGGGAGCGGATTTAAGTTATAAGGTTTCGGGGAAAACACCTGCTACAGCCGTGATAGAGTGGCAGGACGGTTCTGCTACCTCTCCAACAGGCGATACATATACGATAGACAAAAAGACAAGAGGTCAGGGTACTATTAAACTTGTTGCTACAGACCCTGCAAAAACCTCTTGTGAATCTACGCAAAGCGTTACATACAACTTAACTGACGTTAATAAGTTTACGTTGAAGGCTGAACCTGCGTTTGTGTGTACAGGCAATCCTGTAAGCACCATTACGGCAACCATAGTAAGCGGAGAGGGAGAATACACCTTATATAAAAAGGTGGGAAGCGGAGCGGAGACCAAGGTCACGAGCGGAGTGGTGACATCGGCGGACAAGACCGTGACCTATGAGGATAAATCAGTAGCCACGGTAGCAACCACAGTTACTTATAGAATGGTGTTTGGTGAGGGCAAGTGTCAAGATGAGCATGAGACACCTGTTGAGGTTGGCTCAGAGTTTGAGATACCTGTGGAGTCAAGTGCTGTCAGCCCTAAGGACAAGGTGTGCGTAGGTTCGCCTATAACTCTCAGCACCACCTATACTCCAATAACTGGAGAGATACTTATATGGGAGGAGAATGGAGCGGAGATAGGCAGGGGCACCTCAGTGAGCATAGCGGCAGTCAATGCCAAGACCACATACACTGTAAAGAATCAGAACGGCACATGCGACGGCAATGGTTCAATAACAATAGATGTGGATAAGCCTATAAAGGCGGTGATAAAATCGTCAACGCCAGCGGTTTGTGAGAATAATCCTGTTGACCTTATGGACACCAATACTGAGAAAGCGTCACAATACCAGTGGC